>NZ_DIDX01000004.1:0-104778 GCF_002418355.1 Sphingobacterium sp. UBA5789 | reverse complement strand
CTGCAGTAGTCTTTGCAGGAGCTGCTTTTGCTTTTACTGCTTTAGTTTGAGCAGACTTCTTTTCTTCTGTTTTTTCAGGTATAACTTTATCAACAACTGATTCTACATTTGTTTTAAGTTTCCCAACAAGTGTTTTAACTTCTTTACTTAATTTTTTATAGGCTTTCTCTAGTTTCGAATCTTTTTTGCCTTTGCTCGCCTTTTTAACTTTCTTAACTTTTGCTTTTTTAGGTTTCTCCTTTTTAGCATCTAGTTTTTTCTTATCTGTCTTTTTTTCTTTTGCTACAGGAGCGCCATCTTTAGACTTTTTGTCCTTTTTTTCTTTTGTTGGTTTTGACTTTGCCATTTTATATTTTTTTAATTTTTTATGTATATGATAATTTTATTAAAACGTAAACAATCTGACAATGAATTTGTTTGAGTCCCACAAGCGTTTATCCTTACAATATATAAATTTTTATTCGTAAATTTGTATTCTTACAATAATCAGGGGTCGACCGGAATTGACAGGATGGAGACGGTTATGTAAGCATGCAGTGCATTGTTAGTCTAGCACTTTAATCTGAACTTTCAGAATTACAACTGGCGAAGAAAACTACGCCTTAGCTGCTTAAGTTAGACTTAACATAGCTATTTGTCCCGTCAGACTCTGTTCTTTGGTCTGACATTAGGGGCATCGAACTTTAGAACTGGCAGATGTGATGTTGCTAAGCATCTGTGAGAAACAGCAAATACGAAGAACGGTACAGGTAAGCGACTCACCTTCCTTCTTCCGACAACCAAAGAGAAGCTAAGCATGTAGAAAGCGTATACAGTACCATGACTGGACGAGAGTTCGAATCTCTCCGGCTCCACTTAAGGAGACACTTCATAGAAAGTGTCTCCTTTTTTTATATACATAAAAAACTATGAACCAAGCTATTAAAGTAGGTTCAGTTAGAGTTCAAAATTTTAATAAAATTATTAAGTCTTAGGGCACCAATTAAGCAAAAAACAAGGTTTACGGCATCTCTGCCCTCCTTTTTCGGGAGTTCGATTTCTCCTTAGGGATTTTCCCCCCTAGCCTTTAGTAAAAAAGGGCAATTCAATTGTGGGATATTTTACTGATGTTTTTTATTTTAATTTAAATTGACGTTCCGGTACTCATTAGGGGTATAACCGACACGATTTTTAAATAACCGACTAAAATGCTGTGGATATTTAAACCCAAGTTCAAAAGCAATTTCATTAATGGTCTTGTTCGAATCAAATATTTTTTCCTTAGCAATCTCAATTAACTTATTCTGAATATATTCCTGGGCGGTATTCCCGGTTTCTTTCTTAATAAGGTCACCAAAATAGTTGGCAGAAAGAAACAATTGCTCAGCAAAGTAGGCTACAGTAGGCAGACCGTTTTGCTGTGGTTCGTCTGACTGAAAATAAGCATTCAAAATCTCTTCAAATTTTTCTATAATTCCCTTATTGACATTTTCGCGTGTTATAAATTGTCTATCATAAAACCGTTGACAATAATCCAGAAAAAGCTCGATATTGGAGACAATAAGCTTTTTGGTGTGCTTATCGATACTATGTACCAATTCATGCTTTATCTTGTTTAAACAGTCCATAATAACCTTCCGTTCCTGCTCGGAAAGGTGGAGTGCCTCACTGGCCGAATAGGAAAAGAAAGTGTAGTTAGTAATCTCCCTGGCTAAAGATGTGCCATAAAGCAACTCCGGATGAAATACTAAAGCCGTTCCCTGGGGTTGGTAGAATTCGGTGCCATTCTCTCCGATGACCTGTCCCGGAGCCAAAAATATCAATGTCCCCTCTTCATAGTCATAGTTCTTAAGGCCATACCGGAGATCTCCGCATTTTATTTCTTTAAAAAACACGGTATAGAATTCATATCTGAGCTTTGATAATTTACGAGGATCAGCTTTGCTCAAATCGACAACACTGACCAAAGGATGCAATGTTTCATTATTATTGAAATTATTGTATTCTCGAATACTCTTAAAATTGATAATCTCTTCCATTTCTCTGAATGCTATGAAACAAATTTACAAAACTGGAATACAATAATTTATAGAATCAGTAATATTGGTAGAACTATCCGTAATCTGTCTACCAAAAGCTTGGATTACTACACCGAACTTTGTTATCATCAGATTGTATACTACATAAACGATTTTCATGATGTATAACGTAAAACTAAATAACGGAATTCAAATGCCTATCCTCGGGTTTGGTGTTTTTCAGATAAACGATGCCTTGGAATGTGAGCGTGCTGTCATTGACGCTATAGAAACCGGATATCGTTTAATAGATACTGCGGCTTCTTACCAGAATGAAGAAGCGGTAGGCAATGCAATAAAAAATTGCGCTATCCAACGTGAGGAATTATTTATCACGACCAAACTTTGGGTTCAGGATACCGGATACGACAAAACCAAAGCTGCATTTCACCGCTCATTGGAAAGATTGCAATTGAACTATCTCGATCTATACCTGATCCATCAACCTTATGGTGATATCTTTGGATCGTGGAAAGCCATGCAGGAACTTTATGAAGAAGGAAAAATCAGGGCTATCGGAGTTGCGAATTTTCAGCCGGACAGGGTGATGGACCTCGTTGTAAACAGTGGTTTCACGCCGGCTGTCAACCAGATAGAAACCCATCCTTTTCATCAGCAAATTCAAAACCAATCATTCCTGGAAGAAAATAATATCCAGACTCAATCCTGGGGTCCTTTTGCGGAGGGGAAAAATAATATTTTCCATAATAAGGTCCTTAGGTCAATAGGAAAAAATTACAATAAAACTGTTGCACAGGTAATTCTCAGATGGCTTGCACAGCGGGACATCATCGCTATTCCCAAATCGGTCCGTAAAGAAAGAATAGTCGAAAATTTCCAGCTATTCGATTTTGAACTAACTGAGAATGAAATGGATGCCATAAAATCCCTGGACACTGGAGAAAGTCTCTTTTTTGATCACCGGGATCCGGTAATGGTCAAATCACTGAGTGAAAGGAAACTTCATATCTAAAACGTTAAATTGACACTAAAATGGAAAAAAGAACATTAGGAAATAGTGGACTGGAAGTGTCCGCACTTGGATTGGGCTGCATGGGTTTGAGTTTTGGCTATGGCCCTGCTACGGACCAAAAAGAGGCCATTCAATTGGTCCGTTCAGCCTTTGAATCGGGAATTACATTTTTTGACACGGCTGAATGTTATGGCCCTTTTACAAATGAAACCCTGCTGGGCGAAGCGTTGGAGCCATTCAGAGATGATGTGGTGATCGCGACTAAGTTTGGTTTCGAAGATGGCGATTCAAAAAAAGGTCTTGACAGCAGTCCGGCAAGGATCAGGATCGCAGTTGAAGGATCATTAAAACGGCTTCGTACGGATCGGATTGATTTACTTTATCAGCACCGTACCGATCCAAAAATTGCTATTGAGGAGGTTGCCGGTACAGTTAAAGATCTTATCAAGGAAGGAAAAGTAAAACATTGGGGACTCTCAGAGGCGGGAACTGAAACGATAAGTCGTGCGCATGCCGAGCTTTCCCTTGCGGCATTACAGAGTGAATACTCCCTTTTTTACCGTGAGCCGGAAAAAGACATCTTACCGCTTCTTGAAACACTGGGAATTGGATTTGTTCCGTTTAGCCCGCTCGGTAAAGGATTTTTAACGGGAGCAATCAACGAGACGACAAAATTTGACCCGACAGATTTCCGGAATATCGTACCACGCTTTTCCGAAGAAAACCGGAAAGCGAATCAGGCTCTTGTAGATCTCCTGAAAACGATAGCAAGTGAAAAAGATGCCACTCCTGCGCAGGTTGCCTTGGCTTGGTTACTTGCTCAGAAACCCTGGATAGCACCTATTCCGGGAACGACAAAAATACATCGCCTGCAAGAGAACATCGGTGCTGTGGACTTGAAATTATCACAAGAAGATATTCGACAAATAGAAGATGCTGCTTCCCGAATAACGATTCAGGGAGCCCGTTATCCTGCAGATTTACAGAACAGAGTTGGAAAATAAACGAACTGAAATGAGAAAGAATTTTTCAAAATACATTCTTGCCATCGTATGCCTTTTAACGGCAGTATCCTCGCTGCATGCTCAAAAAAAAGAAAAGCCGTTGCAGATTGCAAATCAGGGAAGTTTTGCTATCGGTGGTGTAAGCAGGACAGAATCCGGTACTTTTAATGTCAACAATGCGTTGAAGCCGGAAGGTCAGACCTACCACGGGGATCATGCCTATGCCTTCTTCCAGATTCCAGTGAAGGCAAAAAAATATCCGTTGGTTTTCCTTCACGGTGCCGGCCAGTCAAAAAAAACATGGGAAACGACTCCTGATGGCCGGGAGGGTTTTCAGAACATTTTTCTGCGTCGTAATTTTTCGGTGTATCTTCTTGATCAGCCCCGACGTGGTGAAGCAGGAAAAAGCATGGTGGAAACAACCATCAAACCTGTTGCTGACGAACAGTTCTGGTTCACACAGTTCCGTTTAGGAAATTATCCGGATTATTTCCCCAATGTCCAATTTCCTAAAGATGCAGCCTCACTGGAACAGTTTTATAGACAGATGACTCCTAACACCGGAGCTTTTGATACAAACGTCGTAACCGAAGCTGTTTCCAGTTTATTTAACAAAATCGGAGGCGGTATCTTGGTCACTCATTCTCAGGGCGGAGGACCGGGATGGATGACAGCAATTAAAAATAATAAAGTCAAAGGTATTGTGGCCTATGAACCATATAGCGGTTTTGTATTCCCTGAGGGAGAACTTCCTCAACCCATCAGATCCTCAGGGCTTTTTGGCGAGCTTAAAGGTATTGCTATCCCCGTTGAAGATTTCAAAAAGCTGACACGCATACCAATTGTAGTCTACTACGGTGATAACATTGCCAAAAATCCGACTACTATGTGGAATAAGGATCACTGGCGCTCTGGTCTTGAGATGGCCAGGTTATGGGCAGCTGCTATAAATAAACATGGCGGAGATGTAACCATAGTTCATCTACCTGAAAAAGGAATCATGGGCAACACACATTTTCCTTTCTCTGATCTTAACAACCTTCAAATTGCCGATGAACTATCGAGTTGGTTGAAACAAAAAAAGCTGGATAAGTAACATTGGTAGTAATATCCGTAATCTGTATACCAATAAAGTATGGAACTATGGGGAACTTTGTATAAATCAAAACGATACAAATGAAAACCAGATCTTTATATTGTCTGCTACTCTGCCTGCTGTTCGCTGCAACTTCCTGTTCAGGAGCAGAGGAAGCTACATTGGGACACAAAGGTTCTCCAATTAGAGGTACTGACTCCTTAAAGGGTCAGAAAGTTTTGATCGTTTACCTATCGCGAACAAAAAACACCCAGGCTGTAGCGGAAATCATCCATCAGCGGGTAGGTGGTGACCTAATTGGTCTTGAACTCGAAAAGCCCTATCCTGCACACTATCAAACCACGGTCGACCAGGTTGCAGAAGAAAATAGAACAGGTTATCTACCCCCACTGAAAACGAAAATAGACAGCATTGAAAAATACGACATCGTCTTTGTGGGTTTTCCAACCTGGGGGATGCAGCTCCCACCGCCAATGAAAAGCTTCTTAAAACAGTATAATCTGGCAGGAAAGACGGTGATTCCTTTTAATACAAATGCCGGATATGGCATTGGGAGCAGCTTTGACAGCATAAAACAACTTTGTTCCAAGAGCAAAATATTGGAAGGATTTGCAACTAAAGCCGGTATAGAACGAGACGGAATCCTCTTTTCGATATCAGGTGAAAAAGAAAAACAAGTTATAGCGCAAGTTGCCGAATGGCTCGCAAAACTTGGTTTTACAAAATAATAACAAGTAGGAAACATAAAATCACAATAAATGAAACAGATCAAGTATATTATCGTAGCCATGTTTATGGCTACGGGAATCATTGCCGAAGCACAGGAAAAATCAAAAAATCAATTTGGGCTTGTATACGGTGATGCTATAAAAGAAAATCTAAAGGGGAAAGTGAATATTCATCCGGTTAGCTATAAATTAAACGGAATTGATATTGCAGCAAACATATATACTCCGGCTAACTATGACCCTTCAAAAAAATATCCAGCCGTAATCGTAGCACATCCCAATGGCGGGATCAAAGAACAGACTGCCGGTCTCTATGCACAGCGCCTGGCAGAAGCGGGCTACATTACGATTGCCGCAGATGCCTCCTATCAGGGAGCCAGCGGTGGCGAACCCCGTCATACCGACAAACCCCAATATAGAACAGAGGATATCCATGGCATGGCTGACTATATTGCCGGCTATGCAGGTGTCGATCCTACCCGTGTCGGTGCACTTGGGATCTGTGGAGGTGGTGGATATACCCTCAAAGCAGCACAATCTGATAAACGACTAAAAGCTGTCGCTACATTAAGTATGTTCAATTCCGGTGAAGTAAGACGAAACGGCTTTCAAAATTCACAGCTGAATACTATTGAGCAACGATTGAAACAGGCATCAGACGCACGGGCGCAGGAAGCTGCAGGCGGTGAAATCAAGTATTCTGGTGTAGCCAGCATAACCGATGAAGAGATAGCCAAAACCCCGACAGATCTTTATCGGCAAGGATTTGAATATTATTATCGGACACACGCCCATCCGAATTCAACGTTTCTATATACCACCAGCAGCCTGATGGATCTGATGACATGGGATGCGACCGATGGTATCGAACTGATCGATCAGCCCTTGTTGATGATGGCTGGAAGCAAAGCGGATACCAAATATATGACCGATGAAGCTTTTCCAAAGGCAAAAAATGCAAAAAACAAAGAGCTCTTTTTGCTCGATGGAGCTACACACATCGAAACTTACTGGAAAAAGGAATACGTCTCAAAAGCTGTAAATAAATTGGTTGAGTTTTATCACCAGAATCTTCAATAAAAATTCAATATACTTTTATTATGAAAAAATTATTGCTCGGACTATTCTTGGTCCTATCCGGAATTCAGATCTCAGTTGCGCAATCGGCAAATGACACGGAAATCATAAAACTTTCAAAAGATAAGTGGCAATGGATGGCCGACAAAAATGTCGGCCCATTGGACAGTCTTTTTCATGAAAAATCCATGTTCGTACACATGGGCGGCTCCTGGGGAAAACAAAGGGAACTGGACGTCATCAAAAGTGGCGGTATCTGGTATAAAAAGGCGGATATCCATGAAGTATCCGTCAATATCATAGACAACACGGCCATCCTACTCAATAGGATCGACCTGCTAGCTGTCGTTGGTGGCAACGAGGTAACCAATCCCTTTATGGTGACAGAAGTCTACGTCAAACAAAACGGCACTTGGAAACTCGGTTCACTGTCATTCTCTAAACTTCTTACTCCAGGAAACTAATAAGCATTTCATTCCGTGATATCTCCATAAAAAAGGCTAACACTGATCCTCCTGCAAAAAAAGATGAAATAGAAACGGTTACCAACATAAAATAATGATGAAGAAACAACAATTTATTATAGCATTTATACTGATCTTATTTTGCCACTCCCACAGTTTACACGCAAGCCAGGCTCCTACTAGGGATTCGTTAAGTAATAAAGAAAGTAGTCTTGTAATTATATCGGCTACTACCGCTAAAGGTGACCTGACAAAACTAAAAGATGCACTCAACAAAGGGCTTGATGCCGGATTGACAAGTAATCAAATCAAGGAAAGCATCATACACTTATATGCCTATGCTGGTTTTCCTCGTAGTATACGTGGATTGCAGACCCTGATGGCCGTGCTTGAAGAACGTAAGGCAAAAGGTATCAATGACCCAACTGGTGCTGATGCATCTCCTATTCAAAATGACCAGTCAAAATATGAACGTGGTAAAGCTATTTTGGAACAACTTACTGGCGTGCCCGAAAAAGATCCAAAGACTGGTTATGCTGCTTTTGCCCCGACTATTGAAATATTTTTAAAAGAACATCTATTTGCGGATATTTTTGAGCGGGATGTCCTTACTTACGCAGAAAGAGAACTGGTTACCATCTCAGTATTGGCCAGCCTGGGTGGTGTGGAACCGATGCTAAAGTCCCATTTAAACATTTGTCTGAATGTTGGTCTTACCTCAAATCAGCTCAACCAGTTTACAGTTATCATAGGATCAACCGTTGGAAAAAGCGAAGCTACCGCCGCAAAAAAAATTCTGAATGATGTTCTAAACAGTAAAAATTAAATAATTATGATCGCAAAACTCAATTTGAAAAAGAATATTAGTCAGCTATCCATTCTATTTCTCACAATGGGAGTAATTTCCTGTAATGATATTGACGGCCAAAAATCTGATCATGAAACAGATGTAAATACAGTATTTCCAAAAGGAAAAAAAATAACCAACAATAATTTCGTTGGAACAGTCTGGCTCAATTATTTAGTTGAAACGGATTCAACCCATCATGTCAATATAGGTTCTGTGACATTTGAACCTGGGGGAAGGACAAACTGGCACTATCATAAAGGAGGTCAAATCTTGTTGGTAACAGCCGGGAAAGGGCTTTATCAGGAAAAAGGAAAACCGATAGAAATTATTGAAAAAGGAGGTGTCGTAAAATGTCCGGCAAATATAGAACACTGGCATGGAGCTACCCCCACGGATGCCATGACACATATTGCAATAGGTACAAATACCAACATCGGTGGTGCTGTTTGGTTAAAACCCGTTACAGATGAAGAATACAATCAAATCTCAAAGTAATGATATGAAGAATAAAATAAAACTGACTATATACCTTATTGCATTCTCCTGTTCGGTTGTAAATGTGATTCCTTCCTTTGGCCAAATCCCTGTCAAAAAACAGCCCTTGGTCATCCAGGATCAAGGAAGTTTTGCTGTTGGAGGAACTATAATTGAAAACACTGGCATTTATGGCCCTGTCAAGACTTGGTTTAAAAAGTTCTGAAAACAGCCTCGCTCTCGACCTCTTTTGTAGCATCAGATTCTTTCCGGATATTGCTCTATAAGCTAGTAGTTTTATTCTTATCAGTATTTCTATCTGATTTTTCAGGTCTGGATAGATCTGCTTTAGCATTACCTTCGGCTTCAATAGAACTGTCAGAATGAACGGTTATTTTGTCTGCAGTTATTCCTGCAGATTCAGATTGTCTTATCTCACGCTTCTTTCCTGTTGCTGCACTGACTCTTTAATTTCTGAATTGATCTTCATTTAGTATCACGACCACTATTGCCACATAATCTATCACGGTTTTCAGAGAAGACATTAAAATTAATGTTTTTTTTACGATCCCACACAAATAGGCCTTCTTGAAAATTTTCACTTTTTTACCAACTCTTCTACTCCCAAAGACACTGCCAACTGTATAATGATTAGTTAATGGTATAATACATCTGGATTTCGACCGATGGAAAGGAACTTGACTTGCTCTGCAGAAGCAGATTGTTTGGTCCTATCCAATTAATTTCTTGTAATAAAGAATATGGAAATAAGTTTTTAGGGGATGTCCAATGACCATAATGAAGATAAAAGTCTTGTAGTATGCTTATCGAATTTAAATTGAGAATTATGGAAAAGAAAAACAGGCATCGATATCCAAAACAGACAAAGGAAAATGTGGTGAGTGCCATAGTGAAGGGTGAGTTATGGCTTCATGAAGCCAAAGAGAAATTTAAAATTAACCATAGTAGAACAGTTATTTCCTGGCTAAGGGAATATCTGCACGAAAAAAACATAGATCAGAAAAAAGCAGATAAATAAGCTAAAACTAACTATATCAAATCGGTCTGTTTGCTAACTTAAATAGGGTCACTATATTTCAAAGGGTTTTAATTAATTTTTATAAGACAGGCAAAATTGATACCTGAAAAAGGGCCTTCGTAAAATAACGAGGCCCTGAGAAACATTATAAATAATTTACCTGAATTTTGAGGAGAAGATATTAGTATCCAAATATTTCACTGAGGCTGACTTTTTTGATATTACCTACACTTGAAATATCACTTTCTTTTAAGCCGTTCTCATCTCCTACAATACAATAGACATAAGGTTTATGGCTGATTTTATCTGCATGAAAAACTTTAAGATCATTGTAAGTAAGTGTTGATATTTTTTCAAAAATGGCTCTTCTCGGGTCTTCAGAAAGACCGCGACGCTGTGCCTGCAAGTAGCTTGAAAGAATGCTGGCACCTGTGATACGCTCACTTGCCAGTGATTTCAGCAGATTTTCACGAACAGATGCTACCCCTACCTTAGATTCAGGCAACTCATTTAGGAGCGTATTCATTCCATTCACCGCATCTTTAAACTTATCGGACTGTGTCCCGATATAGGCACTCATCATTTCATAATTTTCCTTCTTTTGAGGCTGTCCATAATAAGCATACGTTGAATAAGCCAAAGCTTTGGATTCGCGAAGGGTCTGAAAAACAATACTTCCAATCCCTCCGCCAAAGTATCCGTTAAAAAAGGCTACTTCTGGCATCAGATGGCGGTCAAATATTCCAGTGTTTCGGATCCAAAACACCTCTGTCTGTTTCATTGGATAATGCGCAAACAACACCATATTCGCAACTGTTGGCTTTTCTTTGAATTTTTCTCCCTTATCCATTTTGTAATATGCGCTATTGTTATTTTTTAACGGTTTCAGATTCTTCATCAGTTCGTTAACAGGTTGAGGACCATAATATAAAATACGCGGTTTGACATTTACCAGATTATGTAATACCGCTACCAGGTCTTCTGCTTTTAGCGCATCGAGTTCCGCATCTGTTAAGGTGAAATTAAAGGGATTCTTTTCTCCATATTGTGCATAAGCCTTTAATCCTTCCATAATAGCACCCTTATTTTCTTTTGCATTTTCCCGCATTTTTTTTAGGCGGTCAATGTAAGAGTTAAAAGCAGCTTCATCGGCTACACAATGATGGAGCAAGTCACGTAATAAATCAACAGATTCGTTAAAGTTACTGTTCAATCCGGAAATACTAATCATACTCTCTTCATCACCAGCGGAAACACTAAAGTCTGAAGCAAGCTTATAAAATTCACGGCTGAATTTTTCGCTGCTGCGGGTCTTTGTTCCTAAAAACTCAAGATAACCGATAGCAAGATCCAACAGCTTATTGTCCCATTGACCAACATCGAACTGATAGCTCAGATTAAAAAGTTCATTCTCCTGATTAGTCACAGCCAGAACATCAAGATCCCGCAATTTGAATTTTGAGATATCTTGGTTAAAATCAATCCAACGGGGTTGTATAGGCTGCTCAGGCATCGCATTGATCTGCTTTAAAAAACCTGATTCTGCAAATTGGTTTACAGTAATTGGCGTTATTGCAGGCTTAATTACTTTTACCACGTCTGTATCGATACCCTGCCGTTTATAAACAGCAATATAATTGCGATCAGAAAGATACTTATTAGCAAATTGCATAATATCCTTCTTCGTTATTTTCGACAATCGCTCTGTGTAACCTACTTCGTTTGCCCAATCGAGTTCTGAAGTAAAACTGGACAATAAATCATAAACTACACCAAGACTACTTGCCCGTTTCCTCAGCTCGGATTTTTTCTCATTGTTGACAATTGAAATAATCAAATCTTCGGAAAAATCGCCATTCTGTAATTTATGGATTTCAGCCAATAACAGTTTTTTCACATCATCCAATGTCTGTCCTTCTATTGGATTACCTTGTAGTGTAAGTATTGAATAATCTTTTAGAATTTGAGGATATGCATCAGCACCTAATAGTTTCTGTGATTTCACCAGATTGATATCTATCAAGCCAGCTGCTCCGTTTGACAGCATGCTAGCAACAAGACTGAGCATTTCTGCATCCGCACTTGCGGCACCCGGAAAACGAAATCCCATCGTCAGGTACTCAGCGGATGGCCCGGTAATCGTTATGGAAACTGGATGAGTTATAGGTTGTTCTTTTTCGAAAATATATTCAGGAACAGGCTTGGAAATCATGTAACCAAAAGCGTCATCAACTCGCCTGATCACTTCATTGGGATCAAAATCACCGGACATAATAATCGCCATATTATTGGGTACATAATACGTCTCATAATAATGCTGAATCGCTTTTAATGATGGATTTTTAAGATGTTCTACCGATCCCAAAACAGTTTGTTTTCCATAATTGTTATTCGGAAAAATGGCTTCAAACATAGCCTCGCTTACTTTTCTATCATCTTTATCCAGGCTGATATTCTTCTCTTCATAGACAGATTCGAGTTCCGTATGGAACAGCCGCAAGACTGGATTTCGAAAACGCTCAGCCTGTACGCTCAGGTATTTATCAATGACATTATTAGGAATATCTTCAATGTACACTGTCTGCTCAAAAGAAGTAAAAGCATTACTACCTTTTGCCCCCATATTGCTCATGAGTTTATCGTATTCATTAGGCAGGGCAAATTTGGACGCTTCCCCGGAAACCAGATCTATCTGCTTATAGATCGCATTTCGCTCTACCGAATCCGTACTATGATTATACTTTTCATAGAGTGCATAGATCTGATCCAGCAGAGGCTTTTCTTTATTCCAATCCAGACTGCCATACTTGTCCGTACCTTTGAAAAGCATATGCTCGAGATAATGTGCCAGTCCGGTGTGCTCTTTGGGATCGGTTTTACTTCCTGCTTTTGTTGCGATATAGGTCTGAATACGTGGTTGCTTCGTATTTTTACTCAGAATAACCGTTAATCCGTTTTTTAATGTATAAAAACGTGATTGGGTAGGGTCGTTACTAACATACCTGTAGTCATAACCTCCAGAAGAGGCAGTTTTCCATTGATAACGGGATTGCGCCCACATGGAATCAGCGAATAAGAATACAAAAGCACATAAAAGTAAAGCTTTATAGTAAATATTGGATTTCCTTATCATTCGAGTATTATTTTATTATTTTGCTCAATTCCTTTTCAATATCCTCTCCGCGTAGATCCTGTGCGATAACAATACCTTCCGGATTGATCAGGAAATTACGTGGTATCGCGCTGACGCCATATTTTAGGGCGGCATCATTTTTATATCCTTTTAGATCGCTTAACTGCACCCAGGACATTTTGTCCTCTTTGATTGCTTTTAGCCAATGCTCTTTTTTGCTGTCAATTGAAACTGCCACAACTTCAAAATTTTTGTCTTTATACTTTTGATAGATTTCATTTAGGAACGGCATTTCAGCACGACAGGGACCGCACCAGCTGGCCCAAAAATCAAGCAGCACATACTTGCCTTTAAAGGAAGACAGCGAAACTGGTTTTCCACTGTCATCGTCCATTACAAAATCAATAGCATGATTTCCAATCGCAACAGTTTTTTGTGCATTTAACTGTGTTTGAAGTGTTTTTGCTAATGACAAGCTACGGACACGCGGACTCAATTTATTGAAACGTTCTTCAAATTTTGGATTCTCCACCCCCATTTGATCGTTAACAACAATAAGACTGGCAAAAGAATTGGGGTTCGCATCAAGGAACTTCAGTTCAGCATCTTCTACGGCTTTGGCTGCATTACTATATTTTGGACCAAGGTCTTTGTTTGCCTCCCTGTTACCAGCTGCGGCATTTTCCATCATCTGTTTTGAAATGGCAAGTGCTTTATTTTTAAGCGGCTTCACAATATCCGATAGAACCAGATAGTCGGTCTGGACAGGACCACCGGTGATGCGGGCTTGCTTTATATTAGGCCCGGTCACATGGAAATCCGCATTTTGAAGCATAAATTCCTGCTGATCCAGTTTATGATAGTTTTTCCAGTCCAGAGGATCCAGTTCTTTTCCGACAGCTGTCATATGCAATTTAGCACTGACCATATCACTGGCCAATGTACCTTTCAATATAAAATTACCATCTTTGACATACGTTGAATCTACGATAAACTCTTTAAGGCCATTCGGATTACTATAGCGTAAAAAGACTTTATAGCCTTCATAATTACCAGCTAACTTTCCCTGAATTGAAAAACTTTCTTGTGCACTGGCATAACATGCCGTAAGACTTATTAATATGGTTATGATTAACTTTCTCATATCTTAGTATTTATTTAAATGTGATCTATTATGGATTGCTTTTAGATACCAATACTTCTGTTAACTTTTCCTCCAGCGCCTGATGCTTCAGTTCAATAGCAATGATATTACCCTGCGGGTCAATCAAAAAATTCTGTGGAATGCCTGTTACACCATATTGCAAGGCAGCAGCATTACGCATTCCTTTCAGATCGCTCAATTGTATCCAGGGCAATCCATCTTGCGCAATGGCCTCTAACCAGGGCTCACGCTTGCTATCCAGCGAAACAGCAATAATTTCGAAGTTGTGCTCTTTAAACTTCTCGTAAGCTTTAACCATATCAGGATGCAGATCACGGCAAGGGCCGCACCAGCTTGCCCAAAAATCTAGCAGCACATATTTGCCTTTGAAAGAAGATAGCCTGACAGGACGCCCCTGTGTATCATTCATCTCAAAATCCAAAGCTGGTTTGCCAACTGTAACTTTCTTCGACGCTTTTAGCTGGATACTGAGTTCGCGACCCATATCGGTATTTTTTATACGATTAGTCAGAGTATTGAACAGTGACTCAAACTCAGGATTAGAGATACCCCCATTAAACAGAAGTAAATAAAGACTGACATAAGAATCCGGATGTGTCAGGATAAAATCTTTTTGGATCTTTTTTCTGGCCTCATTAAAATCAGGTGCCTCAGCACGCAATTTCGCCATTGCTACTGTATCATTGGTTCTATGAAACTGCTGCATTTTTTCTGAGAAAGATTTCATCTGTTCGTCTGGCTCTTTCGTTTGTTCTTTATACAATTGAAGATCAGCTTGTGCCGTAGTCCCGGTTATCCTTGCGGTCTTCATATTTTCGCCTTTGACCACAAATGCTTTATTTTCCAACATAAAATCCTGTTGATCAATCTCATAAAATCTTCTCCAATCGCGAGGATCGATTTCTTTTCCCACAACACTCATAGTCAAATTGGCCCTCGTCAGGTCTCTGGCTAATTTTCCCTGAAAGGAAAAAACACCATTCTTAACGAGTGTGGAATCTCTGATTTTATCCTTAACCCCTGAAGGATTCGGGTATTCGAGGATTACTTTTTTCCCTTCGTGGTTTCCGGTAAGCTTTCCTTTAATGGAAAAACTTTCCTGTCCATTGGCGCATAGCGCTGCCAGGCTAACTAATGTAGCTGTTAAAATTTTTTTCATTACACTTGATTTTAGCTAAATTTTTAAATCATTTATTTCACTATGGATTATTCTGCATACCAGGATTCTGATCCATTACCTTTTGTGGAAACCGAAGTACCATGCGTTCGGGTTTTAAATCATAGGTAGCCATAACTTCTCCCGTTTCGCTATAGAGCCTATGCGTATAATGGGTATCACTGAATAAAGGGTCAACAGATAAACGGCGCATATCAAACCAACGATAGCCGCTGAGTGCGAATTCGCGGACACGCTCTGACAGAATAAATTTGAGCAATGCCAATTGTTGCCCTGCAATGGATGCCGGGACAAGGGCATTTGCTTCAGGCATCCTGTTCTTGCGCAACGCTTCCACATCGAGCCTTGCACCAGCCAAATCGCCCATCCTCGCCTTACTTTCTGCCCGGAGCAAATACAGATCAGGCAGCACAACTCCATACTGAAAAGTAGTTGGCCCCATTTTCCGAAGTAGACCTGTCGGATAAGCTGGTCCATAATATGCGGACGCGGAGTAGAATTTTAACCGGAGATCAGCGGAATCAAACAATGTAACTGTCGGCTTGTCGATGACTAGTTCATTATAGATAAAAGTCCAGAAATTACTAGACTGCTTATTATATAAGATCTCCCGATTGTTTGCTGTATTTGGATAATTAGGCCCATAAATACCCATTGGTAAAAACTCACCGCCAGGAGCCAGAGTTTTATTGTAATCATACAGGGCGATGGGAATAGCAGAATTATTCACAGCAAGCAGCGAAGCATTTAAATGCGGTAAGGCCAGGTCCGGTTTTCCCATAAAGAGATATACCTTGCCCAACAGACCCTCAGCCGCAGCTTGGGACATCCGTAGGGAATGCGTCGTTCGAGCCGGTAAATGGGGAATTGCCTTGACTAGATCATCGACAATAAAATCATAGACTTCCTGGACGGTAGCTCTGGTAAATTTCGTTTCGGTGACATCTGCCTTAGTTATAATCGGATAGCCCGGATCTGTTGCTGCCGTACTGCTACTATAGGGTTTAGCAAAATAGTTGACCAGCAAAAAATATGTCCAGGCTCTTCCAGCCATTGCTTCAGCGGCTATCGATTGTTTCTGCTGTTCGGTCCCATCCGTGGCCGCAGGCAATTCATTTATAATCTTGTTATAGGTATAAATATTTCTCATCGGCATATCCATTTCTATCGCATCCTGATCGCGTTGGTAAATCACATCCTCCCAGCGAAAAAGCCGCTGTGTCCGTTGATCAGAACCATCAAAATAAGGTTGTACCGCAGCTATTTCATCACTCATAATCACTTGAGAGCTGGTACTTATATTGGAAAGATCCAGGTTGTTGAGCAGCAAGTCATAATCGGCCACCTTTTGTGCAATAAGGCGACCCTTAGGGGTGACTTCCAGAAAGTCCTTTTTACAGGAACATACAAGAGCAACAAAAGCCATCAGGGCTATTCCTGTTTTATGTTTATTTTTCATTGTCATCTGTACTTTAAATTAAAATTTTACATTCACGCCGAATGAGACGGTTCCCTGATTGAATCGCATGCTGCGTATTCCTGAGGCTGCATCTATAAATTCTGGATCTATATCATCTTTATTGGCTTTCCACAGCATGAGGTTGGATAACTGCATACGCAGGGTAATCTGCTGCGTGTGTAGCCTTTCCAGTAGAGAAGAAGGCAGACTATAGGCTAAAGTAATGTCCCGAAGTTTGATATAAGAAGCACTTACCACATTTAAATCGCCATAAGTATAATACCCTACATCCCGTCTCGTAAAACTCAATGAGGAATTGGAGACATAAGAAGGGATCGAGGTAAGCAGCTCATCACCCGGCTGTTTCCACCTGTTGGCAAAATCACTGTGCAGATTTCCACTTGTAAGTCCTGCCCGAAGAGCATCCGAATGATAAAGCCGATATGTGTAGACCGTATTGACATCTTTGCGCATCACATGCCCCAGATTGAAGATTGCATTCGCACTCAGGCTCAACCCATTATAGGAAATGATATTCGACAAACCACCACTCCACACAGGCTGAAAGGTTCCTTTGAAAGAAACATCGTCCGCGGCGGCAGCATCACGTTCGGTTGTGACCGTCCCATCCGCAAGACGAATTCTGGGATCGCCAAGTTCGTTCAGACCGGCAAAGTTGTAAGCAAATAACGCGAAGGCGGGAAATCCTTCCACATAGTTTTGCCAGATACGGTTCATACTGGAGAAAACAGCCGATTCATCATTCAATTTAGTTACCATATTCTTATTGTAAGCAAGATTCACTACAGTGCTCCATCGAAATTTCCCTTTTGAAATGTTTAAAGTATTCAGATTAAGTTCAATTCCTTTATTCACCATATCTCCCAGATTACCTACAATACTGGAATAGCCGCTGAAGGCATTGGTAGGCAATACACCAAGCATATCGGTAGTGGATTTTTTGTAAAGATCCAGCGTACCGCTGATACGATTGTTGAATGTTGCAAAATCAACCCCTAAATTTATATTTCGGGTACTCTCCCAAGTAAGCTTTGAATTGGATGGTGTAGCAATAACAACCCCGGTTCTATTTGGCAGGAAACCATTTTGGACGGCGCGTAAAATATCCTGCGAGGCCGCAATCCCAGGATCGGGAGAGTTACCGGTCAAACCATAAGTCGCCCGCAAGGCAAGATTATCCAGCCATTTTGTATCGGCCATAAAAGATTCGCTACTTAAGATCCATTTGCCGCCAATGCTCCAGACAGGTCTGTTTTGTGCCGACTTATCCAATCCAAATAAATTACTTCGGTCCACACGAAAGCTTCCATTTAAAGCATATCTATGTTTATAGGTATAGGCGAGATTAGCATAATAGGAAATAAACCGGGTCAAGCGCTCGCTCTGAAGAAAATTATCATTGCTCAAAAGACTGCGGTTACCAAAATTTGGCATGACCGGATTTCCTACTCCTGTGATACCAAGCGTAGCATAGTCGATGGCACCATAAGTCTGTAGTAATTCATTATAGCCCCGCACTGTACTGCCATTTGTATTTATCAGTGCTTCCTGCACCTCCTGCCCGGCCAAAGCTGTTAATTGATGTTCATCCTCATTCCAATTTTTAGTATAACTCAATAAGTTCCTGACCGTCCAGCTCTGTCTATGCTGATTACTAATCGTGTACTTCCCTCCACTAGTGGGTAGGTAGTAAATTGGGGTGGATTGGGCTGTAGGTGCGACAGTAAATTGCACGAGTTCATTCCTCACCTGGTAACTTTTGGCATCATCATACTCCTCGGTTTTACTCGTACCTTTTGTGAACCCATACGTTCCCTCAAATTTTAACCCATCCCATAACTTAATACTTGTATTTAGCACATTACGGCTCAAGAAATTGCTCCCACGGTTATAACCATAATTGACTTCTTCTAAAGGACTGTAATTCAAATTGATACGGCTTCGTTGTTCAAAATCAGCTCTGACTTCTTCACTTAACGAACCCATATAGGGTATGGACAGGTTTACACCGTTATGATCTTGCAGCAATTGATACGGATAGAAATTGTAATCAGCCATCACATTTCGTTTGCTGCTGTTAACGCCATAGGTCAGATCACTGATCAGATTGACCTGCATAAATTTTCCGATCTGTACATCCTGCCGTAGATTTAGTTTATAAGTGTTATCCTTCGCACCAGGGTAATTACTGACCAAACCGGTATAAGCACCTGACCCGTAAAAAGAATAGATATCTCCCCCTTTTGACATCGATAACGTATGATTCATCAATGAAGCATTTCGATAAGCAAGATCTTTAATCTGAGACCTGTTGTCCAATGCGGATAGACTGTCCAAACTTGCTTTGGCCATTGCCGGGCTGATCAAACCTCTTGACAAATCATACTGAATCCTTTGATGAGGTGCTATTCCACTGCCTCCTGATGTATAAGGAAATACAGTTTCCCAGGGATAGATTTCCGGATCAAATGTCTCGATAGCGGCCTGGATAAATTCAGGGCTATTCAGTGTCTTAAAATAAGCCAGATCGGGTTTGCCCTGAAAATTGATAAATGCGTCATAGGTAATCTTCAGTTTGCCATCAGGAGTGCCCTTTTTTGTGGTAATGACAATCACCCCATTAGAGGCTCTTGCCCCCCAGATGGATGCTGCAGTTGCATCTTTCAAAACGGTCACGTCCGCTACATCCTGTGGATTAATACTCGAAACATCATCAATAGGTATACCATCTACAACATATAGCGGATTTCTATTGGTACCAATATAAGCTGGATCATTGGGTCCCCCATTTTTATTACGCACACCAATGGTCGAAAGTCCTCGGATTAAAAATGGGTTTTGGCTTGCACCGGGCGAATTATTGACGGTCAGACCAGCTACTAAACCATCCAGACGCTGCAAGATGTTCATGCTTCCGGTCCGGTTTTCGAGAATAGTCATATTAGGCTTGGCGTAGGATCCGGCACTACGTTCTTTGGAAATCGTCTGATAGCCCGTATTGATGACCTGAACTTCCTCCAGTACCCCTACAACTTTCTGCATCTTGATCTGTCCGATATTGGAAGATGCCGATACCCTCCTTGGTTCGAACCCCACATAGGATATTAGTAAAGTTGCTTTTTCGTCAACGTCTTTGAGCGTAAATTCACCATTTGTATTGGTTCTTGTGGAATGCGTGCCCCCTATCACAGAAATAGAGGCATCCGGCAATGGCCTGCCATTTTCATCCACAACTTTTCCGGTGATGTCAATCGGATTATTTGAGTCGGAAAAAAGATCGCTCGCTTCTTCCGGAGGTTTTCTTTTAGCCGTTTTTTCAGCGTTTAGAGAAACCTGTTTGGAGCTTGCGTCATGTGTGCTCGTAATCACGACCGATTTACCCTCAATTGAAAAGCTGAGATTTCGACCTTTAACAATGGATTGTAAGGCCTGAGTAAGGCCTACATTTTTCAGCTCCACGTTGATCGATCGATGTTGTTGTAAAATATCTTTATCTAACAAAAAGTCATATCCCGTCTGCTGTCGCATCTGTTTTACTACCCGTTCCAAAGTAGCATTTCGCTCCGATATCGTAACATGCTGCGCATACGTAGCCCCATAGGTATGCATTAATAAACATGTCATGATAAAAAAGATTAATTTCATAATCAACAATAATTTAGGTGATGACCGCTTGTGGTAAAAAATACCCAATAGCGCATTTTTTTTCATACTTTTGTCTTGGTTAGATGGTTCATAACTGATTTGTGTTGTTTGTCTTTAAATGGCATTTTCAGGTCCTGCATCATTTTTCCACATATCCGCGAGGTGGTAGGACACCTTGCGGTCTTTACAGAACTCATAATAAAATTTTAATTGGTCACTATAATTGTCCTTTCTTTAATTTTAAATTTCACCTTATTTGTTCTCTCAATTTGTCGTAACGTTGTGATCAGGTCATTTGACCTGGAGATGAATCCCCATAACTTCAGTTCTTTGGTCGTATTTTCCGTAAATTGTACTTCCATATTGTACCAATGTCCCAGGGATAACATGACTTCGGAAAGTTCCCCATCGATTTTAAAATATCCATTTTTCCAGGCAAGTATATCTTCGGTATCTTGCTCGTGAACGTCAATATTACCGAGCCGGTTAACGGCCTGTTCACCGGGTCTGATCGTCTGCTCACCTTTGGCTGTTACCACATTGACCCGACCCTCCACAAGTGTAGTCCGGACAAGTCCTTTCGATTCTGAATATGCATTGACGTTAAAATGGGTTCCGAGAACGCGCACCTGTTGCGATGCTGTCGCAACAATAAACGGACTATGGTTCTTACTAATCTCAAAATAGCCCTCACCTACTAGCTTAACAATACGTTTTTTACCATTCCCAAGATCAGAACCAAAGGTCAGACTGGATCCCGCATTAAGCCAGACTTTGGAACCATCCGGCAAAACAATCTGGTAGGTTTCACCATTTCTTGTTGTAATGATATTGTTGATGGCTTCGTCTTCATTTTTTATTACAGTATTCGGGCTGTAAACAACCACTCCCTCCGCATTCTTAGAAATTGTTATCCCTTGTTTAGTCAAGAGTTGCCCCACTTTAGCGTTAGATAGATCTATCACCGAACCGTCCGACATCGTCAGAGTTGCTCCGGACTCCCCTGCCTTAATTTCCGGACCAGCGTATTCGTCTACCGTGTACACCTGTTGTTTTTCATATATTTTATAAATTCCAATACTCCCAATAATGATTAAGATAGCGGCTGCATAAGCAATCCAACGTCGCTTTGGCAACATTTTTACAGGACGCTGTGGTTGTTGGTTAATTGCATTCCACATCTCCGACTTTATCCGTATAAAATCTTCCGGGGAATCAATTGCAGATTCTCCCATACGGCTGAAAGCATACCATTCTTCGACAACACGTCTTTCTTTATGTGTTGCTGTGCCCGAAAGATATTTTTTCACAAGTTGTGCTCCAAGTTCCTTTTCCATAGTCGAAATGAAGATTTATAACCGTTTACTAATATTATACAGTTAAGAAAAGCTTTGGGAGTAGAAGAATTAAAAAAAAATAAAAGTTTGTTAATAATAAGGATATGGAAAATATTAGAGGCTTAGCTACCTCGCATAAAGACCAACAGCAAGACCCCCAGAGAATGATAATCGGAGAGTCTGACTTTTAGAATTTTAAGCGCATTCTGTACTTGTTTTTTCACTGTGGATTCGCTCACATTGAGTCTTTCTGCAATTTCGCGGTGTGACAGATCTTCCAATCTGCTTAATTCAAACACCTCCCGCATCTTCGTTGGTAGTTTTGCGATTTCATCTGTGATCAAAAGCATGAGATCCTTTTCATCTAACATTTCAAGTGTTTCATCGCTTACTTGCAGGCTATACTTCCCGATTTCAGCCAAATAATCGCTCTTTGTTTTTCCCCTTTGGATATAGTTCAGTACTCTGTTGCGCGAGGCGACATATAAGTAGGAAGAAATACCGACATTATCTCTGATGAGATCTGACTTCTCCCAGATTGAGGTAAATAGATCCTGTACGAGATCTTTAGCAGCATTCTCATCACGAAGCATTTGGTTGACCTTATAATAGATCATCATGCTGTATCGATCGTAAATTTCGGCAAACGCCTCCCGATCCCTTTGCTTGAGCAAAGAAACAAGATCACTATCAGTCAAAACTTTATATTTGTCCATTTAAATTACAGAACCGCATGAAAAAATACGGGACATTAAACAACATAGGAAATATCAAAATTTGTTTATGTACTACAATAGTAGGAAAATAATATAAAATAAGTTTGATTTTTGCAATTTTAATGTTTTAGATATGGTCCTGAGTAACATCACTATGACGGTATTTTGTTTTCATAAAAAGTTTAAATAAACAGATATAACCAAGCTTTTTTATTATATTACAACAAAGTAAAACAACGATTCGATTCCTAATATTTTAAAAACAATGCTGTGTACTATAATGGGCAAGTTAATGTACAATCCAGACTTGATCTATTGAAGAGACGCCATAAAAATTTATAATATGACTAAATCACTCCTCCTCTTCTTAATCCTGATACTGGGGTACACATGTTCTTTTGCTCAGGAAAATAATGAAAAACTTATAAAATCATTTTTAAAGGATATTTATGAAACAGAAACTATTCCTGATACATTTTTAGACCACTACTTTACTCAAGGCATTGATCCTGCTAAAAAAGAAAAGATTATTAATAATCTGACGAATCTAAGGAGCACAATCGTCCAAACAATTGATAAAGAAAAACTTCCCTCTCTGGAAGTAAAGAGCCCTTCTATAAAATCAGAAAATCCCAATGCTAACACAAAACCTTTTGTAATTCCATTAAATGCAGATTACAGTCTGGGATTTTGGGTGGGTGATAACAAAATCAAAACGATTCTATGGTTAAAACCGTCCGATTTTTCGACCACAATTTACTATGATGTAAACATGTAACAGATTAGACATGAAATAAATAATACAAATCCCCGTTATGATATCAGGCGACTAAGCTTTACACCTGCCGGGCAGAAATAAATCTAACTGGCACAAACAAAGTAAGTTTCTAGATGTTAAGCAATTATGGGCTTTCAAAGTTTGGAAATCAGAGAGCTAAAAACATATTTCGAATCGCATAAAATACCGTATGAAATAATGTTGCCGAATAACGTTCATATACGTGACGTTAAAGGTTTTATCAATGTATGTTTTGAATACATTGAGGATTGGGGAGTAGAGCTAGAAAAATGTCCATTATGGATAAAGTTATTAGAGATTAAAACGATTCTAGATTCTTCAAAATAATAAATCAGAAGATGCGAGGTTTATTTATGTAAAATAATCAGCGGGATTAATGTCCCGCTTTTTTATTTACACTACTTCTTACACCTTACAAAAGACTTCAGAAGGAAATAGCACAGTTGCTCATTTATAAAGATGTGATGAGAAAAAGCAATCCGGTAAACGGAACAGTTTTTGTTAATTCCTATGGAAAAACAGAAATGACTTTAACGCCGTATTTTTTACTTCTTTTCCACTTATCTTTTCTCCCGCATAGTAATAGCCACATTGTACACCAGAAACCCGGTATACAAAAAAAATGGAAGATCGTTTCGGAAGAAATTACGTATCTGAATCCTGACCACAGTAGAAATGACAGTCTCAGGGGCAGAACTGATTATTCAAGGTCTGAAAAGGACACTATACACTTTCTTGTGGATGGTAAATTCAATTCAGTCGATGGGAACGGATCTTACACTTTATCGGGAGATTCGATACACATGAATATAGGAGAGGAAAAATCTTCTTTCGCATACCAAGTATCAGATTCGACCCTCACCATGAGTCAGGATTATAAAACACCATCTTATCTGAGAAGAGTGACACTTCATTTGAAAGTCCTCCAAAAATAAAAATCAGTATATAAAAAAAAGCGAGGCTTAAAGCCACGCTTTTTTTATACAAATCACTGTATTAAATATAGTTAACAACTATAAAAGATAATAATCAATCATGATCACCGGAATATCCTTTTTTCCTCTCTACCAGCAAAAAGACAAGCGTTAAAGCTGAAGACAAGCAACTGCTGATAAGTATCCATTTTAGATCGACACTATCATCCCAGAAATAGGACAGCAGATAACTTACTGCAAAAAAGACAAGAAAAAAGATGAAGATATATACAAAATTTCTCATATGATCAGACTATTTTCAAGTCATTAAGATATATAATTTTTATTGGATTTTCGGATCTAGTTTTAACCACCATAATTATAAGGTGCAGAAAACTCTCCATCAGTAACAGTGATCAGACTGTTGTCATCTCCTTTCAGCACGCCACTGAATTTACCTTTTACACCCCAGTCACTTAAGCTTGTAATCGTGAGTTTAAACGAAGTACCCTCTGTACGTCCCCCACTCCAGGTAGAAGTTCCGGTGTTCGTATTGCCGTTATAGTTTTGTACAAAATAATTCGCATCCAGTTCAGGAACTAAACCTCCGGCAACTTCATATGTTTTTTCCTGAGCTCCTTCCGGAAGTACCAGACTAAATCCAAATCCGGGTGATCGAGCTATATCATCATTTTCCCTACCAGCCACCACGACAAAATGAATCAGTTTTTCGGATGGCGGATCATTTGCATTCACATGAAAAGCAAACTCTTTCAATTTACCATTGAATTTGCAGCGCAGAAATACATCCTGATTATCATTATCAGGTTTATTATCACTTTTTGAACAGCTCACAGACAGAGCTAAGACAAAAATAACAGAAAGCAGAAAGAAAAACTTATTTTTCATATTTTAAATTAAATGTTAATTGTTTGTTTCGAAATTTATCAAATATCATACCCAAATAAGGTTATTCATTATTTAAGATCATTTTCCATAAATGCCATTGTACTCCCTATCCAGATCGCATCCTTTTTATTAAAGTTCACATTTACCATTTCAGCTTTAGTCATCCTTACAATATTTACTAAAATCTCTAATTCGCTACTTCCCTCTGCTTTTCCGAAGAGCAGTCTGATTTCAGCTTTAGAGAATTCTCCGTTTATATCCTCAAATATCGGAGCATAGTTTACCTTTTGTTGCAGGATATAATTCTCTTTATCCTCAATTTTGTCAACATCTTCCTGAGTCGGATGTATATTTACACCGCTCCCGGCAAAAGAAAAAAGTGGTTTTAACACATACTGGCTATAGTCCAGATTTTGAGGGCTCTCCTTCAAAAAATAGCTTTTGGGTACATATGCATGATTTAGCTTAGGCAGAATGAATTTAGAAACCTTAAAGAACCAGTTCGGGTGCGTTACCCATGTCACATCTACATCATCAGTAAAATGAAAATCTGTTTTCAGATCCGGAATATGATCTATTTCATCAAAGATCACCCTATTGTAAATACGGTTTACTCTTATTTTTTCACCATTGTTTTCATAGAAAAGTCGACGTCCCTCTTTGATCAGTTTAGTGAGACAAACGGTCTTAATACCCAGAAAACTTTCCGTAACTTTAAAATCTATGGCTGTTTTCTGCTGCTCCGGATATATTTCCAGCAGAATAACATTTTCGGGATTTTCGTCTCCTACAACGATCTTTTTCAACTTTTCTATGTATGCATCTAATGGAATACGCCTTTTGAAATTATCCAGAAAAGGATATACAGTACGAAGATTCTCTTCGTACTGACGCTGAAAACCAAATAGCGAAGGGAAAGCCTGAAGTTCAATAAGCTGAGGCTCCAGCTCTCCCGATTTATTTTTGCATATTCCGAAATCAACAGACAGAAAATGACAGTGTGTATCATCTCCCGGCACAATGGAACCAGATGGTATGGCTTTACTAAGCTCCTCTGCAGAAAAGGCATCTATCTGCTGAATAATAGATTCAGCAGCACCAAATAGTTTCTCCTGAAAGGCTTTATCAATGAAAACCGGACTTTCAGAAAGTCTAAAACCAATATCAGTATCCGAATACTGCTGGCAGATATCTATTAATTGCTGATACTTCTCTGATGAGAAAGCTTCATTAAATTGTTTTCTGAAATGAGCTATCATACGGTTATGTTTTTATACCAGAGAAATAGATTTGAGCACCTGTTTGGCTGCAAATGCTAAAAATCTGGGCAAAATTTCTCTTCTTGTTAATACTACTTTATCCTGATCATTAATGCGATCAACAGTTTCCTGATATTTCTCCAGTCCATGATCTTCGATAATACTGTTTCTGTATTTTTCAATCTTTAATGCTTCCATGAATCCTGTCGGATCTGCTTCCGGATGAAACTGTGTTCCGAATATTTCGTCAGAAAACCGGATAGCCATTACAGCTCTTTCCAGATCAATATGCGGCCGTATCTTTTCCAATGCCGTAATCTTCATTCCATATTTATCAAGGTGATCAGACTTAGGACGGACAATCTTATAGGCTCTGGAATCTACAGCATAAAAAGGTTCCGGAAGATTCTTCAACATAAAATCCTGTTCCGCATCTTCTGTTTTGTGAATAGGCATAACTCCGAAAGAGTATGATTTTCTTGGTATGACTTCTGCCAGATCCCAGTAAATACAGGCCAGCTGGAAGGAATGACAGATTAGAAACAGGTATTTTTTAGCTTCATTTTCTTTATTATGTTTCCATATTGCATTCAGAAAACGCAAAAAGCTTTCTTCCCAGGCATACCCTTCTTTATGAGGATTTCCGGGACCACCGGAGGAGATAAAAATATCAAAATCCTGAATATCCGGCATTTCATATCTGGAACGGACATCAAAAAGCTCTATGCAGACTGCATAATCTGCATCTGCCTTAAAAGCTTCTGATATATCTTTAATATTACGCATTCCCTGATTGGGGTAATTGTTGTTCATATCGAGTAAAGCGATCTTCACCTCATGATTTATCATATATAAATTTTCTATTGTAGAACGATATAAAAAGCTGTTAATTCATTAATGGAAATATCAAAGCACTGATTTCTCGGTTTCGCAGATCATGTAATCGACAACCTTCTTTATGTCTCCCGTATCCTGAAAAACCGATAGCTGCCGGTCTGCTCCTGTTCCCATTTTGACAATCTGACGGGCATATTCAACTTCCTTACGGCAACCTAATCCATCTACAACATCATCTATAAAATCCAGTAATTCATCTAATAAAATCGCATAAGGGACACTTGCTTCTTTACCAAAATCTATCAGATCAGCATGTATTCCGTCTTTAGATGCTCTCCATTTATTTTCGCTGAGCAATAATCTGCGATAGGAACGGAAACTAATATTCTGCTGGTGCATTTTATATATCTTTGCGACTAAGGATTGCATGATCGCAGCCAGACATATTGTTTCGTCAATAGTGAAAGGCATATCACAGATTCTGAACTCTATGGTCGGATAAAACGGATGTACCCGAAGATCCCACCATATCTTTTTGGCGTTATCTATTGTACCGGTTTTGATCATCAGATTGACATAAGCATCAAATTCAGCCACACTGCCAAAGTAACTGGGAATACCTGTTCGGGGAAATTTGGCAAAAACTTCCTGACGGTAGGATTTAAAACCAGTAAGACGTCCTACCCAAAAAGGCGAATTGGTAGAAAGCGCATAGACATGTGGCAGAAAATAACGCATCACATTCTGTATTCGTATTCCTTCTTCCCGATCAGGAATTCCGATATGTACATGAAGACCAAATATCAGGTTGGATCGTGCCACATCGCCCATATCGTTCACAATTTTGTTATAACGTTCCGCTTTGGTAATGATGTTGTCTTTCCAATGGGAAAACGGGTGTGTCCCACCTCCTGAAACCCGGAGTCCCTGATCGTGGGCTATTTTTACCAGCTGTCGCCGGAGTCCTGTCAGTTCTTCACGTGCATGTTGAATATTCTCACAAATACCGGTTTCCATTTCCACCATGGATTCGTGCATTTCATGTTTCAGATTTTCACTTAAAATAGCCTTTCCGCTTTCAATAATCTTGGAAACATGTGATACCAGATCTCTGCTCTCCGCATCGATTATCTGATATTCCTCTTCTATACCTATTGTAAACTTGTGCATTTTGGTTAATTTTTTGGTTTTACCTTCTGAGAAAAATCCCTGTATTCTTATCGGATTGAATCCTTGACAAATGTTCCCCACGAGATATTCGGGTTACCGGGAGTATATTCCTTTGCCTTCTCTATGGCAAGTTTAGCTGCATGCTCTACTATCCAGGCAAAATTTTCCTCACCCACCGAGTTTTTGTCCGCATCAGGTGCGGGGTTACAAAAATCAATAGCATAGGGTATACCATCCCGTACTGCAAATTCCACCGTATTGAAATCATAGCCTAAAGCCTGGTTCATCTTAATGGTATAGTCCTGAATAGTTTTTAGCAGATCCTTCAGCTGTTTTCCGGAATATTGAGACTGGGCAGCATATCGCAAATGGTGAGGATTCCGCGGTTCATAAGGCATAATATGAACATATTTTTTACCTAAGCAATATACACGGTAATAGTCCTCGAAGATGATCTCCTCCTGTACCATCATCACCAATTGATTGGTCTCTTCAAGTTTTTTCCATAAGTCTTCAGGATTTTCAACACGGTACACATTTCTCCAACCGCCTCCGTCATGGGGTTTCATATAGGCCGGGAAACCTACATAATCAAAGATATACTGCCAATCGTGTGGAAAGCTGAGGTTTCTGAATGATGTTTCAGAAGTGTTTGCAGGTCTTTGATGCGAAGGGAGCAAGACAGTCTTGGGTAACGGAATACCCAACTTACTCATTAATGCATTGTTGAAGAACTTTTCATCAGCACTCCACCAGAAAGGATTATTGATGACATAAGTGCCATTGAGAGCCGCATTTTTGAGATAGGCTCTGTAAAATGGCACATCCTGTGATATACGGTCAATAATAACAGCATATCCATAATCTGCACCCTGTTCCAAAATGTCTATTTTTACAGGCTCAGCGATTATTTTACCTTTTCCCAATTCATTTACTTTATCAATAAATGCCCACGGAAATGTATCTTCCATTCCGAAGAGTATTCCAACTTTCTTTGCCATAATATTATATTTTTAGGTTAATTGTATGTGTTTTCTTTCCTTTTTATGAAAAATAAGCGGCTATAAATCTGGGAAAGACCATCCTCCATAAGGGCCAGTCATGATCAATCCATTTGGCTTCATCATACCAGTGATCAATTCCTTTGGATCGTAAGATATCTGACATTCTCAGATTCTTATCCAGACATACATCCTGATCAGAGGTACTGAGCACAATGTGCATATGACCAAACTTCCAGGAAGCATCGTTCTGCATAAATTCTTCAGGGCAATTAAAATAAACGGTGTCACTGCTGAATCCATCCATAAAATTGCGGATGGAAAATGCACCAGACATAGCAATCAGATGTGATACTACATCAGGAAACCGAAAGGCAAAATTGGTAGCATGATAGGCTCCGAAGCTACATCCGGCAACAGCTACACGATGTACATTGTGGGTCTTCTGAATAAAAGGAATATACTCCAGGAAAAGAAACAGCATATAATTTTCATAACGGGCTATCCGCTCATGTGGAGGAATATGCGTGTTGTAGAAATTTTCCTCATCCAGTGTTTCCAGATTAAAGAGTTTTACTTTACCATTTTTAGTAAAATAATTCACGGATGCATTGAGATTAAAATCAGCATTCTGAACAAAACTACCCTGAGAAGTAGGAAACATAATAATGGGGTAGCCGTAATGTCCCGTTACCTGTATATTAATAGTTCTTCCCAGCATATGGGAATAGTAGTCTGTATATTCTACTTTTGGCATGTTTTGATTTTTTAAATTAGGAAATTGGCTTAGCCTGCGGTGGCAGAATACTCAGATGATGGGTATAGATTCTTTCGGCAGCATTATCCAGAACTTCGTTAATTTTATCTGCAGAATCGGACCGGTACAAAAGGCTGATATGATATTCCAGATCCAGCGATTTAACGAGTTCAGCTGTACGGAAGTCCGTAATATCAGGATATCTATCTTTTGCCAAAGCTATAATAAGCCCTGCAAAACAATCTCTTTTATAGCTAAGCTCATAACTGGATTTATTCAATACTGCAGTTTCAATCTTCACCCATTCTCTCCAAAGATTAACATGGGTTGCAGCTTCTACCATATCTGCGATATGTGCACCGCCCACCCTGCAGGAGGTTTCGAGAAAATAAAATTTCCCGTCTTCGTTTCCTTTTATAAACTCCGAATGTGTTGTCCCGTGTACAATACCAAATTTTGATAAGACCTGTTGATTTATCTTTTCGAGCGCTTTGAAGTCTTCTGAATCTTCTGCAAGTGTCTTGGTTCTGAAAACTCCTCCTTCATGAGACACAGCCATGGGCGGAGACAAATACTGAGAGCAGGAAATAAATCTGATTTCTTTGTCATAGATGAGACAATCAACATGAAAAACATCTCCCGGTTTAAACACTTCCAGCAGAAAGTGAATCCGGTCGTCATTAAGTTGCTCCATAGCCTGCCACAATCCGGCTGCACTGTGAATTTTTTTTATTCCGCTGGCTGAGGCTTCCGAGCGGGGCTTCAACACCCAGGGTGCGGGGTTTTCTTCTATGAATTTGGCAATAACAGCATCATTAAAAACCGGAACAAAGGGAGGAATATGAATGTCACCATCTTTTGCCATCTGCCGCATTGCCAGCTTATCCCGGAAATATCGGTAAGTCGTTTGCCCCATCCCCTGTATTCGGAAGGTTTCCCGGATTAAGGCCGCTTTTTCTACATCGAAATCATCTAAAGCAATGACGGTATCAATTTCATGGAATTTCATAAGATAAGCGAATCCTTTGATCATGTGATCAGAATTCCAGACGGAAGGTTCAGTTTCCGGCATGTAATAGACTTCATCAATAGCATGCCAGGGCCAGTTTTTGTCTTTCAGGCTTTCAGAAGTAATCAGGATGACTTTATTGCCCAGCTTTTTGCATTCATCCATAAAGTCATAGCCCTTATAATAGCTGGAAAGGCATACAAATGTTCTCATAACTATCAGGTTTATAAGTTTTCCATAAAATCCAGTAATAGACGCACACCATATCCTGTGGCCGCTTTCTCTTTAGCATAGCCCACATTTCCGAAGCACATTGCTGCTATATCCAGATGTGCCCATCTGGGATGCTCATTAATAAAATGTTTCAGAAAGGTGGCGGCTACAATACAGTCGCCAACAGGTTTAAGGGATATATTTTTAAGATCAGCTACATCTGATTGAATCTCCTCTTCCCAATCTTCCCACAAGGGTAAATTCCAAAGACGCTGACCGGTTTTCTGTCCGGACCTGAGCAGTTGATCCTGTAATGTTTGATCGTTTGAAAAAAGAGCTCCGCATGTACTGCCAAACATTCTTACCGCACTACCCGTAAGTGTTGCCAGATCGATCAGATAATCCGTATTATAATTTTTTGACAGATAACTCAGTCCGTCAGCAAGTGTCAGGCGCCCTTCGGCATCTGTATCCAGGATCTCTATAGTCTTTCCGTTATAAGCAGTCACTACATCACTTGGCAGGTAAGAATGATTGGAGACCGCATTATCCGTTATTGGTAGTATGGCTATAATATCAACCGGAAATTTCATCTTAGCCGCAGCAATGAGAACTCCAAGTACAGCCGTAGCACCTCCCATATCACTTTTCATATAATGAAGATTTGCAGAAGGTTTGATAGAGATTCCTCCCGTATCAAATAAGACACACTTTCCGACCAACCCTAAGACAGGAGCTTCCTCTGTGCCACACCTGTATTCCAAAATAGTAAAAGATGCTTCCTGACCGCTTCCCTGATTAACAGCCAGAAAAGCACCAAGACCATGAATTTCACTATCCTGTCTGTCAAATGAGGTATACTGTAAATTATATTCCTGCGATTTCTCCTTCAAAAAAGCATTCAGCACAGTTGTTCGTTTAAAGTTAGCCGGCTTGTTTAACCAGTCCATACAGATAAACTGCCCCTCACAGATGGCTTTTATTTTAGCCAGGCCGGCCTTTTGATCATCCAATCCCTCCCACTGAAACTTATCATCCCATATCGGATGCTGCGCTTCAAAAGGATATTGATAAGTTCCCAGATAGAACCCGAGCAATATGTTCTCCAGACCTGTTATATCCAGTACGTCATGATGCAGATAGGTAGAAGCGGGCAATAGTTTTTCTCTGTTGTCGCAGGAGAATTTATGACCGATGTCTACCAGTACACTTTCAGAGCAGGAAGAATTGCCGATTCCCAGAAAAAAAGTCACCTCCTTTTCTGAAGCTATCACGAAACTTTCACTTTTCCTGCCCGAAAAGAACTTATCCATAGCATCGGGATAGGCAGACTTGTGTGCTATCCATGAAGCTTCGGAATAGATATAGATATGTTGAATCATCTCAGACATTTTCCTTTTCTTTAGTATATCTTTTCTTTCTCTCTATCGGATTTTCCAGTTTATCAAAAAACAGCCATTCCAATGCCTGTGGAAATTCCTGAGACCAGTAAAACTCTTCATGTTTTCCTTCCGGATGTATACTGGTTTTCACATCAAATTCTATTGATTTACTCTCTTCCCATCGGCTCATAGCAGTTTTAAACAGCTTAATGCGCTTGACCATATCAGATCCTTCCAGTTCGCCACCATAGACATATACTTTGGTATAATAAGGTTGATGGAAGCTGAGCATCGGAAAGTTATTATTGGGATTCAGCCACAATGATGGTGAAAACAACATCAGCTTCGAATAGACTTCCGGATATAGAAAACCACCATAAATACTGATAAGTGCGCCCAAAGAGCTACCTCCTATTCCGGTATGTTCCCGGTCTGGCAGCGTCCGGAAATGTTGATCAACATAAGACTTCAGTGTATCTGTTATAAATCGGATATATTTCTTACCCTCCGCTTTCACGGCATACTTATTATCATCTTCAAATACATATTCCTGTATACGAAATTCACTACCGTGTTCTACTGCAATAATGATGATATCACCAATTCCGTATTCGGCAAGTAGTGAAAGTTTTCTATCGATCTCCCAGTTACCGAACGGACTTTCTTCATTAAACAGATTTTGAGCATCCTGCAGATAAAGAACAGGATAACTTTTTTCTGTTGTTTCATAGTCATAAGGAAGCAGAGCCCATACTTTACGGGTTTTATTCAGTTGAGGAATGTAAAAGTTTTCGGAGATCAGCTCTATTTTGGGAAAATATTCTTCTTTAAACGGAGCCCAGTTGAGACGCCAGTCTTCCACAATATCTTCAACGACCTTTGCCTCCTTATTCACTTTCCTGTTAGGTGTGAATTGTGCATCACTATCGATTTCTACATTTTCCCAGCCGCCTTTGGTAAATTTATATTCTATTTCGGATGGCAAGTTTTCGTCATTAATATCTATACAGTATCCTTCCTCAGTCTCCTGAAGACTAAAGCGCTTGTCCCTGGGATTCCAGTTATTGAAATTGCCCGTGATGAATACAGTTCTTTCATCGTTATGTTCTGTTTTCAGAAAAAACTTCATTGAAATCTTTTTATAAATGGAGTTAATTGTTTTAATAGTTATGCGTATCTATGTCAAACTATTGATTGACATATTCTACATCTTACAAAAGTTTATAATGCATTTACTGCAAAAATCTGCTTAAGCAATTGCGGCAAAAACAACAAAACATTGTTAGTTAGCGTGTTAAAAAAAACTAAATAAAATAACTAAATAATGATTATAGCTAGTGTGTGAATAAAGTAAGGTATATAACCCGTTATTAGTTAGTTTAAAATATTGATAATTATATAATTAAAGAATTTACAATATAAGTTCCTTAAAGGAATATTAATCATCATTATAAATATATACAATTAATGATATTGTTTCAAGCGTAATGTAATAATATTTCAATATTTGTCGTTCCAACACTACATTGCACGAATTAAGACATCATTAAGGGAGTATGAATTAATATTCAAGACAGGTTTGGCAACTTCGTAAGTTGGCTGAAGAGCAACCTTTTAACCGGTTGAGGAAAGCTTATTCCAGGAGAGATAATTAGCCTTATTAGTTATAAATCCACATCAGGACCGGTTTCTTTGCACCTCTCAATCTGGCATCAATAATTTTCATAGCCTTGTTCGAGACCGTAGGGCAGCCCCAACCTTCTGGACTCCCCTGCGGAAAGGTCTCTTCATCACTCATTTTTTCCCACGAATGAAATACAATTATTCTCTTTAATGCATTATCATTGGTTTTTTCAAGACCGTGCAAGATATATTTTATATTTATTCCCCAATTGCTGTACCCTCTTGCCCCGATTTTATACTTACCAAGGGAAGAAAGATGGCTTCCGTCCTTGTTGCTAAACTCTGCCTTATCTTTGGATTCATCGGAAGACCAGTTATGAAGTCCGCAACCGTGTCCGACCAGATATTCTTCCAGGATTCTCTTATTCTTAAAATCCCAGATAAAGAACCTGTTAATACCGGAATGGAGTTTCATATCAATAAGAATACAAAAGTCCGTACTGAATTTCTTCTGCTTACAAAAGGTCAGCGCTTCCTCAGCCTTTTCCTGCAACTTTACAGAATCAACTGTAGGCCTTCTATCCTCCGGCATCTGTTTTGCAACCGGAGCTTCTACTTTCCTTTTATCTCCCTCAGCCTGACAATTAATGATCGTCAGCGAAACAAGCAAAACCAAACCGGCAACTTTAATATTCATAATCAGAATTTTCTTTATACTTACAATATACTTCTTTATACTTACAATATACATTATTTTAAAGACATTTAACCGTTCACTCCATCTACGCTTCAATTCTGCAGAAAAAAAACTGCTTACCATCAGGAAATATAAATATGCTGTTGTTCGAAAATTCACCTTATATTTAATCTGTTTACTGAAGATTATGAAAGATTTAAAAAACAGCAATACAGCAACGTATATGTGGCAATATGCCAGAATAGTATTGGTTTTACTCATCATATTGGTTAAAAACACGGCTTCCTATGCCCAAACAGACTCCTCCGTTTTTAACAATAAAAAATTAGTTGAAAAGTGGATAAAAGATAATAAAGTTCCAGTCCTGGGTCTGGGTATAATTGAAAATGGAGTACTTCAACAGGCAACAGTATACGGTGATCTCAAAGAAGGGGTCGTTGCACCGAAAAACACAATTTTCAATGTTGCTTCCCTGACAAAGCCGGTAACTGCCATCGTAGCATTAAAATTAGTGAGTCAGGGTAAATGGGATCTGGATGAGCCACTCTATACCTACTGGACAGATCCTGATATTGCCCATGATCCCAGAAACAAAAAACTTACTACACGACACGTACTGAGCCATCAGACTGGTTTCCCGAATTGGCGTTGGGAGAACGAAAATGAGAAACTCGGATTCCAATTCGATCCGGGAACAAAATATCAGTATTCAGGTGAAGGTTTTGAATATCTGCGAAAAGCTTTGGAAAAAAAGTTCAGAAAATCATTGCAACAATTAGCAGATGGACTTGTATTTAAACCGGTAAAAATGTCGGATACACAATATATCTGGAACAAAAGTTTAGACAGTACAAGGTTAGCTCCAGGCTATAACGAAAAGGGTGAAAGTTATCCGGTAGTAAAGAATACTACGCCCAATGCAGCAGATGATTTAATGACAACTATAGAAGATTATGGTAAATTTATGATCAGTGTTATGAATGGTGAAGGACTAACGAAAAAAGTATTTGATGAAATGATTTCCAGACAGGTATCGACTACAAGAGGAAAACACTTTGGTCTTGGATTTGAAATTTACGATTTTAAAGATAGCACCTACGCGCTATCGCATGGCGGGTCAGACAAAGGGGTACGGACAATTGTATTTATGCTTCCGGAAATAAAACAAGGCATATTGATTTTCACAAATTCGGATAATGGTGTAAACCTGTATGTGGATTTATTACAGTATTACTTAAAGGAAAAAGGTCGTGAAATAGTGGATATTGAAACCAAGAATACGCTTTAAAACCTATTAAAATAATTATACAGCGACATTTCCGATAAGAGATGTCGCTTACTTTTTGTAGATTGGCAACATATTTAGCTCTATACCTAGCAAAAACACCTATTTTTTATGAAAAGCAAGAGTGAACTCAGACACATTCTCAAAGCCTGTACAGATGATATTCTTATTCCGTTAGATTTCCACGACAACCTTGTTCCTGCCATTACAGGATTATCTCAACAGTTATTTGATAGTGTTGAGATCAATGGCGATAATGAGTCCTTAAGGGAACATTATGGAACAGAATCCGGAAATGCCATAGGACCATTATGGGCTGCATTATGCAGCAAAGAAGTTTTGAGAACGCAACGTTTTATAAAAGGATTATATCAGGCCATTCACACCTGTCTGAAAGAGCGTCAAACTCCTGTACATATCTTATATGCCGGGACTGGTCCTTTTGCGACATTGGCGATCCCAGTGATGACGCAGTTTCTTCCTGAAGAAATCCAGTTTACTTTACTGGAGATCAACCCGATCAGCTTTGAAAAGATGCAAAAATGTATTACCCATTTTGGATTCGAATCTTATGTGCGTGCTTATCACTGTTGTGATGCCAGTACCTGGAAAGCTGAAGACAAACAGGTAGATATTTTAATCAGTGAGACCATGCACAATGGTCTATATCGTGAACCACAGGTAAGTATTATGCTTAATCTCCTATCTCAGCTACCTTCTGACTGCATATGTATTCCGCAACAGATTTGTGTAGATCTGGTGGTCAAGGAAAATTTTTCAAAAGCCACAGAAACGATTTCTTCTCTGATGTCATTTGACAGAAAGTATATTGATCAGGTTCTTCATATGTCGTCCTCCCCTGCTTGGCAATTTACGAATACAACAGTGCAAATTCCTGAAAACCCCAACCTCCAATTCTATCTCGATACAACTATTCAGGTTTATGAAGATCAGCATTTGAGATTAAATGACTGCAGTCTGAATCTATTGCGAAAATTTAATGTGCCGGAGGTCTATCGGGGTCAAAAAATAGAAATTCAATATCAGGTAAGTCAGATTCCCTCTTTCCTGATCAGAGAAGACAATTAAGTCATTCTGCAGATCAGGAACTGTAAAAAGCAAATGTGCCGCACAATTCTCGATATTATGTCTGAAACTACTGGCTTTAACGCAGCAAACTCATCTTATTCTCTTATCTTTGCGGCTGATTTTAATACGAGCATATAGTGATCAATGTAAATAATATCTCCGTATCTTTTGGAGGAACAACACTTTTCAGCGATGTATCCTTTTCTATCAATGAAAATGATAAGATCGCCCTTATGGGAAAAAACGGAGCAGGTAAATCCACCTTATTAAAAATAATAGCTGGTGTAGGAAAACCTACTACAGGTAATGTGAGCGGCCCCAAAGATGCCGTAATTGCCTACCTCCCTCAACACTTGCTGACGCAGGATAATATGACCGTATTCGAAGAGACATCAAAAGCCTTTGAAGAAGTCTACAGCATGCGGGATGAACTGGAAACACTCAACGAACAATTGAATATCCGGACAGATTATGAAACGGACGATTATATGAAACTGATCGAACGGGTCTCTGAATTAAGCGAAAAGTTCTATTCGATCGAAGAAACCAACTACGATGCTGAAGTTGAAAAAGTGCTGAAAGGACTTGGATTTGAGCGTACAGATTTCACCCGTCAGACTTCAGAGTTCTCCGGAGGATGGCGTATGCGTATAGAGCTGGCCAAAATTCTTCTGAAAAAGCCGGACCTGATCCTGTTGGATGAGCCGACTAACCACATGGATATTGAAAGTATACAGTGGCTGGAGGACTTTTTGGTTAATTCGGCCAAAGCTGTTATTGTGATCTCCCATGACCGTGCATTCGTTGATAATATAACCAACCGTACCATAGAAGTCACTATGGGCAAAATATACGATTACAAGGCTAAATACAGCCATTATCTGGAATTACGTAAGGACCGCCGTCTGCATCAGTTGAAAGCATACGAAGAGCAACAACGTTTTATTGCCGATAATCAGGAATTTATTGATCGCTTCAGAGGTACTTATTCCAAGACGCTACAGGTACAGTCCCGGGTCAAAATGCTGGAGAAATTAGAAATCATTGAAATTGATGAAGTGGATACATCTGCTTTACGGCTGAAATTCCCGCCATCACCCCGATCAGGTCAGTATCCGGTCATTGTGGAAGAGCTCACAAAAGTGTATGGAGATCATACCGTATTCGAGAAAGCATCGATGGTAATCGAAAGGGGTGAAAAAGTAGCCTTCGTCGGTAAAAACGGTGAGGGTAAATCTACCATGATAAAAGCTATCATGGGTGAAATAGACTTTGAAGGAACATTGAAAGTTGGCCACAATGCCAAAATAGGCTATTTTGCACAGAATCAGGCAGCCTTGCTGGATGAGGAGCTGACCGTTTTTGAAACTATTGACCAGATTGCTATCGGTGATGTTCGTGTCAAAATAAAGGATCTGCTGGGTGCATTTATGTTTAGCGGTGACGATACTACTAAAAAAGTGAAAGTCCTCTCTGGTGGTGAGAAAACACGTCTGGCCATGATCAAATTATTACTGGAACCGGTGAATGTATTGATACTCGATGAGCCGACCAACCATCTTGATATGAAGACAAAAGATATTATTAAGGATGCTTTACAGGATTTCGATGGTACATTGATACTTGTATCGCATGATCGTGACTTCCTGGATGGATTGGCAAAAAAAGTTTTTGAATTTGGCAATAAGCGTGTTCGGGAGCATTTTGAAGATATCAAAGGCTTCCTGGAATATAAGAAAATGAATAGCCTGAAAGATATAGAAAAATAAGAGCCAGGATATGCCGAATAAAATGCCCGGAGTTATAGTACTTCGGGCATTTTTTTTATTGGGGCAAAAAAGTCATAGGGTTGATCAAGAGGAGTCTGAAAAATTAATCTAAATCAGCTAATGACATCAAGAATATTATCTGTTCTTTTCCATATCTTTACATAACAAGCATACCTGCAATATTAATTATGAAAAACATACTAATCTCTCTTACACTTATCTGCGTTTTACTTTTCACATCTGCCACCGCTGAAAATAAAACACGGTTTACGGGTTGTGAAATGGCTTCCACGTATGCAGAGCTGGCTTTTATGACCTTCAAAAAAGCCTATCAGTCTACTTCCATTGAAAATGCCAAACCTTTGTTAAAAGACGGAGTCGCCAAAGCGGCAGAGGCATCGGCATATGCGATTATACCATCCTGTAACTGTGCCAATGCAAAAAATTATGCGCTTAATGCAGTTACTTTTGGCAATAAAGCACTTAAAGAATCTGATCTGGAAGGCATGAAAAAATGGGCTAAAAAAGCGATGGATATGTCACTGGATGTGTTAACAGCGACACCGAACTGTAAGTAATATCTCCCACAGTCAAGCTCAAAAGTCCGCATTTGAATGAATAAGATAGAATAAACGTTTGTAAAGATTCCTTCATATTCATCAGCTTCTCTTTGATTATTGAAATAGTTTTTTTTAATTTGGCGAATTGAGTGATTTATCAGTCTAAAAAGCGAAAAATAATGGAAAACAAGAAGATTGCGGTATTATACGTGGATGATGAGGAGAATAATTTGCTTTCCTTTAAGGCGACTTTTCGTCTCAAATATGACGTCTATACGGCTATAAGCGGTGCAGCTGCCATAGAAATTGTTAAAAAAAATCCTGTCAATGTTATTATTACCGATCAGCGTATGCCCGAAATGACAGGAGTTGAATTTTTAGAAGAGATTATCAAACTTGATCCGCATCCTATGCGAATCCTGCTGACGGGCTATACCGATATGGCAGCAGTCATAGACGCAGTCAATAAAGGAAAAATATTTCATTATCTGAATAAACCCTGGAGTGAAGAAGAGCTGGATCAAACAATAATACGTGCTTTTGAAGCTTATAATGAAAGGGAGAAAATAATAGAGACAAATTCACAGCTGGAAACTTCCAACGAACAACTGGAATTTCTTCTGCGTCAAAAATTGCTTTCCTGACAAGTCATACGAAGACACATTACTTGCTCGGAATGATAACCTTAAATGTCGTTCCGGTGCCAAGTTCTGACTGTACATCAATTATACCCTTTAATTTCAGCAGGGCATTCTGTACATTATAGAGACCAAATCCCATTCCTTTTGCCTGATCACTACCTCTGAAAAATAATTTGAATATATCGTTGATATGTTCGGAAGAGATTCCGATCCCGTTATCCACAACGGTAATGGTTGCCTCTGTTTCTGTTACGTCAACAGATAAATTCACCACCTTATTCTCTACTTCCTTGCGCTGATACTTGAAAGCATTTGATAACAGATTGTGCAGAATCAGTTCCAGAATAGCTTTGTCACTTTTGAATACATGGGCTTGCTCTACGGTGATTTTAAACGCAACTTCTTTATTCTGGGTATACATTTTATAGAATTGGGCTATATTTCCGAATAATTCCTTAAAATCTATATCCGATAAAAACAGCTCTCCTCTTCTTAGCAGATAATAGTCACGTAAGCTGTCAATATAGGCATCCAGACTAATCAGGGAATCATCCATCAGTCCCAACAGCTCGTGAATACGCTCGATACTGTCAAACTCTGAAGCAAGTCTCACCGCTGATAATACCCCTGTCAGCGGATCACGGAGGTCATGGCTCACGCTGTAAGCAAACTTATCCAGTTCGTCATAAGCCTTCTGCAGTTCTTCATTCTTGATCTCCAGCATCGAATTGGCGATATAAAACTTATCCGCCTCTTCCACTGCAGAGATAATATCTTCCTCTACCCACGGTTTACGCACAAACCTGAAAATATGTCCCTTATTCACCGCATCTATCACTGTATTCATATCAGCGTAGGCAGTCAATAAAATACGAATAGGCTTAGGAAAATCTTTCTTTATACTGTGTAAGAAGTCCACACCCAGTTCTTCCGGCATACGCTGATCACAAAAGATAATACGTATATCAGGATTGGCAAGAAGTATCTCCCGTGCTTCTGTCGTATTTGATGCTGTGAGAACAGTATAATTATATCTGAAATTAGCTTTAAAGCCAATCAGATTGTTCACCTCATCATCAATATATAATATTACGAGCTCTCTTTGCATAATTATCTATTATGGTATTTCATCAACAACCCTATGAGCGAAGTTAATGATAATTTATCGGACATTTAGGTTTACTTTTTAATCAAATATTCTGTTGGATCGGAAGAATCAAAGTAAAGATTGTTCCCTCTCCGACTTCGGATTCGACAAGGATCTTACCGTGATGTTTAGCAATTGTATTGTAGGCTATTGACATTCCCAATCCGGTACCTTCACCCACATCTTTAGTTGTAAAGAATGGTTCGAAGATTTTTTCCCGGATTTCTTCTGGAATACCTATGCCATTATCAGCTATTTTTATGTAAATAAAGGATTCGTCGTCATATATACCGGTCTCAATCTTTAACTTCCCTCCTGCCTTATTATCAAATTTCTTGTTAATTGCATAAATCGCATTTGTCAGAATATTTAGAAATACCTGATTGAGCTTACCGGCATGACATTCAATTTTTGGCAAATCACCGTAGTTATTTTCGACTTCAACACCTTCTCTTACCAGACTATTGAGAATCACCATCGTAGATTCCAAACCTTCGTTTATATCGGCAAATTTGAGTGTATCTTCATCTACACGTGAGAATATACGCAGGCTTTTTACAATCTCAGCTGTACGGTGCGCACCATCATGCATACCTTTCAGTAGAAAATCAACTTCTGTTTTCAGATAATCTACATCTAATTCCTGTTTATAGGCTTTGATCCTTGCCTGTTTTTCACTATTGCTCAGCTCATCTGACAACGCCAGACGTTCAACTTCCTCTACCATCTCCCAGATCATCCGGATGTCGCGCTTCAGCGGTGCCACGTTAGAAGTTACAAAATTGATCGGATTATTGATCTCATGAGCGACCCCAGCCGTAAGCTGCCCTAAGGAAGCCATTTTTTCAGCTTCTACCAGTTGTGACTGTGTCTCTTTCAGATGGGTCAATGTTGTCTGCAAAGATTCGTTGGATTCGGTCAATTCCAGTGTACGTTCTTCTACTTTCTGTTCCAACACTATATTCTGTTCCCGGATCAGGCGCTCGTTCTCCAAAGAAATAGCCAATTCCCTTGCCTGAGATACTTCCTTTTCTTCTTTCAGGATATTAATACTGTAAGCCAAACCAAATGAAAGGAGAGCCATCTCTATGACGGAAGCTAATTGTACAGCATTACTTGTAAAATTATCATATTCAAGTAAACCATAGTCTTTTAAAAGAAAAACGACTGATCCCAAAAGGAGAATCGTCCATCCAAACACAAAATATCTTGCCGGACGGAAACCATTGATCATGACGCGATAAGAAATATAAAGCACGTACAAAGATGCTACCCCTGTAACGAGTTGCATACAGAGAAATGCCTGTTGCTCCCATCCGAAGATCACCATAAACAAGCTTATCGTGAAAAGGATAATAAATACACAGAAAAAGCGCCTTGCATGCGGAGCATTCTTCTTCAACTGAAGAAAAGTATAGGCAAACAGTAACGCACTCAGCCCGGACAGACATCCGAAAATAATAGGTCCTTTTGTTGCAAAAGACGGCCAGTCTGGCCATAAATATTGAAAGCTGTACCCTTTTATACCCATTTGCGTGATTCCGGCAGAAACGACATAGAGTACATAGTAGAGATAATCTCTTTCCCGAACGGAAAAGAAAAGAAACAGGTTATATATCGCCATAATAAAGACAATACCGATATAAATACCACTTACCAGGTTATCTCTGTTTACCTGTGCTACAAAGCCAAGCTCATTACTGATGTGTACAGGTAAGATAATCTGCTCTGTACTATTGATCCGCAGGTAAAAGACCTTCGAACTGTTTTCCGGAAGATGAATATCAAATACATAATTCGGTATCTTATATTGTCGTTTTGAAAATATAAGATGCTCCCCCAGTTTGATAGAATGATATTCACCTGAATCAGAAGGTACGAACAACTCGACCTCATCCAGTAAAGGATAAGCGATTTCAAGTAGAAGATCTGCTGCATGACCTTGATTTGTAACCGGAAGCCGCAACCAGATATCAGATGAAGAAATACCCAGATTAGGCACCTCGCTGTTTAATGCTGTAAAATCTTTAGAAGCCCGGATCTCCGCAAAGGAGACCCCATCTTTGCCCATATAGCGTTCGAGACTCTTTCCAACAGTTAGCCTATGGGTAGCATCATTAATGATGACCTCAGCATAAGATTGAAAATTGCCGGCAAATACAAAGAAAGATAACAGGATAATCCACAGCCTCATCTCAGTTGCTTTATTTTACAGCTTTAGTTATAACAAGGTTCATGGAAACCGTAAAATAACCGTTATTATCGGCAGCTAATAAGCTATTTATAAAATCTTCCGATTCTTCTTTTGTCAATACAGTTTTGTCTACCATTTCAGCCAGTATAAGATCCAGAAATACGTAGCGGTTGGCTTCTTCCTTTGTACGGACAACCATGCAAAAAGTATCCAGCTGGATATTTCTGAAACCGTTTGCATTCAGATCCGCTGTCAGTTTATTTCCTGCCCATCCGTTATTTACTTTTTGTCCGGTCAGATAATTACGGATCTTCTGTTCTGTTGCGATATGCGCTGTGTAAAAATTAAGACTGTCCCATATGGTTTCTACAACAACAAAAGGATGGTCAGCTTTCAAAACACGGTATACTTCCTTAAATGTGGCTTCCGGTTCTGTTAAATGCTGAACAACACGCTCCATACGTATTCCTGCAACACTATTATCTTCAAAATCAAGCTTATCTACCCCACCCTGAACAAAATCAATGTTTTTTCTTTCACCTACGGTAGTTCTGGCATGTCCGATCATAGCCTGATCATGGTCAATACCAATAACCTTGCCCTTCTCTCCTACCATATCCGCTATGTTGATAGCGTCCATACCGGTGCCACAGCCCAAATCTAAAATCACACCCTGCGGAAGATTTGCAAAAGGCGTATATGAATGAATTTTTAACTGTTTAAGAAAATCGCCCGTATCCATCAAATAACCGGCACCATAGTGTTTATTATCCATTTATAATATATTTAAATTTCGATCATCCAGTTTATAGTCATTTGGGGCATACTTCAGGTTGTTAATTACCTGTTGCAGATCCCACTGATCCAGATTTGGAATATCAATCTGATAGTGGATTTCAATCTCCTTATTGCGGAGAGTCTCCACACGAACAATATTCGAATTCCCGCGAAGCGATAAAATAGCATCTTTATTTTCCTGATCCGCCTCTGTCAGTGTATCCAGATTTCTCATAATCATCACTGTTGCCAGAAGATCCAGCTTCGGATAATAAAAAGTTCCGTTGTTACCCACCGTTGTATCTATACGATATCCCACACTTTCGGCAAGTTTCACCGTATATGGAGCACAAAGCGCAAATAAGGATTTGATCCCAACCTGCGTACTGATCGCCGCACCTGCTCTTGTCAGGAAGATACTTCCAATTCCATATCCTGCAATTTCCCGGGAATTCCACAAACCACAGCCTTCTCCTGTTCCCTGTTTTGCATATTGATGCACAAGACCATATACACTTGCATCCATTGCTCCTGTTGCCTGCTCTATCGGAAGCGGTTCGCTACCACCCGCTACATGAATGCGGACACCGCCATACACCCTCTCTCCATCTAATGATTCGACAATCAAAACGAAAGCAGCAGGATTGTACATCCAGTCGTTTTTAGAAGATGTAACCTTCTTTACACCTATAGCGGTCAGGACATGAGCATGCCCTTCTATAAAACGTTCACAGGTCTGTGGATCATCAATAGCACGAAATGCTCGCAATCTCACTACCGGACGTCCATCGTTAAATACTAATGCCACGGAAATGTTATAAAAATATTCAATTGAAACACAAAACTAATCAATAAATACTAAAGCTGTTACTGTTCCGAAAAATAATATGATGGTATATTCTATTTCTGTAATACTGCTTTTTATTACTCCAGTGTGAGGTACTGAATTTGACATGCAAAATCCGAAAAACATTCTCAAACCAGCAGTAAATATGCATCTGTTCTACAGAACCGCCTAAACTTATGTATATTTGAGAGTGAACTAATACAATTACCCTATATCAATCTATGAAAACAGAAAATCTAAAAGAAATGAGCGATGAAGAATTGCTTAAAAAACAAAAACTTACAAGTACAGTAACAGGTATTCTTGCAGGAATGCTGCTTCTGCTTTTGATTTTGGCCACTTACATTTCACTAACGAAAGGATTCAGTGCATTGATCGTTATTCCTATTGCACTGTCGCCGACACTTATGATGAATTTTAAGACCGTCAAAGACATAAAGCAAGAACTGAAATCCAGAGGGCAAGCATAAACTATTTATAAGCAGATAAAAAGCATAACTTAACTAAAGATTATCATTAGATTCTTCATCTGAAATCAGTTCGCTTTATTGTGTATCAGGCGAACTGATATTTTCGTTATTTTACTCACCTTTTTTGACCTTGGGGTGCATTGTACCATTGTACAGCTTTCTGCTCTTCCTGTTTTATGAAAGAGTCTTTAGCCGCATTATAATCATTCCCGTCTATCCATTCTTGTGTACTCAGCTTTTCTTTAAGCACTTGATATTCTTCCCTGACAACTGCATGATTACGCAAATACTCCCTGAATGCGATATGACGATTCCAGTGTTCGGAAGCTAAAGGTAATATATGAATATGGGCAAGACGCCATTTGTGATTGTGTAGCTCCTCAGACACATTGGCTAAAGTGGTAATATGCACAGGCAATCCCAGCTTACCGGGAGATTGATTCAGTTTTACAAAGAATCTTCTATACGGCATATCCGTATTATAATTTTCATAATAGATGTAATCCTTAGCCATCAGCAGCGCAGGAATATTATCCAGGTTTTCAGGATTCTTTAACCCGATCAGAATATCAATGATTGGTTTTGCAGACAAACCTTTCACAGAGGTACTGCCAATATGTTCAATCTGTACATCAAATTCGTTCAAATAAACCTTCAGTTCAGCTTCAAGCGCTTTAAAAGCTGTATCCCACAATGCATTATACTTTTCAAATGTTACTTTCATATGTATATAATTGTCCTTAAAGAAATAATGAAGCAGTCAGATTATACCATCTGCAAATCTAAGATAAAGATTGATTTGAAACTGTCTATTGATAACAGAGATAATGGAAATCGAATACAAAACCTTATAAACAGGGTCCTAAGCCATAGATTGCTGAATACAACATGTTCTGCTGTTCTCCTCGCATTGGTATATAATACAGATTATTAATATATCATGATTACAGGCGAATATTAAATGAAACCGGACAAATTTATGGCGGCTGTTATATTATGCTGTTAAATAACTTATATTTAATTCAATTAAGCATCTATACTATGAAAACGATAGAATTTAATCAACGAAACCTCAAGCAGGTTAAGATATTATTATTACCACTTGCTATTTACATGATCCTGTACTTTTGGCTATTGTCCGGCAATGACCGTGTGATCGAGTGGATTAATCAGTATTCAGGACCTACACTGGGTCTGGCCTTGATCTTTGCTACACCTGTATTTTTACCGTTATTTATAATTCTGGCAAGATTGAAATCTTCAACTACCGTCTCATTTGATGAAAGTAAACTGACCATTCAACTTAAAAACGGAAAGCAGGAGGAAATAAACTATTCGCAGATTCAGGTATTAAAGCTCAATCATCCACTACCTAATACACTGACAGTAATAGGATTAGACAATAAAGTGATTTATACTTTTAGACCCATGAATAACGACACTCCCAATAAAGAGATTCTGGCGGAGTTGTCACGGCATATCAACTTCAGAATAGATCTGTTAGCCCCTGTCAAGTATTTTAAAGTAACATTTGAGTCCAGAATATATACCAGATTATAAATCAGCTATTAACGATAAACGACATATGAATAAATATCTGAAAGGCTGTTTAATTGTTTTCGGCGTTATTCTTCTTATTATCATGCTGATCATCGCCTGGATATGGTGGTCTTTAGAAAACAGGCAGAAGGATGCTGAACGGGACCGTGTAAAAGTGTCTGAGATGTGCGATACAGTAAAAGTGATCACAGAACAACCCACACTGGGATTCATAAAATTTGAACCAAATGAGTTGAAGACACTTAAATTTGAAATTTTAAGAGATGGCAAATTTATAGATGAAAGAACGATCAGGACAGACTTTACAAAAAAGAATGATGATATTTTCTGGAAAGTCAATATCCCATATAAACATTTCTTCAAAACAGACACGATAGTACTGACAACTACTAACAATCTCAAATATTATATATCTGATTACCATCACTATGCCTATCTCCAGTACGGCATGTTCGGTTATCTGGGATCACACGATTGCCGGTTTAGTGAAGATTGCAAGATTAATAACCGCGTTTCAAGCGGTATTATTGATCGGATGGACGGATGGGTAGATGCGGAGAAGGCGAAGCAGATAAGCTATATTGACCCTTCTACGGATGAATTTGACGCCTTTTCGAGAAGTTTACCTGTAAAAAACAGAGACGCTGAAAATATCTTTCAGGATAACAGAGAAAATAAAACCTTATATTCTATGTATTCCTATGGTATAGAAGTAACTCCAAACGGAAGTTACTATGTATTTGCTGAAGAACTGGAAAACCGCAGAGAACATATGGATGTGATCAAGATTAACACTAAAACTGGTGCTTGTAAGCGTTATAAGAACTACCCTTTTGAAAACTAATATATATTAATAAAGCCTGAAAACTTTGGCTTTCAGGCTTTATCATATCAGGGATTCTACAGCTATCCGCTACTATTCTTTCGTAAAAATAAACTCTCCTCCTCTTTGCTTCAGTACAAAGGTTTTAGTATCCGGATTAAACTCCATTACAATTCCCGCCTGATCAAACTTAAATTTGTGTTTTTCTACCGCTTCCAGTGAAAAAGAAGGTTGACCTGTAGCCTGTGCGATAAGAGTTTGATTGTTTTTCGTAACGGTAATTTTTATCGGGATCTGAGTGGAGGCATAAGTCCCTAAATAAACATCCAGATCTTCAGTGCTATTTTCATATGTCCGGAAATCAGGAATATCAAAAGGCTTATTGTAAACGGCACTCAGTGCTGCAATTGCAATATTATTATTATTAAAGTTTGATGCGTTTGACGTAAGTGCAAAAGTTACATTACCACTTTCAAAATGGGAAAATGTAGAAGAAAAACCATCTATACCACCCGAATGCCCGTATCCTTTTTTATCATAAAAGGGTACCTGAAATAAACCCAGTCCATAACCGTCTTTTATGGTTTGCATCAGTTCAACACTTTCCTTTTTCAACAGTTTTCCAGTAAAGAGAGCATCACTGAATTTTGTCAGATCTGAAGGCGTTGACAGTATACCTCCGGCTCCCAGTGGTATAGAAATATCTGTTTCAGACTCCGGTTTCCAACCCGCTTCAAAATCATAAGATTTAGCCTCATTATTTTTAACATTAATCTTGCCGCCAAGATAAGTATTGCTTAATCCGAGTGGCTTAGTAATATAGCTGGTCAAAAGTTCTGCATACGACTTTTTGAACGTTTTCTCCAGAATGAAAGTCAGCAACACAAAATTTGAATTACTATACTCCCCCCTACTATCCGGCTCAAAATCACTTCCGCCTTTTGTAATTACATCAAGCATATCCTTTTCTGACATCGCCTTTGTATTCCAGGTCAGGTAATCTGTATCGTCTGTAAAATTATGAATACCACTTCTGTGATTTAACAAATGTCTAACAGTAATCTTATCTGCATTTTTTATTGCCGGAAAATACTTTTTAATAGTCTGGTCAAGAGATAGTTTTTTATCTTCCACCGCTTTCATTACTAACACAGTAGTAAATGTTTTGGAAATGGAACCAATTCTGTATTTTGAATTTTCATTGGCTTTGATCTTATTTTCCAGATCGATATATCCAACAGATTTAGTATACACAATTTCACCATTTTGTGCAATTGCGAGACTTCCCATAAACTTGTTATTATCTTCCAGGGCTTTGATATACAAATCAAGCTTTTCTGTATCTATTTTTTGTGCAGATGCAAAAGACGTCAGACAAAAGACAGCTAAGTAGGTTAATGATTTTTTAAACATAATGAGTTATTTAATGGTTCTTTTTAATCGAAGTAGTAAAGTTATGAGTACATAAAAAACAAGCACCAGCAGCAGCATAGCCGGAATAAACCAATGACCTAATTGCTCATACTGCTGATAAGTGATTCCGTTTTCTCTGTAATAACCCAGAATAAAAATTTCGTTGGGTTTGAAGAAAAAGCCAACATTTTCGGGATCTACCAGCTTTGCACCGATGAGGAATATAAAACCAAACAGCAGCAAATATAACAGCGTGAAGATCACATAAGACACCCCGTTGCCGATATTCAATATAAGTGCTTTCAGAATATGGAGAGGATTGAATGACTTCGTTGCTTCTTCCAGTTTTTTTTCAGCGACCAAAGGCTTCAGAAAGGTTTCAGGTTGACCCAGGTTTTCCAATACATCCAGCAGTCGCTCCACTTCCCCTTTTTCGACAGCCACTGAATCGGCAATACTTTCGTATATGTGGCTGTTAATCTCCAGCAATATCTCTTGTTGATTAGTCTTATCAAGCGATTTTGTAGCCTGCTGAATTCTGGAGATATAATCCAGATAAATCCGTTTTGAATTTTTATCCTTGAAAGCGATCTCTTTAAATTTCATATTTGATTTAAGGTTGCATTGAGGTTGTCCCAATAAGTTTTCATTTCGTTTGCAGTACTTAATCCCAAAATTGTAATCTTGTAATACTTTCTGGGAATACCGGAGTCCTGCTCTACCCATTTGGAATCTACCAGTTCTTCCTTTTTTAGTCTGTTCATCAAAGGATAAAGTGTTCCTTCAGCAATTTCAATACTGGTTCTTCTTTTTATCTCATTGATGAGGTCATATCCGTAATATTCCTTTTCATCTTTCAGAATACTTAACACTAAAAAAGACAGGGTGCCTTTCTTAAGTTGGGATATCCATTTAGTAGTAAAGTCTTCATTCATCAAACAAATATAAAACAAAATACATAGCATAACAAAGTACTATGTTAAAATATACAGCAGACAGTATAAACAAAAACCATTAACAATTGATTATCAGGACAATAATCCTATACTGTCTGAATAAGCTAGCTAAAATATATAGTTACAATGAAGGTATGGACGGATTATTATTTAATAATATATAGTTTTCGGAGGCTGTTGGCAAACAGTTTATAGTGTAGATTTTTATTTTCGAAATACAGATAGGTCGTAAAAAAATCATTATCCGGTCTACTTAATGTACCGAACAATTGGCCATTTATAGTAACAGGAGTCTGTTGCCATTCTTCATCCAGATAAAACTGATCTTTAAACTTCAGCGTATCTTTACCGACGATCAGGTTAGTATAAAGATATCCCAGCCATTCATCCGATTTTGAAGCAGGTGTATTCCCACCTATAATATGTGTTAGTCTGGTCAATTTTATCTTCTCAAAATACAGTGACTCTATATTTGTACTGACATTGTCCACCCAGTCGAGTCCGTTTTCGGCCGGATGGCCAAATATGTTGTTAATAGTTTTTCCCCGGCTCCGCACATACGGATATCCTTTTTTATCCTCATTCAGATTCTCGAAAAAGATAAACCAGTCATCCCCTATTTTATAAACAATTTTTTGAAAATAGATAGTTTCCTGACCTTCCTTGCGCAGGGAATGGTCATAATCGGTATAAAATACAGAAGCATCACCCTGTATTCTGCGATAAAGTTCTATTTGCCGGCCTTCATCCCATTCGAGATTTTCATTTTGAATGATTATATTTTTTCTGGAACTGTCTCCATCGAGCGGCCATGTCTTGTAATAAGCTTGATTTGCATTGATCAGATAACCCTCAAAAAGTAATTCTTCATCTTTATAGCTTTTCTGTACGTAGCTGTACGTATCAGAAATATTCCCCGAAGGATCCAGTTTTGTAAATTCATACTTCGCAAATACATGATCCGAATTTTCCTCTCCCTTCTTTTCTCTTTTGATAATCAGATTATCATTTATCGTAAGGTAATGATCAATGTTTTCCTCGCTTTCATACAACAAGTTTATCGTTCTGCTTCCGAATTTTAAAGGCGGCTGGTTAATGTCCCGATATCCGGCATATAATGAAGGTAGTTTGTTGGAATGAAACTGATTTCTAAGCCATATATCCATATTCCAAACACCGGAATTATACATTATCAAAAACAACAGGATACCGGATACAGAGAATAGCCACGGCAGTTTGTGTATAGATTTGAAGTAATCAAAGATATAATAAAACAGAAATCCGCAAATAAATACTACAGGAGTAAAAAACAGATAGGCCAATCCGTCAAGACCGCCTTTCGGTATAAAGTAAATGATAATACCATACACTACTGTAATGCCTAATGCACAAAGAAGCGCTTTTAGTACTTTTTTATGTTTCCGCTTATTAGGTGATACCTCTTCCATACGTAGAGTTTAGCTATAATTCTAAGATATAAACAAAAGCAAAAATTAACAACAGATTCTCCGTATTCCAACAAGATCAGTTTATTTAAAAAGTTCCAGAATCTCAGCTACACTTACCCTCCCAAAGTAAGCTGTAAGATCTGTGGAAGACAACAATTGTTCAATTTGATCAATATCATGCTTCTGGCCAGTAATTGCCGCTTCCAGTTCCTCAATAGGCTTGGACGCAAAGAAATCACCGAATATTTTAACTTTTTCTATCACCCCCTTATCTACATCCAAATGCAGTTCGATAAATCCGGCTGGTATTTTGATCGATTTTTTAAAATTATAATTAGGAGAGAAACCATAATTCCAATCCCATGTGCTATACTTCTCTGCTACCAGCTTTTCAATTCCCTGAATATCTTCCTCTGTAAACTGATAGACGCTGGCTCCTGGATTATTCTGCAACATCTCATCAATCAACAAGTGCTTTAGAACTTCCGTAGTGGTATTTTCAGGTAAATAATCAATTAAGTTAGTCACTCGTGCTCTGTTGGATTTAACCGCTTTATCTACAAATTTCAGCGGGTTTACCTTTATCGCCTCAACCAGAACATTCATCTGAGAATTAATCAAAATCGTCCCGTGCTGAATTATTTTCCCGTTTTTAGAAAGCTTTGCATTCCCACTAAACTTCTTCCCATCCACCAGTAAATCATTACGCCCTTCAAGTTTTGCAGGGACATTCATCTTATTTAACAAGGCAATTACAGGTTGAGTAAACTGAGAAAAATCCATAAAATCATTTGATCCGACGAGTGTATGAAAAGAAAAATTCAGATTTCCCATATCGTGATATACCGTACCACCACCGGACATTCTTCTCACTACTTTGATATGCTGCTCTCTGACATAGTCCAGATTAATCTCCGCCAATGTATTCTGAAACTTACCCACAATAATGGAGGGCGCATTGACATATAACAGAAAAATATCTTCTTTCGGATATTTGTACAACAGATATTCCTCAGATGCAATATTAAAATAAGCATTAGTAGAAGGTGAATCAATGATGAGCATAATACATACAGTTTTAGCAAAGTTAGCAAGTTTTTCTAAAGCACTCTTTCAGATGACTGTCATTACCCGTATATTATCTGATAAAAAAAATCGCAGTTATTTTTACAATAATTGCGATTTTATAATAGTAACAACAGGAATCATGGATCTACAGCTCAATCTGGTAAATCCGGGATTCTTCCTCCCATGGATGATATCCCTGGCCAATATATTGAAATCCATACTTTTCATAATAACCAATATGATCGGTACTGAGGTTAAGATACCGGAAACCAAATTTACGTGTATCTTCTTTTACTCTGTCAATAAGTAAAGTAGCATATGCGTGTCCCCGATGTTCTTCTGCAATATAAATGGCACATATCCAGGGATAAAGATCCATCCGGCTAATAAAATCATTGGTGATCAATCCGGCACAACCGATAATCTTCTGATCCTTTTCTAATAAATACCACTGCGGTAGTTCCTGCACTGCATCTATACAGTGCGTGATACAGTCTTCATAAATAACAGGGGAAACATCAGGCCATGACTGTTGCAAAAAACGGATAGCAATCTCTTTATATTCGGGATTTTCGCGTACTGATATAATGTGCATAGGGCTGTAAAATAAAACAACCACAATTATAAAGAATTTATACAGATAAATGATGGTAATTCTTAATGATCAGAAATTATGATGGTTCATATCTCTGTACATCAGGATAGCTGCATAAATAATACAAGCTATGAATCCTGTTCCCAGAATAAAAAGTAGTATCATGATAGGTAGATTAAAACAACACTAAAATACAAAACCTAAATGAATGTATCAAGTTTGTTGCATAACAATCTTACCGGGATTCAAAAAAATACTTCAGAAGAAGAAAGAGAGAGACTCTATTAAAAAGAAAAGACACTATAGGAGACTTGTTGGGAGGGTCTCAGAAAGGCATTAATTCTGCTCTGTCCGCTCCCCCTTTATTAATAAATATCCTATAGAAACTATACATGTCACAATCACCACTGCAAAAAATGTCAACACTACAATCATTGTTTTTATATTTGTTGCAAACATAATAATATGTCATTTTTCAAACAAAAACAATACGAAATTCTGTGTAGAAATAACTCTACAGAATTTTATATTTAACAGTTTATCTCCGCACGCAGCAACAACACCTACTGTCATACTTAACAATTTGATCATTTTTGCTTTATCCGTTATTAATAATGAGTCAGTAAATTTGTATTAATAAATAGAATAAGGACGTTTAAATAACAGGTCATGATTAAAGATGAATTATTTGCAACAGAGGTCCTGTCAGATGGAGTAGAATTTACATTTGATGGTGACGATTATCTTTCAGGTGAAGATTAAGTAAAAAGTAACCCCGAAAGAATGACGCTTTAACAAGAGATTGTTAAAGTTTTTTTGTTTTATAGCTTTATCTTTTACAATTATCCGAATTTCATTCCCTCGATAATAAACAATTATCATCGATTTTTGATAAAATAAATTTAATTCAAACCTTGCATATTTAAAGTTTAAATCACATCTTTACTGCTTCTCAATAAAGACAGAATTATTAACTATTGACCTTTTTTTTCATGCAAAAAATATTTTGTGTTGCTGCACTCATGCTATGCAGCATATCAGGATTTGCTCAGGATTTTTCTTTTGGAAAAATTACTAAGGAAGACCTAAACTTTAACCGAAACACAATTGACAGCAATGCCAATGCAGTAGTGCTTCGCGAATACGGAAATGCCAGTATCATTATCGATCCTGCAAAAGGAGGTCTGATGCTTGAATTCTACTATCACATCAAGACCAAAATTTTCACTAAAGAAGGGTTCAGCAAAGCTGATTTTACTATACCTCTATATACATCCGGAAACTCAAAAGAAGTCATTTCCTCAATTAAAGGAGTGACATATAATCTTAACGGGGAGAAGATAGCAGAATACGATCTGGATAAAAGCAAGATCTTTAATGAGAAATCGACCAAATCCGTTGCGCTAACCAAACTGACTTTACCCAATATTCAGGAAGGCTCGATTATCGAACTTCGTTATACGATCAACTCCCCTTTTCTCTACAATTTCAGAACATGGAAATTTCAGGAAGATATACCGAAAGTATACAGTGAATTTGTTTCCAAAATACCCGAAATATGTATTTATAATCAGAATATGAGAGGGTCGTTAAGCATTTCCAAGCATAATAAGGAAAATTACAACACGGATATGCGTAGTGAAATCGGGGAAGTACACGGTTCCAAAACGACCTATGGAATGGAAAATATTCCAGCCTTCATCAATGAAGATTACATGACTTCGGCAGACAACTGGCGGTCTTCCTTATCTTTTGAACTGGCCAGCTACAGAATCCCGATGGGCGCAAATCACAATTTCACCAGAACCTGGGAAGACGTAGAGAAACAGCTGTATACAGATGAAGAATTCGGTGGTCAGATCAAGAAAAAAGGACTTTTTAAAGCGATTTTACCATCTGTAATAGCAGACAAAAAAACAGATCTTGAAAAAGCCAAAGCTATCCACAGTTATATCAACAAGCAAATAAAATGGGATAAGACAAATGGAGTATTCACAGACAAAGGAATAAAAGATGCATTAGAGAAAAGATCCGGAAACGTGGCAGATATTAATTTAGCTCTTATTGCTGCATTAAATGCTGCAGATATTAACGCCAATCCTCTGATACTTTCCACCCGTGCCAATGGCTACCCGAATATTGCAACTCCTGTTCTCTCCGATTTCAATTATGTAGTCGCGCAGGTGAATATCGATTCGACAGTCTATTATCTGGATGCTACAGAATCCATTATTCCATTTGGCAGTCTACCCCTACGCTGTATCAACTATCAGGGTCGCTTATTTCCAAAAGGAGGCGGATCCGAATGGGTGGAACTCAAAGCAAAAGAAAAATCTACAGTTTACTATGATTTTTCAGGAAAACTGAATGACAAAGGAAAGCTAACCGGAAATCTACAGATCAGAAGACTTGGCTTTGATGCCTATAACAAGAGAAAAGAGATCCGGGAATATAACTCACTCGAAGAATACTTTGAAAAATTAGAAGAAAATAACAGCAAAATAAACTACTTAAAATCAGATGTTACGCATATAGATAGTACAGAATATTTCTTAGTAGAGACATTTGATATAGAGATAGACAATTTTTGTTCTACCCATCAGAATGATCTCCTTTTTAATCCGCTTTTTATTGGCAAAACAAGTAAAAACCCTTTTAATCTGGAGCAGCGTAATTACCCTATCGACATGGGCTCTACCATAGAAGAAGTTCTTACTATGGAAATAGAATTACCTGAAGGGTACCAACTGAAAGAAAAACCTAAGAACGTTATTATGTCCTTACCAAATAAAGATGCAAGGTATTTTTATACGTCTAAGATGGAGGATAATAAACTCCACATCAATGTTGCTACGCAGATCAATAAACCATTCTTTATGCCTGAAGAATATTTTGACCTGAAAGAATTTTTCAGCCGGATTATTCAGTCCCAAAAACTGGAAATCACCTTATCTAAGATATAACCAAGAGATAGAGAAGTCACAAAAAAGGGATGACTTAATCAAGTCATCCCTTTTTATATTCCTTTAATATTCAGGCAGCTTACCCAAAAATTTCGTTCAGCACCTTCGCCAGACGCAGTCCGCCCTTTAACAAAGCATCTTCCACTACATATTTATTATCATATATATAACGATAAGACAGATTAGAATTCTGCTCCACATCTTTATAGATTTTATTGGCTACTATATGCGTGTCGTATAACCAGGAAGCAAAATCACCCTCTGTCAGCTTTTGATTCTCCTGTTTAGTATGAATATCAAGAACATTTGCATATTCAGTATAGCTGTATTTTTCATAGTCTACCAGATTAGAATCCCATACACGATGAATATTATCCGGTTTTCCAAACCACATCACTTCAATTTTATTACCACCCAGGTCTGCTGGTCTTCCCACATGCATAGGCTGATGCGCATCTCCTATCAGATGGATCAGAAAATAAAGATTCTGTTGCATTTCTGTCAAGCCCTTATCTTTTGCTTTCAAATCAGCAGACAAACGAATTAGCTGTTTGTATATATTATTATCAGGTGACTGCTGCAGCGCGGTAGCAAACTGTTCCTTCGTCAGGTTTCCGTCGGTATTGATATAATGGAAAGGGGATGTCTCATCAAAAGCATGATCTGATTTCACAAAATCCGGCCAATTTGCCCAGTAAGCAAGATGTTGCTTTCCGATTAGTTTGGCAATATTCTTCTTTGCCTTATTAGTCAGGTGGCGCTCTGCAATTTCTGTAACGACACGGTGACCTGTCATTCCCCAACCCCACACCGATGATGTCTGAGCAAAAAATGCCAGAAGCAACAACAATTTTATTATTTTCTTCATAGTATTGAATTTATATGCAAAAATATAGATAATATGGCACTCCTATTTAAATAAATCAAAACCATATTGGGCATCATTCCAGAATTCATCAAGAGCACTTATCCGTGGTTTTAGAAAAGAAATAAGTTCCGGCCAGTCTTTTTCATTATAGATGCTAATGCCTGACACTTCCGTATAAATTCTGGATATTTTTTTTCCGTCTGCATCATAACCCTCTTTTTCCCAATTCCACTCTTCACCGAGCACCCCATGCAAAAGTTTTTTGTACTGTTCGAATTGCTCATACATAAGCAGACGAATGCCCGAATCAGGATGTGATATTTCAATCATGATCTCTGCATTTCGTTTGTCAGCGTTCATTCTGAAATAAAGATGCTTGATTCCGGTGCGGTAATTGATCCAATTAATTTTTGCACCTTCACTATTGGGTTGTAAGCTCATAAATTGACCAAATTTGGTCCAGAATGTTTCTTTGATCCGTTTAGATTCTTCTCTTGAATACAATGTAAAGCCCTGTAATTTTTGTTCAAAACTATTGAAAAATTCAAACATATCGAAGTCCGGGACGTTATAATTATATAAACGTTACGCTATGGACAAGAAAAAATCACTACTGCTTCTATCCGCCACCGCTGTTGGCACCTTGTTATACCAGGCATTTAAGCCTGTCAAATCGGATATCAGAGGAGTCTCAAATTTTAATCTTGACAGTTACCTTGGACAATGGTACGAAATAGCCAGACTGGACTTTAGGTGGGAGAAAAATCTCAAAAATGTAACAGCAAATTACAGTCTTGATGAAGATGGTAGCATTCAGGTAGTAAATGAAGGCTACGATATGCGCAAGCAGAAACAGAAGAAAAGCATAGGAAAGGCAAAATTTATGCGCGACCAGAATGAAGGTGCATTCAAGGTCAGTTTCTTCCCTCCTTTTTCAGCGGGCTATCATGTGATGAAAATAGATCCCGATTATAAGTATGCTTTGGTATTTGGCGACAACCTCAATTACATGTGGATTCTATCCCGGGAAAAATCAATCCCCGGCGATATCAAATCAATCTATCTGGATTTTGCATTACGAAGCGGATTTGAAATCCACAAACTAGTATGGACAACACAGGATTAATACCCGTCAAAAATTGGGCTGAGAACGGTATAATCAAGGGTAGGATCATTCGCAAACTCAATAGACATTTCTTTCATATCTGCAACAGACATCATATTCTTAAGCCCTTTATTATATAACTGGCACAGATAAAATGCAGCATTTACTTTTTCGTCAAGTGTCAGTACGGAACTGCCGACGTAAAAGTTAAGCACGGAAGTCACATAATCTCCGAAAACATCAAAGCCAAAGGCTCCTGATACATGCATGGAGTGGCGCATAAATTTTTCAAAATCAGATTTAAGCGTTGCGTAGACCGTATCTTTCATGAGGACAAAAATGCAATAAAAAATGTACTTAACCAAAAAATGGCACAGCTTAAGCCGTGCCATTACATTTAGGGTTATAGTTAATTGGTTTGGGATATCTTATTATAACTCTTCATCGTGCTGTGTAATATCCAGCCCCAATTTTTCCTCTTCTTCATGCACACGCAGAGGTGTTATCAGATCCGTGATCTTGATCAGCAAAAGAGAACCGAAAAATGCAAACAAGGAAACGGCTATCAATGCAACAACATGCGCCAGGAATAAGCTGGTCTCCCCGAAATACAATCCGTTAGCAGTCACCACGCTGTTGACGTTGCTATTTGCAAATACACCTGTCAGTACCATACCAACCATACCCCCCACTCCATGACAAGGAAATACATCCAGCGTATCATCTATACTGGTTTTACTGCGCAAAAACACAACCAGATTACTGACTAAAGCGGCTACAAGTCCAATGACGATCGAATGCGGAATACTGACAAAACCGGCTGCCGGTGTAATCGCCACCAAACCTACGACAGCACCTATACAGGCACCCATTGCAGACGGTTTCTTACCTCTGATAATATCTACGAATATCCAGGCTATTGCAGCCACAGCAGAAGCGGTAGTCGTGGTCGCAAATGCATATGCAGCAAGACCATTTGCAGCACCAGCAGAGCCGGCATTAAACCCAAACCAGCCGAACCAAAGCAACGCTGTTCCTAATATGACATAACTGATACGAGCAGGAGAATGCGTAGGTGTTTTTCTTCCTTTCAGATATACAGCAGAAGCTAATGCAGCCCATCCTGCAGACATGTGTACTACTGTACCACCAGCAAAATCCAAAACACCGAATTTAGCGAGTATCCCTTCTGGATGCCAGGTTGCATGTGCTAAAGGCATATAAATAAAAATACTGAACAAAATAATAAATACCATAAACGAATTGAACCGCACGCGTTCTGCGAAAGCACCTGTAATCAAAGCAGGAGTGATAATTGCAAACTTCAGTTGAAACATAGCAAATAACACCAGTGGAACAGTAGGCAAAGCTCCCCAGGCCACATTCCCAAGCATTCCCTTCATCATATAAAAAGTACGTGGATCACCGATCACTCCTCCGATATCATCTCCGAATGCAAGACTAAATCCTACAATCACCCATAGTACCGAAATAATACACATACAGATAAAGCTTTGCATCATCGTAGAGATCACATTCTTCTTACTCACCATACCCCCATAAAAGAAGGCTAAACCTGGTGTCATAATCAATACAAGAGCGGAAGATGTCAATAACCAGGCTGTATCTCCCGAATCAATCTTTATATCTGCTACATTAGTTACATCAATAGAGGGAGTTAACAAGCCTATAATGGCCAAAATTGTTAAAATAATCAATGGAACGGTTTTTTTCATAATGTTTTAATTGTTTTTAATTCAAATTTTGCTAATAATTAATGATTTTAGATGAAAAACAGATAAAAATTGATGTATAAAATTAAATTCAAAACAAATATATGATCAAATATTTACAAATCAACAAATTATTTTAAATAATATTCATACATTTATAAAAAATCAACTAAAAATCTAAAGAAAAACCACAAAACGGACAAAATAAAAATTAAATTCACCAATTATTTAAACTGAAATTAGATGAAACAAGGTTTTTAGATTTAAAAAACTAAAAAAAATCAACCATTTAAAACTAAAAACATGAAAAAATTAACCACTTTATCAATTATTTACTGTCTATTTCTAAATTTCACCAAAGCACAGGAAGAAAAAACAACATTATTAGGGTTAGAAATCTCAGGATCGGTAGACACTTATTGGAAATATGATTTCCAAAATCAGCCTAATATCAAAACTTACTTCACAGAAGACAATAATTCCGTATCCATAGGCATGGTAGATCTGGCACTAAAAAAGAAAACTGGCCGAGCTTCTTTCGTTGGGGAACTTTCCTTTGGCCCCAGAGGACAGTACAGATCTATCCTGAACGGAGACGGACAAGCCGGCGACGACAACAATAGTTTTCATATCCAAAACCTGTATGTATCCTATGATCTGACGGAGAAATTAAGTATGACTGCCGGATTTATGGGCACATTTGTAGGATATGAGGTTATATGCCCATCCAACAACTTTCACTACTCTACTTCTTACCTTTTCGGAGCCGGGCCATTTCAGGATGCCGGATTAAAAGCTAACTACACATTTTCGGACAAGGTGGCCCTGATGGTAGGAATTTTTAACGACTGGAATGTTTATCAGGATTTTAACGGAGTTTCTCACTTTGGATCACAACTCAGCGTCATTCCAAATGATGCTTCGAGTTTTTACCTTAATTTTCTTACCGGATCTTCTGTAGGTGGAGCAGAGAACTACAGTTCAGGTACATTATTAGATCTGGTTGGAAATTACAGCTTCTCTCCACGCTTCACGCTCGGACTCAATGCGACAAACTACAATCAGAAAGGTGATGCAGGCTATTCCGGAATAGCCCTTTATCCGAGAATAAATATTAATGAAAACATAGGTATTGGTGTAAGGGGTGAATATTTCAAAACTAAAGACTCTCCTGTATTAGCAATTGAAGAAAACGAAATATGGTCAGCAACACTAAGCGGACACCTCAGACATCATGGCTTTTCATTTATACCAGAAGTACGGTTTGACAACAGCAAAAACGAAATGTTTGTTAAAAAAGATCTGAGTCCCACTAAAAATGCAGGACAATTCTCTATGGCACTCGTGTATGCATTCTAAATAACAAAGGCTGTCCACATTATTTGGACAGCCTTCTTATTGTAAAATTAAATTTTCAGTTCTTATTTACGAACACTTACAGAAACCCTGCGGTCTTTGATCCTGTCAGACTCAGGTGCCTCCGCCGGATACCGGGCAATTTCAGACCCGTACCCTTCTGTACCGGCAACCTGTGTTCCCAGTCCCTGCTCCTCTAAAAATACTTTTACGGCATTTGCACGATCCAATGACAACTTTTTGTTAAAAGCCTCATCCCCTGTCTTGTCCGTATACCCACCGATCTTAACTTTCGCATCCGGGAATACTTTTAATATAGCAGCCAAATTTAACAACTGATCTCTACTAGCAGGCAATATCTTAGCGGTACCAGTCTCAAAATTCAGATTATCAAAATCAAACCATTTATTTTTAAGCGTATCATCAGGAAGAGCCTTATAGTCTGACTGCAGGAATTTAATCAGATTATCTTCTATTCCTCTCGGATAAGCACGAAGTTCCTGCCCGTCAGGTAATTTTAAAATTACCGGTTCCCGGCTGGACAAACCATCTGATTCCCCTAATGAATCCGCAGGGTTCGTTTGGGATGATGTATCCCGACCATTAGCAGTAGAGTCTGCCGTACCAGCTCCATTACCAGCACAGCTTCTGCCAAATAAAAACCAAAGAGCAACAAGTACCAACGGTATCAGCACCCACCATAGCCCGCTTGATTTTTTCACTTCTCTCACAGCCTCCTGTGTATGTATGGCCGGTTCAGGATTAACTGGCGGAACAGTGAGCACAGGTGGTTCTACAACAGGAATATCTGCAGGAGGAATAGGCGTCTCTACAGCCGGACGTTGAATATCTGTATCTGAGAACAGGTTACCAAAAGCTCCCAGTCCTAATCCTGCAGGCAGAGCTGCTGCAAAATTACTTTTATTCTCATTCAGTAAATTAGAAATATTACCCGCATCCCAGTTACTTCCATTATTAGTCAGACTGGCAAATACTGCAGGTAGTGCCGAACTCAGCAGCTTCTGAATGGTATCTGATTTAATTCCGATAAATCCGGAAATAGCAGAAACCACTGCCTCCAGTTTATCTCCAAATATACGCTGCAACAGATGCTGATGCTCAGGATGCTGACTATTTACGTCTTCTGCTGTTTCTTCAGATGAGGGTGAACGCTCAGGATTAAACCATTGCTGAAAATCAAAATTGCCAAAATGACTCTTAGCTTGCTCCAGTATAGTACTTAATCCACTTTCATTTTCGCTTTGCAAACCTAAAAACAAAGCAGGAATGACTAAATCTGTTCCCTGCTTAAGTTGAGCAGAATCCACACCTACCGATCCGGATAGCTTTGAAAGTACATCCTCATTGAAGAATGCCTTTGCGTTATTTAAGAGATTGTTTTCCATAATATTGATCCATTGTTTAATAAACTAATTAACAATCAGCAGGATAATTTGTTTTGAGATAACCCTGACCGCACTTAATATTACGTTAACACTAATGCACTATCTTTGATCACTGTATTCCATTTATTAAAAACTGATACACATACTCATAACATGAAAAAACTATCTTTATTATTTGCATTATCCATCCTCAGTCTGCAGCTGGCTTTTGCCCAACAAAAACCTAAATATATTTTCTTTATGATAGGTGATGGAATGGGTTTGAATCAAGTGAATCTTACTGAAATGTATCTTGCCGAACGGGAAGGGCGGATTGGTATTTCACCACTTGTATTTACAAGTTTTCCCGTTGCATCTTTCGCTACTTCTTATTCTACTTCAAACGGAGTAACAGACTCCGGAGCAGGAGGTACAGCACTCGCTGTAGGTCATAAAACGAAAAACGGTGTCATCGGCATGGACAGCACTAAAACAAAATCACTGAAAAGCATCGCTTATCTTGCCAAAGAAAGAGGGATGAAAGTCGGTATCACGACAAGTGTCAGTATAGATCATGCAACACCAGCTTCCTTCTATGCTAACCAACCGGACCGCGATATGTACTACGAAATTGCTGAAGATATTCTTAAATCTGATTTCGACTTTTTCGGAGGTTCCGGATTCTTAAAACCTGAACAAAACTTCAAAAAAGAAAAAGTAACTCCCATTACTCAGATTTTACAAAAGGGAGGCTATTCATTAGCTGAAGGTTACAAGGAATATGAAGGACTTAAAAATAAAGCAGGAAAAATAATATTGTCCAATAATAAGGGAGATGATCAGGTATCCTTAAAATATGCAATTGATCAAAACACAAATGACCTGACACTTAAGCAGATTACCTCAGCAGCAATTGAATCCCTGACAAAAGAAAACAACAATGGATTTTTCCTGATGGTAGAAGGTGGCAAAATTGACTGGGCCTGTCATTCCAATGACGGAGCAACTGCTGTAAAAGAAGTATTGGATTTTAATGAAGCCGTAAAGGAAGCGTTTGATTTCTATAAAAAACATCCGGAAGAAACGCTTATTATTGTTACAGCTGATCATGAAACCGGAGGAATGACACTTGGAACGGGCAGTTCCAGATTATCTTTTAAAAATCTGGAGTTACAGAAAAAATCACAAAGCGAATTGTCTGCACAGATTTCTAAATTAAGAATTTCAAATCCTAAAACTACCTGGGAGGAGATTAAACAATTACTTTCGGATCAACTCGGACTATGGTCTGCGATCAAAGTAAGCAAAGCAGATGAACAGAATATGCACGAAACCTATCTTCGCAGTTTTGTAAATCATGAAACACAGGAATCCAAAAGCCTGTATGCTACTGACGATAAATTAGCGACTCTTGCTGTAAAAGTCCTGAATGATGCATCGACTCTTGGATGGGGTTCCGGTAATCATTCGGCAAGTTATATCCCGATATTTGCTATTGGAAGCGGAAGTGAATTATTCACACACAAAATGGAAAATACAGATATTCCCAAAAAAGTAGCCAGGTTATTAAATGCTCAACTGGATTAACAATCTAGCCTATAAATAATAAAAGCTCCTTAATGGAGCTTTTATTATTTATTTCGGTCGTTGCAATACCTTGTTGAAGAAAAGAAATGTATTTGACATTCTTTATAATTGTAACCATCTGGGAACAACAAATTCTTCTGCCAGATGTGCAAGTTTGTATTCCTTGTAATTAAGCTGATCTACCCAGACTGCCTCTTCTAATTCTGCCTGTGGACATATTTCCTTAATTTCAGGTAATATAATTTTAAAAACATGTCCTTCTACTACTGTATTAGCTTCATTCACAGCCTCAGCTTCATGTGTGCCCAGAAAAAGTAATTCTTCTACCGATACTCTTAATCCGGTCTCCTCTTCTATTTCTCTGATTACTGTTTTGACAGACGTCTCTCCTTCTTCTGCTTTACCGCCAGGTAACTGATAATATAAAGAACCTTTTTTACGAACGAGCAGCAATTGCTTCGCAGGATTCAGCACCATTGCAGCGCATATTTCTATTCTCTGTTTCTTCAAAGCAGATAATCCGTTATTAGTATTTTACCGGATAATCGCGCATATGCTCAAAGTGGTAGTTCGGATTAGACTTTAAACTGTCAATCAGATCAGACAACAATTTTTGCCCTTTTCTATTCTGAAACATATCATCATGCATCAGTAGCACAACATTATTGGCAGTAAATGAATCTTTCTTTTTCAATCTGTTTTTCATGCGTTGATATATTTCATTAACAGATTGTACGGGCTGTCCTGTTAGTCCGTGGATTTTCCACTCCACATCCCATCCCATGATTTCATATCCATTTGCATAAAGCAAATCTGCGGTACTGGTTCCACTCTGCAAATCAATCCTTCTTCTGTCTTTAAAATACCAGATATTACGTCCCGGCATACGGGTAATCTTATATTTCAAAGCCAGATCAGCTTCATTTTTTTCAAAATCCGAAAATGCATGATCCGGATTACTGTAAAAAACACTGAATTTATTATTGGCATGCGTATAACTATGGTTATAGCAATCAACCAATGGATTGTTATAATATCTCAAATAATCCTTTTTGAGCCTTTTACTCATATTTGCGTGTTTACCGATCAGAAACACATTGATTTTGATATTCTTTGCTGTAGCAATGGAATCAATTGCTGAACTTCCGATCAGTGGTCCGTCATCAAAAGTCAGGTAAATGTGCTTTGGAAGACTGTCTAATCTTGCATTAATAGAATCTCGCTGTGCCTTAGTCAGCTTTGCTTTATCAACAGGTTCTTTTTTCTTAACCGAATCTACGGTTAATGTATCTTTTTTTGTCTGAAGATCTTTTTTCTCGGGACTATGCTCTTCCTTTTTCACAACCGAATCCTGATGCTCAACAGTAGAAGTTTTTTGAGAAGACTGATTATTTCCGCAGGACTGCGTACTTAAAACAAGTACAGATAGCGCCAAAGCTGCCGCCACATTTCCAATTAATCGCATTTAATATTATTTTTTATATTAGACTTTTTAATAAAAGTTACGCAAAAATAACATATTAAATCTGACTTATCTAATTTCAAAGAAAAGTTGTTTCAAAAAACAACAAAGGAATCCTGATGTGGGATTCCTTTGTTAATAAAGCTATAAATTTATAGCTGAACTAGTCATGATGACGTCCTTTATTCTTGTTGCGGTGCTTATTTCCCTTATGATTATCCTTACGGTCGTGACGATCATACCGATCCCGGTCATGACGATCCGAACGGCCTCGCCCATCTCTTAAATTTACCTGACTATAATTACCGGAATATCTGTGATAGCGCTCATGATAATGACTATGACGGTGCCAAGGATTACGATCATTTACCACGACCTTATATGTCCTGTACATATTATAGCGACGGTATTTGCTTGGCAAGCTACCTCGGGTAACCCATCTGTTTCCATGATAATAAGTATAGCGACGATGTACAACATCATAATATACATCCATTTCCGGCATATAATAATAACGTACATAATCGTATCCTACTGGTCCCCAAAGGGGCTGATTTCCGATATTGACATTGATGCGAACCTGAGCCTGAGACGGAGTGAAAGAGAAGATCCCTCCGATAAGCAATGTAATGTAAAGTAATTTTTTCATGGAACCCTCCCTCTTTAATGTTTTTCTAATGTATGTGATTACTCTTTGCTCTTTATGACTGCATATTATTTATAAAAGATTAATCGAAAACAAAAACAAAGTGACAATACACTGATAATGTGGGTATTATTTTACTTATTTACACTCAAAACTTATTTTATCAATTTCTAACCTTATAAACTTCACCTAATCAACCTCTCTGCCCTTCGGGCATCTCTCCTTAAAAAGGAGAGGGTTAGGGTGAGGTTCTGAACTTGTATTTATAAGCTCTTAAACCTTATAAACTCTATTAACCTTATCAACTTCACCTAATCAACCTCTCTGCCCTTCGGGCATCTCTCCTTAGAAAGGAGAGAATAACTATACAAACAGTTGGCAAGGAAAGCAGTAGAGAGAATTTTTATAAAATAACTTTATTATATTTGGCTATAATCGATTATCTCTTAGGATAAGACATTTGTATGACTTATCCTGAAGTAAATAGCATCTGTATTCTCCAAATTTCTGATCTATGAAAAAGTTCTTTATTATCCTCTTTTTTCTTCTTGTCGTTCTTATCGGTGTAGTTGTGATCAAAACAATGACTTACCCATTTGGAAAAATTCCGCCTTCAGTTGATACAGATACGCAAACCGCTGTACCTGTCAGCGATTCGGCAGTATACCGTTTTGCTCAGGGTATCCGAATCCCGACGGTATCCACAGGTTCTATGGGAACATTTAATTTTGAACCTTTTGAGCGCTTTATGGCTTATCTGAAGGAAGCTTATCCTGAAGTTCACAAAGGCACTGAGCAGTATACAGTCAATAATAAATACGGCCTGGTATTCCATTGGAAAGGCAAAAACAGTTCACTAAAACCAATTTTGTTTTTATCGCATATGGATGTAGTGCCTCCGGGTGACGCACCTGTCAGAAACAATGATTCTACAGTAATATTTAATATTAAAGACAAGCCACTGCCTGCCACAGAAGAAATTTCCAAAGAGTGGTCCTATGCCCCATTTTCCGGAGCTGTCAGTGATGGGCGCATATATGGCCGAGGCACACTGGATATGAAAAGTATGCTTTTTGCATTACTTGAAAGTATGACAGCTCTTATGAAGAATGGATATGTACCTGAAAGGGATATTTACCTGGCTTTTGGCTGTGATGAAGAAGTTGGAGGAAGTAAGGGTGCCAGCGAGATCGCTGCAGACTTCAAACGCAAAGGCCTACATTTTGATGCGGTCTATGATGAAGGGGGAATTATTATGCAAAAGGGTGCTGTAGAAGGTGTTAATACAGATATTGCTTTGATAGGCTGTGCCGAAAAAGGTTTTCTGTCTGCCCGTATTAAAGTCAACGGTCTGGGTGGTCATTCTTCTATGCCTCCTCTGCAGAGCGCTATAGGCAAAGCTGCGATCATTATGCAACGTCTGGAAGAAAATCAGATGAAACCTTATATTTCTCCTGTGATTGGAGATTTCTTTACAAATGTTGGAGGTGATATGAGTTTCACTGCACGCATGGCCATAGCTAACCGATGGTTACTGGAATCTGTACTTTTGAGTAAACTTACCACAAATAATGCGACAAATGCACTTGTGCGTACCACTACAGCTCTGACCATGATGGAAGGTAGTGACGGTACAAATGTTTTATCCCCACAGGTGGAATTTGTGGTTAATTTCAGAATATTACCTGGCAACACTGTCGCTGAGGTAAAAAATCATATTGCAAAAGCTTGTGAAGGTTTCGATGTCCAGATAGAAGAAGTCGATAATACACGGGAGGCTTCTAAAATTTCAGCAACGAATACAAAGGCATATGAGGTTATGGAAAAAACTATTCGCGAAATTTATCCTCATGTATTGATTACACCCTATCTGACTGTAGGTGGAACGGACGCTTATAAGTATGAAATTGTAAGTGACAATGTGTATCGGTTTATTCCTTTTTCCATTAACACTGCTGAGCGCCAAAGTATACATAGCACTAATGAATATATCAGTATAGAAAATTACGGACGTATGATTCAATACTTTTCTTCAATAATGAAAAACTATGATATGAAGCAGTAAATAGTGTACATAAATCTTAGGTTCATGAAACATTATTCCTTCTTCTTTCTAACCTTTTAAACTCTATTTTCCTTATCAACTTCAGATATTAACCTCTCTGCCCTGCGGGCATCTCTCCTTAAAAAGGAGAGAATAACTATGTTAAACAGTTGGCGAGGACGCCAACTGACGCAAAAACAAATAATAAATCCACTCATTTGCGTTTGCTGGTGTCCTCACCAGCAACTGAAACAGATGTGAAGCTTATAAACCCTATTAACTTCTTAAATCCTATCAACTTCACATATCAACCTCTCTGCCCTGCGGGCATCTCTCCTTAAAAAGGAGAGAATAACTAGAGATAGCACTCATCCACTCTCCTTTCTAAGGAGAACCTGTTCCGACTCGTCGGAAGGGTTAGGGAGAGGTTCTGAACTCACATTTATTAACCTCTTAAACCCTATAAACTTCAAATATCAACCTCTCTGCCCTGCAGGAATCTCTCTTAAAAAGGAGAAAATTAAATTTTAACTTCAATATCAGGATTGTATTTCAATGCTTCAGTTTCTAATATTACAACCATTTGTGGTTCTCCTACCGTAAAAAAGCAGGTTTTCTCGTTGACTTTTACTCGAACAAAATAACCATTTCGTGGAGCACTTGTGGTCTTGATGGACTTGATTTCAGCCCAGGGCAGCACAAGTATTCTGGCTAACTTAAATACATACAGATTAGACGATCCCATAATAAATGGTGCATTCATCATAAACTGATTGACCAATCCCAGATAATTATTTACGCTTATCATTTTTTCAAAATGTATGTTATCCAGCTCCATTATAACTTTTATATAGTTTTGGACTGTCTTTTTGAAAATCATCCAGCTAAAAAAACAGGTTAACAAACCTATTCCTAACATACAAATAAGCAATAAATAACTGTCTCTCATTCTGGACTCGTATCTTTCCGGATCCAGTTTACCATTAAAGCTAAGTGTATCTGAAACTGTTATGAAAAACGGGATAAAAGCTGTAATCAAAATAATTCCGATGATAACCCATCTTAGTTGTTGGTATCTGCGTATGATTTTTTTTATATAAGCATCTCTCTTCTCAGTATACAAAAAACCATTATGTGCTTCAGAAAAATTTTCGGCTACAGTTTCGTCTCCTGTACCAACACCTGAAATCTTCCAGAGAAAAGCTAAGGTGAGTACCATGACGCCAATAATGATGAGAAGTATCTGCATTTTGTTTTTTACTTGAAATTATCTTTACATATATCTGAAGCTCATCAGTTCATTTCTCCGAACAGATTCAAGATTCCGAATTACCTGTTTACACTGCTCTCTAATATAAGACCCTTTGCATAATTATTTGTAACATACTCAGAAAATAATAAGGCAAATGCTGATTATACGTGAGAATTAATAAACAAACTGAAAAAAGTACCCGGCAAACAGCATCAATACAATCAAGATCAAACTGATTAGTATCAGACTTGCATTTCGTTTTTTATTCTCTTTCCTTTTATGAAACCTAAAGGCTTCGTACATAAACAGACCAAGACTGATAATAGCTAAAGCAAGGGTCATCTGAAAAAAAGCGATTACGCCTTCGAAATTATAATCTCCGTCATCGACAACCGTATGCTCCTGGATATAATCACTGACGTAATAGATAACCAGTAACAGCAGCAACAGCAGTACTATTCGTATTCCGATATATTTCATAGATTAAGGTTTTTGTCTGTTGATTTTATTAAACCGTTTCATCCAATAGATTATAAAAATGATCAAAATGCTGTATAACGTCAAAACAATAGAAAGAAGCTGAAAAAATGCTTCTCCCACAGCTTGGTTCTCTCCGGAGCAATCAACCTCGCTTCCCCATATGTCCATACCCTTTTCTCCCTCATACATACAGCTCGTACAGGCCAGATATTCGGGGACCACGAGTCCCAGATAAAAAATTAGTAAGACAGCGTATACCGTCAGCAAGAATATGAAAAGGATTTTTCTAATCATTCCACCCTATTACGCTATCTGTTTCTATATAACTGGCTTCTGTTTTCCTTGTTGGAATTATTTCTATCACCTGCTCATCTGCGTATTCTTCCGGATCAAACATTTGCCTTACTTCGATTTCATAATAACCGTTATCCAGATTCATATACCAATCAGCCTGTTTTTTGAGCGGCAATGTTTCATCATCAAACTGAGCAGCCATAGTGAGATCTGTATAGTTAACGAAATATATCCTTCCGTTTGTCACTTCTATCTCTCTTTTGAATTCTTTATAGCTTTTCTGAGAAGAAGGTTCAGTCATTATTCGCAAAAGCCAATCCCCTCCTTCGTCACTCACCTTCCATACAATACAATGTAGGTTATTCATTTCCCGGACAAAGTGTGACTGTAATTGTTCCAGTGACCAGTCTTCATGTACAAAAGATCTGTAAGTATCATTATTTACTATTGCAAAGATGCCATCTTCATCATATACTTTTAGTTCCATTACCTGTGTATGTTTTAGCGTTTAGTTTTATTTTCTTTGTATTGCGATCAGTTCCGGTGTAAAGATTTGTGGTTCAAATTTCAGCTTTACTTCCTCTCTTTTGTCAATCCACTGCGCCCGTTTCTCTACTATAAAACGCAGACGCTGTTCTGTAGTCAGATCAGGAAGTGTGTACAGGTTAGTATGTTCTCCTTCCAGGCCTTCCATCTGTGAGTAGGTTCCTGTAATTTTTACTTTATACTTTTTTTCAAACTGTTCTATAAATACAGGGTATTCCCCGATTATATCCCACATCGGATCTTTCGGACAACATCTGGATCCATAGCTTTCACGTCTGTATATAGACGTCATCTCAGCAGGAACCGTGGGTTTTGTATACGTTATCTTTGGTTCTGCACCACTGGTCAGATAGGCACTGTCTATTTGAATCTTATCTGCATTTCGTATAATCCGGTAATAATAATGTGCTGTTGGCGGTTCTTCATATACACTAGTTCCAAAAGTCCCAAAAATGTCCTGATTATATCTGATTTCAGGTATAATCAGGATAAATTGCCGGATAGAAGGATAAAAGCTCAGGGGATTGCGGAATAGAGATATAGGTATCTTTTCATGCATATAGAATACATAAGTAGCATCAGGCTTTTTCGGCAAAGGAATATCCAGCAGATAATTGCCTGATAACTTTGCTATATGCTTCTGCTCTACAGGGATCACATGATGATACGTTTCTGCCAGCCATTCCGGGCGTATACTGTCTGGCACATGATAAGACAGCATATCTATTGTATGTACAGCTTTAGCGACTGATTGTGCAGGAGTGTCTTTGCAACTTGTATATATAAAAATTATACAGGCACATGAAACATATTGAGCGAATAATCTCTGCATCTTACATTGAAAATTATCGGATACGCTTACCCTTCTGTATTTATTTTGATTCCGGCTTTATTAAGAAATTCGATCTGCACCTCTTTAGATTTGTCTGCAGCTTTATCGATACTTTCTTTTTTGAGAATCAACTCCTTACGGATGGCATCTCTTGACACCGAATCCTGCTCTTCTATATACTTGACCAGCAAGGGAGCGTATCCGTCTCCGATTTCTGTCATATAAGCGATTGACGCATCGTGAAATTCATTGGCGATCTCACTATGTGTCAGTTCCTGTGCTTCTGCCTTAATTTGGTTAGTATATCTACTAAGGCCTTTCACACTATTTAATGCCATATCATAAGAGATTTCGTTATTTGCTTTGCTGATATTGTATTCTCCATTCATGAGCTTTTCGTGGCTCTCATCCACTTTTTCCATACAATTCAGAAACAGGCTGGACATTTTTTCGTTATATCCGTAATCGTATTTACCGCCACATGAGGTCAATACCAATAAAGCAATAATTGCTGAAAATAATGTAGTCTTCATATTTTTTTAAGTTTTATACTGCAAATAACAACTTCTTATATAAAGTTGTTTAGCTCAATCAAAATTCGTTGTGCTTCTTTTATTATTCGTTTGTAAAGAAGCTTTAACCGATTTGTATAAAACACAAAAAACGCGCTACTTAAAGGGTTCGCGCGTTCATTATATCCTAAACATTCTCTGCTTTATGCAGGAAATCTCTATGTACGATTTCTTCTTATTGTAATTGAGTTCCAAACAATTGTACCCAATAAAAACCAGCTCCGGGTGAACGGGCTGCTCCCATTTCTTTGACATCTGCCAGCATAATGTTCTTACAGTGACCATAACTGTTTAACCACGCTTCTACCACTTCCGCTTCTGTACGCTGTCCTCTGGCAATATTCTCTGCCGCCAGACGGTAATTGTATCCGTTATTTTTCAACCGTTGGCCAAAGGTGTTTCCTTCGGGACTTGTGTGAGAAAAGTAATTTCTTGTTTCCATATCCTGCGCATGCTTAACAGCTGTGCCGGCCAGTTTTTCATTCCAGATGAGTGCCGGTACGGCTGGCATTCTGTCTACCTGCTTGGTATCTTTGTCTGTACATTCACAGCCTGCTACTCTAACCTTATTGACCAGCTGCAGGATAAGTGTATTATCTAAATTTGTCTTAATTTCAGATTTATTTTTATCAGTCTGTGTCTGATTTCCGGTTGGCTCAGCTTCTTTATTATCTGCCGATTTTTCACAGGATATTGCACAAAGCCCTAAATAAATACTCCCTAAGAGTATGAATAATCCCCTTTTGTTCATTTTGTATTGTTTCTAATAGTAAGTGTTCTTTTTTTCGGGTTTACAAACAGGCTTTGTCTCCCCTTATTAATATGCATTATTTTTGTATAAAATCAGGCCATACTCAAATTGTTCAAATACTGTAACCCCGGATGCTATCTGCAGTAAGCCTGATTTTTTCAGCTGCAAAGATAGAAAGGAGAATGATAATGTTGAAAAAACAATATGTTATCCTGTATTTTTTAATAGCAGCTACAGTACAAATATCTATCCAAATTTAAATGTGTTTAAAAACAGCTTTTAACAGATCTTTATGACTACTTTAGAAAATACTGTTTTTTTATTTACATGTAACGGACAATCTGCAGAACCTGCAAAACAATAACATTTGTTAAATTTGACATATAGTTTATCAACGTTCATAGTGGAATCATGAAAAAAATAGGTTTTTTATCCTTTGGTCACTGGGCCAATCATCCTGCATATAGCACACAGACGGCAAGTGATACCCTTCTGCAGTCTATAGATCTGGCAGTAGCAGCAGAAGAGCTCGGTATAGATGGGGCTTACTTCAGGGTACATCATTTTGCGAAGCAGCTGGCGTCTCCTTTTCCTTTGCTTTCAGCTATCGGAGCCAGAACCAGCAAAATTGAGATTGGCACCGGAGTGATCGATATGCGCTATGAGAATCCGTTGTATATGGTGGAAGATGCCGGAGCAGCCGATCTGATATCGGGCGGGCGGTTACAGTTAGGTATCAGCAGAGGTTCTCCCGAGCAGGTTATCGATGGTTGGCGTTATTTCGGATATGCACTTTCTGAGGGTGAAACAGATGCAGATATGGGACGAAGGAAAGCGCTGGAATTTCTGGAAGGACTTCAGGGAAAAGGTTTTGCTGAGCCCAACCCCTATCCTATGTTTCCAAATCCACCGGGTTTGTTACGCTTAGAGCCTCATTCGGAGGGTCTCAGAGATCGTATCTGGTGGGGTGCTGCATCAAATGCCACAGCTGTGTGGGCGGCACAGAACGGAATGCTTCTTCAAAGCTCCACTCTTAAATATGATGAAAGTGGTAAGCCTTTTCATGTACAGCAGGCAGAGCAGATCAGGTTATATAAAGAAGCCTGGAAAGAAGCGGGACATACGCGCGAACCACGTGTATCGGTGAGCAGATCTATATTTGCACTGGTCAATGATCAGGATCGTTATTATTTTGGCCATGAAGCTGAAAGAGACGATAAGATCGGAATGATTGAAGCAGATAAACGGGCCATTTTCGGCAGAAGTTATGCTGCAGAACCGGATCAGCTTATCCGTGAACTGGCACAGGATGAGGCCATACAAGAGGCAGACACACTCTTGCTTACTATCCCCAATACATTGGGAGTAGAGTATAATGTACATGTACTCTCTTCTTTTTTGGAACATGTAGCTCCTGGCCTGGGATGGCGGTAATCTCGATATATGTATGGTAAAAAATCTCCGCTTTAAAACTAAGATTGTTGTTATTGGTGCCGGTCAGGCTGGTCTTTCATCAGCTTATCATCTCAAAAAAATGGGTCTGGAAATTGGCCGGGATTTTATTATTCTCGACGAAGCTCCGAATCCGGGTGGTGCATGGCAATTTAGGTGGTCCTCACTTACACTGAGTACAGTCAATAAGATTCACGACCTGCCGGGAATGTCTTTTGAAGAAACGCTGGATACTGATGAAAAGGAAGTACAGGCTAATGTCGCTGTTCCGCATTATTTTGATGCCTATGAAAAAGAATTCGGGTTGCAGGTATATCGCCCTTTAAAGGTCGAAACCGTCTATAAGCATGAAAATAGATTTTATATAGATACAACTGACACGCTTTTTTCTGCCCTGGGTATTATAAATGCCACAGGAACCTGGGAAAATCCTTATATCCCGGAATACCCGGGACAAAATTTATTTAAGGGAGAGCAATTACATACTAAAGATTTCAGGAATGCGGATTACTTCCGGGGCAAGCATGTTGTTATTGTTGGTGGTGGTATTTCTGCCATTCAGCTACTGGATGAAATCTCTAAAGTCACTTCGACTACATGGGTTACACGCCGCCCTCCGGTATTCAGAGAAGGCCCGTTCGATGATGTTGCCGGACATGAAGCTGTAGCTATGGTGGACGAACGGGTGAGGCAGGGATTGATACCGCTGTCCGTGGTATCTGTAACCGGATTGCCCTATTCTGAAGCTGTTCGGGACATGGAAAAGCGTGGCGTACTGAATCGGTTCCCGATGTTTAGTGAGATAACGGCTTCCGGTGTAAAATGGGAAGACGGGAGAGAACAAAATGCAGACGTTATACTTTGGAATACGGGCTTCAAAGGATCGTTGGAGCACTTGAATCCGGTAGTTCCAAGAGAGGACGGTGGTGGAATCCTGATGGATGGAAGACTGGCAACCCAAGTTGCAAAAGAACCCCGGATTCATCTGGTAGGTTACGGTCCCTCCGCCTCTACAATCGGTGCAAACCGGGCGGGAGGAGCTGCTGCCAGAGAACTTATCAAGACATTAGGGTTGTAAACCCTTTCTCTGAAGAAACAGCTAAAACCAAATAAAGACGAAAGTTTATAGGTATATACATAGCCGAAAAGGATTTGTTTGCAATATTCAAGACGTAATAGTAAATTAGTAAAACCATTATTTTACAACCAAACCTAATTAAACCTTCTAGTTTATGAACATTAAACATCCTATTGTGGCTCAATTTCTATGACAAAATCTCTATAAAAAGGAATACACATACTAAAAACAACAACTAAGAAAAGCAACCTTATATCAGGAATGGATTCCTACATTAAAAAACTCAAACATATTATCCCCATATTTCTGATATCCGTAATAGCATGTACTTTAATTTTACTGCTTGGAAGATGGATTTTTACTATAAAATTTCCACTGCTTAATATTAAGGAAAGCATATGGGAGTTTTGGATCCCAATAACTCTCCCGGCAATCCCCATTATATTCTGGTTAAGACAGCGCTTCCGTCCACTTATTTACAAGAGAAATAAAGATGATGGAAAAATATTTTTGATTATGCTTTGCTGGTTAACCATGACAGCAGTTTCAGCCATTACTCAAAATTATTTCACAACATCAACCGGAAAAATTAAAAGGCCGACAAGTGTAAACGAAATAACAGCTACGGACAATATACGTTACTATCAATTAGGTAATTTCAATATAGACACCACTTTTACAGGAGTTTATGTAGAAGCAGACATAGGAGGAAAGTATGATCAGGACCTGAATTTTACTGCTTATTTTGTTGTACCTATAATGGATTATACCAATGCTGATTTATCCGTAATTCCCAAACATTGGTATGCAATACAATACTCTAAAAAAATCAGCAATAGCCTTAGTTTGGATAAGAAAGAAAAACTATACGCTGATTTTTTCAAAAAATCTGTCAATAATATCAAAACCTACAATTTTCATAATCTCAATCATTTCGAGAAAACTCCAAAATCCGATACTAAAGAAAATTTTCAAAAAGCTATTGCATCAATTATTCGTGTTCCAATAGATGATTCCTTTATTATTTTAGAACCTCAACAGGGAAAATATGAGAATCGGAATGGCAATAAATTTATTTGGATCTTCGGATCTTTTGGTATAGGTCTGCTTATTTTACTAATTGGTCTATTAAAACCTGGTTTTAGTGAACTGGAAAGTAGGAGATTAAAAAGCACAACGACTCATAAAAAAGATGATTTTATATTTGCATTACGCTATCTGATACCCAAAGGAGATCATTTCGGAACCAGTATTATATTAGATCTCAATATTATTGTTTTTCTTGCAATGATTTTCTTTGGAGTAGATATGATGTCTCCGGATACAAATGAACTCATGAAATGGGGAGCTAACAGACGTTATGAAACCACGCATGGTGAATATTGGCGTTTATTGACGTGTGTATTTATACACGGAGGCCTTCGCCATCTCATACTTAACATGTTTGGTCTTATATTGGCAAGTATTATGTTAGAGCCACTTTTGGGATGGAAAAAATATTTTATGCTATACATATTGACAGGTATTTGCGCCAGTCTTACAAGTATATACTGGTACTCTAATACTGCAAGTATTGGGGCTTCAGGAGCTATTTTTGGTTTGTATGGTGCCATTCTAGCTCTGCTTATCTGGGATGTTGTTAAGAGTAAAAAGCCAAGTTATGGAATGCTGTTTTTTGCTATTATCTATGTAGGAATAAACTTATTATGGGGAATGATAGGAGGAATTGACAATGCAGCTCATGTAGGCGGACTCATTAGCGGGTTAATAATAGGCAGTGTACTGCTTAAAACACTGCCAGTTTCAAGTTATTCATAAATAAATTCCGGGATCTTATCTTTTATGAAGTATCTCTTTGTACAAGTCATAGTTTTCCTGATCATAACACACAAAAATAACCTCATCAATTTGAGTTGCATTATTTAAAAATTCAGACACGGTTTGTATCGCAATTGAGGCCGCAAGATTCTTCGGAAATTTATAAATACCTGTACTTATATTTGGAAATGAAAGAGATTGAACTTTATTTTCTTCTGCCAATAGCAGACTATTTCTATATGCTGAAATAAGCAATGATTCTTCATTATGCTTGCCGCCATTCCATACAGGCCCGACAGTATGGATTACAAAATTAGCGGGTAGATTACCTGCAGTAGTAATAACGGCCTCTCCTACTTTACAGCCACCTTGTTTATTTCTGATTTTTTGGCATTCGTAGAGAATTTCGCTACCACCCGTCTTATGTATAGCTCCGTCTACGCCACCGCCTCCAAGCAGTGAAGTATTTGCAGCATTGACTATGGCATCTACTTTAATTTTAGTAATATCTCCTTTTATTAACTGAATCATTATTTTCTTTATTTCATATGAACTATGCAAACATACTCTTACTTAGGTAAAAATGATATTATACATCTCCATCTATACTTTTTTACATACCTCAAACATTTTTATTTCCATTCATAAGAAAGTGCTATGACTATATTTGCAACAGCCTTATCAGCTAAATTATAATGTTTTTTAATGTATGTTTGACTGGCTTTACATCCTGAAACCAGATCTTGGTTCTTCCATAGTTCGCCATCCCCTGCCTCTGTCCATATTTTGTTAAACAGATTTACTTCATCCTCTCTTAACGCCTTGTCCATTAAAACAAATGCGTGAAATGTCCAGGGTTTTGACCAGTCATTAAAGCTTAATATTTTATCTTCAAGAGTTTTCATAATATGGTGAACACTCCAAAAATATGCGAAAGTTTTCACAAAAAAACATAAATAATAATCTATCTACCCATTTATAAACAACTTATATTTTTATTCTATAAAATCAGATTTCAAACAATAAGTAAGTGTCATCCAGCTGTTTTTTCCATTTGTTTATAATATATTTGGCCATTAAACAGATTTTATAAAATAAAGCATCTAAACACCTATGAAAGCCAGAAGAGCCTTTTTCATCAGTCTTGTATCTGTTATCATCGGTTCCATGCAAATGGCCTTTTTCCTGCCGGATGGTGTATCCTGTATTGATGGTACAAGCTCTTTACTGGATGGGATTTTATTCTATATGCCAATCCAGTTTGCAGGTGTATTCTTACTGAGCCTGCTGAATCAGAAAACAATGGATTACTTTCTTTTGGCAGCTGTGTTGTTTTTTTGGATATGGATAAATAAAGTCGAATTTACGCACAGGCACGCCTGTTGGTCTACCTACACTGATGCAGAGCTTATCAAAGCCGTATTACAAAAATCGGCCTTTACCTGCGGAGTTTCCATTGCCTTGTTAGGTGTATTTGTGAACTGGTACAACCGATTATCTGTTAAGACAAGAGACAGAGAGTAAGAATTGTCCTCTTGATTTTTTAGGTTAGGTCTCGTTCTCCCCCATCTGTCAGCAGATCAATTATCCGTTCTGTGGGACGACCAATCACGGCCTTACCATTTCTGACAACTATAGGCCGCTCTATAAGAACAGGATATTGCAGCATAATATCAATCCACTCTTCGTCTGTATGCAGAGCATCTTTAAACTTTTCCTCAAATACAGCTTCATTGTGTCTGATCAGCTCCAGAGGTTTGAGTTGAAGCATATCCAAAAGCCTGATGAGTTCTTCTTTGTCAGGAACATCCTTTATATACTCCTGTATTTCTACTTCCGGTGTATATTCTTTCAGCAACTCCAGGGCAGCCCTACTTTTACTACACATATTATTATGATATATTTTGATCATACTACGATTTAGTGGTATTGGTTTTCAAAAAATCAGATTCTTCCGATGATCAAATGTATGAAAAACGGCTTAGAATGAAAAAATAGCTGATTCGGAAGTAGGATCAGAACCAGCCAAGGAATTTTTAGTTAGTGAAAGTATTTTGTGTATACCTTATTAACAGCCGGATTAAACAGCCAGCAACCATCTCACATCATATCGGTCTGTCACTTCAATCAACGATTTTGTTTCCTCATCTTTTGTCCATGAACTTATGAAAGCTGGCACCAACTTTTCCAGAAGCAGTGTCCGGGATTGAGCATTATTACACAACAGAAAAACAGCAAGATAATTACCTGTTTGCCGGCCTTCATCCGGGACTAAGTCTGATCCGTAAATAGAAACACTATCTGAAATCAATGAACCGCTGATGACCGGAACTTTTTCAAATCCGTGCAGATGCTGTTCCATCATCTGGAATTGCAACTGCCCACCAAAACAAGATTGATAGTAAGTCAGCGCCTCTTGACAGTTGCCGGCAAAGGAAATAAATACCCCACTTTGAAAGAGATTATGTGATTGATGTAACATCCGTCGTTAAATTATGCATCCGGTATTTGTGGTTCCACAAGTCTGATCATTTTGTCCAGCGATTCCTGCCAACCCAGATAGCACATCTCTACTGGTATCATATCGGGAATACCACTCTGTTCGATATGAAGCTCTGTACCACAGGAAACCTGACGTAATGAAACTGTAGTTGTCATTTCTCCCGGCAGATTGGGATCATCAAACTTATCGCTGTACTTGATAAACTGGTTGGAAATAATTTCCTGATACGTACCACCAAAGGAATGTCCGTGACCAGTACTGAAATTAATAAATGTCATACGGAATTTTCCTCCTACTTTGAATTCCATTTCCTGGACAGTACATAGAAAACCATAAGGTGGTATCCAGGTGGCATGTGCAACCGGATCTGCGAAAGCACGAAATACTTTTTCAGGACTTGCTTTAATTACCCTATGAAGGGAAACAGTGTTCGTTTTCATCTTGATTGAGATTTTAAGTATAAATATTCAATTATTATAGCTGATAACGCTATTTTACATTCCTATCTTATTTTGCAGCTCTGCTATGAACAATCTTTGGATTATAACAGTAAGAAAGAATGAGTAAAGCTAATACAGCCAATGGCATGAGCATGTATGCAACTACCTGATCAACATATGCATGGCTGATAAATGCAAAAATCAGACTAAACGTAAGTCCTGCATATGCCCATTCTTTTACCTTTACAGGAATAGCAGGAAGAGAGATTGCTATCACACCCAGCACTTTACAAATAATAAGTGCATAGGCAAAGTAATCCGGATAGCCTAATGGCTTTGTTCCGGCATTGACATATTGCGGAGCAAAAAGCAGAGTACCCAGTGGCATTAGACCTTCCCAAAGAATGAGAATGGCGGTAGTTATCCAGAATATTATTTTGTTCTTTTTCATAAGTATATAATTTGGTTTTTAACGCTTAAATGGCAACTGTATTCATTACTGTTGTTTGTGCGAGTTAAGATTCCCTCTGTAAATCTAATAAGTGGATTCTACATATTTCTTGAAATTGCTTATTATAGCCTGCCAGCCCTGTTTCTGAAACTCGGGATCGTTCTCCGTTTCTGCATCAAAGGTTGTTGTGATTGTTGTTGTATCTCCCTTACCGCTGAATAATGTACTGACTTCACGTCCGTCCGACATGGTATAACTGATTTTTTCATGCAAGTCGACCTGTTGATAAGTTCCTTCGAAATCGAAGCCAAAGCTTCCATCTCTGGCTTCCATCCTATTACTGAACTTACCATTCACACGAAGGTCATTTTGGCTGGCCGGGCAGTGCCAGCTTGGATCTGCAGCATTCCATTGCATAATATCTTCAGGTGTATTCCAGGCTTTCCAGACTATTTCTACAGGAGCATTGACTGTTGCTTCTACTGTGATTTGTGGTTGTGTTTTCATCGCTTTCAATTTATCGTTTATATTGTTATTACAAAGTTGCGACAGTTTCTGGAATTCCTGACATTGTAAAAACGTCAACTTTAGGGGTAGATTACGACAAAAACTATATGTATCTTTACCTGACTAAATTAATAAACCATGCAAATCTCCGTTTTCGTCCCTCAATACGGTACAATAGAAGGTATCACCCCGGCATTCAGAACCTTTCATACAGCTAATGAATTTCTTAGTGTATTTGGTAAAAAACCTGTATTTGAAGTAGAATATGTAGGATTACAGGAATATGTACCGGCTAATAGCGGGGAATACAGTATCAGGACTAATCGCTTACTTCGGGATGTAACACGTACAGATTTGCTGATTATCCCACCTGTTTTTGGCAGTATAGATGCAGGTATTGCAGCTAATGCAGAGGCTATTCCTTACTTTACCAGACTCCATACGCAGGGAGCCAGTCTTGCAAGTCTTTGTGTAGGTGCTTTTTTACTGGCAGAAACTGGATTGCTTTCCGGCAAGAAATGCTCTACACACTGGGCATATATCAATGAGTTTAAAGAAAAATATCCGGACGTTGAAATCGAAGACGGTGCGGTAATAACAGCACATGATAATATCTATAGCAGTGGCGGTGCGAGTAGTCTGTGGAATCTGATTCTCTATCTCGTTGAGAAATATTCTGACAGGGAGACCGCAGTGTTAATAGCAAAATATTTTGCTCTGGATATCAGCAGAGACAGCCAGTCTCAGTTTGCTATTTTCAGGGGACAACGCAATCATGAAGATACCGATATCCAGAAAGTACAGGATTATGTAGAAAAGCACTATGAAGATAAGATCACGATTGATGATCTCGCTAACCTCAGCAGGATGGGGCGCAGGACCTTTGAAAGACGGTTTAAAGAGGCAACCAACAATACGCCAGTCGAATACATCCAACGGGTCAGAATAGAAGCTGCTAAAAAATTTTTCGAAGCTTCGCGAAAGAATGTATCGGAAGTGATGTATGATGTGGGATACAGCGATACAAAAGCTTTCCGGGATATTTTTAAAAAGATAACGGGGCTGACACCGATAGAGTATAGAAATAAATTTGCAAAGGTAACCAGTGAGATCTGATGATGATCAACACCGATAACGATACGATCACTCATCATCCAGTCCTTTACCATCCAGAATATGCTGGTAGTATTTTTCTATCCGTGACTCTCTTGTTGAGGCTTGCTTCGCCTGATTAAAATAAAATAAATATCCCTTTTGCCGTCCGGGGGTCAGATTATGAAAAGCCTTTTCCAGTGCTGCATCGTCATCCATTGCCTGTTGAAATTCAGCTGCCACAGGATAATCAGCTGTTTTTTTCATTTCCACTTTTTTTCCTGATTGTTCAATTTCTACTGCTTCCCGAATATAATCGGCTATAACAGTTCTCAGTTCCGTGATCTGTTCGCTGTTTGTGAATCTGATTTGTCGTGCAGCCTGTACATTTGCTGTCTGTTGGATTAAAATATGTTCCGAATCTGTCATCAGAGCACCTTTATGAAATAATAATGCACAATATTCTTTGAACCCATGAATAAGGACAATATTCTTTCCATTAAAGGTATAACATGGATGCATCCATTTAAAATCTTCCAGCAAGTCTGTATTTTCAGAGATGATTTCGCGCAGTAAATGAAATTCTGTACTCCATTTTTGGTTACGCTCAAAAAAGTTGTTGGCAGCTGTATTCATAAGTATCAATTTATATTTTGTCTGACATAATTTTTCTTTCAGCAGGTCTGAAATACCAGGATATAAGGATAAGTAGCATAAAGGTAAAGGACGCAATAGCTTCTGAAAAACTATCTCCCGCAGCAATATGCGAAAGCGTTGCTCCGGACATAGCAAAAAAGAAGCCGGCATAGGCCCATTCTTTAAGCAACTTAAATTTAGGAATTAAAATAGCGATGACACCTGCTATTTTCCAGATACCCAGAATGTACATCAGGTATACCGGATAACCCAGATGTATTATTCCTTCGGCACTTTTTTGTGCTCCGGATAATTGCGCCAGACCTCCTGATAGCATTCCTGCGGCCAGTAATCCTGTAGCTGTCCAGTATGTAACCTTTTGCAGTACTGAAGATTTTGCAATGTTTGTTTCTCCCGTCATAATCGTATTATATAAGTTTATTACATACACTTTGCAACCTGTCATGTGCAAGACTAATTCCCTGAGCAAAAGGCATCTGCAGCAACTGATTCCGGTATGCTACCGATTTAAAAACAATCTGCATGGTAAGCCGGCTACTCTCTTCTGTTATTTTTTCAAATGAAAGGTATTCAAGCTGAACAGGAAAAGGACTGTTTTCCATCTCAAAAGTTCGTGTAATCCGTTGATTGGGGACAAATTCATGAATTGTTCCGTTTGCACGAAAGACCACATTGCCATTATGAGAGGTTTCGAAAGCATATGAGCCATGCGGCTTACTTTCCAGTTTCAACACTTTTGTCCCCATCCATTGTTCAACAATATGTGCCTCTTCATACGCTTTGAAAAGCAGATCTACAGGGAGATCAAATGTTCTTGTGATACTAATTTCCTGCTTGTTATCTTCAGCACTCACTTTTGTTTTATGTTCCATTTTATTTGGTTTTATATTGTTTCATAATGGCTTCCAGTTTATTAAAACGTTCGTCCCACATCTGACGGAATGGTTCAATAAAATCAGCTATCTCCTTCATTTTGTAAGGATTCAGCTGGTAGGTAATCTCTCTTCCGTTTTGTTCAGATGTCAATAGTTCACATTCCGTCAGAATCTGCAGATGTCTGGAAACTGTAGGCCTGGCGGTATCAAAGTTGGAAGCAATAGCTCCTGCTGTCATAGACTGCGTTGCCACTAAAAGAAGTATTGCTCTTCTTGTCGGATCTGCAACGGCCTGGAAAACATCTCTTCTTAAGTTCATTTTATCAGTTATATAAATGTCGATGTAAAAGCTCAGGACTTCAATATGAAGCCATTTGACTACAAATATAAATGTAGTCATTTGACTACGCAAATTTTTATGAAAATAATTTTAAGGATACATAAATGTATCCCCGGAGGATTAGACTTAGTTATAAGAAATAAAGTAGGATTCTGAATATAAAAAAAGAACACAGACTCGACTGGTATGACGTGTCTGTGTTAAGATTAAGGCAGGATATTTTTTCCGGAGATCCAGATATTCTCACTACCGTACCCGGAAGGTTCGGAACTGGCATCAATTTCTAAAAGACCTCCCCGGTTAATCTCTTCGTGCGATAACCATAAGCGTTGAATATCCTTCCCGTTGAGTCTTACCCTTGCGATATATTTATTTTCATCGCCAAAATTATGTACTCTAATCTGTAAGGTATGCTCTGCTCTGTGAAGATTGATTTCCGGAAATAAAGGTACATTGAGATAGTATACCGGATGGCCGATCACAGGTTGATGCAGTCCTATGGCTGTGAGCGCAAACCATCCCGACATAGCACCGGCATCATCGTCCATTGTTCGGATATAGGCTTTGGGTTCATTTTTATAAATCCGGTCTATGAAAGGATCTATTCCTCTGCTGTTGTCGTTGAAGTAATATTGGATAACTGTATCTACGGCTAGCTGATGAACCAGAGACTGATATTTCCAGGGTTTTTCACTGGCATAATACAACGTAGGAGACTGCATATCCGGTTCATTGGCTCTGTTAAAATAATGCCGATCATAGAATTCATCCAGTTGATTTGTAAATGCCTTTTTTCCTCCGGCCAGATCTACCAGTCCCCCAATATCAAAAGGTACATTCCAACGGTACTGTCTGATCGTTCCCTGATACATATTTCTTGCAGACATACGATCTACATCATTTCGGGATAAATCTTTGAATTCTTTCTGCCAGACAGTTTTATAACTACTGGCTCTCTGTGCATAATGTGTCCCCTTTTTATCAAAAAGCTGTGCCATAGCCCACATATCGTAAGCTGCTTCTAAAGCTTTATCCGGTTTTGAGAAATCAAACCGGGCTGTATCGCTCACCAATGAATCTTTTATAGCATCAAAATGGATATCGTATCCTTTATTCCTGGCATCCAGCAGCACTATTGCCGCATGTTCGGTACGAACTGAATTGGCAGGTTCATTTGGGCCGGCAAAGTCAAATTTACCGTATCGGTACAGGTCAGAAATGGATGAGACCACATCCTGATACAATTGTGGATAAAGCAACTCTAATAAAGGCAGTTGTGTTTTATAATTATCCCATATAGCCCAGCCATGATAACGTTTTCCTTTAGCCGAGTGAATCTTTCCATCGGTACCGGAATACTGTCCGTCTGCCTCAGAGATTTGATAAGGAGACTGCAGGGTACGATAAAATAAGGAATAAAATAGTTTTTCTCTTTCAGGATCACCTTTTACTTCGATACCGGAGAGGTAGGTATCCCACTGTTGAAAAGAGGCATTCCTGACATCACTGTATGAACGGCCTGTATTACGTTTAAGCGTCTCGGATGCTTTTTGTATACTGACTGCAGAAAAAGCAATCTGAAGGGTTACTTTTTCGCTGTTTTCTTCCAGATGAAGGGTTAACTGATCCCCTTTCCCCTGCCAGGTACCGGCTGAGGAAACTTTAATAGCATAATGGATCGTATAAATCCCTACTCCACATGTTGTACGTGCTCTGACCGAACCCTGGAGTATTCCGTCCAAACCGATTTGATAGGTGTTGGATACAAAAGCATTATTGAAAGCATGAGCAAGATCTAAATGAAATCCTTTCTTCCCTTTTGGAAAACTATACTCATGAATGCCAAAGTTATTATCAACAGCAAAAGCTGCTTTGATAGTATTACTTAATCCGATTTCATAAAATCCGGGGCCGGCCTGCTCAATCACTTTTAACAACGGTTGATGATCATCCTGCTCCCCAAGAAAAGGTTTGACCAGAATCAGCCCGCCACTTCCCTTACAGCCTACTCCTTCAAATCTGTTATGTGTGAACCCCAGTATCTCTTTTGCAAGATGCTCATACCCCATATGCAAGGTCGGATAGGTCTGTGGAGCAATACTCATCTGATGAAAAGCAGCTGATGCTGCAGGTGACATTTGTCCGTGGTCTCCGGAAGAGCCCAAAAACACATTTGTAAGCGATGCTTTGGATTGAGCGTGTACAAATGGCTGCGAACTTAGCATCAGCAACATACAAATGGAAAACAGGCGAATAAAATTTTTCATAGATACAAAAAGCAGGTCGATCAAGACCTGCAAAATACTTTTAATTTTTAATAGTTAATAACTTCTTTGGCAAAAAACTGCTACATCATGCTGCATAACTTTCAGGGATCCATAGGTTCATCCGGATCAATAGTCAAGGCCTCTTCACGTGGTTTGAATTCAATAATGACTTCACTGATTCGCTTACCTAATACATAGGGTACATATCCCAGTTCTCTTACGCAACGGTCAGCCATCTTCTCCACCGCGTCGATATGAGGTATGCTGCTGTTAACGATTGCGTATTTGTCTGCCGGAAATCCATAATGTAGTAAGATGCGAGCTGTATTGCGCATATTAGTGGTTGTATGTCTGGCATGCGGATCAATAAGAATAGCTTCTTCCGGGACATTCAATGCCTGCATCAGATACTTTTTCATCTCTATAGCTTCTATGTAGGGAGTTTTGTAAGGATGTACACGTCCGCCGGAAACTACAATGAAAGGTGCAAGTCCCTGAAAATAACTCCGGGCAGCCATCCGGCAACGCAGCATACCACCAGGACTGATAGGTTGATCATACACCTCCGGTCCGGCTCCTAATGTCAGAAGCAGACTATAAGGATAGCGTTCAAAGTCTGTTTGTCGGATCGCATCATAAGCTTTCTTATTTTCCAGCTGTATCAACGGTTCCAATTGTGCGGCATCCCAACGTTCATTGACTTCTAATAGCCGAACAGCTGTCCACAGGGACTCATAAAAAGCTTCTTCAGGGTTACGCACGTCTTTAAGAATATCCTGCGCTACATCTTTGAGCAGATACGGATATGCTTTTTTTGTGACATCAAAAGAAATAGAATCAATCTTAGGATAGTTGGGTTTCTTTGCTCCCGCATATACATCGATAACATAATTCATAGCATTCAGATCCTGACGAAGTGCCTTTTCCAGATAAGCACGCTCTCCTGCAGACACATCCATACCATATGTGCGTGATGGAATTAATTTATTCGCAACAAAAGCTTTTAACTCTTTATTTGTTTGAAACTTCCTGCTAAAAACAGAGATAATCTTTTCCACTTCCTGTTCTTCCCATCTGAATGCCCGGAGAAAACAGGCTACATCTTTGCAATTAGCAGATTCGATATATCGCGCATGTCTTTTTTCCAACATACTGTATATATCCTGATCGGACAAAATAGTATGGGTAAGCCCGGAATCCTGCGCCAGCAGAAATGTGGCATAATAATTCTTGGCAATTACCCAGTCCTGAGGTGTCTGATATGCAGAAAAATTCTGAGCCCCGGAGACATGACTAAAGCATGTCCCCAGTGTCAGCATTATTAATTTCAAAATAGTTTTCATGATTCAGAAGAACTTAATATCCTTGATTCTGATACATTTTCTCCGGATTCAGTTTGTGTTCATCAAAGGGAATCGGATAGTAGCGGTCTTTGGTAGAGATATTAGATATTTTGGCGTTGCCGTAATCAGCCTGTTCTTTCTTCTTGAAGTACGTGACCAGTTCCTGAGCATTGTAGTTACGGATCAGATCAAACCAACGGTGATTTTCAAAAGCGAGCTCGACTCTGCGCTCATGTAGAATAGCATCTTTCAGGGTCGGATATTTCGTATTATAGACGGCATTAGCTTTTGAAGTTGCATAGGAAGGTAATCCTGCACGTTCTCTCACTTCATCCAATAATACGATAGCTTCAGCATCTTTACCAAGGCGCATCTTAGTTTCCGCTAATAACAGCATGACATCGGCGTAGCGGATCAATATCCAGTCATTACCACCAAAACCCTGTTTACCGGCATTATTACTGTTATCTCTGAATTTCGTAATAAACCAGTCATTGACTTGAGTACTTGCTGCAAATTTGATAGAAAAAGCTTTACGGATATCGTTATCCTCATAGTCTTTTACCAGATCTCTTTTGACATTTCCTCCTATCCCTGTAGATGCAAACTGTGAATTGATCGTTTCTCCTCTGGCCTGGTTATTACGCGCAATGCTGGAACTATAATTCTGATCACCTTGCAGATATTGAACCTGAAAAATCAATTCCTTACAGGTATTCTTTTTGGTCACATCAAATACATCTGCATAGGGTATTTCATTCAGTTTACCAAAGGTACGCATACCATATGCCGCAGTCAGATGTTGTTCTGCTTTCAGAAAATTTTCATTGGTACTGCCTGCTAAGGTAGCTCCCATTGTCAGATAGACCTGACCCAATAGTGCATTGATAGCAGCCTTAGAGGTGCGACCTACAGCATATTGCCCTTGCTGATCCGGCAGATTACTGGTCAGCGCATCAGACAAATCTGTTACTATCTGCTGATAAACGACGCTTTCTTTCTGACGAAAAGCAAGTTCATTGGCCTGTTCTTTAGTTGTAATCTCTACCGTAGACAAAGGGATATCTCCAAATTTGCGAACCATATGAAAGTACAATAAAGCACGGACGAATTTTGCTTCTGCAATATAGCGTTGTTTCACTGCCGCATCACCAAACGTTACTTTATCAATATTGGACAATAGTGTATTACAGCGTGCAATCCCGTCGTACATGGTAGACCAGTGTGTCTTGAGATAAGAATTGCTGGCCAGTATAGAAAAATCATTGAACTGAAAAGGTTCTCCAGCATTAGACTGATTGTCATCACGACCAGTATTATCCGAACGTTCTTCACTATACAGAGTGCTAGATTCGCCTATACTGCTTCCTGAACGCAGTGCCTGATAGAGTCCGTTAACGGCCAACAAGACATCATTCTCTGTTTTGAAATAGGATCCCACAGATACTGCATTCGGATCTTGCTGATTTAAAAAATCTTTTTTACAGGAAGTAATTCCCAAAAGAATAAAAGGTAATAAATATCTCTTTTTCATTAGTATATGCTTTTTTATTTGAATAAAGAAATCAGGTATTAAAGATTCCTGTACTCATTTGTTATATCTTTATTAGAATGTCACTTTTAATCCCAGATTGTATGATCTGACCAGAGGATACAAACCATAGTCTACTCCCGGGGTGAGGTTACCTCGCTGGTCGTAATCCGGTTCCGGATTATATCCTTTATATTTTGTGATTGTAAATGGATTATCTACACTCGCATAAATGCGCACGCCGGACAGCATAAGTTTTTGTGCTGTTTCTTTTGGCAGGCTGTAGCCCAGAATAATATTGGTCATACGCAGAAAAGATCCGTCCTGCAGGTAAAAGGAAGAAAGACGTGTACTGTTACTCTGTGTACCACCTCTGGCTGCCCGGTAGACACTACCGTTGCCCGGATTGGCAGATGATCTCCAGCGTTGTGCTACGTCGGCATACTGATTGCCGGACCCTTCCATGTTATACAGATAATAGTCATAACCATCCAGTACCTTGTTTCCTTGTGAACCATTAAAAGAAGCTCTCAGATCAAAATTCTTATAGCTGGCATTTAACGCAAATCCATAAGTAAAGTCAGGGTGCGGATTTCCGATAATACGCTTATCCTGATCATTAACAACACCATTACCGTCTACATCCTCAAAATAGAGGTCTCCCGGCTGAAGGGGATTTGTAGAAGCTGCTGAAGGTGCTACTGTCTTATAATTTTCTTCTGTAGCTATTCCCAATACTTTAAATCCGTAAAACATACCGATCGGACTTCCCTCCTGCGTGATATGGGTGATATAAGAACGTTCGGCTCCGTTAGTCATAATAGTAGAAGCTCCTCCCAGATCCAGCACTTTATTACGGTTCACATTGATATTTCCGCTAAACCCAAGTTCGAAATCATTCTTACGAATAAGGGTGGCATCGATTTGTACATCAAAACCTTTATTCTGAACTTTACTATCTGGCAGATTGGTAAAAATTGTTGTTGCCCCCGAAATGGCTGTAATAGGTTGATTAAATAAAAGATTAAAGGAACGGCTCAGATAAAAATTAGTCATTACATTCAGACGCCCACGCAGCAAGCCCAGGTCAAGCCCTGCATTGTATTGTGATGTAGACTCCCAACCCAGATTAGGATCCCGCAGATCGTCCGGCCATAATGCTGTGGCAACCTTATCAGCAATGATAACTCCGCCAGGTGAATTGTAAGCAGTTATCGCTTTGTAGTCCGGAATGTTGTTGTTTCCACTTTTACCCCAGCTTGCTCTAAACTTCATTGTAGATCCTTCACCTAACCAATTGTCGTAGAACTCTTCATTTGATACTGACCAACCGGCAGATACAGACGGGAAAGTTCCCCATTTACTGTTAGGCCCAAACCTGGAAGAACCATCTGTACGGAAAGAGGCTGATAAGAAATATTTGGAATCGTAACTGTAGTTGACACGACTAAAATATGACTGTAAGGTCGTGATACGTTTGAATGTTTCTCCGTTGTCCTTTAACAATCTGAAATTGGAAGGATCTGCTCCTTTATTGGTGATCTCTCCGATCGCATCATTCTGGAATCCATTAGCGCGAACGGTCATCTGGTCAATATCTGTCCGCTGTGCAGAATAGCCCAGCAATACATTTAACTGATGTTTTTCCTTAAATGTCTTGCTGTAATTAAGAGTAGCTTCGACAAGTTTATCAATTTCGCTTCTGGTACGCGCATCGGCATAAGCAGCTGTTTTTGCAAGATCAGAGTAAGGTGCGTTGTTACCATCCGAAATACTGGTTGGACGATAGTAATCGTATTTTTCATCGTAAGTAGAAAGTCCCCCGTTGATCTTCAGATTTAACCCTTCAATAATAGAGAAATCTGCAAACGCATTATACAATCCTCTTTTTCCTCTTTTATTGTTTTTGATTTCCGTGACATAAGCCAGCGGATTTTCAGGGTTCTGTATTCCATAGTTGTTAGCTGACAGATTAGCCATTAAGTATTTGGCATAACTACCATCTTCATTATATACAGGCAAGGTAGGCAGATAAATCAAAGCTGCCATGGAAGGACTCCGGTCGTATCGCCCTGTAGTCACCTCGTTATTATCATTATAGGTAAATGACACATTGGCTCCTACGGTGAGTCGTTTACTGACTTTTGAATCCATATTTGCACGGAAGTTAAACACTTTCTGGTCTGTTCCCAACATGATTCCTTCCTGATTCTGATAAGATCCGCTCAGGAAATAACGGCTTTTATCATTTCCGCCATATGCGGATAAATTGTGACGTTGGAAAGGTGCATTTCTGTATAAGGCATCCTGCCAGTCTGTATCATATTTAGATGCTTTGGCTGTACCTGTCGCAAAATCATAATATTCTTCAGGAATGGTGACTGAACCCGCATTTCCTACTGCATCTACTCTGGCCTTGTTATTGTCCAGTCGTCTCTGATCAGTCCAGGTCACACCCTTCGTGGCAAGCAAATCTCTGTAGGTATTATTTCTGCCATCAATAAGCAAGTCGATAAATTCTGCAGCATTCAATACATCTATTTTTCTGGATAACTGCCCAAAACCTCCAAGTACTTCATAATCTATATTGCTACGCCCCTCTTTACCGCGCTTAGTCGTAATCAAAACTACACCTCCGGCTGCTCTTGAACCGTAAATCGCTGCTGAAGCCGCATCTTTCAGGACGTCAATTGTCTCTATATCATTAGGATTGATATTTAGATTGTTGCCTGCGGGATATCCATCGATAACATACAGCGGATCCGAGCCGGCATTGATAGATCCCATTCCCCGAACTCTTATTTTAGTACCGTCATAAGGTGCACCACTGGTCTGCATCACCTGCACACCAGCTACTTTACCGACCAGTGCCTGTGAAAGTTTGGATGAAGTCAGATTCAGTTCTTCAGCTTTTACACTGGCTATCGCTCCGGTTACATCTGCTTTGCGAACTTTCTGATACCCGATGGACACGAGCACTTCATCTAGCTGCTGACCCTCAGCTTCCAACGTAATCGTTAATCCCTGAAGGGAAGAAACAGACTGACGAACCTCCTTGTACCCTATATACCGGATAGAAATGGTATCTCCGACTGTACCAGCAAGTGTGAAATTTCCCTTTTCGTCTGTCTGAAAACGTTGCTGTGTACGGATATTCGTAATTGTAGCTCCGGCAACAGGTTTGCCGTCGATATCTACTACTTTTCCCGAAATCTGCTGTTGATTCTTTAGCTCTATTTTCAACAGTTCGACCTTCAGGTTACTTGCTTCAGTGGTTAATGAAACTGTGGTTAATGGCAGTAGAAGCCATAATAGTTTGGTTGATTTAAAGTACATGTTTTTATTTTTTCAACTTAAAATAGATTTGAGGCAAATCTAATTCTCTTGTGTTAAGCGAGTGTTGGGTCTGGTTTATAGAATAATTAACACTTTGTTTCTGTATTAACAAATCATGAAAATTGTGTGATCAGGAAGTCTGCAGAATTAGCTAAAAACTTAATATTCCCTTAATATAGGGTATACAAAAACACCGTAACTTTATAGTGTAAGTATATGTAATACTGTGATTTAAAACATCAGCATTATGAAAACGATCGCTTATTTTTTTCAAAAGATGGTCTTCCGTCTATTTCTAACACAATTCAGCTCGTTCTATTCTCCGCTTAGGTTTCATAAAAACTAAACGGTATATTCGAAAAATGTTTGTGTTATTAACTTATCTTCAGTGTAAATGCATTTGACGAAGGAAGCCTTTGGCAAAGATTTTATCTGGGGAGTATCTACTGCTGCATATCAAATAGAAGGTGCACATAATCTGGATGGAAAGGGAATTTCTATCTGGGATAAGTTTGTCCAGAAAAAAAACAAGATATTTCAGAACCACCACGGGGAAATTGCATGTGATCACTATAACCGATACATAGATGATCTGCGTCTGATGCATAGCCTGAATATCCGTAACTATAGATTTTCTATTTCGTGGAGTCGTATTCAACCGGAAGGGTCCGGCGAAATTAACCAGGCAGGAATGGATTTTTACAGCCGGCTTATTGATCTGTGTCTGGAGCTTGAGATTACACCATGGATTACCTTATATCATTGGGATCTTCCTCACGAACTCGAAAAAAAAGGCGGATGGGTGAACCGGGATATAAAGGATTGGTTTGGTGAATATGTTGCGATCTGTGTACGGCAATTTGGTGACCGTGTCAAACACTGGATGGTGCTGAATGAACCTACTGTATTCACTGCCGCAGGTTACTTCTTTGGTGTACACGCTCCCGGCAGAAAAGGTATAGATTGTTTTCTGGCGGCAGCTCATCACGCGGCTTTGGCTCAGGCACATGGAGCAAGAATTATCAAAGCGTTGCAACCGGATAGTGTTGTTGGTACTACATTTTCATGTTCTCATGTTGAGCCCTTCACAAACAAAGAAAAAGATATAATCGCTGCTAAAAAAGCAGACGTATTGCTAAACAGGTTATTTATTGAACCTTTGCTGGGAATGGGTTATCCTACGAAAGAAATCAAAATATTGAGAAGGATTGAGAAATATATCAAACCAACAGATGAAAATAACCTGAAGTTCGATATGGATTTCATCGGTGTTCAGAATTATACAAGGGAAATCATACGTCATTCTTTCTTCGTTCCATTTTTACAGGCCAAAATAGTTCCTGCTAAAGAGCGTAAGGTAGAATTGACCGCGATGAACTGGGAAGTATATCCGGAATCCATGTATCAAATGTTGAAAAAATTTCAGGCTTACGAGAATATCCCTCCCTTAATTATCACAGAAAACGGAGCTGCTTTTCCTGATCTGCAGGAAAATGAACTTGTGCACGATCCTAAAAGGAAACAATACATGCAGGATATACTGCAGCAGGTACTACGTGCTAAAGAGGAAGGTGTAAATGTCAACGGATACTTTGTATGGACTTTTCTGGATAATTTTGAATGGGCCGAAGGATATCACCCCCGCTTTGGATTAGTGTATGTAGATTTCCTGACTCAGCAACGTATTGTCAAGTCTTCCGGACACTGGTATGCCGATTTTATTAAATAAATAACTCTGTGCCCAATCTTAGTAAAGACATTTGCCGCATATTCATTCATCTTTTATTCATCAAAAAGAGAGGGCATTTTATATTTGTTTTCCAGATGGAGCAAAATAGTTTTATTGGCGATACCTCCTGCAAAACCAATCATTTTCCCGGATGCCCCCACGATTCTATGACAAGGAACAATTATTGCGATCGGATTTTTATTTAATGCACCGCCCACTGCTCTTACCGCTTTGATATCGCCTAATAGCCTGGCTAACTCACCATAAGTCTTCGTCTTACCGAAAGGCACATTCAACAAAGCATTCCATACTTTTTTCTGAAATTCAGTACCAGAAAAATCAAGCGGAATATCAAAAGTTGTTCTTGCTTTTGCGAAGTATTCTTTCAGTTGCTGTTCTGTTTTTAAGAGTATGGGATTTTGATCGTTTCTTTCCGGAATGGATAGTTTTGCTCGTGAATAGTCTTCCCCTTCCCATAAGATCGCTGCAAGACCCGCATCCGTAGCCACAAGTCTGATTACTCCAAGTGGTGATGGCATATCTTTATATTCTGATTTATTATTCTCCATTTTTAAGATTTGGTTCCCAATAGCTTTTATTCCCTACGCGATGCATAGGGTTAAATATATAAAAGCCTTGCAGGCTTCTCTTTCTTAATATTTTATCCTTATAACACCCCATTGCGATGCATGGCGCTCAATATAGAAAAGCCTTGCAGGCTTTTCCCTCTTGATATTTTGTCCTTATAACACCCCAATGCGATGCATGGCGCTAAATATAGAAAAGCCTTACAGGCTTCTCCCTCTTGATATTTTGTCCTTTTAACACCCCAATGCGATGCATGGGGCTAAATATTGAAAAGCCTCACAGGCTTCTCTTTCTTGATATTTTATCCTTATAACACCCCATTGCGATGAATAGGGCTAAATATTGAAAAGCCTTCCAGGCTTCTCCCTCTTGATATTTTGTCCTTATAACACCCCAATGCGATGCATAGGGCTCAATATAGAAAAGCCTTGCAGGCTTATATTTCTTGATATTTTATCCTTATAACACCCCAATGCGATGCATGCGGTTAAATATTGAAAAGCCTTGCACGCTTCTCTTTCTTAATATTTTATCCTTATAACACCCCAATGCGATGCATAGGGCTCAATATTGAAAAGCCTTGCAGGCTTGTCACACTTTCAAATAAAAGGCTGAAAGCCTTTCTTATACCAACCCAAGGTTTACCTTGGGGAACTAATGATCAAATTTTAGTTGCGCCCTGCAAGGGCAGCATACCTACGTCCATAAATAGTCTTCATCGAAATCAATCCCATATTCTTTTAAAAACGCTATATATTCATCCTGAAATGATTTTGTTTTATGGTGTTCCTTTTGGTTTTCAATATACTTTTTCACCCTTCCTACTACCGATTGACTTACTGAATAACCTGCATAACCTCCTTGCCAGGCGAACTGCTGATAGTTTGCACCTTTAGATTTTATCCAGCGGCTACTGTTTCGTTTTATGTGTTCTACAAATTTTGCCAGCGCTATATTTTTTGACATTATTGCAAGAATATGGATATGATCGTGTGTACCATTGATTTTTACAGGTACAGAATCATTTTCTTTAATAATCCCACCGATATATGCATACAGTTCCTTTTCAACCTCTGGCTGGATAAGTGGCTGATTGTATTTTGTATGAAAAATAATGTGTACATACATTTTTGACAATGACTGTGACATATCTATTTATATAATGGCACTTGAAACTTATATTTATACATCATTATAAATCAATCTGATTTCAAACCGACACACTTTATTTAGCTAATTGTATAATATCGTCTACCTCTAATATTTGTTTTGGATACCCTTTAGATACAGCATGAATCATGGCTCTTCCTACATCTGCCAGTTTCAAAGTCTTTGTTGAAATAAACGGAGCAATAAGCGGACCCATTATTTTGTATATTAATTTTACGTTGACTTGTCCTTTTGTAGCTTTCATTATGGCCGGACGAAAATTATACTGGCCTTTAAATGGCAATCTCATCAGTTCATTTTCAGTCCGCCCCTTTACTCTTGCCCACATCACCGTCCCTTTTTCCGTACTGTCGGTCCGGTTTCCGGATACATAGATGAAAGTCATTTCAGGATTGATGACAGCCAGTGTTCTTGCAAACGGAATCACAAAATCGTAAGTCTTTTTAGTAAAGCTTTCTTCATTTTCGCCTACCGAACTTACGCCAGCACAGAAAAAGCAGCCATCGTAATCCTTTAACAAATCCGAATGATCTCCTATTTCCGAAAAATCACGTAAAATCAACTCCTTCAGCTTTGGATGCGATAACTGGTAGTTTTTTCTTCCGATTACCAATATTTCCTCTACAGCGCTGTTATCTAAACATTCAAATAGTACGCCTTCGCCTACCATCCCTGTTGCACCTGTAATAATTACTTTCATCTGTTTATAATTTGGTTTTATTAAGGTAATAAATTATCCGGTTTTTATCGTCAATTGAATTAGTTTTTACATTCAAAAACTCTTCATCCACTTAATAAGACTTTGAATTTTCTAAATGCAGGCAACTCTTATTCATCCTTCAATATTCCCTTTTTAACACCTTCGTTAATCAGTGTTTCAGCATATTCCCATATCTTTTCCGAACCTTCTTTTATTGCACTTTTCTTTGCATACACTTTCGTGTAATTTACCCCGGTCTCATTCCATGTCCCCCCATTATTGGAACTATTTTGTAAAAGAGGTTCCAGCCTGTCCATTGCTCTTGCAAATTTAGCTTCTGCTGTTTCACCAGCTTCAAATTCTTCCCACACGGCAATAAATTCCTTCCCCTGATCTTCAGGAAGCAGTCCGAAAATACGATTGGCAGCCAATCTTTCTTCCTCTGTATTACTATGATTTTTCTGCATATCGTAGATAAATGTATCGCCGGCATCTATCTCTACAATATCATGAATAAGCACCATCTTCATGACTTTCAATAAATCAATCTTTTCATTAGCGTGCTCTACCAAAACCATTGCCATTAATGCAAGATGCCAGCTATGCTCTGCATCATTTTCATTCCGGTCGCTATTGAATAGTTTTGTTTTACGTTGAATATACTTGAGTTTATCAATCTCTTTAATAAAATCTATTTGCTTTAACAATTCTGATGAAAACATATCCGGAGGGTTTTAAAAATAATTCTATTTGTACATGACAAAGATAAATTATTTGCAAAGATCAGTCCAAATATCTGTTATCTACCTGTAGTTATACGGATAGTATTCTTCCCATTTCCAGGGTGTGAATGTATCAGCAATCAGCGTTTCAAGGAGCTCTTTGAAAACCTTTGAACCGTTGACACTGTTGGTCATTATAATGATAGAAATTCCCTTATCTATAAAATTAATATTATAGTTTTTCCACGCATCATCTCCTCCTTCCTTGAAAAATGCTCTTCCAAATTTCGTTTTTATTATTCCCCAGCCCAGTCCGTAAGTCAGATGAATATCTCTGTTGGCTGTAGTTGTTTCCATAGTAATCGGAGGAAACTGTGTCTTAGAATAAATGTTTATCTGTGGAGAAATCATTTCTTCAAAATATTTCTTCTCCAATCCGCTGCCTTGTGTGACATACGCTATAAACCGTGTATAATCTGCAAGAGTTGTGACCATAGATCCCCCTGCAACTGCCACGGTTCGCTTTTTCTTTATATTCTGCCATCCGTTTTCATTATGTCCTATAACGAGCTTATCTCCAAAATTATCATGCCATACATAACCTGATCGGGTCATCCCTATAGGTCTGAAAACCTTTTCTGTAGCCAGAGTATCCAGACTTTTACCGGTAATTTCCTCTACAGCTAATTGCAAAAGCTTAAATCCTTCTCCTGAATACGCATATTTTGTTCCGGGCTGAAAATATATACGAATTACACCTAAAGAATCAAATACAGCATTGGCATCCCGTGGATCAAACCATCTGACATTAGGTAATCCGGTAGTATGACTCAGGCACATACGTGCTGTCATCATTTTCCATCTGTCATCATTCTTTAAATCTGAAAAATAAGGATAATCAGGGACAGGTTTGCTCAAATACTGGTAAAGCGGTCTGTCCAGATCGAGTTTTTTTTCCTGCACGAGCAGCATACAAAGATATCCGAAGACTGCTTTACTAAAGGAAGCTGCATAGACAAGAGAAGTGGTGTCCATTAATTCATTTTGCAATTTGTCACGGAAGCCATATGATTTAATGAATACTGGTTTATAATCATTGAGAATGGCTATATTAAGTCCGGGTATACCTGCACTGTCCATCACCGCACGTACCTTATTGTCAATTTCGGGTATGGATAGTTTAGTTTGATCTAACCGGGTAATGTATTCTTGCTGCGCATGGGAAAGCTTTATGCAGCATATGAATACAAGTAACAGGACAGATGTCTTTATACAAACTTTCAAAAACAGACTCCGGCAGAACGACAGTTCTGCTGAGAGCCTGGGGTAAAACGGGGTTACAACAAATCGCTTCATTTTCTTTTCTTTTTTTATTCAAAGTTCCCGGATCATCCTGATGCTGTCAACGACAGAATGACGACATGTTGACGACAGATAAGAATATCTGCATAAAAAAAGATAACAAATGCTGTTATTCCGACGAGTTTTCCGGAATACGTTTAAGAAAAGGGATGTAACAGTAATAGATTGGTTTTAGATTTTTAAAGCTACGTACACCATTGAAAATACAAAGGATAACAGCACTAACAGTTGTCACAACTAATAGAAAAAATCCTGCAGGAAAATATAAAACCAGTAATATTATAGCAAATAGCATACATATGGTCACTGTCAATTGAAAGTTTAAGGAGATACGGCCATGAAAATCATACTGTGAACTTTTTTGTTTATAGAATATCCACAGAAAAAGAGGAAACAAAATATTACCAAATGGAAATATAAGTCCTGTAAGTGGTAAAAAATGAAAGAGTGAGGCGATCTCACTGGTGTATTGCTTGTTGTAATCGTTTTGCCTGATTTCAGCATTCAGCTCTTCTATGTTTATACCCAGCACTTCGGCTATCCGTTGTAAAGTATATCCTTGAGGAATTACGTCTCCCCTTTCTATACGTTGGATTGTACGTGTCGTCAGACCTGACAATTCTGCCAGCTTTTGCTGAGTCAGCCCCTTGTCTGCTCTCCTTTGTGATAAGTTAATATTGATGCCGTTTTCTTTCATAAAGAATCATAACTCATTTAAACAAATGTAGTTATATTCTTTATGAAATTATTTTATCTAAAAGCATCTGCACTAATAATCCAATTCCAATACAAACTCCTCCGAACATCAGACCGGAAAAGTATATATGGATTAGACTCTTGGGCTGTAATTCGCCAGCCTTACAACCATTCCTTAAATCTGCGGATATACCAGTTCTTGACAACTTGTGTCAGCAGGCAGTAACTGAACAGAATACCGATAAGCCAGGGAAAATAGGTCCACGGTAAAGGTTGCATTCCTAATATAGATGCTATCGGTAAAAATGGGATAAGCATTCCTAACGCTATTACCAATGACGTCATGGCTACTACAGGAGCAGTAGCCCAGCTTTGTATAAAGGGGATCTTGCGTGTACGAATCATATGGATAATCAATGTTTGTGACAGTAGGCCTTCTACAAACCAACCACTCTGAAACAAAGACTGATGTGCTGGACTATTGGCTTTAAAAACATAAAAAAGAACTACAAACGTTATAAAATCAAATACAGAACTTATAGGACCGATGTATAACATAAAACGTTGCAAGCCACGGGCATCCCATTTTTTAGGGTTGGCCAGAAAATCTTTATCCATACTATCCCATGGAATGGTAACCTGCGAAACATCATATAACAGATTCTGAACCAGAAGTTGGACAGGCAACATGGGCAGAAAAGGCAGAAATGCGCTGGCTCCCAACATGCTAAACATGTTACCGAAATTACTACTTGCAGTCATTTTGATATACTTGACAATATTACCAAACGTTCTTCTGCCGTAAATCACTCCCTTTCTCAGTATGGTAAGGTCTTTTTCCAATAAAATAATATCAGCGCTTTCTTTGGCTATATCCACAGCAGTATCCACACTGATACCCACGTCAGATTCTTTGAGAGCGGCAGCATCATTGATACCGTCACCCATAAAACCTACAGTATGTCCTTTCTCCCGAAGCACCTGTACAACTCTTACTTTCTGCATGGGACTTAGTTTGGCAAATACGGAGATATCATCTACCTGTGTTTTCAGTTCTTCTGCAGACAGCAGATTAAGTTCATCACCAAGCATAATATTTCTGATCGGAATGCCGACTTCCCGACATATTTTTCGGGTTACGATATCGTTATCTCCGGTCAGCACTTTTATAGCTATACCTAATTCCTGTAAAGCTTTTATGCTGGGAGCTGCTGAAGGCTTTGGCGGATCCAGAAAACCAATAAATCCTGTCAGAATAAGTTTGTTTTCATCTTCAACAGCGTAAGTAAGCGGGTGATTGCCATCAAATTCACGTATCGCAACCAGCAGCACCCTCAATCCGTCTTCATTGAGTTCACGGGCAGTACGCAACACCTGTTTCCGCATAGTATCATTCATAGCCACAACATTATCCTGCTCTCTATGAATACTGCGATCCTCGCCCGGATCGAAAGTATGTGTACAAAGACTAAGCATCTCCTCTACTGCTCCTTTACAGATTAATAAGTGACTGCCGTTTGCATTTTTAAGGACAACGGACATTCTGCGTCGCTGAAAATCAAACGGAATTTCATCAATCTTAACATAATGTTCTTCCACCTTCAGGTAATCATGTAATTCCACATGTTCTAATACCGCTTTATCCAGCAGATTTTTTAAACCCATCTGATGGAAACTGTTCAGATAAGCCCACTTCAACACTTCATCATCTTCGGCTCCGTATACATTGAGATGTTTTTCTAATACAATTTTGTCCATCGTAAGAGTACCCGTCTTATCTGTACACAGGATATCCATTGCACCTATATTCTGTATAGCATTGAGTCTTTTGACAATTACCTTACGTTTACTCATATTCAGGGCTCCCTTTGCCAGATTAGCTGTTACGATCATCGGCAACATTTCGGGTGTAAGCCCTACAGCCACTGCCACAGCAAACAGTAAGGCATTCATCCAGTCACCTTTCAACACTCCATTGATGAGAAAAATAACGGGAACCATGACCAACATAAATCGGATAAGCAGAAAACTAACTTTATTGACTCCCTTATCAAAGGCAGTTTCCGGACGTTCACCCACAATTGTTTTGCTGATCGTTCCGAAATAAGTTGAACTTCCAGTTGCCACTACTATCGCAGACGCAGAGCCACTGATTACATTAGTTCCCATAAAACAGATATTGGAAATCTCTATTGGCGAACACTTGTCGGTATGTTGTACTGGCAGCCAGTTCTTTTCAACGGGAAGAGCTTCTCCCGTAAGCATGGCTTCACTCACAAAAAGATCTTTGCAATGCAATATTCTGCAATCGGCTGGTATCATATCTCCGGCTGACAGGAAAATAACATCACCGGGCACTAATTCTTCTATAAGAAGTTCGTGCTTACCGCTATATTTACGCAAAACAGTAGCTGTGGTCTTAACCATACTTTTCAGTTGTTCGGCAGCTCTGTTGCTTCTGTACTCCTGCACAAAACGCATCAGTACACTTATCATCATCATTGTGAATACCACTATCACCGTTTTATAATCCCGTTCTTCCGGTAAAGCCATCCATATATCCAATACAAAAGATATAAGTGCAATCACAAGTAAAATCAATATAAACGGGTTAGCAAATGCTTGTATAAGCTGTTTCAACCATGAAGGTGCACGATCATGCTGTACGACATTTTTCCCGAATCTTTGTGTTCTGTCCTTTGCTGTAGCAGATGTAATACCTTCGGCAGAACTCTCCAGCATAGCATAAATAAACTGGTCTTCCTGCCTGGCGATATTTTGAAGTTTAATTGCTGTCTCTTCATTCATTCCTGATCTGCTGAATGTTTCACTCGCTTTTTTAGGTACAATTATATTCTTGTTTTTCATTTTTCAATCTTTTATTACGTACTGGAATTATATTTAAAAAATAACCTTATATAGCTAATTATATTACACATACATACTATTAAATACATTATCACTTTAACATATAGAAAATTACAAATCGCTCTGTGTGCCAATGATTTCCCAACTTACCTTTGTTACTTTTTCTTCTATCGTTAACAAACTGGCCACACGTTCCATAAAGCTGTCTTGCTGTGATGCTGCATGTATCTCTGCTGTAATTATAGCTTTGTGAGGATCTTCATAATCGTCACTGCTTAATGATTTGAGCAGTAGCTTTTCATGATTGCCCAGTTGCTGGAGCAAAAGAATACGGATATGGTTTTCCACTTCGACCCTGCAGATAATCGAAAAACGATAGTCTGTCTGAATCAGAGAAGATTTGACAAAATGAGATTGTCCGATACGCTGACCTAACGGACGCATAAGTAAATGAATCAGCACCACAAAAAAACTGAGAATAACGGCCTCCCTGTATAGCCCCACTCCTACAAGCGAACCTATTGCAGCAGAACACCATATAGTAGCAGCAGTATTAAGTCCCTGCACACTCATGCCGTCTTTCATAATTACTCCGGCACCGAGAAAACCTATACCACTGATAATATAGGAAGCGACTCTTCCGGTAGCATCTCCACCGATACTGACCGATAAGAGGATAAAAGCAGTTGATCCAAGCGAAACTAGTGTATTGGTACGCAGACCGGCACTCTTCTGTCTCCATTGACGCTCAAAACCAATAGAAGCTCCCAATAACAGGGATAGTGCCAGACGAATAGTAAAATCGAGTGTGTTCATTGTTCTTTTGTATAATACAAACAGGAGCTTAGGTACGCTCCCTCAAGAACAGTACGGATTAAGCTGTCAGCTTGTGAATAAGATAATAGGGACCTGAATCCATGTTGTTTTTATTTTTTGACGTTGCAAAAGTAAAACAGCTACTGTCAGGGAGTTGTTAGAGATCTTTTAGAAAAATATTAGAATTTCATTAGAAGGCAGAGGTTGATTAGTGGAGTTGATAGAGTTGAAAAGGTTAATAGAGTTTATAAACTTACATCTGTTCCGATTGCGGGTTAGGACAGCAGCCAACTCAAGTGTTTCGATTTATTACATGTTTTTGCGTCCGTTGGCGTCCCCGCCAACTGTTTGTTATAACTGCTCTCTCCTTTCAAAGGAGAGATGCCTGAAAGGCAGAGAGGTTGACAATACAAGTTCAGAACCTCACCCTAACCCTCTCCTTAAAAAGGAGAGGGAATTGGTTTTGCAGATACATAAAAGGTTGACTAATGGTAAAGGAACTGGATTTTACCATCTATTTTGCGTCAGTTGGCGTCCCTACCAACTATTTGTTATAATTCATCTCTCCTTGAAAATTAGATGGATTGGGTCGGTATAAACAGAAAAGAGGTTCTGAAATTTCAGAACCTCTTTTCTCTATTAGGATATGTTATAATTACAATCTTGATCTGCTTTGATTTCCGAATCGCACAGACAGTCCCAGTTCATGGGTACTGTTAGCGATGTAACGATTCAAATCACTGTTCTTCAGGTTCTGCTGATAACTGTAAGCGACCCGAAGTCTCCCCAGATTGAATTCGGCCATTCCCATCAGATCCCCACGCTGTCTGTAACCTCCTCCGATACCGAATTTCTCATGGAAGAATAACATCACTGTACCATCAACCTGAACCCCTGTGACAGGACGGTAGCTCGCCAGTAAACTCGGACGGAT
>NZ_DIDX01000006.1:0-292275 GCF_002418355.1 Sphingobacterium sp. UBA5789 | reverse complement strand
AGCAGCGCTACGCTTATGCTTGCACCAGAGCTAGGACAACGGTTTGCCCTAACGGCATAGTCTACTACTTATTAACTACTAAAGGACTATACTGTTGGTGGGGACACCAACAGACGCATAAAAAAGTAAAACGCTGTTGCGAGCGTGCCGCTCGTACAAAGGTAATACAGGCACAAGCAGCGCTACGCTTATGCTTGCGCCAGAGTGAGTGAGAACGGTTTTAACGATATATCGGGAGAGAGGTTAAGATCTGCTATTCTTCCTTCTGAGTTATGGAATATAATGTAAAGTAAAACACAGAATAGAAATTAACGCAAACGATTGTGCGAATTAGTCAAACGATTGCATTCATTTTTTTGTTTTTAATTCATTTTCCGTCACGTATAATTGTATTGTCATTAAGCAAATGACATACGAACAACCATTATAAACATAACCTTCAATGTTTTCGGAAATTCGTTCATAAATTGACTGTTTAGTTTGTTTTAAAATAGGTGATTTTAAAGGGATTCTTCGGGATCCCTTTATTTTTTCAGTAATTTGAAAGCATATTACTGTTATCTCCATAAATAATTCTGTATTTTGTAGTAATGAAATTGTCTGCCGGAATTCAACTGATCTTTTTAATAGCAAGCCCGCTTGTTTACTCCTGTATTGGTAAGTCTAAACCTATGGACAAGCTTTCTTTTGAGAATGATGCACCACATTGTATTGTAGGTATTCCTTCCAGATTCTCAGCTGTAAGTGATACTGCTGCTGAAATCATTAGTATACGAGGAGCCGATGATGCAAAAATGGTTAAAATAGAGGGAGGAAGCTATGACATGGGATCAACTGATTTTGAGGATGCAAAGCCTGTTCATAAGGTAAATGTTAAATCTTTCTGGATGGATGAGCATGAAGTCACGAATGCTCAGTTTACCAAATTTGTACAGGCTACCGGATACATAACAGTAGCGGAGCGACCGTTGGATCCCCGTGATTTTCCAGGCGTAGATCCGGAGATGTTGAAACCGGGGTCTGCTGTATTTCATGCTCCTAAAGAGGTTCGAGGATTGAATGATCCTTTGCAATGGTGGTCTTATATTGTAGGCGCCAATTGGAAACATCCGGAAGGACCTGAAAGTAATATTAAGGGAAAGGAGAACTATCCTGTTGTACATATCGCATATCAGGATGCCGAAGCCTACGCCAAATGGGCAGGCAAACGTCTTCCAACGGAAGCGGAGTGGGAGTATGCTGCAAAAACGGCTAATTATAACAATGAGAAATATTATTGGGGTACTGAAAAAACGGAAAATGGGAAGTGGGCCGCAAATATCTACCAGGGAGAGTTTCCGATAAAGGATACCGGTGAAGACGGCTATGTGGGAGCAGCTCCTGTAAAATCTTATCCGGCTAATACTTCAGGACTGTATGATATGGAGGGAAATGTCTGGGAATGGTGTTCTGATTTTTATCGTCCGGATTATTATAAAAACAGTTCGGAAAGTAATCCGGCCGGACCTTCGGATTCTTACGACCCTCAGGAACCCGGAGCTGTAAAACGTGTACAGCGTGGCGGTTCTTTTTTGTGTAACGATATGTATTGTGAGCGCTACAAAGCGGGTAGCAGAGGTAAGGGGGAAGTGAATAGCCCTACTAATAATGTAGGATTCAGATTAGTGAAAGATATAGATTAGCTATTGAAAGTTAACAAAAAAAACAGGGTAGCTCATGCGAGCTACCCTGTTTTTGTATATATCCGTTCTTATTTACTTAAGAACATTGATTTTTTAGCATAAAGCTCTCTGAAGTAGGCATCATTCAGGTCTTTAATAAAGCGTATTGCTTCACCTGTTGACTTCATTTCAGGACCTAATTGCTTATCCACTTCCGGGAATTTAGAGAAAGAGAATACCGGCTCTTTAATTGCATATCCTTCCAGCTTGCGTGTAATGGTAAAGTCTTTCAATTTGTTTACCCCCAGCATAACTTTTGTTGCAATATTGATATATGGTACATCGTAAGCTTTCGCAATAAAAGGTACTGTACGTGATGCACGAGGGTTAGCTTCGATAACAAATACATTTTCATCTTTTACGGCAAACTGTATGTTTAATAAACCTTTTACATTCAATGCCTTTGCTAATTTCTTAGAGTACTCTTCCATTTTATCCTGTACATTCTGGGATAAGCTGAATGGAGGTAATACTGCAGAAGAGTCTCCTGAGTGGATTCCGGCAGGTTCGATGTGTTCCATCATACCGATGATGTGTACCTCTTCACCGTCACAGATTGAATCTGATTCTGCTTCTTCGGCACGATCCAGGAAGTGGTCAATCAATACACGGTTACCAGGTAAGTTTTTTAGCAGATTAACGACTGCTTTTTCAAGATCTTCATCATTGATAACGATACTCATTCCCTGTCCTCCTAATACATAAGACGGACGTACAAGTACCGGATAACCTACCTGATTTGCTACGACGATAGCTTCTTCTGCTGATTCAGCAACTCCGTATTTCGGGTAAGGAATATCCAATGATTTTAACAGGTCTGAGAAACGGCCACGATCTTCTGCAAGATCCATATCCTGGAATGAAGTTCCAATGATCTTAACACCAATAGCTTCTAATTTTTCTGCCATTTTCAATGCCGTCTGACCACCTAACTGTACGATTACCCCTTCAGGTTTTTCCAGTTCAATGATTTCACGCACGTGTTCCCAGAAAACAGGCTCGAAATATAATTTATCAGCCATATTGAAGTCTGTAGAAACTGTTTCAGGGTTACAATTAACCATGATTGCTTCATAACCAGCTTCTTTAGCGGCTAATAATCCATGTACACAAGAGTAATCGAATTCTATACCCTGACCGATACGGTTAGGACCTGAACCTAACACAACGATTTTTTTCTTGTCTGAAATAATGGATTCGTTTTCTTCTTCAAAAGTAGAGTAGTAGTATGGCGTCTGTGCCGGAAATTCTGCAGCACAGGTATCTACCATTTTATATACTCTGTTAATGCCTAGTTCTTTACGACGGGCATATACTTCATCTTCTGTAACATTTCCTAATAACCAGGAGATCTGAATATCAGAATATCCTTTTTGTTTCAGGGTCATGAAGAAATCCTTAGGGATATTATTCAACTGGTAGCGGCGAAGCTCACCTTCCAGCTGTACTAATTCCTGAATCTGTACAAGGAACCATTTATCAATCAGCGTTGCTTTGCGGATAGACTCTAAAGGTACTCCTAATTCAAATGCATCTTTAATATGGAATAACCGGTCTGCGCTTGGGTGCTCCAGACTGTCCATAATCTCTTCGAGATTGCGGCTTTGTCTGCCATCTGCACCAAGTCCTGCACGGTTGGTTTCCAGAGACTGTGCTGCTTTCTGAAGCGCTTCAATGAAGGTACGGCCTATTGCCATTACTTCACCTACCGCTTTCATCTGCAGGCCAAGCTCTTTATTTGCTCCTTTGAATTTATCAAAGTTGAAACGAGGTACTTTGACGATTACATAATCTAATGTCGGTTCAAAGTACGCTGAAGTTGTTTGTGTAATTTGATTTTGTAATTCATCCAGATTGTATCCGATCGCCAGTTTAGCTGCAATCTTAGCAATTGGATATCCTGTAGCTTTAGACGCCAGAGCAGAAGAACGGGATACACGAGGATTGATTTCAATCGCGATGATTTCTTCGTTTTCAGGATTTACAGAGAACTGTACGTTACATCCTCCGGCGAAGTTACCGATGGAACGCATCATTTTGATCGCCTGATTACGCATATCCTGATAACAACGGTCGCTCAGTGTCATAGCCGGAGCTACTGTGATAGAGTCTCCTGTATGGATACCCATCGGGTCAAAGTTTTCGATTGTACAGATAATGATTACATTATCGTTAGCATCACGAAGTAATTCTAATTCGAATTCTTTCCATCCTAATACGGCCTGTTCTACCAGTACTTCGTGTGTAGGAGAAGCATGAAGACCTCTGTTAAGGGCTGCATCAAAATCTTCTTTTTTGTGAACAAATCCACCTCCGGTACCGGCAAGTGTGTAAGAAGGTCTGATAACCAGCGGATAGCCAATTTCTTGTGCTGCTTCTTTTCCTTCTAAGAATGAGTTTGCAATTTTGGATGTGGCAACACCTACACCGATATCAACCATCAACTGACGGAAAGCTTCACGATTTTCAGTTTTTTCAATTGCTGCAACGTCGACACCGATGACTTTGATATCGTACTTTTCCCAGATACCGCGCTCCGAAGCTTCGATACATAGGTTTAATGCTGTCTGTCCGCCCATAGTAGGCAATACAGCGTCGATGTTGTGTTTCTGAAGGACTTCTTCGATGCTTTCGCAGGTCAAAGGAAGCAAGTACACATTGTCTGCTACGACTTTGTCTGTCATGATTGTAGCAGGATTGGAGTTAATAATGGAAACCTCAATACCTTCTTCTTTCAAAGATAAAGCAGCTTGAGATCCGGAGTAGTCAAACTCACAAGCCTGACCGATAACGATAGGACCTGATCCAATAATTAAAACCGATTTGATGGAAGTGTTTCTTGGCATTTTTGTAGTTCAAAAAAATTATTTTCTAAAACGATCTTGAGCAAAACAATCAAAATGCTATCCGGAGAGAGGGGAGTATTCCGACTGCTTTGTCGGAGTGCAAAGTTACATTTTATATTTTAAAAAAGTTGATTTATTTTCAAGTTTAACTCCCTGATACAAAATACAAAAAAGGATGGAAATTTATTTCCATCCTTTTTTGTATTTAATATATAAGTACTTCGTCTGTAAAAAGATAGCCTTTCATACTGTTAGGGGCTTTTATACGCACAAATCTCGCAGCCTGGCTTTTGGGTAATTTTAATTCAAATTTTTTAAATTTCAATTTCGGATCATCTGTTCCCACATCATTTTTTACAGTTCCGATTTCCCGGAAAGTTTTTCCGTTATCGGAGATAAGTACGGTAAATTCTCCAGGGAAATAGACACCTGGTCCCGGAACCTGCATGAAATTCATTGCCACGCTTTTAATTTCCTCTCTTCGTTCAAAATCTACTGTAATGTCCAGATCTTTGGTAAAACCCTGCCACTGACCGTCCCCATAGCTTAATCCACCTTTTTTACCGTTGGTTAGTGTCAACTCCTTTTGGGCCGGATAGCCGTCCCAGCTATTTTGATAAATAACTGTTTTTCCTATAGCTTTGTGCACATCTACTTCTATACTTTGTACCGGACCTACACGAACAGAATCGATAAACATAGCTGCCGTGAGTGTCGTCGGTATGGTAAGATCAATTGGTTGCGTATAGGTTGTCGATTGCGCTGTGGGAACTGAACCGTCAATCGTGTAATGTATATCCGGATTGATCTGTTCTGTATTGATGCTGATCAGGTTACTGTATCTTTTGTTATTGAACTGCACATCAAACCCGACATTGTAGGACGGACGATAGTAGTTGATTTCCAGCTGTTGCAGAATTTTATAATGGTTTTGCAGTCTGGCTTTGAAATCTTCCCAGTTTTTATCCTCTTTTTTAGACCAGACAATTTCAGAAAGAGCTAATGCCCGTGGAAATGCCATATATTCTACATGCTGATAAGTCGGCATGTACTCCGCCCACAGATTGGCTTGTGCACCTAATACATGCTTTGCTTTATCGCCGCTGATGGTTGATGGTACTGGATCATAAGAGTAGACTTTTTCTATTGGCAAATAACCACCGATCGCTTCCGGCTGTGTACGCGGATCTGTCTGATAGCTGTCGAAATATAAGTAGCCACCCGGAGTCATAATAACATCATGACCGGCATTTGCAGCTTTAATACCTCCGTCTTCTCCACGCCAGCTCATCACTGTAGCCCCTTCGCTCAATCCTCCTTCCAGAATCTCGTCCCATCCTAATAGCTTGCGGCCTTTCGATTGCAGATACTGATCCATTTGTCTGATGGCATAGCTTTGAAGTTCTTCCTCATTTTTCAGGCCCTCTTTTTTCATGAGCGCCTGATCTTTCGGACAATTTTTCCAGTGCTCTTTAGAAGCCTCATCGCCACCGATGTGTATATAGGTGGACGGAAATATCTGGATGACTTCGTCAAGTACATTTTTGAGGAAAGTGAATGTTTCCTCATTTCCTATACAAAATTCTCCTTGTGTATAAGGCTTACCGGAACATGAAAGTTGTGGAAATACAGCCAGAACCTCTTCTGAGTGTCCCGGCATTTCTATTTCCGGAATAACCGTGATGCCTTTTCGGGCAGCATATGCGACCAGTTCACGAGCCTGATCTTGTGTATAATATCCTCCGCTGGCATTTGCAGTCCCTTGCTCCACATACTGACGTCCGTTATTCCACCATTCTTTCCAGCTGGAATGTGTACGCCAGGCTGCTTTTTTTGTCAATTCGGGATATTTATGGATTTCTAATCTCCAGCCTGCACCATCTGTAAGGTGCCAGTGGAGTCGGTTAAATTTGTAAATGGCCATGACATCTACAAATTTCTTTAATGAGGCAAAGGGCATAAAATGACGTGAAACATCAAGCATTATTCCTCTGTATCCAAAGCGTGGGCTATCCTGGATTTCAACCGAAGGCACGATCTCAGGCTGATCCTGCAGGTAGGCCATTTGTATCAGCGTATAGATCGCATTTATCATCAGCGCAGGAGTCTTAGCCTTCAGCACAATTCCATTGTTATCAATGTCGATGTGATACGTATTGTCACCGATCTGGTCTGTGCTAAGTCCCGTGATCAGTCTGATGCCGTTTTCAGGCGTTTTCTTTACTTTTTTGATTTTTTCTATGGTATATCCTTTTATTGCGGGATGTTCGGCTAGTAAACCGGCTACTTCCTCAAATTCAGGAGATACATATAAGATAGGTTGACCCGGAATAGTATAGCTGCCTACGTGATATGTAATTCGATTCGGTTTGGGAATAATGTTCAGCGTTTTGTTTTGAGCTAAACCTGGCAATGGCAATAGAAAGAATAAAAGAAGTGTATTAAGGATAATTCGAAACATGTCAGTAATAGCGTTTTTTGTTACAAATATCTTAAATTAGGTTCTAAAAAGCGACTTTGCGCATAAATAATTAACTGTAAAAGGAACTAATTGTTTTATGATATTATTCAAACAATTTGAAATCTCTGATTTATCCGAATATTCCTTAACTTTGTGCTATGATTGAACTTCCAGTTATTCCGGTAACCCCGACGCAGAGAAGACCGGATTGGTTACGTGTAAAGTTGCCTGTTGGCAAAGAATACAGACATGTACGAAGTCTTGTTGATGAGCATAAATTACATACGATCTGTGAAAGTGGTAACTGTCCTAATATGGGTGAATGTTGGGGAGCCGGTACGGCGACCTTTATGATTTTGGGAAATATTTGTACCCGCTCATGTTCTTTCTGTGCTGTGGCTACGGGCAGACCGTTGCCGGCAGATCTGGATGAGCCTAATCGTGTCGCAGATTCGGTAAAACTGATGCAGGTGAAACATTGTGTTATTACATCTGTAGACCGTGATGATCTGAAAGATGGAGGGTCAACAATCTGGGCTGAAACAATCAATGCAATTCGCAGAGAAAGTCCTGAAACAACACTTGAAACTTTAATTCCTGATTTCAAGGGCCAGTGGGACAATCTGGACCGTGTGCTTGCAGTACGTCCTGAGGTTGTGTCTCACAACCTGGAAACTGTACGCAGACTGACAAGAGAAGTACGTATACAAGCTAAATATGACCGTTCGCTGGAATGCCTGAGAAGGATATCTGAGGCTGGTTTACGGACTAAATCAGGCATCATGCTGGGACTGGGAGAGACGGAAGAAGATGTGATCGAAGCTATGCAGGATCTGTATGATGTAGGTGTCCATATTCTTACTTTGGGACAATACCTGCAACCTACAAAAGCGCATCACCCGGTTATCGATTGGATTACTCCGGCACAATTTGATAAATATAAAGAGATCGGACTGAAAATGGGATTCAAATATGTAGAATCAGGGCCATTGGTGCGTTCATCATACCATGCTGAAAAGCATTTATTTGATATGCAATAAGATCTTGATCTGCAGATACAAAAATATACCCTCTCCTTAAACCGAGAGGGTATTTTTATTATATACTACACAACAATTTCTGTTAGAGGTTGAACAATACTTTTACTATCGCCATACGACCGCGGAGATCGTATCTGTTATCCGACAACATATTGGATGAAACGGTATAGGTTTGAAAAGTTTTGATATTAGCCAGATTACTCATATCCAATTCCAGATCTGTTTTCCACTTTTGAATGCGGTATCGTGCAAAGAAATCTACAAATGTATAATTAATATCTCTCATCAAAGGCTGGTGAGTATAATGGTGTCTCATACTGAACCGTAAGTAGGCATTTTTGAAAGGATGAACAGGAAATCCTATCACTTGTGTAATTCCGGTAACCTGTCTGTCGAAACCATCTTCTGCCTCTCTTTGTCTGCTGATATTCCAGTTAATCGTACCGGAGTAAGACAGGTTGTAATTCTTCCATATCTTAGCTTCAAATCCAGGTTGAACTGCATAGCTGGTATTACGGAATGGTAAAAGTGCATCATTAAAAAGCTGATTATAATCTGAAAGATTCCATGATATTTTAACCTTGACAGTACTTGCCAGACGAAATAAGTACTTATCAAATCCAATATAACCTGAATATGCCAGTATCTTATTGTCCATAGGTACCAGTATCTCTTCCGTAATATTATTACTGACCCTTGAGGAAATAATTGTGTTGGATACAGATTGACTATAATTGAGTCCGGCATTGACAAAGAGTATTTTTGTGATTCTGTTAAAATTGTAATTCAATCCGATATTATGACTCTGACTTTCATTAATTTCGGATTGGTTCTGACTCAACATCCGGTAGTTCCGGACCAGCAATCCCCTGTATACATTTGTAATTCCACCAAAAGAATTGCTGAAGTTGTAATTTAGGCTGATTTCATCTTCCTGCATTACTTTCATTTTGAATTTAAAAACAGGATTGAATAGCACATCGTTTCTGTTTTTCTGAAGATTAAATCCGGGATCAGAAAAAGAGGTGATTTGATAGGCAAGGGGGAGAGAAAGCATTGCCTCCATTCGGTTCTGTTTCCATTCATATTGTGCATTGACATAAAATTTGTTGCGAAGCCATATCATATTATTGCCCGGCTGCCCTTCGGATTGCATAGCCTCCGTTTCCGTCTGACGAAGCAAAAGATCGGATCGCAGATGTTGCCTGTCATTGGAAATGCCGGCTTCATAGAGTTGCCGGATTTTAGATTTGGATATCCGATAGCCTGCTGATAATGTGTTATAGAGTGTTGGGACTTCGACTTTTTGATGAGTAGCACTGTAATGCTGACTAGAATTTAATATATCTGGAAATATTCCCGGCTGTATATTCAGAAACTGGGGTTTATTACCATAAGTAAAGGACCAGTTAAACTCTACGATATGTTTGTTTTTAAATTCCGGGACAAAACTTAGCTGATTGGATATTCCTCGTATAGTATGCTGCCGGTTCTGGTCTATAGACTGTGCATTGCTTAGTAATGCTGCAATGCCATTCTGTTTTTCATATTCAAAAGACAGGGTATTGTTGATATACTTTTTCTCTATATTTTTACTGAGTGTAAGCCGTATAGCACTCATAAATTTTTCGGTCTCTGTATGTTGTGACTCATCAAAAGATGCTGACCCGGTTTCTGAATAGTATGCAGTCTGCCCTCTGAAAGATCTTCTTTCTTTATCATACAAAGCCTGAATGTTTGATTTGAGCTGCAGGTCATTTTTCAGATTAAACAGATTATTAGTATTTAATGCTCCGGTGTTATTGAAGTAATACTGTTGTTTCGATATCGGAGGAGGACCTATTGTGCCAAGAGACAATAAATTATTGACACTGGAATTTCCGAGTTTTGAAAATATGGATGCCTGATTATATCCAATCAGGTCTCCTGTAAGATCTTTACCGGTATTGTTGCCGTTGAGAACATTCAGAATTTTATATTTCTTATTAAACAGAATACTGTTCAACTCGGAATCGTAATGTTTGGGAAATCCTCCCCCAAGTTTAGCCTGCCCGGTCAGTTTGAGTCTGGCGTCATCCTTTATCAGCAGATTTATGGAAACCTGATCGGTAAATCTTTTGTTTTTTAATACTTTCAGATGCTCATGGTTATTGAGCACCTGAATATCCTGTACCATTTTATACGGAATGGTACGTGTCCCGATTGCATATCTGTCATCAAGCAAATCGTCTCCGTCTATGTAAAAGTTGGAGATTGATTTCCCCTGATATTTGATCTGCCCCGATTCACTGACTTCCATTCCCGGTATACGTTTGATGACATCACCAATAGAACGGTCTTCTTCTTTCGCAAAAGATTCTACATTGTAGGAAAGTGTGTCTCCTAATTTCCGGATTTGTGGCCGGCTTTTGACTTCTACATCCTCCAGTAAATGTATTTTCGGAATAAGAGTAACCATCAGATCTGTAGCTCCTTTATGGAGCTTCTGTCTGAATTTATCATAACCCAAATGATTTATCTCCATGATCAGATCTTCCGGAGGCCGGGTCGTTACGATCGTAAAATTACCTTCTGCATTTGTGGATTTGAATGCGATTATTTTATTTTCTGCGGATAGGAGATTTACGCTTGCATACGGGATTTTTTGCTTACTGTTCGCATCTCTAACTGTCCCTGATATTTTGTATTCCTGCGCCATACATCCCATACGAAGCAACCATAGAAATAACAAAAGAATGAGTTTTTTCATTTATGGAATCAGTTCGATAGGGTTGTTTGTGATTTTAGAAGGTTTATAATTATCATCCTGCTGAACATTTACACTTTTTATTTTAGACATATCCATTTCTCCGGATGCTTTGGCGTTTGTGGCGGATACGGAAATACTGTTGCCGGATACACTTACACCTGCAGAATTTTGCCTTTGCGCCTGTTTAGCCTGTATATATGCCTGTGGATTAGCCTGAAAAGCATCCTGAATTTTCTTAATTTCCTTGAGATTTGATTTGACTGCATTTGCCGGTAACTCTACATTCAAGAGACCGTTGTCTAATTTGTCAAAGCCCGAATACTCAAATATGACCTCCTTTTTATCGTCATAGGCTTCCAGAATAAGCCCTGGTAATCCCTGTAATTTCCATGGACCGAATGAAAAGGGTAATTCTGTAGTGAACCAGGCTGTATAGTTTCTGCCTTTGTAGCTAGTCTGTGCTTTCTGAGCTTTGTAACCACCAATTTCCCGTGTTTCATCCACTATATTCCAATCCATATCCGGCCACTGGGTATCTACCAGAAATTTGTCACCTGCTACATCCTTAAGTTCAGTTATCTTGTGCTCATGAGGACGTAAATAATAAGATTCCTGAGTAGGAGAGGTGTTGCGGACAATTTTCAGATTACCGTCAAATGCAGGATTATTCATTTGTTTTTTTATATCTTCCTGTGCCCGGTTTGAAGAATAAGAGGTGAAGTAACTCGAATTCTTACCGAGATATAAAACCATCTCATCACGCCGGAACTGTTCCCGATTGCTAGTATCATTGACGTGTTTAAAAAGATAGTGTGCTTTCGCAAGTGCAGGTTCTGTCTGTTGCGCATGGGCATAGCTTAGTAAAAATAACCCAATCAAAAACAAGTATGATTTTTTCATAATATTACATTTATATCGTAAATATACGAAATTATCGTAATTATGAAATTATTTTGAATTTCTTCTTCATTTTGTTCAGACTGAACTTTTAGGAGTAGCACCTGATTGGTATTGGATAGTCTGTATATCTTGGATATATTTGAATGAATTAATGAATATACTCTATGAAATTTAAAATAAGCTTTGCTCTTTTTCTTTCCCTGTGTTTTTTCACCATCAGCCAGGCACAATCCAAAAAAATACTGGTGCATACAAATTATGGTGATTTTAAGGTATTGCTATACGATTATACACCGCATCACCAGCAACTTCTCCTTGATGCAATACAAAGCGGAGTATATACAAATGCACAGTTTAATCGTGTAATCTCAGATTTTGTCGTGCAGGGTGGAGAGCTTGACGAAGATATTCTTGCAGAAGAAGCCAAATCTCCTTCAAAACCACCTGTTCGTCTGGCTCCCGAATTTGATACACGAGCTTTTCATAAAATTGGAGCATTAGGAGCGGGCAGAGATGACAACCCTTCAAAATCCTCCTTTTTAGATCAGCTGTATTTTGTTGTAGGGAAGAAAGTAACTGTACAGGACCTTGATGCATTGGAGGCGAAAAAGGGAATTGTATATAGTAAAGAACAACGGGAAGAATACCTCAGGAATGGCGGACAGCCGAGGCTCGATCATGATTATACGGTATTCGGAGAGATATATGAAGGACTGGAAGTCATCCTCAAGATCAGTAAGGTCAAAACCTCGTCTGCAAATCTGCCTGTAGATAAAGTTATATTTTCCCTTACTGTAATCGAATAACAGTTATACTGAATTTATTAATCGCTAAAGTATTTACCTGTGTCCATGCCCAGAAGATGGTTTCAGATTAGTCTTTTTAATTTTGCAATTGCTGCAGGTATGGGACTGGTATTGCGCTATGCAGGTGTATTTCCGATTGGCAATATCAATTTTAAGTTTCTTTTGCACGGACATTCTCATGGTGCCATGCTGGGTTGGATTTACCTTGCATTGACTGCATTGATTTATGATCGTTTTGCAGAACAAAGTAAACAGTCTGAAAAATTCTTTAAGATACTATTCATTGTATCCCAGATTGCTGTAATTGGAATGTTTATATTCTTTCCTGTTCAGGGATACGCTGTCTATTCTATCATTTTTTCTACTTTACAGCTATTATGCAGCTATACATTTGTGTATCTGATCTGGAAGTTTCGAAAAAGAGAGCATAATCCCGGATCAACGCTGTTGAAGACAGCATTGGCATTTATGCTGATTTCGACATTAGGCGTATGGTGCCTGGGACCTGCTGTTGGATTGATGGGTAATACTTCTGCGTTTTTTCAGATCGCAATACAATTTTTTCTGCATTTTCAATTTAACGGATGGTTTGTGATAGCTGTATTGGCTATCGCTTTTTATTTCTTCAGGATAGCCTTTCAGGCAAAGGATTGGAAAGTTTTTTACATACTGTTGCTCTTGTCTGTAGTACTTACCTTTGCTTTGCCACTGAGTTGGTATCTCAAAAATCCACTGTTATATTGGGTGCATGCCGTTGGGATATTGGCACAATTAGCCGCATTTGTAATTCTCTATCGTTCGTTACGTTTTCAGATGTATGGAATTTTAAAAACATATTCAGCAACAGAGCGTATTCTTTTTATTTATAGCGGACTGACACTGTTCATAAAAATACTCATTCCTTTCCTGTTGTTGTACCCTCCAATGATGGAGATTGTACATTATATAAGACATCTGGTTGTAGGTTTTATACATCTTCTGATGTTAGGGACGATCAGCGGAAGTCTGCTATTATTCGCAATGAGATCCGGCTGGTTGAATATTTCTTCATATGGCGTCAGATTTTCAAGTTATCTACTTATTATTGGCTTTACCTTAACAGAAATACTATTGCTGTTGCAGGGGTTAAGTATTTATATGGGCTGGCCTTTGGTGCCTTATTATCCTTTCCTTCTTTTCGGTGCCAGCATTGTTCTCAGTATCGCTGTTTTACTACTTTTTATGTTTTCTTTTATTCCAAAAAGCCAATACAAAGAATCTAATGTTAAAGTTTAGTTAATTGCCTGTTTGTCAATGATCGGGGAGCTGTGTATGGCATTTGTTTTGACCGGATTATTTCAGTTTAATTCTTAAAAATTAGAGTTATGAATCTCTCAAATTATTTCAAAAAAATGGCAGCCGTTGCTGCTATGGTTTCTGTGTTTGGAATTGCAACAAGTCAGGCACAACAGACTACCCCTGAGAAAGCGGTAAAAAAATCTGAGCAAAAGATAAAATCTGTCTCAGATAAATCAAAAGAAAAAACAAAACAGACAGCAACAAAGGAAAAGGAAGCCGCAAAAAAGGTGACCGAAACAGCAAAGAAAGAACCGGCAAAAGAAAAGACTAAAGCTGTGAAAGCTGAAGAGTCTACAACGAAGAAGGCCACTACAAAAGCTAAAAAAGAAGTAGCCGCCGCTAAAAAAGAAACGGCATCTTCGACAGATAAGTTAAGTGGTGAAAAATATAATGGTCATCAGGTGTATGTAGGTCCTAAAGGTGGTAAATACTACATCAATAGTAATGGAAACAAAACATATATCAGCCAAAAGTAGTCTGATATACATACAGGAAAATGCGGCATGGTCAAATGCCGCATTTTTTATAAATAGCTATTTCCGGATGAATACAGTCTCTCCTGCAATTACCGTCTGTATAACCTTAGTTTCTCTGAGTTCCTGATTAGGAACCTGCATAATATCTTTATTCAGAATAACAAAATCTGCATCTTTTCCTTTTTCTATACTTCCGCGTTGTTTTTCCTGAAAGCAGGAATAGGCTGCCCAGATGGTCATACCTCTTAAGGCCTGCTCACGGCTGATGGCATTTTCCATTTGAAATCCTCCCTGCGGGAAGCCTTTAGCATCCACACGTGCCACAGCCGCATGAAATCCATAAAGCGGATTAAAATGTTCTACAGGGAAATCGCTTCCCAAGGCAAGCATGCCATACTCTTGCAGAAGATTTTTGTAAGCGTAAGCACCTTTTAGTCTTTCCTCTCCTAAGCGGTCTTTAGCCCAGTACATATCTGATGTAGCATGTGTAGGCTGTACAGACGGAATAATATGGAATTGTCTGAATTTGTGAAAATCTCCGGGAGCAATGATCTGTGCATGCTCTATCCGCCACCGGCGGTTGATATTGTCTTTTAAATATTTTCCATACACATCTAATATAATCCGGTTAGCCGAATCTCCAATAGCATGTGTGTTGACCTGAAACGGGCTGTTTGCCAATTGACGGATCACTGTATCAAATGCCGCAGGACTATGTAATAGAAATCCTTTTGTAGGAGCATCATGATAATGCGCGAGAAGGCAGGCTCCTCTGGAACCCAAAGCTCCGTCTGCCAATAACTTAAAAGAACGGATTGTCAGCCGGTCTGTATCGTATATACCGTCTTTCAGGTAATGGCTTATATTCTCCGGATTAGCTGCTATCATCGCATAGTCTCTGATCTTTAGTTCATTTCTCTTGTAGAAATCTTTCAGCATCCCGAGCTGTGTATGTGTGAGTCCGGCATCAACAATAGAGGTCAGCCCTACAGATAAGAGGGAGTCCTGAGCAAACTGTAATGTTCGCAGAACAGCAGATTCTTCCGCCTCCGGAATCTGCTTACTCACCAGGTCCATGGCATTGTCCACGAGTATGCCATTCGGAATGCCGTTTTCTCCACCTATCAGTCCCCCTTCGATCGTGTGCACTTCTGTGACTTTTGCCATACGAAGGGCCTGTGTATTAACTACAGCAGCATGATAGTCTACACGGGAAAGGTATACTGGGATATCAGGAAATGCTTTATCTAACAGTTCTTTCGTTGGAAACTTCTTATCCTTCCAAAGATTTTGGTCCCATCCTCCTCCGATAATCCACTTTTTTTCGGGGCGTGCCTTATGATAAGCCTGTAGCCGGGTTATTACTTCTTCAAATGATTTACTTCCCATCAGATCTACCTGATCCAGCAATTCCCCAAGTAAGAAAAAGTGAGCATGAGCATCGTAAAATCCGGGATAAATGGCTTTGCCGTTTGCATCGATCTCTTCTTTTGCCGTATACTGCTGGCGGATAGTTGTACCCGATCCTATCGCTATAAACTTGCCGTCTTTTACGGCGAAAGCTTCTGCAACTGTAAATGCGGAATCTACAGTATAGATTCTGGCATTGTATACAATCAGATCCACCTGGTTGGTTGGTTTGCAACCGGACAGAAGGAATAAACTAAAGACACAATAAAGGTAAATGCTTCGCATATCATAAGGTTTGATCTTACTAAAATACAAATCATTGGGATACAATACGATGTGAATGGGAGTTTATTGCAATTAAAGTCCGGTTTTTTTTAAGATACAGTATTAATGCACACTAAACCTTTTCAAAAAAACGTTGTCTATGATAAGCGCTGGTTTCTGTATAACCGGTTGGCCTTTAATGATTTCTTAATATATAAATGTAAGGATCAAGTTGTAAATTTATACAGTTAAAAACGCCTCCTATGAAAGTTATGATAAGAATTGCTGTAGTTCTGTTTATTTTTCTTTCTTTTCTTCCGGAAAGTTACGGTCAGGAAGTGAAAGTGAAAGGCAGTTTCCCATACAAACAACAGGGGCTTACTGAAAAGGAGGCAATAGTACATTTGCTTAGCCGGTTTACCTACGGTTTTGATGAGCAACAGATCGAAAAAGTAGAAAAGCAGGGATTGGAAAAATGGTTTAGACAACAGCTTGAGGGCAATATCAAGGACGATCGGCTGAATAATCTAATGGGTAATTATGCAGATGTATTATTAAGCAATCGTGCGATTGATTCGCTATACCCACGCTCAGCCCGTGTGAGAAGGCAGGCTGTCAATGAAGGTTTTATTTCAAAAGATTCTATAGATAACAGCAAGCAGTCTTACAAAGATGCGATTCGAAAATTTATGGAAGTCAAAGGTTACAGACCTGAAAACGAATTAAACCGTCAGTTTCTGGCTTCTAAAATAGTACGTGCTGTATATAGTCAGAATCAGCTTCGAGAAGTGATGACCGATTTCTGGTTTAATCATTTTAATGTATCCTTTACCAAAGGACAGGCAGCTCCGTTTATTCCCAATTATGAAGCTTATGTTATCAGACCTAATGCCTTAGGTAATTTTCAGGATCTTCTTCTGGCGACAGCGAAAGCTCCCGCTATGCTGATGTATCTGGATAATTTTTCCAGCGTAGCTGATAATCCAAAGAGCAAAGGAAAAAAGGGACTTAATGAAAATTATGCACGCGAACTGATGGAACTACACACATTGGGTGTGGATGGAGGATATACGCAAAAAGATGTCACAGAAGCTGCACGTGTTCTGACAGGTTGGACGATCTATCCTATGCAAGGGTATGGAAACGTACAAAAAGAAAATATTGCTAACAATAAAAATAACATAGCAGATGGTGATTTTTTGTTTCTGGCTAACCGGCATGATAAGGGGACAAAAACAGTACTAGAGCACACCTTCAATAATTGGGGGTATGAAGAGGGGGTGGAATTATTAAAAATGCTGGCGTCAAAACCGCAGACTGCAGAATTTATCGTTCGTAAGCTTGCTGTTCGGTTTGTATCTGATATACCTTCTCCTGAATTGGTAAAGCGTATGAAAGATACTTTTCTGAAGAACAACGGTGATATTTCAGCTGTATTGACAATGATGGTGTATTCTCCGGAATTTTGGGATAAGAAAACTATTGATCAGAAAATAAAAACGCCTTTCGAATTAGCAATCAGTGCGGTCAGAGGACTGGATGCAGATGTGAATAATCCTGTCAAGCTTAATAACTGGGTAACCCGAATGGGGGAACAGAAGTATCATTATATCGCACCGACAGGCTTTCCTGACAAATCAGACTATTGGATCAATACGGGTGCTTTATTGAACAGAATGAATTTCGGACTATCTTTTACTTCGGAAAATAATTCGGGAGTAGAAGTTGATCTGATGCGGGTGACGGGTGGCAGAGAACCAGAAAGTGCTGAACAGGCACTGGAAGTATTTGGTCGTAAGCTCTTGCCGGAGGCGGATATGGATGTGCTGAAAAAGAGACTGACACCTTTACTGACACAACAGGATCTGCATGAGAAAGTATCAGCAGCCTCACAGAAAAACAGAGAGAAAAGCATGATGCAGGATGATCGTGCACAAGAACAGAAGATAAGTGCTAAGAGTAAGAATCAGACTAATGCTATGCTGGCACAGATTGTAGGACTTATTATAGGTTCTCCGGAGTTTCAGCGGCGATAATAATCGAAAAGAAGATGTTAAACAGACGGGCATTTTTAAAAAATTCAGGGTTGGGTCTATTTGGAATAGGTCTGATGGGGGGTATTCCGGCTTTTTTAGCGGAAGCAGTTGCCAGAGAAAAATTATTGAGCCCCTACAGCAAGCGTAAGGTGATGGTCTGTATTTTTCAACGTGGAGCTATGGACGGCTTGATGGCTGTAACACCATTTCTGGATACACATTTGCAGGCTGCACGCCCCGATTTATTTTTATCAGCTGCAAAATCAGAAGGAGCATCAGCTCTGATTGATCTGGACGGAAGATACGGGCTGCACCCCGGGATGAAAGCATTTGAGGAAGTCTTCCGTGAAAACCGGCTGGCAATCGTTCACGGAATGGGATCCCCTAATACCACACGTTCCCATTTTGATGCGCAGGATTATATGGAGTCCGGTACTCCTTTTGAGAAAAATACCAGCAGTGGATGGTTGAATCGTGCGGTTGGATTATTAGGACACGATAGTCTGACTCCTTTTTCAGCCGTCAGTATCACAGCAGCGCTACCCCGTTCATTATATGGAGAGCATGAAGCCTTAGCCATCAGTGACATTAAAAATTTTAAGATACAGGGTAAAGGTGTGACCTTTAATCAGAATGCAAAGAGTTTTGAAGATCTGTATGATAATACGGTAAATGAGGTGTTACGTGATACCGGGAAGGAAAGTTTTGAAGCGATGAAGATGCTGCAAAGTAACGCGGTTAAAAATTATCAGCCTGCCAATAATGTAACTTATCCGGGAAGTAACCTGGGTAAGTCTTTGAAGCAAATTGCACAATTGATCAAAATGGATGTAGGGCTTGAAGTCGCCTTTACGGAAAGTAATGGTTGGGATACGCATTTCAATCAGGGAAAAGATACCGGTATTTTTGCCCGTAATGTTGCTGATCTTTCCAATTCCATAATGGCTTTCTGGAAAGATATCGAAGCATATCAGGATGATGTCACCGTCATGACAATGACTGAATTTGGCAGGACCGTACATCAGAATGGAACAGGAGGAACCGATCACGGACGTGGATCCTGCAATTTTATTCTGGGGAATCAGGTGAATGGTGGAAAAGTGCACGGAAATATGGATGAGCTGGCAAAAGAAAATCTGGAAGATGGAAGAGACCTTAAAGTGACAACCGATTTCCGGGCTGTCTTTTCAGAGGTTGCCGACAGGCATCTGAAATTAAATGATGATAAAATATTATTTCCCGATTGGAATGGACAATCTATCGGTCTAATGAAGGCATAATGTTTGCTTGGTCATGAGAAATAATATTAAATTATGATCAGATTTATTTTTTCTTCGATTCTTTTGATGATGAGTTTCACCTTACAGGTATCTGCCCAACAGACATTACCTGTAAAGCGGCCTTTGCTTGTCCCTTTTCAGGTAAATGGAGAATATGGATTAATGGACACCCTGGGTAATGAGGTTAAAGCACCGGGTTTTTGTGTATCTATTAAAGTGTACAGAGATTTTTCTTACTATGTCATTGTAGATAAAGACGCCAAAGACAACTATTTCTATTGGCTTATGGATACGCAGACTGGTAAGCCTGTTAATATGGGTACCCTCAAGGATAGCAGTCCGTTAATAATTGTCGGTGACATTGCCTATTACCATTTTGAAAAGGATAATAAGACTGTAATCGCTTCTCCGGTGAATCATCAAAGTTTTACACTGGATAAGATTTATTCCAGAATAGAAGCTTTTAGCATTTATGATTCGGCTAGAAAAAATAAGACACAATACCTTGCTGTATATGATACAGATAGAAAAGGGAGAATTATTTCAGTGGCAGACCAGTTTCGAAAAGTTACAACAATCCCTCCATTTGAAAAATTAGAACTTATCAGTGCTACCCTTGATGAAGGTTATTCCCGTTATACCTTTCCTGTAGGCTTTGCTGTAGACGAAATAGTCCCCAAAAAAACTCCTGTTGCACCCGTGAAGACTGCCGCAAAGGGTAAGGCCAAGAAGTCAGACAGGCTGGAACCTCCTGAAGCAATTAAACCACCGGAAATGTACAAGCCGATAAATATGGATGGGCAGGATGAAAACTGGAAAGCCGTTATCTATGATAATCAATTAGTCCGTAAAGGAGAAAGCTTAACGACTGATTCGGCATTAACTGCTCTTTTTGGAGCAAAAGTAAGATTGTCCCGCAATATTCCCGGAGATATATCTGCAGGCTCAGGTATAATAAAGGCCGGAATCGGAGGTAATCAGGGTGAAGAACTCAATGATGAATTTGCAATCAGACAGCTTACAAAGGAAGTATCAGGCGGGGCATATCGTGAAATCCACTACTTCGGACATATAAATAAGGATAATACCTTTACTGAACTGATCTCTCAGGATGAGGCTCAGTTTAACTGGGCCTATCAGAATAATTCCCCGTTGCTTTCTATCCGTTACTATAAAGATGGAGGAAAGGTAACAGCCTATTTTGATTTCAATGGTGCGGTATTACCAAAAAATAAATTGATGGTGCCTGCAAAATATTATACGGGCAGCATGAGCCCTTACCTATTCTAAGAGAAACTAAAAGATACAAAAAAAGCTGTTCCACAATTGCGGAACAGCTTTTTTGTTTCAAAAATCAAAATAGATGATCTAGCAGTACTCGTCAAATGCAGCAACCAGATTGTCTGCAATCATTTGTGCCGGGCGACCTTCGATCATATGTCTTTCAATCATGTGCACCAATTTACCGTCTTTGAAAAGAGCCATTGCCGGTGAAGACGGCGGGTAAGGCAACATGTATTCACGTGCTTTATCTACAGCATCTTTTTCCATACCTGCAAATACAGTGACCAGTTTGTCAGGATGTTTTTCATTTTTTACAGCAGCTTTAGCAGCAGGTCTTGCATTTGCAGCAGCACAACCACATACGGAGTTTACAACTACAAAAACAGTTCCTTCAGAAGGGATTGCTGAATCTACTTCTGCAATGGTCTTTAACTCCTGGAAACCAGCATCCGTAAGCTCCTTACGCATGGGTTCAACTAAATATTCTGGATACATTTCTTCTCTTTTTAAATTAAATATCTACAAATATAAGGCACTTATACTCCCCCGTCAAGTTTATACTCTCAAATGAATGTCAGATTTGTAAATGCCAAAAAGCTAATGTTTTGAATTGACTGTCGTTAATGGTATTTTTGTATTCTAAATTTTAAAAGAGAAAATTATTATGTCATCAATAGAAAGCACGTACGTACCGTACAAAGTTAAAGATATCAGCCTTGCAGAATGGGGTCGTAAAGAGATTGAACTGGCAGAAGCTGAAATGCCGGGTTTGATGAGTTTGCGTGAGGAGTTTGGTGCTGCCAAACCACTTAAAGGAGCTCGTATTGCAGGATGTCTGCATATGACTATTCAGACAGCGGTATTAATAGAGACTTTGGTTGAGTTGGGAGCAGATGTGACCTGGTCATCCTGTAACATCTTTTCTACCCAGGATCATGCTGCGGCAGCTATTGCAGCAGCGGGTATCCCTGTGTATGCATGGAAAGGCATGAATACGGAAGAATTTGACTGGTGTATCGAACAAACCTTATATTTCGGAGAAGATCGTCAGCCCTTGAATATGATCCTGGATGATGGTGGTGACCTGACAAATATGGTTTTTGATAAATATCCTGAACTTATCAGCGAAATAAAGGGATTATCAGAAGAAACGACTACAGGTGTTCACCGTCTGTATGAGCGTATGAAAAACGGAACATTGCACCTGCCTGCAATCAATGTGAATGATTCGGTTACGAAATCCAAATTTGATAATAAATACGGTTGTCGTGAATCATTGGTAGATGCTATTCGTCGTGCAACAGATCTGATGCTGGCTGGTAAAGTTGCCGTAGTAGCTGGTTATGGTGATGTGGGTAAAGGATCTGCAGAATCTCTGCGTTCAGCGGGAGTACGCGTTATCGTAACGGAAATTGATCCGATCTGTGCACTTCAGGCCGCAATGGAAGGGTTTGAGGTTAAGAAATTCGCAGATGCAGTAAAAGAAGCTAATATCGTGGTTACTACTACCGGAAATAAAGATATCGTTCGTGCTGAGCATTTCAAAACAATGAAGGATAAAACTGTAGTATGTAATATCGGACACTTTGATAATGAAATTGATGTAGCCTGGTTAAATACGAACTACGGTAATACCAAGATTGAGATCAAACCTCAGGTTGATAAATACACCATTGATGGTACTGACATTATTTTACTGGCAGAAGGTCGTTTAGTAAATCTGGGATGTGCTACAGGACACCCTTCTTTCGTAATGTCGAACTCGTTTACGAATCAGACACTGGCCCAATTAGAATTGTGGACTAACACGGCTGCTTATGAAAATAAGGTGTACACTTTACCAAAACATCTGGATGAGAAGGTTGCACGTCTTCACCTGGCAAAAATCGGTGTGGAATTAGATACCTTAACGGAAGATCAGGCTGCTTATATCGGGGTTACGGTTGACGGCCCTTATAAAGCGGACGCTTATCGCTACTAAGAGATTATCCTAATATAAAAAAGAGCTTCATCCGAAAATTAAGATGAAGCTCTTTTTTTGTTAAGTATTTATAGGATTACGTATTCTTCTATCGCTTTCAATGCATTTTGCAACCGGTCTTCTCCTAATCCTGAAATGAGCTTGTATCTGGCTCCTAAGCTGTTGAGTTCTTTTTTCCAGACCTCCAAGAAATGTTCCCGTTCATTTGGAAAATCACGCAGAGGATCATCCTCCCAGGGCAGATCTATATCCATAAGCAGGTACAGGTCGTACTCTCTGCGTGTGATCTCATTTTTAACTTCATCCGGTGTATCTCCAAACAGGTAATCGCACCATACTTTGACGGTCAGGATCGTAGTGTCGCAGATCAGGATATGATGTTGAGAAAGTGGAATAAGGCTGTCCTCCAGAGCAATCTGTCCATAATACATATTGACTTCATCCTGCAGTGTATATTCATTTTTTAGATTTTTACAATATTCGCGGGCATACTCCGGTACGCATACTGTATTGAAATGTCGGGCTATGGCTTGTGCAATGGTCGATTTTCCTGTAGATTCGGGGCCTACTACTGCTATTTTCTTTAAAATCTGATTCGCCATTCTTTATATTCCTCTTAATAGAGACAAATATATAAGAATAACTGTTCTTTATTGACCCTTTGACGGAATGCATATATATTTGATGAAAAATCTCAGACCAATATGCCTGTTAATTATTCAACCGACAAAAATATTATCGCTGTTTCAGATCCGGAATATTCTGTTTTCGGATTTAGTATACTTCTCCTCCTGAGCGTAATTTGTGGTATAATTGTACTGATTCTGATTATTACAGGCCTTGTAACTGGATTTGATATTATTTCTGTAATTGTTATATGTGTATTGCTGGGATGTAGTATCTATATGATTCGTATGTTATTATGGATACGTTACGGTAAAGAAATACTTGATATCTCTGATAAGCATCGACTGATTTACATTGCAGATTATCGTTACTTTAAGGATACACAGCCGGCTATTTCTTTACGTGATTTAAATATTGAATTTGTACCTGTAGCTGAGAGTGAGAAGATAACCTTGCTTTTTCATAAGGATCAACAGAAGATACATACTGTTCATCCTCTTTCTTTAGCGGAAGCGCATGAGGTGAAAATGATCATATTATCCAGTTCAGGTAGTTAAATACGTCTTTTTCCAGTCTTTATAGCCTTTCCAGGCAATGAACGCGAAAGCAAGATACAGCACTGCTGTCAATAATAAATCCTTATGATAGTAAAGCGGGATATAACAGATGTCTACAAATACCCACAATAACCAGTTTTGGAGTACTTTTCTGGTCATCAGGAATTGAGCTACAAAACTTACGGCCGTACAAAAGCCATCTATATAAGGTACATCGGAATTGGTCTGATAATCAAGGAAGGTTCCGAGAGCTGCTGTCAGAAGGATAATGATAGCCAGTGTCTGTACCATCTGACGGTTCGTAAAACTTACAATAGGTTTGTCAGCTTCTCTTTTTCTTTTGATCCAGTAATACCAGCCGTATACAGCCGTTCCTAGAAAATAAATCTGTAATACCGCATCTCCGTAGAGTTTGCTATGGTAAAAAAGGTAGGCGTAGATAGTTACACTGATAATGCTGACAGGCCAGTTGAGGATATGTTGTCTGGCAGCAAGATAGACGCAGAGGAATCCGGTAATTGTGCCTATCCATTCGAGTAAAGAAGTCTGGACAAACTGCCGGGCAATTTGTTGAAAAAAGTCTTGCATACCTCTATTGCTTATCGCAGATAAAGATACAAAGTAAAGTTAGAAATCCTACTTTATACGTTACTGTACCAGTTTATTGGCACAATTTGTACTGGCGAAGGACTCCGGTTTTGCCTTAAACACAAATCCCATTCCCATAATATAGCCCATAGCTTCTTTGAGTGCAACGTTGGATTGAAAATTTGGATTGGTGTTGATGTCGGCGTGGACTTCGAGATCCACATGGTATTGATCGAGGAGGGGGCAGAGGTGGTAGGCGATTTCTATGGATTTCTGAACTTCAAGAAGCATCCGCTCTTTAATGCTCATGAGGTGGGTTCGCTTGTCTTTATGGATGAACATGAATCCGCCTTTGTGCTCTCGGAGGAAGACGATGACGGTAGCGAAGTCGATGGTTCCTCGTTTGACCTGAGAGTCGGTGCCGATGTAAACCTTGAGTTTGTTGCCGAGCCTTGTTTCCCGGGCTATGATTTCTTCAACGGCATCTGTAATAGGAATGCGAATATATTCGCCATTGTATTTTTGCCAATTCATAAAATATAAATTTTAGTGGTGAAAAAGAACGAATGATATAATAATATAAATGTAAGTGTTGTGTGTTGATTTTTAACATTTTAACTGCTAAATAATTGTTAATTAATTTCGTGCTTAACGTAAACTTCACGCTCTTATTGGGATCAGTAGTTGCTGTGTTTTACTCTTTGTTTCCATATGCCAGATCTCCTGCGTCTCCCAGTCCCGGTACTATATATGCTTTGCTCGTAAGTTCATTATCCACTGCCCCGATCCATAGTTGTGCTTCCGGAAGAAAGGCTCTGACGTGTTGTACTCCTTCTTCAGATGCAATCACCACAGCTATATGCAACTCTTTGATATTATAATCAGCAAGAAGGTCTTTGCAACACAGGACCAGACTGCGGCCGGTGGCCAGCATGGGATCTGCAATAATTACCACACGGTCATCCAGATTCGGTGTATTGGTGTATTTTTTATGGATTTCAAACTCTCCGCTTTTCTTGGTGTGTCTGTATGCTGCAATAAATGCATTATCGGCCTGATCAAATACATTCAGAAATCCCTGATGAAAAGGAAGTCCCGCACGTATAATCGTTCCCAATACAGGATAATCTGAAGGAACATGTGTGTCAGCAACACCTAAAGGAGTATCTACAAAATGCTGACGGTATTCTAATGTCTTGCTGATCTCGTAAGCCATAACTTCACCTATCCGTTCGAGATTGCGTCGGAAGCGCATTCTGTCCTGTTGGATTTTTACATCTCTGAGCTCTGCAATATACTGGTTGGCAATGCTGTTTTGCTTTGTAAGAATAGTCACCATAATAGTTGTGTTGTTTGTTACTCAATATACACAAAAAAATGAATTATTGTTTGCTACTGCTGGGATTTGGTACTTCGATAAGTTGAGAAAATTGCGTATTTTTATGTTTTATAGATGTACGGCAAATGAAATTCAAATTAACTTCCGAGTACCAACCAACCGGGGATCAGCCCCAGGCTATTAAAGAGTTAGTAGCAGGTGTGAATGATGGTGAAACATATCAGACTCTTCTCGGTGTTACAGGTTCGGGAAAGACGTTTACCATTGCAAATGTAATTCAGGAGACACAAAAGCCGGCACTGATTCTCAGTCATAATAAAACACTGGCGGCACAATTGTATGGAGAATTTAAACAGTTTTTCCCGGAAAACTCCGTGAATTACTTTGTGTCGTACTATGATTATTACCAGCCCGAAGCTTTTATTGCTTCTTCCAATACGTACATTGAAAAAGATCTGGCCATTAATGAAGAAATAGAAAAGTTGCGGTTAGCCACGACATCTTCTTTAATGTCGGGCCGCAGAGATATTGTTGTTGTATCTTCTGTATCCTGTATTTATGGTATGGGAAATCCAGAGGATTTTTCCCGTTCTATTTTCCGCTTTGCAGTAGGAACAACTATCAGCAGAAATGCATTTCTTCACAAATTGGTGGAGATATTATATTCGCGTACAACTGCCGAATTTAAAAGAGGTACTTTCCGTGTAAAAGGAGATACTGTAGACGTATATCCTGCCTATCTGGATTATGCGATTCGGGTGTCCTTTTTTGGAGATGAGATTGATGAATTGAGTGCAATTGATCCGGTCTCTGCCAAGACAATTAATAAAATGGAAGATCTGGCCTTGTTTCCGGCCAATCTGTTCGTTACTCCGAAGGAAAAATTTACCCAATCAATCTGGGCTATTCAGGATGAATTGATGCAGCGTAAAACCCAACTGGAAGATGAAGGAAAGATGTTGGAAGCAAAGCGTCTGGAAGAGCGTGTCAACTATGATCTGGAAATGATGCGTGAACTGGGGTATTGCTCGGGGATTGAAAATTATTCCCGTTTCTTTGACGGCCGCCAGCCGGGAATGCGCCCCTTTACATTACTGGATTATTTCCCGGATGACTACTTATTAGTTATTGATGAAAGTCATGTTACTATTCCTCAACTTCGTGCTATGTATGGAGGTGACCGTTCCCGGAAAGTATCATTAGTGGAATATGGATTCCGTCTGCCGGCCGCGTTGGATAACAGACCGCTTAATTTTCCGGAATTTGAGTCGTTGACCAATCAGACCATATATGTTTCTGCTACTCCTGGTGATTATGAGTTACAGCAAACCGAAGGTGTGGTTGTGGAGCAAGTGATCAGACCTACTGGATTGTTAGATCCCGTTATTGAAGTACGCCCGGCTATTAACCAGGTGGATGATTTTCTGGAGCAGGTCGATAAAACAATTCAAGAAGGCGGACGTATACTGGCTACTACTTTAACGAAACGTATGGCGGAAGAACTGACCAAATATATGACTCGCCTGAATATTAAGGTACGCTATATCCACTCCGAGGTGAAAACCTTAGAACGTGTGGAAATCCTGCGTGGTCTCCGGCTTGGCGAGTTTGATGTATTAGTAGGTGTCAATTTGCTTCGTGAGGGACTGGATCTTCCGGAAGTGACTCTGGTAGCTATTCTGGATGCAGATAAAGAAGGTTTTTTACGTTCGGAGCGTTCTCTGATACAGACAATAGGACGTGCTGCCCGTAACGATAAGGGACGTGTTATTATGTATGCCGATAAGATGACGGACAGTATGCGCATCACTATAGAGGAGACAAACCGACGTCGTGAAAAGCAGATGAAATATAATGAAGAGCATCACATTACTCCACGCACAGTAGGTAAGACAAGGGAAGAAATAATGGAACAGACTTCTGTTGCTGATTTCAACGGTATGGAACCTAAAATATATGTGGAACCTGATCCTACAGTAGCTGTGGCGGCTGATCCGGTGATGCAGTATCTGAGTGAGAAAGATCTTAAGAAAGCTATCGAAACAACTAAGAAGCGTATGGAGAAAGCAGCAAAAGAAATGGACTTCCTTGAAGCTGCCAAGCTAAGAGACGAGATGTTCTCGCTGGAAAAGGCATATGATGACCGCTTTACTTCTTAACAGTTGTTTATTGATATTTAATTTTTAATAGCGAAATAATTTGAAATTAAGATAAATTTTTAATACATTTAAATTATTATTGCTGTTGTGTTCGTGAATAACTGTCGTTATTCTTTCAGGGTAATTCCCTTTTAAGCCAGGACTTTTTAATCAAAAATATGCTGCTATCTGATGTCTATCAGATAGCAGCATATCTGCACACCCCATTATTTTACTTTAAGTCTGTTTTGAATTATGAAAAGAAAAGCAAAACTTTATTTTGGACTATTGATCATATTGCATGTATTCTATTCATGCCGCAAATCGGGTCCTGTTCCGGAAGTAAGAGAAACCCATCGTGTAGATTTTGTACTGTCCGGTTTTACAGCCTCTGTTTCTCCTCTGGATAATGGGGTGAAACTTCTGGCAAACTCCGGAAGCAACGTGCTATCAGAGCAAGCTTTATATTTCTGGTCCTTTAATAACGGTACTTTGAGACCTGATCTTGCATTAGATGAAGATGGAGTCCAATGGACTGTAACACCCAATAATGTTGATTTTGTAACAGGAAAGGCTTATGGGGAATATAATGCCGGACGTGCTGCGTCTTTTAGAGGTGTAACACAGATAGAGATCGCTATACCCTTGAAAGACGTAAAATCTTTAAATCAGTTAGCTTTTAATGCCTCGGGGTCAGATACTGGCCCTAAAGCGTTGGATATCTTATATTCTGTTGATAACGGACTTACATTTATTGCGCTGCTTTCGGACTATGATATGAGCAGTATAAAGGGAACGGCCTGGGGAGATATTACGGCAGACCTGACTAAATTGCAGCGAACTGAAGAAATTCAGAAAATCATCTTCAGGCTTGTTTTGAAACGGGGTAACAATAGTCAATTCAATGAAAAAACGGGAACTATCCGAATTGATAATATGCGGCTTTCAGGATCTTATGATGGAAAGATTGTAACCGTAAACCCTGTATTACGAAACTTATATTATCATGTTTTCAACAGGCAGGATCGCAAACTTGTGGCAGAAGGAAAGATAGAGCTTGAAAGAAATGCAATGGAAATGAACCTGCCTCTGACGCTGGCATCCGGAAGTTATGATATCTCTTTTGTTTTGAGTCAGGCAGTTAAAACGCTGACTCTACCGCGCACGATCAAAACCGCGGATGATTATTATCTGTATAATACTTTTGATAATTCTGATAATGAGGTTTTCGGTGAAAGGATCATGAGCCTGGAAGTGGGGGAAGATCTGAAAGTTCCTCTGGTATTACAGCGTTATTATTCTCAGGTGAAATTTGAATTTACAGATAAAGCTGATCTTTCCGGAATCGGAAAAATAGAGATTGTACAGGAACACGAACTGCCCTATTATGTGCCTTTTAGTGAAGCCAGATTTCCGGATTTGTCCGATGGATCAGTTATTATATTTTATCCTGAATTTGGAAAAACACAACCTGAGCTGCAATTCAATCAGTTTCTTGGTTATCTTCCAGTTGCCAGGGACATAGGATATGCCCTGAAAGTATATAATAAGGATAATAAAATTATACGCGAATTTTCTGTTTCCTCTACATTAAAGCATAATATGAGATTGACGTTCAAGGGAATGTTACTGGAAGGCTTTTCATCTAATGCTAACTTTGCAATTCAGCTTAATGAGGAATGGGGAAAAGATGTGGAACAAAAATTTTGAGGCTGGTTTCCGGATAAATACATAGGAGTTATGTAGCATTTGGCAGATGTTGTACGTTTTATGTAAAAAAACCTACTAATATGAAAGTGATCCAAAACCTATTTTTTGCTTTTCTGTCCTTGCTGTTATTCTCCTGTGAAAAAAGTGAAGAAAAACAGTCATCTGCTGAACCTGTTACTGTTTCGCTTATGGAACGAGCTGATGGATCTGCTAAAACTCTCCATTTAATTAATAAAACGGTAAAGATCTTTAATTGTGGTAATTATTACCTGCACAGCGATTTTAAACTTCAGAACGCAACAATTGTTCTAAATTATTATGATGTCAAGTCTCCGGAAGTCTGCCTGACAAGTCTGGGACCTGCAGTTTCTCAGTTTGATCTGGTGAGTCTGGAAAATAAAAGTTACCCTGTAGAGGTAAACATAGGCGGACAACAGATCAAGGGAAAACTGGAGGTGACAGCTTCTGATTATACATTGACCCTTCCTGAGCAACAAATGGTAAAAGTGCTTTCTCCGAAACTGAATCGTCTTCCTGCTAATGTTATTTTTGGTTTTGTCAGAGCTACAAAAGAGAAAGCTGCGATTGTTGATCAGTTTTTAGCTGACTTGCAGAACAAAGGTGCTGCTGCTGTGCAATTACCTTCCGGAAAGTATACCATGTTTGAAGTGGATAATACAGGCAAAGTGATTATGGATCTCAGCGGATATAATTTAGCAAAACCATTTGCGTTGACTTACCAGGGTGATGTCGAGACATTAAAGACTTTGGTTAAAAGCTATAAAACAACTCATGGAACTGATTTTGATACTGAAATCCGTTTTTCGGATGGTACGGAGATCTATTCCTTTAAGCTGTAATTCTTCAGAAAACTTTATATTAACTGAACCTCACAGCCCTGCTGCTGGCATTCTTACCAACAGCAGGGCTGTGATTTATTTTATCCATTCTTTTACATATTTTGCTTGTTTTGTGTCTTTAACTTTTTAATTTTAGGGATTAATGTAAGGCAGAGATAAAAGAGCGGAGTAATAAAATGAAAAAACCTATACTGGTTGTCAAGTTTGGTTCAGCGGCAATCACATCAAAAGACGGTGAAATAGATGAACGAATTGTGTTGGAGATTGCGCGGCAATGTGCTGATTTGCAACAGAAATATAATATTGTACTGGTATCTTCGGGTGCCGTAGCTGCCGGTAAACGATTCTTGCCTAAATATTCCGGTACACTTTCTGAGCGTAAAGCTGCTGCAGCTATAGGAAATCCATTACTGATCCGTACATACAGTACTTATTTTCGCCCATACAAAATTGCATTGGCTCAAAGCCTTTGTGAAAGGCAGCATTTTGCGAACCGGGATCAGTTTTTACAGTTGAAAAGTACGTATGAAGAACTCTGGAAAAATAATATTATTCCCATCGCCAATGAAAATGATGTCGTCAGTAATAAGGAGCTGAAGTTTTCCGACAATGATGAATTGGCCACATTGATTGCAGTGGGATTTGGGGCAGAACAGATTTTATTCAGTACTTCAGTGCCCGGAGTACTGGATGCCGATGGAAGAGTAATAGCGGAGATTAAAGTCGTTGATAAAGAAGCCTTGTCTCTTGCCAGAAAAGATAAATCGTCTGTAGGGCTTGGAGGAATGACTTCTAAGCTCAATTTTGCGCGCTTAGCGAGTCAGATGGGAATCCGTGCCGTCATTTTCAGCATGCAGACAGAAAATGGACTGCTGAAAGCTGTAAAAGGAGAGACAGGGACGGTCTGCCTTCCGCAGTCTAAGCGGGTATCTTCACGTAATAAGTGGATTGCCAGCGGCAGTCTGATCAAAGGCGAGGTACGTGTTGACGGCGGAGCGGTGGAAGCCCTTCAAAAACGTAAAAGTTTACTGGCGGTAGGCGTTAAGGATGTTATTCAGGGGTTTGAAGCAGGAGAAGTATTTCATATTTCGGATGAAACGGGACTGAAAATCGCTGTGGCAAAAGCCCGGATAGATGCATCCGCTCTTACAAAACTGGATCAGAAAAAGAATGTAGAACTGGCGCATGCCAATGATATCGTACTCTTATAACGTGGAAAATATTACCTCACAGCTATTGGCTGCCCGTGCGGCAACCCAGGCTATTCAACATATTCCTGCTGAGAAAAGAGCGCAGGTACTTATTCAACTGGCAGAAGTGCTGGAACAGCATGTCTCTGAAATTTTAGAGGCCAATCAAACGGATCTGGATGCTATGGATAAAGAAGATCCTAAGTATGACAGATTGCTCCTGACGGCGGAGCGTATAAACGGATTATGCTCCTCTTTACGTGAAATAGCCTTATTGGAAGATCCTACAGGCAAGTTACTTTCTTCTAAAAGACTGGAAAACGGACTGTTAGTGGAAAAGAAGACAGTCGCTTTAGGTGTAGTCGCGGTAATCTATGAGTCCAGACCTAATGTATCTATAGATGTGGCAGCACTTTGTATCCGCTCAGGTAATGTGTGTCTGCTGCGTGGTGGTAGTGATGCCTGGCATACCAATATGGTGCTGGTCAAACTTATCCGCAAAGTGCTGACTGATATGTCTGTTGATCCGGCGGTAGTACAACTTCTGCCGACCGACCGTAAATTTGTAACCGAACTGCTGGAAGCAACAAAATACGTAGATATTATTATTCCGAGAGGTTCGCAGTCACTTATTGATTTTGTGCGTAATCATGCTAAAGTACCCGTTATCGAAACCGGTGCGGGAGTGTGCCATACGTATGTGGAGACTACTGCAGATCTGGATAAAGCTGCAACTATCGTCGCAAATGCGAAGATTAGTCGTCCTTCTGTGTGTAATGCTCTCGATACGGTATTGGTGGATCGGGAGATTGCAAACACGTTCTTACCTAGGCTGGTAGATGCTTTTTCAAAAGCGGAAGTAGAAGTTTTTGGTGACAATACTGCTTACGAAGTGTTAAAAAAGGAAAATTATCCATTTTTAAAGCATGCAGAAGAGTCGGATTTTGGTCGGGAATTTTTAGATTTGAAATGTTCAATCAAAGTATTGGATAACACAGAAGAGGCATTGGATCATATTGCTTTGTATTCTTCCCGGCATTCAGAATGTATTATCTCGAATGATGCGGAGAAAATTGAACGGTTTATGAATAGTGTAGATGCTGCGGCTGTGTATGCCAACGCCTCTACACGATTTACTGACGGTGGAGAATTCGGACTTGGAGCAGAGATCGGTATCTCTACTCAGAAACTTCATGCCAGAGGTCCTTTTGCTTTGGAAAAATTGGTTACGGAAAAATGGTTTGTGACCGGAGACGGACAGATCAGATAAGTTATAAAAGATAAATGGGAATTAGATTTGAGAAAGACTCGTTGATGAATTGGATGAACGAGATTGGTAAGTACCTTCGATTGATCACAGATAAGTTTACAGCCTTTGACGAACCGGAAGATCCGGATTTTTTTGATAATGGATACAGTACGTTTTTCGGAAAAGACAGAGTTTTTTTTCTGAATCAGACTGCTGAATCCTTACAGGCTTATTTTCAGCAGGAACTGGAAGTAGAACAACTTCGTCCATTGGCTCTTATTCTGATGAACGATGGTCTTCACACTGCAGATATAGAACAACAAAAGAATCTGCTCACTAAAGCGAAGCAAATATTGAATTATGTGATGTCACAGACCTCGAGTTTTGCTTTTGAGGATTATTCTTATTTGTCAACGATAGACAGTAAGCTCCGTTAAAGTTAGTTATGTCTTCCAGTTCTATCAGGAAGACATAACAAAAATCCAGGTTAAACCTTCTTTGACCTGGTTATTCAGCTATTTTTACAAAACATCTGTACGTTTGCCATCCCAGCTGACAGCTTTGACTGCAGTCGCTCCCTCTGGTATATGTACAATAGTTTGTGTAGCGTCTGCTGATCCGGCCCCAACAAAAGCAATTTTAACTAATTTGTCTCCTGCGAAAGTTTCAAAGGCAACAGCATTCTTCCATTTGCTGTTATCAACGATTATCTTTTTATTTTCTTTTGTATACCCGGAACCTTTTGTGCCGGATAGGGCTAACTTATTTTTGTAGCTCAGTACACTATTGGCTGTAATGTAATGAAGCACGGGTGTGTTTGGTTTCGGATATTTGGCTGCGTAACTCTTTACTTGTTGAATATCATCTGGAGTAATGGTCATTTGCGCACAGGTATAATCATCTACCCACAGATCTATCGGGATCAAAAGTCCTGATTGTTCAAAGAAGTCTGTCAGATCAAGTTTTGCCGCATCACAGGCATTCTTTATAAATTCAAGCTGATAATAGGCGTCTGGTTTATCTTTTGTTGTGGGCGCATTAATGGCTTTTGTGAAAATGTCACCGTAAAAATTTTTATTTTTCCATGCATTTCCTTCTCCTGCAACATTGAAGTATAATTGTAACTGCCAAAGAGGTACTAATTTAACAAAATGATCTCCCCCCCAATCACGCGGACGCTCTCTGTCCCAACGGTCCGGGCCAGCCTGTGTCAACCAAGGTTGGCGGTGTATAAAGGCCGACTCCATATAAGAAGTAATACGACCTCCGATCTTAGACTCATCATAATCTTTTAACTTTTCCCGTTCCAGCTTAGGTTGATTTTGATTATAGATATATTGTGTCCAGACAGAATAAATGTTATTTGTAACCTCGGTAGTTCCTACCCATTTCATATTTGGCCGAACCTGATTTACATGTCCAAATTCATGTGCTACACCCCAAGAATTTTTTCTGAGCCCTGCAACACTGGCAACATCTTTCATTGTGTTGTTATGAAAAGCGGCTCCAATACCATCTGCATGCATAAATCCTTTCCATATAACACGTCCAAACATTCTGTTTTTCGGAATACGATTTGTGTGCTTAAGCCCCATCAGCTCATGTTGTATACCGATAATGGAGTCGTAAAGTTTAACCAGTTCAACACCCTGATGAGCAGCATTGGCTTGCAGGGATTCAACGGCATAAGCCAGTTGCACTTGTTTCCCGACAATATCCAGTACAGGCGCTGTCGCATTCGCCAGTAAGCTGTCCCAGTCTTCGTTGCTGTGTTTACTGATATCAAAGATGCCATTCACTTTTCCGGAAAGGATATGTATTTTCACTTTGTTGTTACCAGCCTTGTCCGGAGTAAAATATTGAATGTAGGAATTTCCTTTATTTTCTATTTTAAAGGCATTGTAGCCTTGCGTTAGGGGATAATCTTTTTGTTTAAATTCCTCATCATCCCAGTTGGTTACACGCAATGAAAGTTGGGTGGCATTTGTTTTTTCGACCCATAAAATGGCTGAATCTCCTGCTGAAAAGTAGATGCCTGTTGGATTTTCATATTGAGAGTAAGGGCTTGTCTTAAGTTTCTTTGCTAATGTCTGGGGAGATTCGTAATTGTTATATTCACGGTAGCGTTTATCCAGAGGATAGGTTTTAGTATACAATTGAGTGGCTACGTTTTTAAGCGCAGGATTCTGCAGCAGATCGATCTGTTTTTCGCCGATATTCTTTTTTAGCGTGGTCAAAGAAGCATCTTTGAAAATATCAGCTGTTCTGTTCTGTGCATAAGCGATACTGATCAGGGAGAGGCAAGTAATAAGTAGTCTTCTCATAATAGGTTTTGGAACTTTGAAAACCAAATATATCTAATCTGTTTTCAATTTTGTGCAGTCCGTTGCTGATCAATCGATTGCACTATTTTACTCCGGCAGAGAAAAGCATCTGAAGGCGCTGGTCTTCTATAAAAAGTAGTGTTCCAGTACAGATAGTAGTGCCGGAATACCCGGATTTCTGTTTTTTGGATTCCATATTAACGACAGTTGACTACGTTGCGGAATATCCTGCAGATCAATAAAATTGACGGGGACATCATAGCCAATCCGGAGAGAGCTGGGGACTATAGCTACACCCAGACCCTTTTCTACTAATTTGAATATACTAAGTGCGTTAACTGTTTTGTGATGTACATTGGGCACAAATCCATGATCCCCGAATATGCTCATAACCAATTCGTAATAAGCATTACTGTAATCTCTTGAAAATAAAATAAAAGCTTCATCCCTGAACTGCTGCAGGGAATGGAAGTTGTCTTGCTGAATAGGATAATCTTTGGGAATAACCAGTGAAAAAGGTTCCTCTGTGATTTTTTTCAGAACTAATCCGCTGCTGGGAGTGTCCATCCGAACAAAACCAAAATCAAGTTTATTATGCAGCAGGTATTCAACCTGTGTGTTATTGGGAAGCTCATTCATGGCGACTTCAATCAAAGGATGTTCCTGATCCAGCCGATAAAGCAGATCGGGCAGGATGCTTTGGGCTGCTGAACCGATAAAACCAATGGATAGCTCTGTGATTTTGCCTTCTGCTCTCTTTTTAATTTGGGTTTTGATATTATCCAGTTGATTAAGCAGAATGTCAACCTCTGATTTGAGATATTGACCTGCATTTGTGAGTTGCACGGATCGTTTTCCTCTTTCAAATAAAACGGCGCCATATATTTCTTCCATCTGTTTGATCTGCCGGGTCAGCCCCGGCTGGGAAATAAATAAGCGTTCGGCAGCTTTCCTGAAATGCAATTCTTCCGCAAGTGTACGGAAATAGATTAGGTGTCTTAGTTCTATTTGATTACTCATAGTTATCAATTGTTGATAATATTGGTATTTCTAATTATCAAATATAGCAGGTAAATTTGATAAAGGACAATTTATAGTTATGCATATTTATTATACTGTATGCATATAATCTATTATAAAAACTACATAACGATATGATTAAGCCACTATTTCATTACGGAGAAGATCATCTAAAGGTTTCTATAGCCTTGGCGATAAGCAATGGACAATATACAGGTATACTTACTGAGGAAAGTCGTGAGCGGATCAGGAAGAGTGCGGGATTAGTAGAAAAGATCGTGTCTTCAGATCGTATTGTTTACGGTATTAACACTGGTTTCGGACCGCTTTGTACTACGTTGATCAGTCGTGATGATACCCGATTGCTGCAGGAAAATATTCTAAAGAGTCATGCTGTTGGAGTGGGAGAGCCTATTGATGTTGAATTATCTAAACTCATGCTGATTCTGAAAGCGCATGCTTTGGCCAAGGGATTCTCAGGAATTCAGGAAAGTACCATTGATCGTATTATCTGGCATATTGAACATGATGTAATTCCGGTTGTTCCTAAGCAGGGATCTGTAGGTGCTTCAGGAGATCTGGCTCCTTTGTCACATTTGTTTCTGCCTCTGATCGGTTTAGGGAAGGTGCATTACAAAGGTGAGATACGTGCAACAGGAGAGGTGCTTGCTACATTTGGCGCAGAACCGTTGCACCTGGCTGCAAAAGAAGGTCTTGCACTGATCAATGGAACGCAATTTATTGCGGCTCATGCTGTCAAAGGGGTAGAAAAGTTTCATCAGGTACTGATGCAGGCGGATTTGATAGCCGCTTTGATGCTGGAAGGACTGAATGCATCGATAAAACCATTTTTCAGGGAATTACACGAGCTAAGAGCTTATGCGGGTAATCAATTTGTCGCAGATACCATTTATCATTTACTGGAAGGGTCTGAGATTGTCACCTCTCATGCCAATTGTTCGCGCGTACAGGATCCTTATTCCCTTCGCTGCATTCCTCAGGTTCATGGTGCTTCACGTACTGCCTGGCTGCATCTGAAAGAACTGGTGGAAACGGAAATCAATTCTGTAACGGACAATCCTGTGCTGATTAATGAAGATCTGACCATCAGCGGCGGAAATTTTCACGGGCAGCCTTTGGCAATGGTCATAGACTATGCCTGTCTGGCAGCTTCCGAAATCGGAAATATTGCGGATAGAAGAGTATATTTATCATTGGAAGGCGATACGCCTAATGTTCCTAAGCTTCTGCTGCGTTCTACGGGACTGAACTCTGGTTTTATGATTTTGCAATATACTACAGCTGCTCTTGCAAGCGAAAATAAAGGACTTTGTTTCCCGTCAAGCGCAGATAGTATTCCGACATCTCTGGGGCAGGAGGATCATGTGAGTATGGGGTCTATAGGAGGCAGGAAATTGCTGCAAGTGCTGGATAATGTGCAAAAGATACAGAGTATAGAACTATTGTGTGCTGCACAAGCGCTGGATTTCCATCATCCGCTGAAACCTACACCTGTTGTGGAAGCTGTACACGCACATGTGCGGTCAGCAATTCCTCATCTGGAAGAAGATCAGGCTATGTCAGAAATTATGGAAACAGCACAGGCACTGACATACTCCGGTGAACTGGTAGCTGTAGCAAGAGCAGCAGCAAAACAGGAAAATAAACCTTATCCGGGTAAGGGAAGTAATTTATTTGATGAATTTTAAGGATATGAACTACGAAAATCAATATCGTCTTGTAGGGCCATTCAGAGAAGTGCTGACTATGACCGGTCTGCCGTTAAAAGGTGCCCTGCAAGATCAGCAACTTCATATTGAAAAAAATGCCGGTATTCTTATCCAAGGAGACAGGATAGCACGTATTGCTGATTTTGAATTGCTGCGGTCCGAATCGCAATATCGGGATCTGGAGCTAACGCTTATAGAAGAGGATACTGTCGTGATCCCCGGAATGATTGATGTGCATACACATATTGCATTTGCCGGTACCCGTGCGAACGATTTTGCCCTTCGCAATGCGGGAAGTTCTTACCTGGAAATTGCAGAGAGCGGAGGTGGTATCTGGAGTACAGTCAAGGATACGCGTGCAGCTTCTGCAGCTGATTTGATAGATCTTATTCTGGAACGGGCAGCGGTCTTGATCCGTCAGGGTGTCACAACTATTGAAGTGAAGAGCGGATACGGGCTGAATGTGGAAGAAGAGCTTAAGATTTTACGTGCTATCAAGCAGGCTGCTAAAACCTGCAAAGCAAAGCTGATTCCTACCTGTCTGGCTGCACATACTTTACCAAAGGACTTTGAAGGGAGTCATGAAGCGTATTTAGAAATACTTGTCAATGAGTTATTCCCTGTTCTCCAGGAGGAACAGCTGAGCAATCGAATTGATGCATTTGTCGAGAAAAGTGCTTTCTCTAAGGAGCAGATCAAGCCGTATTTTGAGGCTGCCAAGGCTTTAGGTTTTGATATCACGGTACATGCGGATCAGTTCAGTACTTCAGGAAGTGAAGTCGCTGTTGCATTTGCAGCTAGGAGTGCCGATCATCTGGAGAGTTCGGGAACTGCCGAAATTGAGTTGCTGGCTGCTTCAGATGTTATTCCTGTTGCTTTACCGGGGGCATCTATGGGGATAGGCTGTGCCTTTACACCGGCAAGAAGATTGCTGGATGCAGGTGCAAGTCTGGCTATTGCCACAGACTGGAATCCCGGTTCAGCTCCAATGGGACATTTGCTGACTCAGGCATCTGTACTGGCTTGTTTTGAGAAACTTAGCAATGCGGAGGTGTTTGCCGGGGTAACATACAGAGCTGCAGCAGCTTTGGGATTGTCCGATCGGGGCATGTTGTCCAAAGGTGCTAAAGCGGATTTTGTGTTGTTCCCTACAGATAGCATTAAAGAGATTACATACCATCAGGGTCGGTTGGAACCTGTACAGGTGTGGATAGATGGAGCAGTTGTTTTTGATCATAAATAAAAACCAGAGAGATGACATTTCAGGAAGAGATCTTACAAGGTATTCCAGCGGAATTGCCGGTAGAAAGAAGCAGAAATAGTAAAGTGAGCCATGCGCCAAAGCGTAAGGATATACTGAATAAAGAAGAAAAGAAACTTGCTTTGCGGAATGCATTGCGCTATTTTCCAAAAGAATGGCATGCTGTATTGGGTAAAGAATTTTTAGAAGAACTTGAACAGTACGGGCGTATTTATATGTATCGTTTTATGCCTTCTTATGATCTCTATGCAAGACCTGTAACGGAATATCCTGCTAAAAGCCGTCATGCGGCTGCTATTATGCTGATGATTCAGAATAATCTGGATCCTGCCGTGGCGCAGCATCCGGAGGAACTGATTACGTACGGGGGTAACGGTGCTGTGTTTCAGAACTGGGCACAATACAGACTTACAATGCAATATCTGGCGAATATGGAAGATAACCAGACTCTGCATATGTATAGCGGACATCCGATGGGTTTGTTTCCTTCCTCCGCTTTTGCTCCGCGTGTCATCGTGACAAATGGTATGATGATACCTAATTATTCTAAACCGGATGATTGGGAACGTTATAATGCCTTAGGAGTCACGCAATACGGACAGATGACTGCAGGATCTTATATGTATATCGGTCCGCAGGGTATTGTGCACGGCACGACGATCACGGTAATGAATGCATTGCGTAAAAAGCTGAAAGCAGGCGAAGACACGAAAGGAAAAGTTTTTCTGACATCTGGTCTGGGAGGAATGAGCGGCGCACAGCCAAAGGCCGGAAATATTGCCCGCTGTATTACGGTGTGTGCAGAGGTAAATCCGGATGCTGCTCACAAGCGACATAAACAGGGTTGGGTGGATGAATTATATGAGGATATCGATACACTGGTTGTGCGATTAAAATCGGCAATAGCGCAGCAGGAGGTCGTTTCATTAGCCTATATTGGTAATGTGGTGGATCTGTGGGAACGATTTTATGAAGAAGAAATCTTTGTGACAGTTGGCAGTGATCAGACTTCTCTGCATAATCCCTGGTCGGGTGGTTATTATCCGGTGGAAATTAGTTTTGAAGATGCAAACCGTATGCTTGCAGAGGAACCGGAGCTGTTTAGGCAGAAGGTAAAAGAAACACTGGTAAGACATGTGGAAGCGATCAATAAGCATACCGGAAGAGGAACATATTTCTTCGACTATGGAAATGCGTTTCTTCTGGAATCCGGTCGGGCAGGTGCAGATGTATTTGCAGCAAATGGTACAGATTTCAGGTACTCTTCATATGTACAGGATATTTTGGGGCCTATGTGTTTTGATTATGGTTTCGGGCCATTCAGATGGGTGTGTACCTCAGGGCTTGAAGCTGATCTTCAATTGACGGATCAACTGGCACTTGAGGTTATGCAGGAGTTGCAGGCCGATGCTCCTCAGGATATCGTACAGCAGCTGGAAGATAATATACAATGGATTAAGGCTGCACAGGCGAATAAACTTGTGGTAGGTTCTCAGGCTCGTATATTGTATGCGGATGCGGAAGGAAGGATAAAAATTGCGCAGAAATTTAATGAGGCAGTGAGAATCGGGCGGTTGTCTGCTCCGGTAGTTCTTGGACGGGACCATCACGATGTGAGCGGTACGGATTCTCCTTACAGAGAGACGAGCAATATCTATGATGGCAGTAAATTTACTGCAGATATGGCGATACATAATGTGATTGGTGATAGTTTCCGTGGCGCAAGCTGGGTTTCTATTCACAATGGTGGAGGTGTCGGTTGGGGAGAAGTGATCAATGGCGGATTCGGAATGGTTCTTGACGGAACTTCTGAGGCTGATGAAAAATTAGTACAGATGTTATTTTTTGATGTAAATAACGGTATCGCCAGACGTGCCTGGGCTCGCAATCCGGAAGCCTTATCTGCGATAGAACGTGAATTGCAACGTTCCAAGCAGTTGCAGATTACGCGCGCTTCCCTGGTGGATGATGCTGTTATTGATCATTTATTCTAAAGGTCAGGTAGTATGGGATATTTACAGAACGAAGATTACCAGCCCGGGAATGCCCTTTTGTGGCAGGGAAGGACTGATGGCTCTGATGATGCTTATCTGCGTTGGCATCAGGTTGTTCAATGTATTGATCTTTCGGGTGAAGTGAAGCTGTCACCAGGAAGCTATGTCTTGCTTGGATTCTGTAGTGATGAAGGGGTAAGACGTAATTCAGGACGGGTGGGTGCTGTACAGGGACCAAAATCTATCCGCGAGGTACTGCGTAATCTTCCTGTACATCATGGTGCAGAGGTAACTGTGTATGATGGAGGGGATATCTTGTGTACAGCAGGTAATCTGGAGCGGGCGCAGCAACAGCTCAGTTTAGTGATTCGACAGGTTTTGGAGCTTGGCGGTTTTCCGATTGTACTGGGGGGTGGACATGAAGTCACCTACGCACATTTTCAGGGTGTATCTCAATCTGTCGGAAAATTGAAGGAAATCGGTATTATTAATTTTGATGCACATTTTGATTTACGTGAACCTGTAGACGGGATTGCAACTTCGGGCACAGGTTTCTTTCAGATAGCTGAGGATTTGCACAAGCAGGGTAAACAATTACATTATCTGGCACTTGGCATTCAGAAAATCAGCAATACAAAGGTTTTGTTTGAGACAGCAAATGAGTTTGGTGCCACTTATATCACTGCTGATGAGATGGGGAATTCTTTTCAACAGGAACATATACTTCTTCAGTTGGAACAGTTTATTGCAAAAGTAGACTGTATTTATATGACGATCGATCTGGATGTGTTTGCTGCAGCATATGCTCCGGGAGTAAGTGCTACTGCTTTTTGTGGAATTTTACCGGATCAGCATTTTTTTAAGCTGTTTAATACTATTCTGAACAGTGGCAAGTTAAGATCCTATGATATTGCTGAACTTAATCCTGTATTTGATGTGGATAACAGGACGGCGAAACTGGCCGCTGACCTGATCTTTAAATCAGTATCGGGATAAGGAAGACTTTATTATAACAGAAAAAGCCACTACATATAGTGGCTTTTTCTGTTATAAATTTATGTAAATGGTTATACATTTACTGTTGCATCCATCTGGAAATCTTCATTCATCAAGTGTACGATTTCAGTTGCTTTCTCGTAATTCGTTGATTTTTTAGAGAAGAAGTCATGTTGTGTTGTCTCTGTATTCAAACCATTCAGAACAATTGGGTTGACTTGTTTTACTTCAAAAATCGGATCGAAACCTAAGTTCATCAACGCTTTGTTACCATTGTAACGTACATATTCTTTTACTTCTGCTGTTAATCCTACAACTGTATAGATTTCTTCTGTGTATTTTAATTCATTTTCATAAAGCTCGTTTAATAGGGTAAGAAAACGGGCTTTAACTTCTTCTTTATTTGGAATACGTCTGAAAATATCCTGTGCAATTAATCCTACGAATACACCGTGGATAGATTCGTCTGCAATAATCTTCTTGATGATATCTGCTGAAGCTACCATCTGACCTTGTCCACATAACCAAAGTGGCAGGAAGAAACCGGAGTAGAACAGGAATGATTCTAATAGTACAGAAGCTCCCAGAGCCATGAACAATTCTTCGTCAGTAGGATCTTCTTTATCAATAGAACGGTAATATTTGTCGATAGTCTGCGCTTTAAACTGAAGATGCTTATTCTGCTCTACCCATCCGAACACATCATTGATTTCATTTGTCGTAGATACGGTCGTGAAAATAGTAGAATATGATTTGGCATGGATTGCTTCCATCATACACATATAAGACAATACAGCTTTATTCTGCAAAGAATCGATATGATCAATGATTTTCGGCATTCCGGTGTGACTTTGTAATGTATCTAATAATGTCAGTCCGCCTAATGCTTTTTTGTAACATTCTTTCATATCCCAGCTCAGACCTTTCCAGCTGTCAATATCTTTTGAAGGAATGTATTCGGTATCGATCCAGAACTGTTTTATATTCTGCTCCCAGAACATTAATGCATAATCATTGTCCGGGGTATTCCAGTTTACCGCTCTAATTTTTCTGTTCATGGTGGTATTCGTTAAAAGAAGCCGAATACTAACGACTGTTGTCGTTGATATTCAGCTTCTGTATGAGTTAAGTACTTTTTAAACTTTTATGCTGAACATGATACACACTCATCGATAGTAGATTTACGTGTACGTGTATAATAAAGGGATTTCAATCCTAATTTATGTGCATAGATATAATATTTTGCCAGATCACGTGTCGAATCTTTCGAGTTCGTGTGAAGGATAGTAGATACTCCCTGATCAATATGACGCTGGATAACCGAGATCAGACGCAATACTTTCATCTGGTCCATATCGTATGCCGATTTGAAGTAGAAGTAGTTGTCGTTTGTCAGGTATGGCATCGGATAGTAGGTTGTACTGTCTCCGTATTCACGTACTTCAATAATATCTACAATCGGCATTACTGATGCAGTCGCATTCATGATATATGATGTAGACTGGTTAGGTGCGATTGCCAGACGGTAAGCGTGGTATACACCATGTTCTTTTACCTGTTCTTTCAGTTGTGCCCAATCTTCAATAGTAGGGATATGCATACCTTCGAATAGTTCTTTGACTTTGTCCGATTTAGGCATATAGTCTCTGTTCAGGTATTTGTCGAAATAAGTACCGTCTGCATATGCTGATTTTTCACATCCTACAAATGTTCTCTGACGTTCTTTGGCAATTTCCATAGAGGCTTCCAGAGAATAGTAGTTCATCATCATAAAGAACGTATTCGCAAAATCTAATGCTTCGTCAGATTCGTACATGATAAAGCTTTTTGCCAGGAATCCGTGCAGATTCATTGCTCCCAGACCTACGGAATGTAATTCGCGGTTTGCTTTGGCAATGGATGGAACCATCTCGATATCTGTTACATCAGATACAACTGTCAGGGCGCGCATTGCTGTTTTAACAGTTTCTTTGATGCGTTTGTTGTCCATTACTGTTGCTACGTTCAACGAGCCCAGGTTACAGGAAATGCCATAACGAATGGTATCTTCTTTACCGTAGATGTTGATATCTGAAACTTCTGATACCTGCATGATCTCTGTACACAGGTTAGAGAATTTCACTTTACCCAATCCGTTCAGGGCATGCTCACGATTTGCATTCTCCTTGAAGAAGATATAAGGATATCCTGATTCTTTTTGCGTTTGTGCAATTTTCACCAGTAAGTGACGTGCATTGATTTTTTTCTTCTTGATGTTTGGATTGGTAATCAGTTCCTCGTACATCAGATCCATATCTAATTCGTCCAGATACTGACCATACTCCTGCATTACGGTATGCGGATAGATCAGGTAAGCTGCTTCGTCTTTTTCAGCCAGTTCCATGAATTTATCAGGAACGATGATACCGATAGACAGCGATTTGATACGTACTTTTTCGTCAACGTTGATCTTTTTACAATCCAGAAACTCTTCAATATCCGAGTGAAAGATATTCAGGTATACGGCTCCGGCACCAGGACGTTGTCCTAACTGGTTAGCGTATGAGAACGTGTCTTCCATGATCTTCATGATCGGAAGTACACCTCCTGCTCTTCCTTCCACACCTTTGATCGCTTCACCACGAGCACGGATTTTGGAAATATTGAAAGAGACACCACCACCGATTGATGATAATTTCATTGCAGAATCTACAGCATAACCGATACCGTTAAGGTTGTCACCGATTTCATCAAGGAAACAGGATACCAGCTCTCCGGAACGTTTTTTACCGGCATTCAGGAAAGTCGGGGTAGCAGGTTGATATTCCTGATTGATAAATATCTCGGCATATTCGATCGCTTTAGCGACACCTTCTTCACGTGCTAAGAATAGCGCTACCGCCACTACGCGGTCTTCGTAACGCTCCAGGAATTTTTCACCTGAATCATCACGCAGTGCATAACTCTGAAAGAATTTGAATGCACTCATGAAGGATTGAAAGCGGAATTTCTTAGCGTATACAAAATTAAACACCTCTTCCATTTGTTCGAATGTGAACCATTCGTAAAAATTGATGTAGTAATTCTGTTCAATCAGATAATCAATCTTCTCTTTCAATGTATAGAAGAATACCGTATTCTTGTTGACATATTCCAAGAAATAGGCGCGTACAGCTTCTTTGTCTTTATCTAAGCTATACTCGTCATCATGTTTGATCATGATTTCATTATTAAGCAATATCCAGCTTTTTGCTACCTCGTTCGCTATCATAGTTATGATTCTTTATGATGTCAATAAATTGATTAATATCTTCCATCGTTCCTGACAATTCAAATTTGAATGCCAGAGGGATGTCAAAGTCTGCAGCTATTTTGTCTGCTGCAAGACCGAAATTTCTACCCCAATTGCGGTTTCCGCTAGATGTAACGGAGTTGATCATTGCAGATGCTCTTTTCATAAATAACAGCGTCTGCTCCGGGACTTGTCCGAAATTGGTGGTAAACGTGACCAGATGTCCGGGTTCTTTTACTTCCAGATCTTCTGAGATCTTATGTCCCTGCCAACCGGTGATCTGGGTTAACTTGTCCATAAAACGTTGTACGTTGCCGGTTTTAGAGTCGTAGTAGATGTGTACCATAGCAGTATGTGGTTTAGATTATACCTGCTATTTATTGTGCAATAGACGCTAATTCTTCCGGCTTAAATCCAATGATACGGCTTTTGATCTCTTCGTCTTCCAATACGATGACGGTAGGAACAGTACGAACTTTAAACTTGACAGCTAACTCTGGCTGATCAAAAGGATTGATAGTCTCGTACTGAATACCTTTCTGATCGAGGTATGCCGATACTTGTGCACATGGTGCACAGTCATTTTTTTCAAATTTGATGATTCTTGCCATGATATTAAAGTTAAAAGCCAGACCTTCACTTCAGGTGATAAGTTAGTGTCTGAAGATGATGAAAACGTATAGTCAGGAGGGTATTTCCTCTTGACCTGAACAAATATCAACTATTTTAAATAGGAGGGGTAATGATACTTTTCCACACTAGATCAAAACAAACTGTATAAACTGCGTTCCTGTGTTTGTTTTTTGTAGTAACCGTTTGTTTTTCAGTATATATATAGAATGTGGATAACTTTAAAATTAATTTTGTGGAGTAATTTCTACAGGTAAAACTTGTAAAAATTGATGACAAAATATAGACAAAAAAACGCAGTTAAAATTCGGTTTTTTGCTGTTTTTTTTGAATACTAAATTTAAGATGAGATTTGCAATACTTTTATTTAGAAAAGTACTTTTTTGATGATTTTTTCAGGCGATCTGAAAAGTTTCCCGAAGAGGTTGAGAAAAAGTACAGAAGAGAAGAAAATGAACAGCAGGCAAAAAGATATCAAGATTTTTTTGCCTGCTGCTTTTATTCATGTGAGTCAGATTATTTGACGGCTTTTACTGTAAACGGAACGGCGTGCTCGCCCCAGATTAACTGTACTTTTCCGGATTTATCTGCGCTGATCTTAAACTGTTCCTGTGCCGCATCTGCCGCGGTAGGCGTAACATCTACACGGAGCGCATCTTCACTCTGCTCATATTTAGTACCCCACTGATTCCAGGTTTTGTTAAAGATCAATGTGATCTGCTGTTCTCCGGGAATGCTGTAAAGGCTGTATTTTCCGGCAGGGAGTTCCTGACCTTCTATGGATACATCCTTATTGACTTCAAAAGTGGTGGCTTCATTCGCTCCTGTGCGCCATACTTTGCCTATTGGTGCCACATCGACACCGATCTGACGACCTTTCAGTGAAGGCCGACTGTAATTTACAGCTATTGTAACGCCGTCGTCTGTCGTGATTCTGACACTGTCCGGAGGACTTGGACGTTTGCTCTTGTCTGTCTGCCCGAATGCTGTAGCACCCAGTAATACGAAGAATAATAAGATTGCTTGTGTTTTCATAGTGTTCTAATATACAGTTTGATAGGTTGAAGTTAAGAAAATATTTTTAAGATCAGATCATTAAATTTTTGTACACGAAAGAAACATATAGCTGTGTTACTTTGTCATAACTTTTCTCTCCTTCTAAAGGAGAGATGCCCGAAGGGCAGAGAGGTTAATTATAAAACTGCAAAAACCTCACCCTAACCCTTCCGACATGTCGGAACAGGTTCTCCTTAAAAAGGAGAGGGAATTGGTTTATCAAATAATAAAAGGAGCGTGTATAAAAAGTCAAGTCAAACCCTTTGAGAATCGCATAAAAATGGGGCTATCCAACTTTGGACAGCCCCATTATTTATTAACGAAATATCTGTTGTGGATCAAACGAGATATTCGAACAATGTCTGGTCTTTATTGACTTCTATAACATCAAACTTATATTCTTTCATCCTGTCAATAAGCGATTGATAATCTTCAGGTTTGTTGAGTTCTATACCTACAAGAGCAGGCCCTCTTTCACGTTCTGTTTTCTTAATAAATTCGAAACGTGTAATGTCATCTTTTGGACCTAAAACCTCGGAAACAAAGAGTTTCAGTGCTCCCGGACGTTGCGGGAATCTGACAATAAAGTAGTGTTTATATCCTTCATAAAGCAGAGAAAGTTCTTTAATTTCACTCATCCGGTCAATATCATTATTCCCTCCTGAGATAATGCAAACTACTTTTTTGCCTTTTATTTCTTCTTTATGAAATTCTAATGCTGCTACGGAAAGGGCTCCTGCTGGCTCTACTACAATGGCATCTTTGTTGTAGAGTTCAAGTATACAGGTGCAGATTTTTCCTTCCGGTATAGAACGCGTATCATCAAGTAGCTGACGGGCTATTTCGAATGTTGTCGCTCCAATTTTTTTGACTGCGGCTCCATCAACGAATTTGTTGATCTGACCTAGTTCCACCGGCTCTCCGGCGCTTAATGCGGCTTGCATAGAAGGAGCTCCTTCGGGCTCAACCCCAAAGCATTTGATCGCATTGTCCTTTCCTTTGAGGTAGTGGCTCACACCTGCTGCAAGTCCTCCGCCACCTATAGGAATAAAAACAACATCCAGATCAGGAAGCTCCTGAAGTACTTCTACGGCTACGGTACCTTGCCCCTCTATTACTTTGAGATCATCAAAAGGCGGAATAAAGGTCATGCCATGCTCTTCTGCATAGGTCAATGCTGATTTTTGACAATCATCAAAGGTATCTCCTGTTAATACAATCTCTACATTGCCATTTCCCCACATTTCAGTTTGTGATATTTTCTGCTTCGGAGTAGGTCCGGGCATGAATATTACGCCTTTAATATTGAGTTTTCGACAGGAGAAGGCAACGCCCTGCGCATGATTGCCGGCGCTTGCACATACGACACCACGGTTTCTTTCGTCTTCCGAAAGGCTGACGATCTTATTGTAAGCACCGCGTAATTTGTAGGAACGGACGATCTGCAGATCCTCACGTTTTAAATAGACTTCGGCTTGGTATTTTTCAGAAAGATGTTGATTGTATTGTAATGGGGTTCTGTTAACCACATCTTTTATCTGTTCTAACGTCTGTTCTGAGTTTATGTTTAGGGTTGATAGATCGAAACTCATTGTATAGGTGAAAAGTAAAAAATAAAAAGTCAAGGTTGACGGATTGTAAAGATTACCGTCATTGTGCATGTATTCCGGCAACTGTTTAAAGTAAGTTCTTTAAGAGGTTGCCGCATATGTTACACAATGACGATTATAGTTTCATCTGTTTTTAACCTTGCTTGGAAGTGACCAGTGTGACTAAATCTTCATCACAAATGTCTTTTTTTGCATCAGCCAGCACTAAAAAACGTTGGTAAGTAAGTGCTAATTCTTCTTTTTCCAGTTGATAGCCAAGGCGTTCCAGGTGGTGTTTCAAGGCGTGACGACCTGAGCGAGCTGTCAGGATAATGTCGGCCTCTAAAAGTCCTACATCTTCCGGACGGATAATCTCATATGTTTCTCTATGTTTAAGGAAACCGTCCTGATGAATACCTGAACTGTGTGCAAATGCATTACGTCCTACGATAGCTTTATTCGGCTGTACAGGCATGTTCATCATTTCACTTACCTTTCTGCTGATGTAGGTAAACATCTGGCTATTAATGTTGGAAGTCAGCCCTCCAAATACCTGGTTGTGTACTTTCAGTATCATGGCTACCTCTTCCAGAGAAGTGTTTCCGGCACGTTCACCTATACCGTTGATGGTACATTCTACCTGACGGGCACCGTTTTGTACAGCAGCGATAGAATTGGCGGTAGCGAGGCCTAAATCGTTGTGACAATGTGCAGAAATAATGGCCTGATCAATATTCTTTACATTTTCTTTTAAGAATTTGATCTTCGCGCCATACTGATCAGGCAGACAATATCCGTTTGTATCCGGTATATTGACGACAGTAGCACCTGCAGCAATCACGGCTTCTACCATTTTTGCTAAGTATTCCAGGTCTGCACGTCCTGCATCTTCCGCATAGAATTCTACATCTTCCACATAGGATTTGGCATGTTTGACTGCAGATACCGCGCGTTCCAGAATTTCTTCACGTGTGCTGTTGAATTTATATTGGATATGCAGATCTGATGAGCCGATACCTGTATGAATACGTGGTCTTTTTGCAAATTTCAGCGCCTCAGCAGCCACATCGATATCGTTTTTATTGGCACGGGTCAGTGCACATATAATGACATCGTTTACTGCTTTTGACAACTCGACTACGGATTGAAAATCACCGGGACTGGATACTGGAAAACCGGCTTCGATAACATCGACGCCTAGTTTTTCCAAATCTTTGGCAATTTCAATCTTTTCAGGTGTCGTTAACTGACATCCCGGTACCTGTTCGCCATCGCGAAGAGTCGTATCGAAAATGTATAAATGATTTGGATCGTGTAACATACTTTTAAGTTTTTATGTTTGACCTTGATTAATTCTATTTAATAAACTCTAATACCTTTGCACCCATTTCTTTCGTGCCCAATAGTTTGTCTTCAGGCGTGGAAGCATTTGCAATATCTCCTGTTCTCCATCCTGCTTTGAGGGTGTCAGCTACAGCCTGTGTCAGCTCTTTCGCTTCTGTCTGAAGACCAAAACTGATGTCTAACATGAGCGCTGCAGACAGAATAGAAGCCAGGGGATTCGCTTTGTTTTGTCCGGCGATGTCATGTGCAGAGCCATGTATAGGTTCGAAGAAGCCAGTGCCGTCTCCTACAGATGCTGATGCCAGCATGCCCATTGATCCTGCGATCTGAGAAGCTTCGTCTGTCAGAATATCTCCGAAAAGATTAGCTGTAAGTACAACATCAAATTTTTTCGGATTTTTGACAAGCTGCATCGCTGCATTATCAATAAACATATGTTCAGTCTCTACGTCCGAATATTCTTTTGCCAGTTCCTGTACGACTTCTCTCCACAGACGGGAGGTTTCCAATACGTTGGCTTTATCTACGGAGCACAACTTTTTGCTACGGGTACGCGCTGCTTCGTACGCTTTACGTGCTATACGTTCTACTTCGTAGCGATGGTAATTCATCAGATCTGAAGCAAATGTGTTGTCCTCGTTTCTTTTTTTCTCTCCGAAATATACATCTCCCGTCAATTCTCTGAAAAACAGAATGTCTGTTCCGCGTAACACTTCAGGTTTCAGACTGGAAGCATCTAACAGTTCGTCGAACAGAAGGATAGGTCGTAAATTGGCATACAGACCCAATTCTTTTCTGATCTTTAACAGCCCTTGTTCAGGACGTACTTTTGCTGAAGGGTCATTATCGTATTTAGCATGACCGATAGCTCCGAAAAGAATAGCATCACTGGATTTTGCTTTTTCCAGTGTTTCTGCCGGCAGCGGATCGCCAGTTGCTTCAATTGCTGTATGACCCATAATGGCTTCATCGAAGATGAAATCGTGTCCATACTTTTGTGCAACTTTCTCTAATGCTTTCTTACCCCAGGTCGTGACTTCCTGACCAATCCCGTCTCCAGGGATAATCAATATATTTTTTTTCATGTTATGCGTTTTCTAATGCTGTTTCTACAGCTTTTACTTTTCCGTTTTCTAAAATTATTCTGTTGTCAATACAGGAAGGCAGTTGTGTCTCAAAATGCCCGACATAGATCAGTGTATTGCCATGCGAACAGAGTTCATCTACAATTGCATTGAATTGTTTGGTCTGTTCATAATCCAGACCCTGACAAGGTTCATCCAGAATCAGCAGTTCGGGATTCTTGATGATGGTTCGTGCCAGCAATACTAACCGTTGTTTGCCTAACGGGAGTGTAGACAGCAGCTGATTTTTGTATTCTTTTAAATCAAAAAAAGCTAAAATCTCATCTACTTTTCTTTGTTTTTCGAAGCTCAGATCCCGAAATAATCCTACACTATCAAAAAATCCGGATGCTATGCTTTGCCATACCTTTGCGGTTGCGTCAAAGTACCAGTGCATCTCAGGAGAAATAATCCCTAAGTGTTCTTTAATTTCCCAGATGCTTTCACCTGAGCCTCTTTTTTTACCAAAGAGGGTGATATCATTGGCATAGGCCTGCGGGTGGTCACCATTGATCAGACTGAGCAGTGTTGATTTTCCGGAACCGTTATGTCCCTGCAACAGCCATTTTTCTCCTGTGCGGACTTCCCAATCTATATTTTTGAGAACTTCTTTTTCGTCGTACCGGATGGTCACATTGCGCATGCTTACCATGATGTCTGATGTGACTTTAGGAGGTTGTTGCAGAAATCCTGGTAGAGGTTTGCTGATACGTTCAGCCTCTCTGGAGATTTCTGAAGCGCTGCTTCTAATTTCTAACTGTCCTTCTTGTATTTCGGCGAAACGATTGATACAGGCCGGGTGTTCTTCATCGTTGGAGATCAGAATAAGCGTAACTCCCTTAGACGTCAACTGATTGAATACATTATTCAGTTCATTGCGGGACTGTTTGTCCAGACCAGTATAAGGCTGATCTATAATCAATATCTGCGGTTGCAGCCACAGAGCTTTTATCAATTGGAGTTTTTTGTGTTCTCCGCTCGATAATTCGATTAATTGTGTGTTTTTCTGGTTTTGAAAACCAAATTTGCGGAGGTAAACCTCCAGATCTTCAGGATTCAGATTTTCCTGTTTTCCGTAATGCATAAATTCGGCATATACGGTCAGTGTATCGTTGCCCTGATGTTTGTTGTATCGTTGCTGATAGTAAAAATTACGGTCTCCTTCTAGATTGGTAAACTGGTACCAGTTAGAGACGTATAGTGTTTTTGCAGGAAGGAGGCTGGCACTGTCAAAATGAATGTTGACATTTCCGCTGAATTGTACCTGATCAGCAATAGCTAATGCTAAGGTTGTCTTACCGGATCCGCTTTTTCCTCCTATTAACCAATTTTCGCCCTGTTCAATTTGCCAATTCAAACTCTGCAATACCGATTGATTAGGGTATTGGACAGTTAAATTGGCAATATGGACGACAGGATTTGACATCATTATTTTGATAATTCGTATTTTTCGATCAATTCTTTTTGGTTAAGGATAAAGTCAATATCATCGTAACCGTTGATCAGGCAGGACTTTTTGTAAGGATTAATTTCAAAAGAAGTCTGTGCTCCGTTTTCTACTAATGTGACGGTCTGATTTTCAAGATCTACAATGACTTCTGTATCCGGATTTTTGGTTACTGTTTCAAAAATCGTTTCCAGAAACTCATCGGATACCTGAATCGGCAGTACCCCATTGTTCAGCGCATTTCCTTTGAAAATGTCGGCAAAGAATGAACTGATGACAACATCAAATCCATAATCTTGTATAGCCCATGCTGCGTGTTCACGGCTGGAACCGCAACCAAAGTTCTTACCTGCAACCAGAATTTTTCCTTTATAAGTAGGATTGTTCATCACAAAATCTGCTTTTGGCTGATTATCGCTGTCGAATCTCCAGTCGCGGAATAAGTTATTTCCAAAACCTTCTCTGGTCGTTGCTTTCAAAAAGCGGGCAGGGATGATCTGGTCTGTATCAATATTTTCAATAGGCAGAGGAACTACCGTTGAATTTAGTTTTTCAAATTTTTTCATCTGTTTTTTATTTTCCAGCCTTAAATTAATTCCCGGACATCACTTATTTTTCCTGTTACTGCTGCTGCTGCTGCTGTAAGAGGGGATACGAGCATAGTGCGGGCATTCGGTCCCTGACGACCTTCGAAATTACGGTTGGAGGTAGATACGCAGTATTTTCCGGCAGGAATTTTATCTTCATTCATTCCCAGACAGGCACTGCATCCCGGTTCACGTAACTGGAAACCTGCAGCTTCAAAAATTTTATCCAAACCTTCTTCGATGGCTTGTTTTTCTACTTGTTTTGAGCCCGGTACAATCCATACTTCCACACCTTGCGCTTTTTGTTTTCCTTTTACAAATGACGCTACTTCACGCAGGTCTTCTATACGGGAATTGGTACAGCTTCCGATAAATACATAATCTACAGGTTTGCCTAATACCGGAGCATCATCTGCAAATCCCATATATTCCAGCGCTTTTTTGTACGAAGGCTGTTCTGTTTCCGGCTGTGCTGTAGTAGGAGGAATGCTTTCGCGTATACCCATACCCATACCCGGATTTGTACCGTAGGTAATCATAGGGGCAATATCTTCTGCTTTGAAGGTCAATACGCTGTCGAACTGGGCATCTTCATCGCTGTATAAGGTCTGCCAGTAGGCTAATGATTTGTCCCATTCTTCACCTTTAGGCGCAAATTCACGACCTTTTATATAATCAAAAGTAGTCTGGTCCGGGGCTATAAGTCCGCCACGTGCTCCCATTTCTATACTCATGTTACAGATGGTCATCCGTGCTTCCATGCTTAATTCACGGATTGCAGAACCAGCATACTCGATAAAGTAACCTGTTCCACCTGCAGCAGAGATTTTAGAAATGATGTAGAGGATGATATCTTTTGCACCAACACCGTTTTGCAAGGTTCCGTTCACCTCGATTTTCATCGTTTTTGGTTTTTGCTGTAACAGACATTGTGTTGCAAATACCTGCTCCACCTGAGAAGTTCCGATACCAAATGCAATTGCTCCGAAAGCTCCGTGCGTAGAGGTGTGACTATCTCCACAAACCATTGTCTTGCCCGGAAGCGTAATACCCAGTTCCGGTCCGATCACATGGACGATTCCCTGAAAAGGATGTCCCAGTCCGTAAAGCTGAATTCCAAATTCTGCACAATTTTTGGATAGCATATCCACCTGATAGCGGGATAATTCTTCTTGTATAGGCAGATGCTGATTGAGTGTTGGGACATTGTGGTCGGCAGTAGCTACCGTTTGTTGTGGCCTAAAGACAGGAATACCTCTTTTGCGCAAGCCGTCAAAAGCCTGAGGAGAGGTAACCTCGTGGATCAAATGGGTATCTATGTATAGAATATCCGGAAATCCTTCTTCGCGCTTGACGACATGTGCGTCCCAAATCTTTTCTACTAATGTTTTTGACATTTCTCGTTCTCTCTTTAATTTTATCAATTTAATAAGGGGTGAAATCCGAATTTTGTAATTTCACCCCTTATTTAATAGTCTAAATTACAAAAATTTAAACAGTTTTAATTGTTTTCATCGCAGTCATTGCTTTTCTTAGCACTGCACCGACGATTTCTACAGGGTGCGTACGGATCGCTTCGTTCACTGCGATCAGCTCTCTGTTGTCTACCGCGCCATCTTTACCTTCATTGTAATTCTTTCCAATAATGTCTGTATTAACTGTTTTCATGAAATCAGCTAATAATGGTTTACAAGCATGATCGAATAAATAACAACCATATTCTGCTGTATCAGAGATTACTCTGTTCATTTCGAATAATTTTTTACGTGCAATTGTATTAGCGATCAAAGGAGTTTCGTGTAAAGACTCGTAGTATGCAGATTCAGGTTTGATGCCGGCTTCTACCATTGTTTCAAAGGCCAGTTCAACACCGGCTTTGATGTATGCTACCATAAATACCGCATTATCAAAGTACTCCTGTTCTCCGATTTTGACATCTCCTGCAGGTGTTTTTTCGAATGCAGTTTCACCTGTGGCTGCTCTCCATCCTAATAGATTTTTGTCATTGTTAGCCCAGTCTTCCATCATGACACGGCTGAATTCGCCGGACATAATATCATCCTGATGTTTCTGGAACAACGGGCGCATGATTGTTTTCAATTCTTCAGCAATATCAAATGCTTTGATCTTAGCCACGTTGCTCAATCTGTCCATCATCGCTGTAACACCACCTTGTTTTAAGGCTTCTGTGATGACTTCTACTCCATATTGTACCAGTTTGGATGCGTATCCTGCATCAATGCCTTTTTCGATCATTTTGTCGAATGAAAGGATAGAACCTGTCTGTAACAAACCACAAAGAATAGTTTGCTCACCCATAAGGTCAGATTTTACTTCTGCAACAAATGAAGAACGTAATACTCCGGCACGGTGACCTCCTGTACCTACACAGTATGCTTTTGCTTCAGCAAGACCTTTTCCCTGCGGATCATTTTCCGGGTGAACGGCGATTAATGTAGGAACACCAAATCCTCTCAGGTATTCTGCACGTACTTCTGATCCCGGACATTTAGGAGCGACCATAATAACAGTGATGTCTTTACGGATCTGTGTTCCTTCTTCTACGATGTTAAAGCCGTGAGAATAAGATAATGTTGCTCCTTGTTTCATCAATGGCATTACTGCTTTGATAACAGAAGTATGTTGCTTGTCTGGTGTAAGGTTAATGACAACATCAGCTGTAGGGATCAGTTCTTCGTAAGTTCCTACAGTGAAGTTATTGTCCGTTGCATTTTTCCAGGAGTCTCTTTTTTGCTCAATTGCTTCTTTACGTAATGTGTAAGAAACATCTAAACCGCTGTCTCTCAGATTCAGTCCTTGGTTTAAACCTTGAGCACCACATCCCACAATTACCAATTTTTTACCTTTTAAAGCCTCTACACCATCAGCGAATTCAGTGCTGTCCATGAATTCGGCTACGCCCAATTGGTTCAATTGTTCTCTAAGTGGTAATGTGTTGAAATAATTTGCCATTGTTTTAATTCTTTAATATTTTGTTATTAGGTTGTTTACTTATTTTTGATCATTCGGCGCTGAGCCATTGCATATCCCCAATGAAGATTGTCATGTGCAAGTGTCACCGTCAGTACTTCTTCTATTGTACTCATTTCGGTACCATATGTACTTGTCGAGAAAGGTTGTATACTGGAAAATACCCCATTATGGTAATCTTTTTCCAGTTTGGAAATGGTTTCCAGCGCATACAGTTTTAACGCTTCGATTTCTTCTTTGGATACAGGACGCGTAGGTTTTGTATCTTTTTTGTAATCCTCATTGTATGCTATAGAAGAAGCGTCAGGTAGTATCCCGGTTCTGACATAGCATAGGGATTGTGTGCTGACTACGATGTGACCAAAGTTCCAGATGATATTATTATTGAATCCCTGAGGAATAAAGTTTAGTTCTTCGGTTGTCAGGGAATCAATAAGGGCTAAAAATAGCTTACGGGTCTGAATGATATAGTGAAAAGTATGTGCTATCATGATTACATAGTAAATACGTTGTCTCTCTGATCCAGGTATTCGTTCTCCACGATTTCTTCAGAAGGCTGTTTCTTTTCGAATTGTAATAGTTTGGAGTGGAATCCTGCACTATCTTTAATAATTGCAATGCGGGCTCCCCGTACAAACTCGATCAAACCGTATTTGGTAAGCTCTTCCGTTAATTTATCAATTTCTTCACGGTGACCTGCTGTCTCGAATACTGTATAATCATTTCGGATAACCACAGCAGAAGCACCGTACTGTCTGAGCAGCCTCTCGACTGGTGCTTTTTCAGCAACGATATCTGTCGGTACTTTATAAAGAGCCTGTTCCTGCCAGATCACTTCATCATTAGTATTATAGTATGCCTTTAAGACATCTACCTGTTTTTCCAGTTGACGGCATAATTTGCGTAATACTTCTTCTGTTTCTGTAATGACGATTGTAAACCGGTGAATACCTTCTACTTCTGAAGGAGAAGTGTTAAGACTTTCGATATTGATTTTTCTTCTCGAAAAGATGGTAGAAATTCTACCAATAAGACCGATAGAATTTTCTGTGTATAAGGTGATGGTAAATTCTTGTTTTTCCATTTTATTTCAATCGAATTTCGGAAACTGATGTTCCTTGTGCAACCATTGGGAATACGTTGTTTTCTTTTCCCACCATTACTTCTAATAGGTATGCTCCATCATGATTAAGCATTGTTTCAAGAGCCTGACGCAGATCTTTTCGTTCGGAAATCTTTTGCCCGTCGATATAATATCCTTTTGCTACAGCCACAAAATCAGGGCTGGTAATATTAACAAAAGAGTAGCGTTTATCGTGGAACAGCTGTTGCCATTGTCTTACCATTCCCAGGAACTCATTATTCAAGATCATGATCTTCACTTTGGCTCCGAATTGCATGATGGTACCCAATTCCTGTAGAGTCATCTGGAAACCTCCGTCTCCTATAATAGCGACCACAGTCTTTTCAGGTGCACCATACCATGCGCCTATTGCTGCAGGCAGTCCGAATCCCATTGTTCCTAATCCGCCGGATGTCACACTCGACTTTGAATTGTTGAATTTGGCATATCGGCAGGCTACCATCTGGTGCTGGCCTACATCTGTTGTGATAATGGCATCACCTCCGGTCAATTCGTTAAGGATATTTATTACTTCACCCATTGTCATTACATCTGTTGTCGGATGTAATTCATTTTGAATGACTTCTTTTATTTCTTCCTGCTCCAGTTGTCTGAATTTTTGCAACCATTCTGCATGACGTTTTGTTTCCTGAATCTTTGCTGTTAATAAAGGCAGGCTGACTTTACAGTCTCCCCATACCGGCACCGTGGTTTGTACATTTTTGTCGATTTCGGCAGGATCAATATCCAGATGGACTACTTTGGCCTGTTTTGCATATTTGTCCAGACGTCCGGTTACGCGGTCATCAAAGCGCATGCCTATGGCAATCAGGACATCACACTCATTTGTCATCACGTTAGGCGCATAGTTACCGTGCATTCCCAACATGCCTACATGCAAAGGGTGGTCTGTTTCCAGCGCACTTAATCCCATTACAGTCGCTGCGGAAGGAATACCTGCTTTTTCGATAAAGGTTTTGAATTCCTGTTCTGCTTTTCCAAGAATCACTCCCTGTCCGAATAATACGAAAGGCTTCTCTGCGCTGTTTATTAATTCAGCTGCTTTTTCGATGTATTCGTTTCTGACTTCCGGTGCAGGACGATAGCTGCGGACATGATTACATTTTTCATATCCTTCATAATCGAATAATTGTAACTGAGCATTTTTGGTAATATCAATTAATACGGGACCTGGACGGCCTGTACTGGCAATATAGAAAGCTTTAGCCAGTGCGTGAGGAATCTCAGTCGCATCTGTTACCTGATAGTTCCACTTAGTGACGGGTGCAGTAATGTTAATGACATCTGTCTCCTGGAATGCGTCAGTTCCCAGTAATGACGCAAATACTTGGCCTGTAATACAGACGACAGGATTACTGTCAATCATGGCATCAGCCAAACCTGTTACTAAATTGGTTGCACCCGGTCCGCTTGTAGCAAATACCACACCTGTACGACCTGAAGTACGTGCAAAACCTTGAGCGGCGTGAATACCTCCTTGTTCGTGGCGTACCAAAATGTGCTTCAAACGATCATTATAATCGTATAGTGCATCATAAATCGGCATAATCGCCCCTCCCGGATATCCGAATACGGTGTCAACACCTTCACATAATAAAGCTTCCAGCACCGCCTGAGAACCTGACATCTGTACCGATTCTTTTGGTGTTGCAGCAGGAGCCTTATTCTCTGTTTTTTCAAGTGTACTCATTACTTATTCGATTAGTTTAAAAGTTTTTAGTTGTTGATTATTCGATCTTCTTGTTGTATTACTGATCTGTAACACAACCTTCGGACGCGTCCGACACAGTTTTTGCGTATTTGTACAGAACACCTTTGGTTACTTTCAATACGGGCTGTACCCATTTTTCTCTACGCTCAGCTATTGTGGCATCGTCTACTTTCAGATTGATGGTATTATTGACAGCATCGATCTCGATGATATCATCATTTTCTACTAATCCGATCAGACCTCCCTGATAAGATTCCGGTGTAATGTGTCCCACTACAAATCCGTGTGTACCTCCGGAGAAGCGTCCGTCTGTGATGAGGGCTACAGATTTTCCGAGTCCTGCTCCGATAATAGCGGATGTAGGCTTTAACATTTCCGGCATACCAGGAGCTCCTACAGGACCTTCGTTGATGATAACGACTACGTCACCTTTTTTTACAGTACCATCCTGAATTCCGCGGATCAGATTCTGCTCTCCATCAAAAACGCGGGCAGGACCGGTGAATTTCTCTCCTTCTTTACCTGAGATCTTGGCTACAGAACCTTTTTCTGCCAGATTACCGTATAGAATCTGAAGGTGACCGCTTGGTTTGATCGGATTGCTCAATGGCTGAATGATCTTTTGATCATAGTCCATGATGGATTTTACGTCCGCAAGATTCTCTGCTAATGTTTTCCCAGTAACAGTCAGACAATCTCCGTGTAATAATCCCTCATCCAGTAAATATTTCAATACTGCAGGGGTACCTCCATATTGATGCAGATCCTGCATCAGATATTTTCCTGATGGTTTGAAATCCGCCAGTACAGGAGTTTCATCACTCATACGTTGAAAATCATCCTGTGTGATATCGACTCCTACGGCTTTTCCGATCGCGATAAAGTGTAATACGGCATTGGTACTGCCGCCTAAGATTACAATTGCTCTAAGCGCATTTTCAAAAGCTTTACGCGTCATGATATCTGAAGGCTTGATATCTTTTTCCAACAGTGTACGAATGTATTTTCCTGCCTGAAGACATTCCTCTTTTTTATCTGATGAAACTGCCGGATTAGAAGAGGAATAGGGTAAGCTCATCCCTAAGGCTTCAATGGCAGATGCCATTGTATTTGCCGTGTACATTCCTCCGCAGGCTCCTGCGCCCGGACAGGTATGCTTGATGATTCCTTCATAGTCTTCATCGGATAGATTTCCACAGATTTTTTGTCCTAATGCTTCAAATGCCGACACAATATTCAGTTCTTCCCCTTTATAATGTCCCGGAGCTATTGTTCCTCCGTATACCATTATAGAAGGACGGTTCAGGCGACCCATAGCGATAACAGCACCCGGCATGTTCTTGTCACAACCCGGGATAGCAATCAATCCGTCATAGTACTGTCCGCCACAGATTGTTTCTATACTGTCGGCTATGACATCACGGCTTACTAACGAGTAGCGCATACCTTCTGTACCATTACTCATTCCGTCACTCACACCTATTGTTCCAAAAGTCAATCCTACCAGTTCGCTTTCCCAGACTCCTTTTTTGACCACTTGTGCCAGATCATTCAGGTGCATATTACATGTATTCCCATCATATCCCATGCTTGCAATACCGACCTGAGCTTTATCCATATCTGCATCGGTAAGACCGATTCCGTATAGCATAGCTTTGGCTGCTGGTTGTGTTTCGTCTTGTGTAAACGTACGGCTGTATTTATTCATTTGATTCTCGCCGTTAGATGATGACTTCATAGTTTTCGTTCTCTAATACTAGGTTTTTATATCTTCTTTGTATGGAAGCACCAATTGTATGCTCCCAATCTTCTTTATATTCTATGTGATCAACTTGTCTGATGCCTATGATCTCGGCAGCAGTACCGCAGAGGAAGGCGCTGTCTGCAGCATATACTTCTTCTACTGTAAGTGGTTTTTCAATGATTTCGAAATTCAGATTTTTACAGATATTAATAACTGTCTGACGGGTTATTCCCGGGAAGGCATCCTGTTGAGGAGCTGTATAGATCCTGAAATCTTTTTCAATAAACAGATTCTCACTTGATGCCTGTACTACGAAACCATTTTGATCCAATAATAGCGCTTCATCAAATCCTTTTTTGATGGCTTCACTGCTGGCCATGATCGAGTTGATATACTGACCGCTGATCTTTGAGTTCACAGGGAAAGCTTTCGGATTGGGGCGCTGAATATTGGAAATACACACTTTCAACAGGTTTTGTCCCAGATAAGGTCCCCATTCCCATGCTGCAATAAGTATTTTTGAATCTGTAGCTGAGGTCAGGTGCATATTGGCCCCCGAAAGAACCAACGGACGGATATAGGCTTCCCGCAGATTATTCAGAGCAAGCAGTTCGTAGGTTTTGTCAACCAGTTCCCGATTATTCCAGGTGTACGGAATATTGATGGCCTTACAGGACTGCTGTAGTCTTTCAAAGTGCTGCTCAGCTTTGAAGATCCGGGTTCCGTTATGGGTGTTGTATGCGCGTAAACCTTCGAATGCACCATATCCATAATGTAATGCCTGACCATAGAAGTCAACACCTGCCTGGGACGCTTTTACAAAGTCCCCATCTAAGTAGATAAGTGTATTGTTATTATAATATTGCATACCTTATGATTTGCTGTTGTGTTGAATTAAAATACCTATGGATTTATTCCTCATTTTTACCTGTCAAAGGAAGGCACAGAAGATCCCCTCAATTTGATAATTGTAAGATAGGATGAATAAAAATACTAACCAATAGGGTAACTCATTATTTTAAAAATAGTTTTTTATTTTGTTATTTATTTTTTTACAAAATATAATTTTATTAAAATTTAATTTTTCGATATTATTTAATATTCAAAGTAGACCAAAATTAAAATCGGTATACTTTGTTGTTTTTTGCAAAATTTTGATTTTGGTCAATTTTCTTCCTGAAATCGTCATTTTGCTGAATAAACTTCAAAAAAATAAGCCCTTAAAACGACTTGTTTTAAGGGCTTATAAAGTGATTAAAAAATCTTAATTACTATTCTTGTATAATGCCCTCTGCCAGGACAATAATGACATTATTTTTTACTTCAATTACTCCACCTTTAATGTTAAGGACCTCTTCATTGTTTCCAGCCTTAATAATAACCGGACCATCCTCTAAAGTAGAGACGATAGGTGCGTGGTTTTTTAATATTTGAAATGAGCCGGCAGAGCCAGGGACAGTTACTGCTGTAACGTCGCCTTCATAAGCCAACTTGTCTGGAGTAATAATTGTGAGTTTCATTTATTTTAATAGTATTTAGTAGTAAGTATTACGTATTTAGACTTTTTTACATAGTAATTAGCAGCAATTGACTGTTTGTCGGTCGTCTGACTACTAATTACTAAATACTAACTACTTATTTATACTGCTTCTGCTAATAATTTTTTACCTTTTTCAATAGCTTCTTCTATGCTACCTACTAAGTTGAAAGCTGCTTCAGGGTATTCATCTACTTCACCGTCAATGATCATGTTAAATCCTTTGATAGTATCTTTGATGTCTACTAATACACCTTTTAAGCCTGTAAACTGTTCTGCTACGTGGAATGGCTGAGACAAGAAACGTTGTACACGACGTGCACGGTGAACCGTCTGCTTATCTTCTTCAGATAATTCATCCATACCTAAGATAGCGATGATATCCTGAAGTTCTTTATAACGTTGCAAAATTTCTTTTACGCGCTGAGCTGTATTGTAGTGCTCATCTCCTAATACTGCCGGAGAAAGGATACGTGAAGTAGAATCCAATGGATCCACTGCCGGATAGATACCTAACTCTGCAATTTTACGGGATAATACTGTTGTTGCATCCAGGTGGGCAAAAGTTGTCGCCGGAGCAGGGTCAGTTAAGTCATCGGCAGGTACGTATACCGCCTGTACAGAAGTGATTGATCCGTTTTTAGTAGAAGTGATACGCTCTTGCATCAGACCCATCTCTGTTGCCAGAGTTGGCTGGTAACCTACCGCTGAAGGCATACGGCCTAATAATGCTGATACCTCAGATCCTGCCTGTGTAAAACGGAAGATGTTATCGATAAAGAAAAGAACGTCTTTTCCTTGTCCGTCACCTTCACCATCACGGAAGTATTCCGCAACAGTCAGTCCTGATAATGCTACACGAGCACGAGCACCCGGAGGCTCATTCATCTGACCGAATACAAACGTACATTTTGATTCTTTCATCAATTCCTGATCAACAGTTTCCAAAGGCCATTCGCCTTTTTCCATGCCTTCCATGAAATGATCACCATATTTGATAATACCGGACTCCAACATCTCGCGAAGCAAGTCATTCCCTTCACGGGTACGCTCACCTACACCAGCAAATACGGAAAGACCACCGTGACCTTTAGCGATGTTGTTGATAAGTTCCTGGATCAATACTGTTTTACCTACACCGGCACCACCGAATAATCCGATTTTACCACCTTTAGCATAAGGCTCTAATAAATCGATTACTTTGATACCTGTGAAAAGAACTTCTGATTCTGTTGACAGGTCTTCAAATTTAGGAGGTACATTGTGAATAGGACGACCATTTGTTTTGTCTAGATTTTTGATCCCGTCAATGGCGTCACCAACAACGTTAAATACACGTCCTTTGATTTCTTCACCAATCGGCATTTTGATAGGAGCTCCTGTGTCTACAACTTTCATTCCACGCACCAATCCTTCGGTAGCGTCCATGGCAATAGTACGAACACAATCCTCACCTAAGTGTTGTTGTACCTCTAAAACGATACGTTGTCCATTCTCTTTCTCGATGTACAATGCATCATAGATTTTAGGAAGATTTTCATTGCCGGCGAAGTTGACGTCAACAACTGGGCCGATAATCTGCGCTATTTTACCAATTTGGGGCATATTATAGGGACTAAATATTTAATAATCAATTACAAAACTCTAAATGAGTCCTATTTTGGACTGCAAAAATAAACTATATCTGCTTAAAAGCAAAACGTTACGCTAATAAAATTCACTTTTTTTTCACAGTTGGTAGATTTGAATATGATTATGACTGAATAGGTTATGCAAAAGCCGTTTTCCTGTTAATCATTCTCTGTCTGTCAGACTTGTAATGCATGGAAGGTAGCACGAATCTTTACACGCATATGCTAATATAAAAAGTGCGAATAGACTATCATAAAGCTGGTTTCGATTCCCTTTGTCTATTATTTTGTTACAATTTATACTAAAACGTGTAATAAATCTGTTATATAAGGGTTGGTCTGGTTCCGGAAGGAGCCTCTAAACCTGATGCTGATTTACACTTTTTGTATTTATACTATGCTATTTATGATTTCTAAGAAAAACAATCCGAAAAGGAGGTATTCCCACTCTCCAACGATCATGACTTCTGATTTTGTAACTATTGCCCGTACAGGTAGACACCTGTTAAGATTAGGTATCGTAATGAGTTCCAAGCCTCCAAGCGACCTGTTTCTGTGACGTTACCTTTATATAAGGTGTTTCCATTTGTTTTAACGTATTATTTCATTTCAGATTCTTATAAAAATATTTAACGTAATGATTCACTATTTCTATCATGCGCTCTTTTTGACATGTGGTTTTCTTTTTTTTTGTCAAACAGGACGCGCAGACCTTATTGAAAACAAGTATCACAGCCATTATTCTATCCCGTATTCCTCCTTTGCTGCTGACTCTATTGAGATTCGAGGCAAGGTTACTGACTCCGCCGGAATGGCAATTGAAGGGGTGGTCATTACTGAAAAAGGCACATCAAACACGGGATTAACAGATCCTAACGGCGAATTTAAAATTTCAGCTGATCCTAACGGGATTCTGGTTGTTATAAAATCCGGCTTTAAAAATCAAGAGGTCCATGTAAATAATCAGAGGCTTCTAGAAGTCTCTTTATCCAGCGGTAAGGCTGAGGCCGAAACGGAGGCTGCAACGGATTCGGTACCGCCACAGCAGGACTCTGCTAAGGTCGCTGTCACCCCTGATTCTACCGGAACAGTAAAACCAAATGTAACAGACAGCAGTGCTGTTAAACAGGATAGCAGTAGCCAGGTTGTATCTGGCAAACAAGCTTCGGTATCCGGAATTGTCAATGGCCCGAAAGGACCTTTGCCGGGCGTAACGGTTACTATAGTCGGAACTAATCAGGCTACGAATACAGACGAAAGTGGTAAATTCCAGATCGCTGCCGGCCCTAAGAATAAAATAAAGTTCTCATCGATTGGTTATAGAGCTCTGACGCAAACAGTTGGCAACAGAAAAGACATACAGGTCGTAATGAGCAGTGAAACGAATGTGCTTGACTCTGTACAGGTGGTGGCAGTAGGATATGGTACAATGAATCGTGCTACATTACCCAGTGCGGTATCGAGTATCGGAGCCAATGAAATTAAAGATGAGGTGCTTCCTAGTATTACACAGGCTATACAAGGTAAGGCCGGAGGTGTTCAGGTGACGCAGAAGTCGGGTTCACCCGGAGGCGGAATCAGTATACGGGTAAGGGGAACGACATCCATTAATGCCAGTTCGGATCCGTTGTATGTAGTCGACGGAATTCCGGTTAACAGCACAACAAATTTTACAGGTGGTTCTACCTTTGATTTTGGAGGAGGAACTCAGGGCATAAATGTGCTTTCATCTATCAATCCTTCCGATGTTCAGTCTATTGAAATTTTGAAAGATGCAGCATCTTCCTCTATCTACGGTTCACGAGCAGCGAATGGTGTTGTCCTCATTACGACCAAAAAAGGTGTAGCCGGACAAAGTGAATTTAACTTCAACATGTATGAAGGTTTTTCCCAGGTACCACGTGAACGGTATTATGATTTCATGAATACAGAACAGTATCAGGATTATATGAAAGACTATTACAAAATCCTGCAGGAGAAGGATCCGAAAGCAGTTATCCCTGATCAAATATTTTCCAATTCCAATGTGAACACGGATTGGCAGGATGCTATTTTTAGAAATGCAGGTACCCGTAGCTACGAACTTTCTGCAAGAGGGGGAAGCGAGAAGACACAATATTATACTTCGGTTGGTTATATGAAACAGGGGGGTGTACTGCTGGGCTCAGATTTCAATCGCTTAAGTGGCCGTATAAATCTGAATCATCAGCACAGCGACAAACTCAGGTTTTCGACCGCAATCAATCTTACAAGAGCGGTTAACAAACGTGTTCAGGAAGAAAATTCAAAGGAAGGGGCAACCAAAAGCGGAATCTTTTCTCCACCAAACTTAACGGTATATGATGCTTCCGGTAATTTTGCATATGATCAGGTGCGCTTAACCCGTGAGAATCCTGTAGCTATGTTGACCCTTCCTACCAATGAAGCTCAAACTTTTCGTGTATTGGCTAACGTGGGAGCAGAATATAATATCATCCCTGAATTATTACTGAAAACCAGTTTTGGTACAGATATTAGCTTTATTGATGAGACATTCTTTATGCCACCGGTAGGACTTCGTTCTTATGCCAGCCAGGGTGGTATAGGTGCCCGCCGCAATACGCGGGATCAGCTTTGGATCAATGAGACTACTCTGACTTATGATAAAGTATTTGGTGATCATACCCTTAATGCATTGGCTGGATTCTCAGTTCAGGAATCGAGACTGGAGTTTGTGCACGGACAGCGTTCTAACTTCCCGAATAATGATATTCCTTATATTACAGCAGGAGGTGTTGTGACAGGTGCAAATTCTTATCCTGAAGAATGGGCTATCGCATCCGGGTTTGCCCGTGCAACTTATATCTATAAGGACAAATATATCCTGAATGCAAATGTTCGTTCGGATGGATCATCCCGTTTCGGGGCTGACAATCGTTGGGCAATATTTCCATCCTTTGCAGGAGCCTGGAGACTTTCTGAAGAGGAGTTTTTGAAAGATTCCAAAATATTGAATGACCTGAAACTTCGGGCGAGTTGGGGAATTACCGGTAACCAAAATATTGGTAACTATGCCAGTCGTTCTTTATACTCCGGAAACAGCAATTACCTGGGTATGGCTGGTTTTATACCCAATGTACTGGGAGACCGGGATCTGAAATGGGAAACTACACGCCAATGGAATGTGGGTATTGATGCAGGCTTCCTGAATAACAGGATATCGCTGTTAGCTGACTATTATTACAAGAAAACTTCCGACTTGTTAATTGGATTACCCATCCTGACCAGTTCCGGTTACATCAATAGATTTACGAATTCGGGAGATATAGAAAATAAGGGTTTTGAGTTTGAGTTGACAACTAAAAATCTGGTTGGTGAATTTAAGTGGACTACCTCTCTGAATATGACTTTTAACCGAAATAAAGTTTTGGCATTACCAGAGGGACTGAAAGAAATGAGAGGTGGTGTTGGTGATTTAAATCGTGCAATAGTAGGACAGCCTCTAGGTGTATTTTATGGCTGGCGGGCAAACGGTGTAAATCCGCAAACGGGTATGATTGATTATCTGGGACAGGATGGCTCTAATGTATCTCCTACAGATTATAAGGATCACTGGATGATTGGTGACCCCAATCCTTCATTTTTCGGAGGTATTACCAATAATTTCGCCTACAAAAACTTTGACTTAAGTATTCAGGGGCAGTTTACTTACGGTAATGATATTTTCAATTATAATCTGGCTTCCGGATTGGAAGGCTTTAATCCCAGTTCAAATCAGTTTGTTGACTTTGTAGACAGATGGCGTGCTCCGGGCGATATTACGGATGTTCCGAGACCAGCTCCGGGTGATCTGAGTAACGGAGCAGTATCTTCCAGATTTGTTGAAGATGGCTCCTTTTTCAGACTTCGGAATATCACATTTGGTTACACATTGCCGCCTGCAGTAGCAGAGAAGATCAAGATGAAAAAGCTTAGATGGTATGTCACTGTACAAAATGCATATGTATTTACCAAATACAGAGGTTATGATCCGGAGGTAAGTTCAAGTCATGGAGGAGCAAATACAGGATTAATCTATGGATATGACTACGGAAGTTACCCGCAGCCGCGTATATTCACTACTGGTATTAACATGACTTTTTAATTTCCCAAAGCTATAAATCTGAAATTATTGCAGATCATAATGCCAGTATCGGTAATAAGCCGGACAGCGTGAAGAAGAGATAACTGCGATAGATTTTGACTAAAAAGTATAATGATGAAAAATAAAATAATATTAATCTGTTTGGTTGCGGTGATAGTCACTTTGAATACATCGTGTAATAAATTTTTAGATCGGGATCCGATGGGGCAGATCGCACAGGATCAATTCTTTAATTCGGAGACCAATGCAAATGCTGCCGTATTAGGGACCTACCGCACAATGATGAATTCCTTTTCATTTGGTCAGTCGATTGTGATCGTTCCGGAATTTTCGGCCGGACATGTCAGACATTCTGCGAGTTTTCCTGAATATCAAAACTTCGCAGAACATAAGATACAGGCTATAAATCCCTGGACGGCCAATATGTGGCAGGCAATCTATGCAACTATAAATGCGGCTAACCAAATTATTGAAGAAGTTCCGAACATGACTACTGCGATGATCACCGAGGAGAAGAAAAATATATTTGTTGGTGAAGCTAAATTTATCAGGGCATTAAATTACTTTTTTCTGGTTCGGGCTTTTAATAAAGTTCCCTTAAAGCTGACTTATACCAAAGAAGGTGATAATTTTGATATCCCTGAATCCGGAAAAGAGGAGCTGTACACTCAGATTGTTAAAGATTTAACAGAAGCTGTAGCAGCACTTCCTCCAGTTAATCCCAACACGGGTGATGCTGCCAAAGGAAGAGCCTCCTACTGGGGAGCGAAAGCTTTACTGGCAAAGGTATATTTATATCAGGCCGCTATTACCAATGACTATAAGAAATCTGCAGATCTCGCTAATGAAATTCTGACAACTGCCGGATTTGGTTTAGTAACGGATTTCAGCACGATCTGGACAACACAAAATACGAATGAGGCTATTTTCGAGATTCAATTTGATGATCAGGCTACAAACCCTCTTGCTGCTGTGGCCAACGATAATGCCAGTGTGCTGTTTTTTGCCAAAGATTCGACCATTCAGGATCTGTATACAGAGCAAGATAAGCGGAGAGCTTTCACAGTAAAAAAGGGGAGCAAGAATAACTATTTTATGGGAAAGTTTCCAAATTTCTCTCCGGCAAGTCAGAACCTGACGGTTATCCGTCTGGCTGAAATTTATTTAATACATGCAGAAGCGCAGGCAAGGGTAGATAATAGTGTCAGTACCGCTGCGTATAATTCGCTGAAAGCTGTACAGGATCGTGCAGGTGTCACTGTACCCATTAGCACGTATAGCAATCTGGAAACGTTTATTACAGCTGTACAAGAAGAAAAGGAGAAAGAGCTTATGTTTGAAGGTGAAACCTGGTTTGATTTTAGCCGGACCAAGCTGGCTCTTAAAAAGTATGATACGCTGACTGATGAAAGGTATCTTCTGTATCCGATTCCTTCCGCTCAGATCGCTTTGGGAACAGGACTTACACAAAATCCCGGCTATTAACCGATAATATAAAGGATAAAAAGAGTATAAAAAAAGCGGGTAATCCCGCTTTTTTTTATACTCTTTTATTTATTTCGTCCTGTAACTGACGACGTAATTTCTGTTCATTTTCCATTGATTTTTTACGCAGTGTCTGCAATTCATCCTGCAATTGATCTGTGGTCTTTTTGTGGTCTACCGTATCTACTTTTGCTTTTCTGAATGAAGCCAGCGTGATCAGGAATAACAAAGCCAATACAATTATAATTGCCCACACCATAGTATGATATGTGGCTTTTGAAAAGGGTATTCCGATAAAAGATATGCTATCTGTTTTAGATCTTTCTTTTTCCAGTTCCTGTGATACATTTTTTACAGAGTCCTGTAGGGCTTTGGTATTGGAAGCAAAATTGGTAGAAGAAGACTTTAGGGTGTTGATTTCCTGCGACAGGCGGGCAATACTGTCCTGTACATTTTTCTTGATGATATCCAGATTTTCTTTCCTTATCAGTTTGTAAGGGTCTTGGGTACGGGAAATATAATTGAGGTGTTGAAACTGACTTTCTATCGTTCCTTTTTTTAATCCGTCATTACTGTATTTAAAAGTAGAAGTCTGAGCAGTACTCCCCGACGGGAAAGATAGAATGGCAAATAGTAGAGTTGCCGAAATATAACAAAATAGTTTTTTGAAATTCATACAATCTGTTGTGTTATAGATAAGTTTCATATTCATATTTGGTAAAGATGACGCCTATATTTAGTTGCGAGTGCCACTAATATACAAATAAAACAATAAACCTTAATTTAAAATCAAGAGAAGCATTATTTTGCTTTTTCCGATATACCTTTTTCTCAGCAGTATTGTGTATTTATATCTGTAGCGCATACATGACAGCGCATAACAGTTCGCGAAGTAAAAAGTTATAATTTGCGGTATCTAATAGTATCAATATAACCCTATAAATTGTATGAGCTGGATTGCCGGTGTTTTTTTTCATTTTATTGGCGGATTTGCGTCCGGGAGTTTTTATGTACCCTATAAGCGGGTCAAAGGATGGTCCTGGGAGGCGATGTGGATTCTGGGAGGAATATTCTCCTGGGTACTTGTGCCACCTGTAGCCGCTTATCTGACGATTCCTGATTTTTTTCAGATTATTACAGACACGTCTTCTTCGATTATCGGATATACCTATTTGTTTGGTTTGCTGTGGGGAATTGGCGGACTGACGTATGGTCTTGGCGTACGCTATCTGGGTGTATCTCTGGGGAGCAGTATTATATTGGGCCTGAGTATGGTATTTGGAGCACTGATGCCTTCGATCTATTATTTTTTTAATTCTGTTCCGGGTAAACATGGTATCGATTTCTTTTTTACTACCAATTCAGGGATTTGTGTAATGATCGGACTTTTGATCTGTATCGTGGGTATTTATCTCTGTGGCAGGGCAGGAGTATTAAAAGAAAAAGGGCTGATGAATCTGTCAGGTGCTGCACAGTCTGAATATAAATTCGGATTAGGAATTACTGTTGCTATTGTTTCCGGCATTCTGAGTGCATGTTTCAATTTTGGAATCGAAGCCGGTAAACCAATGGCTGATGTGGCCAATCAACTTTGGAAAGCTGCAAATCCCGGTCAGGGAGAATTTTTGTACCAGAATAATGTGACGTATATCGTTATTCTTTGGGGAGGATTTACTACCAATTTTATATGGTGTCTGTACCTGTTGGCTAAGAATAAAACATTTTCTGATTATACGAAATCCTCAGCGCCACTTGGCAAGAATCTGCTGTTGTGCGCGCTTGCCGGTACAACCTGGTACCTGCAGTTTTTCTTCTATGGAATGGGAGAAAGCAGATTGGGTAACGGAGCCAGCTCCTGGATACTGCATATGGCATTTATCATTCTTATTTCTAACGCATGGGGCGTTATTCTGAAAGAATGGAAAGGTGTCAGCAAACCTACTTACCGTGCTATTATTGCAGGTATTGTGACTATAATCCTATCGATCTGTATCGTTGGATTTGCTAAAACTTTAGAATAATAACTATAAAAAATATATAAAAAGTGAAAACATATAAGCACGTTAATTACTTGTGGGATGATGAAAAGGCTAAATCTCTGGAAGGAGATGAAGTTGGATTATTACTGTATCGTTCCAATTTATTAGGATCCGATCTTAGAATTACCAACTATGGGGGAGGGAATACCTCATGTAAAGTCGTTGTGAATGATCCGTTGACAGGATCTGCGACAGAGGTCATGTGGATCAAAGGTTCGGGAGGTGACATTGGCACATTGACCAAAAGTGGTCTTGCTGCCTTATATGTAGAGCGACTGAGAGGGCTGAAGAGTGTATACCGGGGGATCGAGCATGAAGATGAGATGGTAGAACTTTTCAATCACTGCATTTATGATCTGGCTTCTAAAGCACCCTCCATAGATACACCTTTGCATGGATTTCTTCCCTTCAAACATATCGATCACTTACATCCCGATGCGGCTATAGCGATAGCAGCTGCTAAAGATGGTGAAAAGATCACGCAGGAATTGTTTGACGGCACGATTGGCTGGGTAGACTGGCAAAAACCAGGATTTGATCTGGGGCTTCAGTTGAAAGAATGTCTGGATAAGAATCCTTCTATACGCGGTATTATGCTGGGTTCTCACGGTTTATTTACCTGGGGAGATACAGCTTATGAAAGCTATGTCAATACCTTAGATGTTATTGAGCGTTGTGCGGCTTATTTAGAAGATAATTACGGTAAAAAGGGACCCGTATTCGGAGGTCAGCAAATAGAAAGTCTGGCTGCTGATGAACGTGTGAAACAAGCTGCAAAACTGGCTCCGGTATTAAGGGGATTCTGCTCGAGTAAGCGCCATATGATCGGTCATTTTACGGATGATGAACGCATACTTGAATTTATAAATTCCAGTGATCTGAAACGCCTCGCACCCTTAGGTACAAGTTGCCCCGATCATTTTTTACGCACTAAAATTTCACCTCTGGTACTGGATCTGGGAAAAGATGAAGATCTGTCCGATACAGAGGCTCTCAAAGCACGGCTTGCTCCGGCTTTTGAAGCTTACAGAGCAATGTATACTGCGTATTATGAGTCCTGTAAACATCCAAACAGTCCTGCCATACGGGATGAGAATCCGGTAATTATACTTTATCCAGGCGTAGGTATGTTTTCATTCTCAAAGGATAAGCAGACTGCACGGGTGGCCGCTGAGTTTTACATCAATGCAATCAATGTGATGAAAGGAGCGGAAGCAATTTCATCATATACTTCTCTGCCTCGTCAGGAAGCATTTAATATCGAATACTGGTTGCTGGAAGAAGCTAAATTGCAACGTATGCCGAAGCCTAAAGCGCTATCGGGTAAGATCGCTTTGGTGACTGGCAGTGCCGGTGGAATAGGCAAAGCTATAGCTAAGAAATTTGTCAATGAAGGCGCTGTTGTCGTCCTAAATGACATGAATGCAGAGCGTTTGGCAGCTGTTGCAGAAGAATTCCAATCTACCTATGGAAAAGATGCCTTCTCGACAGTGGTACTGGATGTAACCCGTGAAGATCAGATTGAGCAGGCCTTGAGTCAGTGTGCACTGGCATTCGGAGGTGTAGATATAGTGGTGAATAATGCAGGTTTATCTATTTCCAAAACCATAGAAGACCATACAGAGAAAGATTGGGATCTGTTGTATAATGTATTGGTCAAAGGACAATTTTTTGTAACCCGGGAGGCTGTCAAAACAATGAAAAAACAGGCCATTGGTGGTGATATTATTAATATTGTAAGCAAAAATGCATTGGTAAGCGGGCCAAATAATGCCGGATATGGAAGTGCAAAATCAGCACAGCTTCATTTGAGCCGCTTAAATGCTGCTGAACTTGGATCGGCTGGTATCCGTGTCAATGTAGTCAATCCTGATGCTGTTATTTCAGATAGCAATATCTGGGCGAATGGTTGGGCAGAAGGCCGCGCTAAAGCATACGGGATAACTGTAGATGAATTGCCGGCATACTATGCAAATCGTACTCTGCTAAAAGAAATTATTCTTCCGGAAGATATTGCTAATGCCTGTTTTGCTTTTGCAGGAGGATTACTGAATAAATCTACCGGTAATGTGCTCAATGTTGACGGGGGAGTCGCCATGGCATTTGTAAGATAAGTATGACATTAAAGGATTTGGGGGAGAGGTATGAGAATCCTTTAATATATTTGATTTTGCAAGAATTACTGATTATAAACAAACAAACCGAACCATGTTAATTAAAGATAGTTTAATTGAGGAGTATAATAACCTGCATTTGGATGCACATAAACGCAGGTTTACATTTTTAGCCGAAACGCTTTCCAATACGGAAGAAATCATACAAAAATTAGGCGTCTTTCAGATCGCTATTCCAAGCTGGGCTTTAGGTACCGGGGGGACACGTTTTGGCCGTTTCTCCGGACAGGGAGAGCCCGGGACACTGGAACAGAAAATAGAGGATGTGGGATTACTGCATAAACTGAACCGTTCAAGCGGAGCAATCTCGTTACATATCCCCTGGGATATTCCTCAGGATGCAGAAGCTATCAAGCAGCTGGCTAGCTATCACGGACTGGTATTTGATGCGGTCAATTCCAATACTTTTCAGGATCAGAAAGATCAGAAATACAGTTATAAATTTGGGTCTCTTCACCATGTAGATCCCCATGTGCGGCAGCAGGCTATCGATCATAATGTGGAAGTGATCCGTCATGGTATTGCTTTAGGATCGAAAGCGCTGACTGTGTGGCTGGCAGACGGATCATCATTTCCGGGACAGTTGAACTTTAGAGAAGCATTTCAAAATACACTTTCTTCGTTAAAAGAAATCTATAAGCATCTTCCGGCAGACTGGAAACTGTTTGTTGAGTACAAAGGTTTTGAACCGTTTTTTTATTCGACAACTATTGCAGATTGGGGACAATCACTGCTATTGGCCAATAAATTGGGGGACCAGGCCTATACATTAGTGGATCTGGGACATCATCTCCCAAATGCTAATATCGAACAGATCGTATCCCTGCTGTTAATGGAAGGTAAGCTGGGAGGTTTCCATTTCAATGATTCCAAATATGCGGATGATGATCTGACAGCCGGAAGTATAAAACCTTATCAGTTGTTTTTGATTTTCAATGAACTGGTCGAAGGTATGGATGCAAGAGGAATGGATCATGCCACTGGTTTAGGCTGGATGATCGATGCTTCCCATAATCAAAAAGATCCGCTGGTGGATCTGCTGCAGTCTGTGGAGGCGATTAAGATTGCATATGCACAGGCATTGTTAGTAGATCGTGCAGCGTTGAAGGAAGCACAGCAGCAGAATGATGTTGTGAAGGCTCAGGAGATTTTGCAGGATGCATTCCGTACAGATGTGAGAAGTATTGTTGCCGAATCCAGACTCCGTGAAGGCGGCGCATTGAATCCGGTCGAGTTATATCGTCAATTGGGTGTTCGTGATATCCTGACACAAGAGCGTGGTACCGGTAGTGTCGCTACAGGATTGTAAGAACAGTAATTTCATAAACTCAACCGTATGAAACCCATACCCGTTATAGCCGTATTTGATGTGGGTAAGACGAACAAAAAACTATTTCTATTCGATGAGAATTACAGAATAGTATTTGAGCGGTCTGCCCGGTTTTTAGAAACTGAAGATGAAGATGGCGACCCCTGTGAAAATCTGGAAAGCCTCAGACTCGCTGTTTTTGATTCGTTGCACGAAGTATTCCGTAAACCTCAGTTTGAGGTAAAGGCCATTAATTTTTCATCCTATGGAGCAAGTTTTGTCTACCTGGATGAAGATGGCCGGCCGTTGACGCCTTTGTATAATTATTTAAAGAATTATCCGGATGCATTAGCACAAAAGATATATGACCAGTATGGAGGTGAAGAGACTTTTTCCAAAGAGACCGCTTCTCCTGCATTAGGAAGTTTAAATTCGGGGTTACAACTCTACCGTATGAAGGAAGAGAAGCCTGAGATTTTTAAGAAAATCAAGCATGCCCTGCATTTACCACAGTATCTGAGTTTTCTGTTGTCAGGACAATATTACGCAGACAAGACAAGTATAGGTTGCCATACCACGTTGTGGAACTTTAAAGATAACGGTTATCATAGATGGGTTAGTAGAGATGGTGTCATCGATAAGATGGCACCTATTTGTAACTCTGATGAAGTATTCAAGTCTGCATTTCCGGGTAGCCCCTATGTGATCGGAACAGGCTTACATGATAGTTCTGCCGCTCTGATCCCTTATCTGTTCAATTTTCAGGATCCCTTTATTCTGATTTCTACCGGAACCTGGAGTATTTCATTCAATCCGTTTAATCACAGTGAGCTTACTTTAGAAGAGTTGCGGGCAGATTGTCTCTTCTATCTGAGTTATAAAGGAACGCCGGTGAAAGCTTCTCGCCTGTTTGCCGGATATGAACATGAGTTGCAAAGCAAAAGAATTGCCACCCATTTTCAGGTATCTACAGCCAAATTCAGAACAGTGACGACCAACTGGAAAACCATAAAGCACTTGAAGTCTGTAGATTCTGTTAAAAAATTTTCAATTAAGACTTTTTCTGAACGAGATTTGAGTATCTTTGAGGACTATGAAACTGCTTATCATCAGTTGATCATGGATATTGTCGAGGTTCAGTATATTGCCACAAAGAGAGTAATGGATGAGACAAATATTCATCGGATATTTGTAGATGGTGGTTTCAGTAAAAATCCCATATATATGAGCCTTTTATCTGAAAAGTTTGAACACCAGGAGGTGTTTGCAGCTTCTATGGCACAAGCCACAGCTATCGGTACGGCATTGTCCATTCATCGCCACTGGAATAGCAACCCTATTCCTAATGATCTGATAGAACTGAAATTTTACGCAAAAAATAACTTTAAAACTGTCAGCTAATCCATGGAAAGTCCTAATTTACTAAAATACGATCCTAGATATCCTTCAGTTGCCGATTTAAAGAAAAGAGCAAAACAACGTATTCCTAAATTCGCCTTTGATTATCTGGAGGGAGGATGTAATGAAGAAGTCAATCTGAGAAGAAACGAACGTGATTTTGAGGATATCCTCTTAAAACCAAGTTATCTGCAGAAGTACAACGGAATCGATATGTCTACCACTATTTTCGGACATAAATACGATGCTCCTTTTGGTATTTCGCCAATCGGTCTGCAGGGATTGATGTGGCCCAATGCCCCGGAAATTCTGGCGAAAGCTGCGGCTAAACACAATGTCCCTTACATCCTCAGTACCGTTTCAACAAGCAGTATAGAGCGTATTGCGGAAGTATCGGGTGGTAAAGCCTGGTTCCAATTGTACCATCCGACGGAGAACAGATTGCGGGATGATATTATCAAAAGATTACAGGATGTAGAATGTCCTGTATTGGTTGTCCTTATCGATGTGCCTTCTTTTGGTTTGCGTTACAGAGAGATCAAAAGTGGTCTTTCGATGCCGCCTAAAATGAATATCAGTAATATATTTCAGGCGTCTATCCGTCCGGTGTGGGGTATAGAAACCCTGAGACATGGTATTCCGAGTTTTGCAACCTTACAGCCTTATATGGAAAAAGGGCTTAACATGAGTCAGCTGGGTCAGTTTATGAATCGTACATTCACAGGACGTGTAGATATTGAAAAGATCAAAGCGATACGGGATATGTGGAAAGGTAAGCTTGTGTTGAAGGGAGTTGTGACGGAAGAAGATATGAGAGCCTGTATAGAGATAGGAGTAGACGGGGTTATTGTTTCGAATCATGGCGGACGTCAGGTTGATGCAGGAGAATCATCGATTGCATCATTACAGCGGTTAGCTAAAGATCCTGAATTTACAAATAAGATCACTATCATGATGGATGGAGGGCTTCGCTCAGGACCGGATATCGGTCGTGCTCTGGCAAGCGGTGCCGAATTTGCTTTTATGGGCAGACCATTTATGTATGGTGTGGGAGCTTTAGGAACCAAAGGAGGTGATCATACTATTGCGATGTTTAAAGCGCAGCTTAAGCAAGTAATGGAGCAAGTCTCTTGTGAAAAAATTGTAGATTTTCCGAACGCTCTCATTAAATAGTTTTATAGCTACTATAAAGTATAAGAAGGCTGATTCATCATTTGAATCAGCCTTTTTTAGTGGAATATCTTTCTTCTGTAAAAGTAATGTGACGTAGATCGAAATTCAGGATGGTGCAGGATGCTGTTTTATGGAAGGTGGTTTATCTTGCGGTAAATAACCAATCAAAAAATTGATACAGCAAATGAAAAATGGAAACATTTTTTTTGCTAACAACTGGTAAACCGGATTTTCTAATGATTTACAACAGAAAGAAATTTTTAACACTTTTTGCACAGACACTTGGGTTGATCGCTTGTCATTCGACAGTGCTTGGGCAGATCTCTGTTTTAAAATTGCGGGAATCAGCATTTTCAAAAGGATTGAAATATATTGGCCGTGCATTAGAGCTGGAAGGTTATTTTGTGTGGTGCAGTTCACCAATCTATGACAACCAGGGACAGGTACATGTATTCTTCTCCAGATGGAAGCAGGAATTGGGTATGGGGGGCTGGCTCAAAGGATCAGAGATAGTACATGCTGTTGCACCTTCGCCGGATCAGCCTTTAGTGGTTAAAGAAACGGTACTTTCTCCGCGTGGAGCCGGTTACTGGGATGCCACCACTTGTCATAATCCGTCAATAACCCGGTTCAATAATACGTATTACCTCTATTATATGGGCAATTCTAACGGTAAGACCAATACCAAAAGAATTGGTCTGGCAACCGCTGAATCATTGGACGGACCCTGGAAGCGCACAGATCAGCCTATCCTGGAAGCAGGTGAAGAAGGGAGCTGGGATGACCATTGTACAACGAACCCTACAGTAATACAAACAGCGGATAAGGCATATTACCTTTTTTACAAATCCTGGAATACAGCCGACTATCTGGCAGAGAAAGGTGCCATACGTGGTAATCGTAAATATGGATTAGCCGTTTCATCTTCTCCAGAGGGACCTTTTAAAAAATATGCGCAGAATCCTGTTATTGATTTCTCTGCAAAAGGAGGGAATGCGCAGTTTGAAGATGCCTTTGTGTGGATCGAAAAGGGTATGTTTTATATGATTGCCCGGGATATGGGTGTTCAGAGTCACGAAGACGGGTTATTGATGCGGTCTGCTGATGGTAAGAAGTGGTCTGAACCTGCACTTGCTTTCCAGGCTATGTCTGCATACACCAAAGAAGGGCCTTACCCGACATCTCTCAAACGTATTGGCCGGCTGGAACGTCCCATGCTGCTTTTAAATAAAAAAAATCAGCCTGAATGGCTGTTCGGAGCTTCTCAGGGAGGAAAATATAATACTTCTTCAGCTATGGTTTTCCGTTGTAATCCAAACCAGATTTGGTAATTTTTTCAAATTGTAACCTATTAAAACAACTATATCATGAACGTATTCAAATGTAATCCAAGAGCCTTCGCCCCCAAAGCCATGTTGATGGGCATCCTTTTGGTATTTGTTTCATTCACAGCTTTTGCTACGTCAGACCCAAGCTGGGTAGGCAAGGTAGGCGCAAGAAATTTTAAGATCGGTAAGGCAGTCGTATATGCCAACGATTTTGGGGCCAGGGAAGATGGAAAGACCATAAGCACAAAAGCTATTCAGCAGGCAATAGATGCCTGTGCAAAAAAAGGCGGAGGTAAGGTGCAATTCCGGCCGGGCAAATACCTAACGGGTTCTATTTTTATCAAATCTGGTGTATTTCTGCATGTGGATGAAGGAGTAGAGCTCTTAGGTAGCCAGTCTTTGGAAGATTATCCGCAAATCAATACCCGTGTGGCAGGCATAGAAATGGTCTGGCCTGCAGCTCTTGTGAATATCAACGGACAGCAAAAAGCCGGAATTTCCGGAAAGGGAATCATTAACGGACAAGGCAAGCCTTTTTGGGATGCGTACTGGAAGTTAAGATCTGAATATGATAAGAAAGGATTGAGATGGATTGTGGATTACGATGCACAACGTCCACGCACTGTGATCGTAGATGGAAGTGAGGATATTATTATCAGAGACGTGACCCTGAAGCAGGCAGGTTTCTGGACGGTTCATTTACTTTATTCTTCCTATGTTACAGTAGATGGGATTATTATTAAGAATAATATTAATGGCATCGGTCCGAGTACAGACGGTATTGATATTGATTCATCTAAGTGGATCCGTATACAAAATGCAGACATAGATTGTAATGATGATAATTTCTGTATTAAATCCGGTCGCGACTGGGATGGTCTGCGTGTCAACAGACCGACAGAGTATGTCCTTATCACCGACTGTATATCCCGTAAGGGAGATGGTCTGATTACCTTTGGAAGTGAAACTTCCGGAGGGATGCGCCACATTATCGCGCGTAATCTCAAAGCACATGGTACTAAAGTTGGAATTCGTCTCAAATCAGCACGTAACCGGGGTGGAGTTGTAGAAGATATTCTTCTTGAAAATATACAGATGGACAGCGTCAGGACAGCATTTGAGATAACTCCAAACTGGAATCCGGCTTACAGTTATTCTAAACTGCCGGCAGGATATGATATAGATAAAGTGCCTGACCATTGGAAGAAAATGGTGACACCTGTAGAACCTGCAAGTAAAGGAATCCCAACATTTCAGAATATACAGATCAAAAATGTCTTTGTGAAATTTGCACAACGTGCTATCCATGTGGATGGTTTGCAGGAAAACCCCTTACAAAAATTCAGCCTTGAAAATGTTACTATCACGGCAAAGACGGCAGGCGTAATCCGTCATGCTAAAAACTGGCAGTTGAACAATGTAAAAGTAACGTCTCAGGATGGAACAGCAGTCGTACTTGAAGATACTGAAAATATTAACCTATAAGCCCTTAAACTAACATGAAGAAGATCTTTAATCTCAATACTATAGCAGCTGTTGTCTGCATGCTAATCATGTGTTCTGCATCTGCGCAGGAAAAAGTGTGGACCGATGTTTCGCAGCCTTTACAGGAAATCGAAGCATTGCGAAAAGTTATTGTCAGACCTACATTCAAAAATAAGGATTACAATATTGCCGACTTCGGGGCGAAAGGAGATGGCGTCACCAAGAATACAGAAGCTTTCCGCCTGGCTATAGAAAAATGTCATGCTGAAGGTGGTGGCCGGGTTGTGGTTCCTCACGGAGTTTTTCTGACGGGTGCTATTTATCTCAAAAGTAATGTCAACCTGCATCTTACCGATGGTACTACTATTTTGTTTAGTCGTGACAGTTCGGATTATCCTATTGTATTTACGCGTTGGGAAGGTATGGAATGTATGAACTATTCTTCCTTTATCTATGCTTATGGAGAAGAAAATATCGCTATCACTGGTAAAGGAACATTAGACGGGAATTCAGATAATGATAATTGGTGGTGGTGGTGCGGAGCCCGCAAATATGGATGGAACGAATCCAGGAGCGGAGAACAAAAGCCTGCCAGAGCCAGACTGCATACGATGATGCATCAGGAAGTCGATGCTAAACAACGGGTATTCGGAGACGGACAGTACCTGAGACCCAACTTTGTACAGCCTTACAACTGTAAAAATATCCTTATTGAAGATATCAGGATGATCAATTCGCCCATGTGGAATCTGAATCCTGTATTGTGTGAAAACGTAACTATAGAACGTGTTAAAGTGATTAGTCACGGACCAAACAATGACGGTTGTGATCCGGAAGCCTGTAAAAATGTACTTATAAAAGATTGTTATTTCGACACCGGAGATGATTGTATTGCCATCAAATCGGGCAGAGATGAGGACGGGCGCAACATCGGCCGTCCTGCTGAGAATCATATCATTGAAAATTGTATTATGAAAGACGGACACGGCGGTGTCGTTATCGGTAGCGAAATCGCTGGCGGAGCACGTAATATTTACGCACTTAATAATAAGATGGATAGTCCTAATCTGGACCGTATCCTTCGGTTGAAAACAAGCTCGAGCCGTGGAGGTATTATTGAAAATGTCTTTATGAAAGATGTAGAAGTAGGTACATACAAGGAAGCGGCTGTCAAATTCAATATGTTTTACGAAAAACCAGGCGATCATATCCCTACTATCCGCAATGTATGGGTAGAGAATATGCATGTTAAAAAAGGCGGAAAATATGCGCTGATGTCAGCTGCATATGAAAGTTCACCCATTAAAAATTTCCGTATGGTCAATTGTGAAATCAATGGTGTGAAAGAACCTTATATGGTGGATTATCTGGACAATATCATATTTGAAAATGTAATTATTAATGGTGTAAAAACAGAGGCTCCTGCAGGAAAGTAGAGATGAGATTCAGAAAGATACATATTGTTGGATTATTGGTGACGGGGGCTTCCTTGTGGGCTCCTGTTGCCTTTAGTCAAACAGCAGATTACTGGCATGGAAAAGAGCGGACCTTACATTACCGCCCTGACGGTCAGGATATCGTACTGGTAAAAGGTGTACGTAAATTTAATCGTGCCCTGTATGGTACGAATACAGCCTTTCGTGTTGAAGCCGGGGACCGTCCTGAATTTGCATTATATATGCCCGGAATGGGGGGCAATCTGCAGTTTGTACTTCAATCGGGTAAGAAAATGATCCGGTTTGATGACCTTACACTGGCAGATGTTCGCTATACTTCCGGAAGTATGGTCTATACAATCAATGACAAAGTATTGGGCGGAGGGGAATTGCAGATTACCGTGTTGGCTCAGGCGGATGAAGAGGGGATGATCGTAGAAGTTAAATCAAAAAATGTTCCGGACGGAATAGCCTTGATCGCTGTATACGGAGGTGCAAGTGGAAAAACATTCAGTCGTGCCGGAGATATAGGAGCAGATCCGGAATCCAGTTTTTATCTGTTGCCGGAGTACTGTGAACATAATACCTACCAGATCAATAAAAATAATTTTCAGGTATCCTACCCCAATAAAAAGGGAGAACTGCAATATCTGGCGGGATCATTTTCCGGAAAACCGGAGGTCAGACTGATCAATGCCTCTGCGTTGAAAGATGTGGATCAGTTGTGGAACAGTACCGCTACAACAACTCCGGCAATAGCCGCAAAATATAAACTGAATCAAACTGCAACTGCCTATGTTGCTATTCAACGAGGACAAGGCAAAGGAGTAAAAGCACCTCAGCTCTCTCTCCAGAAACTGTTTGATCAAAGTAAAAATAAAGTGCAGACCTTAGCCGGACGTATACGTTTACATACGCCGGATGAACATATCAATACGGTCGGAAGTGCGCTTGCGCTTGCTGCAGACGGAATATGGGAATCGCCTACCTATTTGCATGGTGCTGTCGCCTGGCGTATGCGGCTGAATGCCTGGAGAGGTGCATATGTGGCCAATCCATTGGGATGGAATGACCGTGCAGAAGCCCATTTCAGAAGTTATGTCCATTCACAGGTTACAGATCCTCCGGTGGGAAAAGTCATTGCAGACACCGCACTTAATATTGCCAGACATCTGGAAAAAATGGGTACAGCCATGTTCTCAAGTGGTTATATCTCCCGGAATCCGAACAATAATACAGTACCGCATCATTATGATATGAATCTGGTCTTTTTCGATCAGCTGTTTACACATTTTCAGTATACCGGAGACCGGACCTTTCTGAAAGAAGTCTGGCCGGCTATCAAGAGACATCTCGCCTGGGAAAAGCGGAATTTTGATATGGACGGAGATGGATTGTATGATGCCTACTGTGCTATCTGGGCCAGTGACGGTTTACAATATTCTGGAGGAGGAGTTACCCATACTTCGGCTTACAATTACCGGGGAAATATGATGGCTGCCCGACTGGCAAAAGTAATGGGAGAAGATCCAACTCCATATGAACGGGAAGCGGAGAAAATCAGACAGGCTTTGCTGGCAAAGCTCTGGATCAAAGACAAAGGTTATTTTGCGGAATTTAAGGATTTATTAGGTGAACAATTGCTACACGATCAGCCCGGAGTATGGACGATCTATCATGCACTGGATGGACGCTTTATGGATGCATTTCAGGCCTATCAGGCATTACGTTATATAGACGATTATATCCCGCATATTCCTGTCCGCGTGGCTGATGCGAAAGATCAGGGCTTGTATACCTTATCCACAACAAACTGGCAACCCTATACCTGGTCAGTCAATAATGTGGCTCTGGCAGAGAATCTGCAGACAGCACTGGCTTACTGGCAGGCGGGAAGAGAGATGAAAGCTTTTGAACTCTGGAAAAGTAACCTTATTGAAAGCATGTTTTACGGAGCCAGTCCGGGTAATTTTCAACAGCTTTCGTTCTATGATGCAGAGCGGGGTGAATTGTACCGTGACTTTGCAGATCCAATCGGAGTAGCTTCCAGAACTCTTTTTGAAGGTTTATACGGAATTCTACCAGATGCCTTAGCAGATACACTGACCATTCAGCCGGGATTACCTGTAAGCTGGGAGTACAGTACATTAGAAAGTCCGAATATTGATTTTGACTTTAAGCTCCATAATAATATAGAGCACTATACCATCAAACCTAAGTTTCAGCAGAAGATGAACTTAAAACTGGTTCTCAAAGCCAGAAAGGCAGGTGTCCAGTCGCTATCTGTTAATGGAACTGCGGCATCATGGAAAATTATTGAAAATGCTGTGGGAGCAGCTAAAATAGAAATCTATGCAGCAAAAGCAGATCATTATGATGTTCAGATCCGATGGACAGACCAGGAATTAGAAAAGATCAGTTATGTGCAGACTACTCCTGCAGATACACACCTTTCTATACAATCCGGTAAAGCACAGATTCAGGCTGTAAATGATCCGCAGGGACTGCTCGAAAGTCAGGATATAAGTAAAGGCACATTCCAGCTTAAAGAAAAGCGCAATCGGGGAACTTTCTTTGTCAAAGTCAAACAACAGGATTTCAGCTGGTGGCAACCTGTAGATTTACGTATTACAGAACCTTTGGAGTTGTCTGTAAAAGAAAGTCCGGATCAAACATCTGTAACGCTGACGATGAAAAATCAGTCCGGAAAACTGATTCAGGGAAGTTTGTTTATCGATCAAAAACAAGTACAGTCTGTTCAGCTGGCACAGCAGGAAACACGAGATATAGTACTGCCGATGACCGTATTTCAATCAGGGACAAATACCCTTGAGGTAGTGGGAAAAACGGAAACACTCGGAACCGTTCAGTATAGCAATTGGACATTACCCTTAGCGGCTAAAGTCGAGATAGTTAATCTGAAACCTTATTTTAATGATGCTGTTACACAGATTTTCCAGAATAAATACTGGAGCCCACGTCCGGCATCACCGACATTGCAATTGCCTGTTCAGGGGATTGGAAACTGGTGCTATCCGAATACAACAGCGACTATTGATGATACCGGATTACGAGCTGCATCTGTCAACGGAGTATTTAACCTGCCAAATGGATTGTCTTTCGGCATCTTAGCTGCTAAAGGAAATAATATCGTCTTTACTTCTCAATGGGATAATTTTCCGACAGAAAAGGATATTCCGCTATCAGGCAAAGCCCGACATGCCTATTTCCTGATGGCAGGCTCAACCAACCCTATGCAAAGTCAGCTGATCAATGCCGTCATACAGATACAGTATACAGATGGAACAACAGCAGAACTGACCTTACGTAATCCCGAAAACTGGTGGCCAATAGAACAGGATTTTTCAGAAGATCCATATGCGTTCGTATTGAAGCAGGATCGTCCGCTCCGGGTACATCTGAAAACGGGAGAAGTAGTCAAAGGTGGCGAAGCGAAATATGTAGAAATAAAGGGATTTACAAAACGTGGTATTGACGGAGGAGCTGCAACAGTACTGGATCTGCCATTAGATGCTAAGAAAGAACTTAAAAGCCTCAAACTGAAATCGGTTGCCAATGATGTTGTTGTGGGATTGATGGGCTTAAGTCTGTTGCGATAAGGTATTGTAAACCAATAATTACGCAGCAGGAGATAAAAATAAAACTAAAAATGTTAAAGATAAAAGCTATGAAAATCAATTTGGGGACAATGCTGTCAAGACTGACTACAGCAGTCGTTTTGATGACGGTACCTTTTGCTGTACAACATACCGATGCGCAGCAAATGGATACCAAAATTGATCGTAAGAAAGTGGTTATGCGCCACAATGTTCAGAATACACAGTTAGATACGTTATCTTCTCTTACTATCGGTAACGGTAAATTTGCCTTTACTGTGGATGCTACAGGATTACAGACCTTTCCGGAATTGTATAAAGGGGGTGTGTCATTAGGGACGCAGTCAGAATGGGGATGGGATACTTTTCCGAATAAGGGGAATTATAAATTTGAGGAAACGCTAAAAGCCTATGACTTTAATAATGAAGGCAGACAGGCGCTCTATAGTATCCAATGGAAAGATGGCGGAAGAAATAGTGAAGCCACTAATTATTTCCGGGAAAATCAGCATCGTCTGCAACTGGGGAATATCGGATTAGAGATCACGAAGAAAAACGGACAACCTGTGCAATCCTCCGATATCACAGCGATCCGGCAGGAGCTGGATATGTGGACAGGTATTGTTTCCAGTTCGTTTGAGGTAGAAGGGGAGCCTGTGAAAGTATCCACTGCGGCCCATCAGGATCTGGATCAGATCGCTGTAAAAGTCACTTCTGACCTCGTTAAACAAGGCCGGTTGAAAGTATTTATCCGCTATCCGTATCCAACCGCTAAATTTCTGGACGAGGGCGCATATTACGGACAGGAAGACCAGCATCAGACCAGCATTACCCATAGCAATAATACCAGCGGAGAAATTCGCCATCAACTTCAGGGAACTGTATACCAGACCGTGTTAGCCTATTCTAAAGGAACGGTTAAAAAGGGTAAGCAGGCACATTACTTTGTGTATGAACCCGTAAATACGAGCAGCACTTTTGAATTCAGTGCAGCATTTGCCCCACAGACGATTAAACATGTCCCGCTATATAAGGCTACAGAAGAAAGCAGTGTAAAAGGCTGGAATGCCTTCTGGAAAAGCGGTGCGGCTATAGATTTTGAAGGCAGCACGGACACACGGGCCTTTGAATTAGAAAGAAGAGTAGTGCTGTCCCAGTATCTGACTAAAGTGCAGTGTGCCGGCAACTATCCACCTCAGGAAACCGGACTGACATTCAACAGCTGGTATGGTAAACCGCATACAGAGATGCATTGGTGGCATGCCGTTCACTTTGCCCTGTGGGGACGTGTGGATCTTATGGAAAAGAGTTTTGGATATTACCAGAATACATTAGAAAAGGCACGTGAAATAGCCAAAAGACAAGGGTATGAAGGTGTAAGGTGGCAAAAAATGTCTGACAACGAAGGTAATGAAAGCCCTTCATCCGTAGCCGCTTTCCTTATCTGGCAGCAGCCCCATATTATCTATATGGCTGAGCTGGCTTACCGGGATAAAAAGAATCCGGAAATCCTTGAAAAATATAAAAATCTGGTTTTTGAAACAGCAGAGTTTATGGCTTCTTATCCGACCTACGATAAGCAGAAAGATCAATATAATCTTGGAAAAGGAGTGATTCCGGCGCAGGAAGTATTTCGGGCAGCAGATACACAGAATCCTACTTATGAATTAGCCTATTGGGACTGGGCGCTGCGGATAGCACAGGAATGGAAAGTAAGACTTGGACAACCCAGAAATCCGAAATGGGATACAGTCATTCAAAAACTGGCACCTCTGCCGGTACAGGGTGATGTATATCTCGCAAATGAGAGCGCTACTGACTCCTATACAAATCCACGTTGGCTGACCGATCATCCTGCAGTCCTGGGCGGACTGGGAATGGTTCCCGAATCGGCAAAGTTGAATAAGGTTATTATGAAAAATACCTTGGATACAGTGTGGAAAGTCTGGTCATGGTCAGATACCTGGGGTTGGGATTTTCCGATGACAGCTATGAATGCCGCCCGGTTAAATCTGCCTGAAAAGGCTCTGGAAGCTTTATTTATGCCAATACGTACCAATACCTATTTACGTAACGGACATAACTTTCAGGATGGCAGACTGCGTATTTATCTGCCGGGAAATGGTGGGGTACTGACTACTGTTGCGATGATGGCCGAAGGTTGGGATGCTAGTACCGGTGAATTACCCGGATTTCCGAAAGACGGGACATGGAAAATTAAGAAAGAAGGTTTTCATAAGATGCCTTAATCAGTAACCAACGATCAGAAAAAGTGTTATGAAAGGTTATAAAGTTGCATTACTGTTATTACTATTTGTTAATAGCGGACATGTAATGGCACAACGTGCTATGGAGTATCTGGATCGAGGATTGTCTCTGACAAATGTCGATCCCCAGCATGTATTGCTGAGTTGGAGATTGCTGGGAACAGATCATCCCAACACCGGATTCAATGTGTTTCAAAAACAAACAAACGGGAAAGATATACTACTCAATCCGACACCGATCACAAACAGCACTAATCTATTAGTTACAGTGGCAGCAGATTCTGCTACATTCTATGTCGAGACCCTAGGTGACAATAAACCTAATCAATACTCCGGAACGATTACCTTCCATCCCGATGACCGAAAGAATTATACGAGTATAGCACTGCAGCCTTTGGATGGCTATCGGGTGAATGATGCCAGTGCTGCAGATCTGGATGGTGACGGAATTTACGAATTGGTTCTTCATCGTACCGGAAGAAGTAAGGATAACTCGCAGGAAGGATTGACAGATCGCCCTGTATTGGAAGCGTATAAACTGAATGGCACTTTTCTATGGCGGATCGATCTGGGTATCAATATCCGGGAAGGAGCACATTATACCCAATTTATGGTGTATGATCTTGACGGAGATGGGCGGGCGGAACTTGTTTGCAAGACAGCTGACGGAACGACAGACGGAAAGGGCAAGATAATAGGAGATGAAAAAAAAGACTGGCGCAATGAAGTAGGAAGAATATTGGACGGACCTGAGTACCTTACCGTATTCGATGGTCTCACCGGTGCAGAGCGGCATACTGTCGGTTATATCCCGGATCGTTATCCGGTAGACGGATGGGGAATCGGTAGCCATAATGATAGTAAGGGAAATCGTGCGGATCGTTTTTTGGCTGCGGTAGCTTATCTGGATGGTGAACATCCAAGCGTATTGATGTGCAGAGGATATTATGGCCGTGCTGCGATTGTGGCCTGGGATTTTGTAGATGGAAAACTCCGCCCACGCTGGAAATTTGATTCTCAGAATGGGGACAGCCCCTATTCCGGACAAGGATTTCATAATCTGAGTATTGCTGATGTAGATAATGATGGTCGGGACGAGATTGTATATGGCTCAATGACTATTGATGATGATGGCAAAGCTTTATACAGCAGTGGGTTTGGACATGGTGATGCGAATCACGTCGGAGACTTGGATCCGGACAGTCCGGGGCTGGAGATCTTTACGATTCACGAACATCCGAAAGAAGATAAACCCGGTGCAGTACTAAGAAGAGCTTCTGATGGTAAAGTGTTGTGGGCAAAAGCTTATGGTGTAGATATAGGACGTGGAGCAGCGGATAATATCGACGATTCGAATCCGGGAGCAGAAATGTGGTTTTCAGGAGACAAAAATTTATATAACAGTGCCGGTAAGCGGATCGGCCGGGCACCTAATTCTGCCAATTTTCTGATCTGGTGGGATGGCGATCTGGAAAGAGAATTGTTAAATGGTATCGCAGTCTCCAAATATGGGAAAGGAGAGATTTTCAGAGCGCAAGGTTGTGTATCGAACAACGGAACTAAATCAACTCCGGTTTTAAGCGCAGACCTGTTCGGGGACTGGAGAGAAGAAGTTATTTTTGCCAGCGAAGATCAAACCGAACTGCGTATATATGCAACACCACATCTAACCCATCACAGGTTGTATACCTTGATGCATGATCCGCAGTATAGACTCAGTATCGCCTGGCAAAATGTAGGATATAATCAGCCACCTCATACCAGTTATTTTGTTGGTAAAGATATGGCACCTATCCGGCAGCCAAATATTACAATTGTAAAACCTGTATACCCGAAAGATGAAACGATCAGGCCTTAATATCTGCTTTTTAGCAGTCTTCCTCATGGCTGTATCTTTTACAGCTCCGCAGCGCAAACCGGTTATCTTTTTGATCGGAGACTCTACTGTAAAAAATGGTAAAGGAAAAGGAGATGGAGGACAATGGGGTTGGGGAAGCGTTTTGGAACAATATTTTGATACGACGAGGATAGATATTCAAAACCGGGCATTAGGAGGCACAAGTACACGTACATTTATCAGTAAGGGATTATGGAAAAATGTGCTCGATGAGCTTAACAACGGAGATTATTTAATGGTACAGTTTGGCCACAACGACGGCAGTCCTTTGGATGATACAGCAAGAGCAAGAGGCACGATCAAGGGAATCGGAGATGAAGTAAAAACCATTTATAATCCTATAAGCAGACAGGAAGAAATTGTCCATACCTATGGCTGGTATCTGACAAAGATGATACAGGAGGCAAAGCAGAAAGGTGTACACGTCATCATCTGTTCACCTGTACCGCGAGACAGATGGAAAGATCATAAAGTAGAGCGGGCTGAAGGAAGTTATCCTTCCTGGGCTGAGCAGGTGGCACAAAATAATAAGGTTCCTTTTATTGATCTTCATCATCTCATAGCGGATGAATATGATAAAATCGGTAAAGAGAAAATTGTTGCTTATTTCACTGCTGCAGATCATACCCATACCAGTTATGAAGGTGCTCAAAAAAATGCACAGATTGTTGTTCAGGCAATAAAAGAATTAACACAAACAGAATTGAAGAATTACCTCCTGCCTTAATACACAAAAAATAAAACAGAAGAACTAAACATATGAAGACGAATTCATTGAAGAGCCTATTTACTATTTTATCCGTTTTTTTTCTGACGGTTCAGGTTAGCGGGCAAAATTTCACGAGCAAAAAACAAGTTGTTAAAGATCTGCGACTGGCCAATGATTATTTTATGAATAAATGGCCTGATCCAACCAAAAATATTATTACCAATAAAGAACGTACTTCTAATATCTGGACCAGGGGAGTATACTATGAAGGATTACTGGCATTCTATGGTATTGATCAGCAAAAGCGTTATTATGATTATGCTGTAGAGTGGGCGGACTTTCATAAATGGCTGCCGGTAAGAGGAGAGCGATACACACGTCATGCAGACAATCAGAATTGCGGACAATCTTATATTGATCTGTACAGAATTGACCCTCAACCTGTACGTATAGCTGGTATTAAAGAGAATATCGATTCTGTGATACGGAGTGGTCGTGTCAATGACTGGACATGGATCGATGCTATACAAATGGCAATGCCCATTTTTGTCAAATTGGGAGTGACCTATAATGATCCTTCTTACTTTGATGCCATGTACAAATTTTATCATCATATTAAATACAAAGAAGCACAGCACGGACTTTATAATCCGAAAGATCAGTTGTGGTGGAGAGATAAGGATTTTGTACCTCCATATAAAGAACCAAACGGAGAAGATTGTTATTGGTCCAGAGGTAATGGCTGGATCGCAGCCGCTCTGGTACGTGTACTGGAAGAACTTCCTAAATCAGACCCCCACTATCAGGAATATGAATCGGATCTGAAAAATCTTTTGGCGGCTCTTGTTCCTTTACAGCGAAAAGATGGATTCTGGAATGTAAGTTTGCACGATCCTAATCATTTCGGAGGGAAAGAAGCTTCAGGTACAGCTTTATTTGTCTATGGTATGGCCTGGGGAATTAATAATGGTATTCTGGATAAGAAAATATATCTTCCGGTAGTGGAGAAGGCCTGGACAGCGTTGCGTAAAGAATCTTTACATAAAAACGGATTTTTAGGCTATCTGCAGGCAACCGGAAAGGAACCAAAAGATGGTCAGCCTGTCACTTATACCAGTGTGCCGGATTTTGAAGACTATGGATTAGGATGTTTCTTATTGGCCGGAACCGAAATATATAAGTTAGTTAATAAATAGACTGTTTATGAGTTCCCGATCAGGGAATTAGATGATTTTATCAGTAGCTGAGATATGATTTTTAAGAAGATAATTACTGCAGCAATCATGCTGGGCACATTTTCTCTGACGCAGGCACAGGTATCAGATTGGCCTGTATTGAAAAGCAGTATGAAGCCCTGGGTAAGATGGTGGTGGATGGGAAGTGCAGTCTCTGATACAGAAATATCGGCATTACTCCGACAGTATCATCATGCAGGATTAGGAGGGGTGGAGATCGCACCTATCTATGGTCCCAAAGGAGCCGAATCTGCATTTATTCCACATCTTTCACCGACATGGGTAGATCGTCTTCAGCATACCTTAGCTACTGCTGATGAAATCGGTATGGGCGTAGACCTGACAAATGGTACCGGCTGGCCATTCGGAGGTCCTCAGGTGACGGAAGAATACGCGGCCAGTAATATCATAGTCAACACTTTTAGCCTAAGCAAAGGCAGGAATAATCTGGAGATTACCTGTAAAGATCCGAAACAAAAAGATCCGCCATTAATTTCCTTACTCGCTTACGGTCCTAAAAATCAAAAAATCGATCTTCTGAAACAGGTCAAAGAAGGAAAACAATTGAACTGGACAGCCCCTTCCGCCGGATGGACTGTCTATGCCGGATTTTTGGGTAAGACGCGCCAAAAAGTCAAACGCGCAGCTCCGGGTGGAGAAGGCTATACCCTGGATCATTTTTCAGGGAAAGCACTGCAGGCCTATTTACAACCCTATCAGGAAGCACTAAAAACACAACCTCGTCATCCCAGGGCATATTACAACGATAGCTACGAAGTGTACGGGGCGAACTGGACAGCAGAGCTTTTTGATTATTTCCAAAGGATAAAAGGATATGACCTTCGTCAGTACATCGGAGAAGTATTCGGAGATGTGAAGCATCCGAATCGGGACAGACTCAAAGCGGATTATCGGGATGTAGTATCACAGCTGTTATTGGAGAACTTTACTAAAAGCTGGACCTCATGGTCTCATACAATGGGGTCTGTTACGAAAAATCAGGCGCACGGATCACCGGGTAATTTGCTTGATCTGTACGCAGCTGTAGATATACCCGAAACAGAAACATTCGGATCCAGTTATTTTCCGATTCAGGGATTAAGAAGAGACAGTGCAGATGTACGTAAAGTAGACCCGGATCCCATGATGCTGAAATTTGCCTCTTCAGGGGCACATGTATTGGGGAAAACGCTTGTCTCGGCAGAAACATTCACCTGGCTGACCGAGCATTTCAAAACATCATGGGCACAATGTAAACCTGAAGTTGAACAACTTTTTTTGTCGGGGATCAATCATGTATTCTATCATGGTACGACGTATTCTCCGGCTGATCAGCAGTGGCCGGGATGGCTTTTCTATGCATCAGTCAATTTTGTTCCTGCGAATAGTCTCTGGTCACATCTGGACGGATTGAATTCATATGTAACCCGAACACAGTCCATACTGCAATCCACAGTTAATGATAATGAAGTGTTGCTGTACTGGCCTGCCCATGATATCTGGAACGATGATAAGGGAACCCTTAAATCGTTGACTATACATAATATAGATAAATGGTTACATCCATCTGATTTTTATAAGGAAGCAGTACATCTGCAAACGAGCGGCTATTCCCTCGATTTTGTTTCGGATGAGCTTCTGAAAGGAATGATAATAGATGGAGATAAGTGGAAGTTAAAGAATAGCAATACAGATTTATCGTATAAAGTACTGATTGTACCCAAGGTTGCCTATATGCCGGTAGAAACATTGGAAAAAATAATGGAAATAGCCAGACAGGGAGGAAAAGTAATATTCCATCAGCTGCCGGCAGATATTCCCGGGTTTAAAGATCTGGATAAACGGCGTCTGATCTTTCAGAAAATAGTAAATCCCTTGAAAAATAAGCGCCGGATAGTAGTCGGCAAAGGAGAGATTGTGATTGGAAATGATATCGTAAACAGTCTGTCCGGGATGAATATCATGGGCGAATCTATTATTCAAAAAGGGTTAAAATTTATAAAACGTAAAAAAGGAGATCAGACCTACTATTATGTAGTCAATCATTCGGATCATACCATCGATGAGCAAATCATCTTTCAGACAAAAGGTTCATCATGGAAAATAATGGATCCGTTAACCGGTCAGACGGGCAAAGCGCAGTCTGATAAGGCAAAACCAAATCAGGTCAGAGTGAAAGTCAGATCCGGTGAAGCGCTGTTCTTTGTAGCGGAAAAGACAGCTGAGCCTGCTCTTCCGGATTGGAACTATCTGGATCATCAAAAAGATGAAGTAAGACTGAATACGAGCTGGTCACTGAAATTTGTAGAAGGAGGTCCGGTTATTCCGCAACCAAAGCAACTTGATAAATTACAGCCATGGACCTCTCTTTCGGATTCTGTTGCAGATAACTTTTCCGGAAAAGCGGTATACAGTACGCAGTTTGAAATCGGGGAAGTACTTCCTGATAAGCATTATGTATTACAGTTAGATACGCTGTACGAATCTGCAAAAATCAGGATCAACGGTCAGGATGCTGGACAGATCTGGAGTTTACCGTATACCTTGCCTTTAGGTAATTTATTAAAAAACGGGACGAATACGATCGAGATAGAAGTTGCTAATTTAATGGCAAACCGTATTCGTCAAATGGATCGTAACGGGCAGAAAAGACAGGACTATTATGACACTAAATTTGTCAATATTGACTATGAACCTTTCCGTGCTGATACATGGTCAGTGATGCCTTCAGGGCTTGCGGGACGTGTCGTTATCAAAATATATGACTAAAAAAACAGGAATGTAAACCCAATATTTGATTTTGAATCAATATATTTGTTAGACCTTTTATCTACACTATATATGCGATCTAATCACCTACATGCCGTATTACAACTTGATAAGACGTCTGCTGCGCCGAAGTATCTTCAGCTGGCGAATGCGATTATGAAAGCTATCCGTGTAGGGGATTTATCCAAAAATGATCTTCTCCCTTCTATCAACGAGTTGAGTGCTATATTGGATTTGTCACGTGATACGATAGAGAAAGGGTATCGCTATCTCAAGAAAAACGGGATTATTCTCTCCGTACCCGGAAAAGGTTATTTTATTGCACATACGGACTTGGATAAAAAAGGCTATATAGCTTTGTTTTTCAATAAGTTGAGTGCGCATAAAAAGATCGTATACGATTCATTTGTAAAGACAATGGGCGAAGACTACGGTATAGATCTTTTCGTATATAATAATGATGTAAATTACTTCAAATCCCTTCTCAAAAACCTTAACAAAGATTATCAGCATATAGTCGTCATCCCTCATTTTATCAAGGGAAAGGATCAGGAAATAGATATTATCCGTGAGATTCCGAAGGATAAACTGATCGTGCTGGGAAAAGAATTACCCGAACTACAGGGAGAGTATGCATGTGTATATGAAAACTTTGAAAAGGATATCTACAGCGCACTTAAACAGGCTAATAAAAGTCTGTCCAAATATAAAACGCTCAAACTAATATTTCCGGATAATAGTTATTTTCCCAAAGGCATTATAAAAGGGTTCTATAAATTCTGCCAGGAATTTAAATTTGAACACCTTCTGGTCAGCAATATTCAAAAGGAACAGATTAGTGCGGGAGAAGTATATATAAATCTTATCGAAGAAGATCTTGTTCGTCTTCTTGACAAAGTGATTTCGCTGGATCTGGAGATAGGAAAAGATGTAGGGCTGATATCCTACAATGAGACACCACTCAAAAAATTTATCCTGAGCGGTATTACAACCATTTCTACCGACTTTAAGGAAATGGGTAAACTGGCGGCAAAAGTAATTCTTAACAAATCCACCGCTAAGATCGAAGTTCCTTTTTATCTGAAGATGAGAAATTCGTTATAACCTGTTTTTTGCCGGTAGTACAGCTTATTGAACACTAAATCCTCCACGTTTTTTTTCTTTTTCTGCTTTTTGCAATTTCTGCCGTAATCAGACTGTAAATCTGAATAGCTGCGTTTAAAGCATTGCTAATAGGAATTACCTGTTTTTTTATATCCGAAATACAATCAGGATAGGGCAGGATGGTTGTATTATATGGGCTTACTATTTTTACAGAACCAGAACATTAAACTTAAATAATAACCAATTAGACAAACAAATTAATCAGGAGATATTCTTGTATAGAAGCAAACTATTCGGACACTTAGTGCAACCGATTGCTTAGCGGAATTTTATCTCATGATGAAGTGTTGTCGACCAGACAAACTAATATTAAACCTATGCAATCCGCTATGAAAAAAGTATACCCTTTTGTATGCAGCATGTTTCTGATCATGTTCTTTTACGGCTGTAGAAAAAGTGAACTGGTGTCGCACTATGAACGCCCTGACTGGTTAAAAGGAAATGCCTGGGAATTGCTTTCCTCACGCCCTGATCAGCAGCTCTTTCTGTCTGCTGTAGAAAAAACAGATATGAAGGGTGTGCTCATCGGCAATGGAATTTCAACCGTTTTGGCTCCAACTGATGAAGCATTCCGCAACTACCTGAATAAAAAAGGTTATACAGGAATTGATCAGGTACCTTTGAACGAACTCAAAAAAGTGGTTAACTATCATATTGTTTACTATGCCTTTGATAAGCAGAAATTTACAAATTATCAGCCGCAGGGAGTAGACAAAGTAGAGCCCTTGCGTGCAGGACTGTATTACAAACACCGCACAAGAAGTAAAGATGAAATCTCTACACTGCCTGATCCGGTTACGGGAGCAACCCGCAAAATATTTCATAAAGACCGCTTTTTACCTGTGTTTTCCAATATGCACTTCAGTACAAAAGGTATAGATGCTAAATCAAACTATGAATATTTCTATCCGGGAAGTACATGGAATGACGGGGGATTCAATATGTCTAATGCACGTGTACAGGAATATGCTATACCTACAGATAACGGATATGTTTATATTCTTGATGATGTCATCGAACCCTTAGAAAACCTACATACTGTCCTTGAAAAACAAACAGATTATGCTGATTTCCTGCATACCTATGACCGTTTCAAAACGCTGTGGTATGATGTGGAGGCCACTAAAAATTATGCGGCTGCGGGCGATTCCCTTTTTATTGTAAAGCATGGATCGCTGCCGCATATTTCTTCAGAATGGTCCTATAACGGTGAGGGAGGAATAGCAGATTATGCCAATCTTGGAGAGCTGGCTTACACCGCATTTAATGTATTTGCACCCAAAAATGATGCTTTACAGAGCTTTTTCAATAGCTATTGGCGCAATTACTATACAGATCTTAAATCTGTAAACTTCATGCCTTTAGCCTTATTGATGGCAAACCACGTCTATCAGGAGAATATTGTTTTCCCTCAGGAAATCACCGGTAGTAAGCAGTTGAAAAGTACATTCGGCTCGGTCATCAAATTTGATCCTAATCTGGATGTAGTTTCTAAAGGAATTGCTTCTAACGGAGTCTATTACGGATTGAATAAAGTTATCGTTCCGGATATGTTTTACAGTGTTACCGGACCGGTACTGCAGAATCCCAAATACAAAATATTCCTTCAGATGCTGGTCAATACGGGTCTGATCAGCACATTGATGAGCCGTGATCTGAATTATACCCTGTTTATACCGTCTGATGAAGTGATTCTCAATACCCTTTATGGAGATAGTTATATTTTCTGGAATGAAGGAAACCCGTTGGTATTTGGAGATGAAGTCGTCGAGGTGGAAAATACGGATGGTGTAAAAGTTGCTATGAGCAGACAAGCTCAGGAGTTGTTTATTTCTAATCATATCGTGAGTAACAATGTAACCCAGATAGGAGGTAAACAAGTGTTCCGTACACGTAATCCATTCAGCTATATATATGTAAAGAATGAAGGAGTATCTTCTTCCAATGCCTATAATATGAATACCAATATCAAGGCCTCAAAAATCGCGGGGTCATGGTTTAACGGATCCGCTTATGAAGTTGAAACAGCTTTATTGAGAGAAACAGGAACCATCAAATTTACCTTATCGGGAGCAACAGCAGCAGGCAATACATTAAATGAATTTTCAGAATTTTCCAAGCTGCTGGTACAGGCAGGTTTGATGGAAACCGGAAGCCAGTTATCCTTTATGTTTGGAAACAATTTTTTACTGTTTGCGCCTGATAATGCGGCGGTACTTGCAGGGATCAGCAGCGGTAAAATACCAACGGTAAAAGCTGATCTGGCCGAGTACCTGAAATATTACTTTGTTTCTGTTCCAGATAATTCGCTCAGTGATTATCCGTTTCCGGGATTTCAAGTTGAAGGATCCTGGATAACAGCCAAACGTAATGGACAGACCTTCCGCATGCTTGGCGTTAAGGATAGCGGGACTGCCCTCAATCTGACTGCTTATAATGGCGAGACAGCAACTGTCACAAGTGAATTTCCAAAGATTTTCAGTGATGGAGCTGTGTACAAGATCAACAAGGTGTTTACTAAATAATAGCAGACGGGACTCAACAATATCAATTAAACCTACCGATTAAGAACAAATTTTATGAAAATTAAATATTTACTTTTCCTCTGTTTGATAAGCTGCTATCTGCATTCATTTGCCCAAAAAAGTCTGGTATTGACGGGAAATGTAAAAGATCAGTTTGGAAAAGCTGTTTTAGGAGCAACCATATTTGTCGAGAATCAGGAAAAACGAAATCTAAAAGGATCCTCATCAGATGTCAACGGTTTCTACCGTCTGGAAATACCGGATCAGGACAATCTGACTATTGTATTTTCGAGTATAGGATATAAAACCCAGCGTGTCGCTTACCGTAAGCAGAAAGTTCTCAATATGAGCTTATCAGATGATGAAAACTCGCTCGATGAAGTTATCATCAGTAAAGAAAAACCGGCAGACAAAAATGCAATGGGAATCAGCTACCGTAATCAGGTCTCCGCTACAGAACGCTTTGATATGAAAGAATTGGAAATGATGCCCTTTGCTTCTATAGAATCAGGTCTGCAAGGGCGGTTAGCGAATGTTGATATCATAGCAAGTGCAGATCCTGGTGCAAAAAGTTCCATTCGTATCCGGGGTACATCTTCCCTGAATGGCAACTCTGAGCCTCTGATTGTTGTAGACGGAGTGCCTTATCCTACTCAGATATCGGATGATTTCAATTTCTCTACAGCTAATGATGAGGATTTCGGAGCTTTGGTCAATATCTCACCTAACGATATCGAATCCATAGAAGTGCTCAAAGATGCAGCAGCTACTGCTATCTGGGGTTCTAAAGGAGCAAATGGTGTGCTTCTCTTTAAAACTAAAAAAGGAAGGTCAGGAAAAACGCAGTTTGCTTTTTCCAGTAAAATAGATGTTAAGAAAGAGGCTTCTACTATTCCGATGCTCAACGGTTCACAATACGTCAGTCTGATACAGGATGGGGTATGGAATACCGTCAATGATCTGGGATATCAGAATTCAACAGCCTATCTCAATCTGTTATTCAATACCAATGAGATCAAATTTGATCCTTCATGGGTGTATTTTGATGAATATAATCAGAATACGGATTGGGTAAAAGAAGTCTCGCAGGTTGGCCATTTTGAAGACAATTCACTTTCTGTCAGCGGAGGCGGAGATAAGGCTACCTACCGTGTATCTTTAGGTTACCTCAATGATATCGGTACTACAAAAGGAACAAAATTCAATCGTTACAATTCTCTTGTGAGTGTGAACTATAAATTCTCCAACAAGCTGAATGTAAATGCAGATATGTCTTATTCCCTGAGCGACCGTAATAGTTTCTGGACAGAAAACAAGTTGGCAACACCTAGAGGAATGGCAATGACCAAAATGCCTAATATGAGTCCCTGGGTTATCGGTGAAAACGGATTGCCAACGGATCAGTACTTTACGCCAAGACAAAATTTTCAGGGGAGTTATACAACAGATAAAAGCTACAATCCTGTAGCCATGGTCAACGAATCCGTCAACAATACTAAGGGTGAGCAAGCCCGTGTGGTTTTCAGATTGACATATGATGTATTAAACGGACTTCAGTATACTGGTACAGTCGGTTTTGATACCCGTTCTACCAAAAACAAAAAATTTCTGCCGCAGTCCGTCACCGGTGTGATCTGGACAGACCCATACTTTAACAGAGGTTCGGATATGATCTCTGATGATCTGTACCTCAATACAGAAAACAAATTTATCTACAACCGCACATTTGCAAAAGATCATCAGGTCATTCTGAGCGGACTCCTCCAGACTAATGAAGCCCGTCGTTTCAGCTATGCAAGTGAGACTTCCGGTAATGCATCCTCTTCTCTGAGTGATCCGACCGCAGGAGCATCTGTATTATCCATGGGTTCGGGCAATACCCTTACGCGTAATCTTGGGGTAATTTCTAACGGACACTACACCTACAAAGGAAAATATATCATCAGCGGAGGATACCGTTGGGAATCTAATTCCAGCTTAGGTAAGAATCAGCGTTGGGCCGGATTCCCTTCGGTCGGAGTTGCCTGGCAGGCCGGAGATGAAAAATTTATTCAGGATCTGAATATTTTTCAAACGGCCAAATTCAGAGTTAGCTGGGGGCAAAGCGGAAATGCACCTTCAGGGGCATGGCCATATTTAGGCGTATTCAAACCGATCACTCCAGGATATATGGATATGACTGCGATTTCACCTTCTTCCATACAACTGGAAAATCTGAAATGGGAAACTATCACCAGTACAGATGTCGGGGTTGATTTCTCCCTGTTCAAAAACAAACTGAATATCACCGCGGAGTGGTATCACCGCCGTACGACAGACCTGTTGCAAAAAGATGTGGAGTTACCTTCATCGACAGGATTTTCACAGATCAGTTATTTCAATTCCGGAGAATTGACCAACAAAGGGTGGGAGATTATGTTTAATTATGACGCTATCCGAAAAGAAGACTTTCAACTTTCCTTTAATATCAATTTTTCAAAAAACAGAAATGAAGTGGTCGAACTTCCTGAAAACATGCAGTTCGAAAATTACGAATTTGGAAATGGAAAATATGCACATAAGATCATTGAAGGCAATCCGATTGGCTCATTTTACGGATACCGTTATCTCGGAGTTTATCAAAATCAGGATGAAACCTTTGCCCGTGATTTGAGTGGTAATATTATGTATAACCTGAATGGAGAACCTGTCGTCATACAGAACGGACCCCGTAAAGTATATGCCGGAGATGCAAAATACCAGGATATAGACGGAAACGGAGTTATTAATCAGTATGATATTGTGTATCTGGGCAATGCAATGCCACTCTTTACCTCAGGAGCAGGATTCAATGTGGGATATAAAAATTTCTTGCTGACCACCTTTTTCCATGGTCGTTTTGGTCAGAAAGTCGTCAACAGCACCCGTATGGACACCGAAAATATGAGAGGTACGGGCAATCAAAGTACCGCTGTGCTGAGACGCTGGAGACATGAAGGAGATAACACGGATATACCTCGCGCACTCTATGGTGAAGGATACAATTATCTGGGATCAGACCGGTTTGTGGAAGATGCATCTTATGTACGTCTTAAAACGGTTTCACTACGGTATTCGCTGCCCAAAACGTTGGTCAGACGATATGGTCTGAGCAGATTTGATGTTTTTGCTACTGTACAGGATTTGTTCACGTGGACCAAATATTCAGGACAGGATCCTGAGGTCTCCTTGTCCAGTAACATCTATATGTTGAGTCAGGACAATGCGAGTACACCACGTCCGCGCAGATTTGCGATGGGTATATTATTAAACTTTTAATGTATAAATCATATGAAAAGGATCATTTTTATTCTTTTTGCCTTTATAATAACGTTCAGCAGTTCGTGTAATAAATGGTTAGATGTAAAACCGGAAAACGAACAGATCAGCGATTCCTACTGGTCCAATAAAGAAGAAGTAGAAGCGGTACTCGGAGCAGCGTATGTAAAAATGCAACAGTCTGTACAGTTAATGCTGGTCTGGGGAGAAGCCCGTGGAAACGGATTGTCATTAGGCGGTTTTATTAATAACGATCTTCAGCGTTTCAAATCGTTCGACGTTATTCCTTCCAATTCATTTGTGAAATGGTCAAACTTCTATAGCATTATCAATTATGCCAATATGGTTATCCGTTACGCTCCGGAAGTCGTGGCAAAAGATCCCTCCTTTAATGAAGCAACTATGCGGTCTTACCTGTCAGAAGCCTATTATCTCAGGGCTTTAGCCTATTTCTATATTGTGCGTAATTTTAAAGATGCTCCATTGATTCTGGAACCTTATATGGATGATCAGGCTTCTTTTGAAGTTGCGACTTCTACTTCTGCTCAGATTTTCACACAGATTATTTCCGATTTACAGCAATCTATCGGTAGCAGCAAAGAATTTTGGCCAACAGTATGGGAAACCAAAGGACGGGTAACTAAATGGACTGTTTATGCCACATTAGCCGATGTATACCTTTGGACAGAGCAGTATGATCTGGCCATCGAAGCCTGCGATAAAGTATTAAACTCCGGACGTGTAGGTCTTATTCAGGGCAAAGTAAATACAAAAAATAACTGGTTTACCATATTCAGTCCGGGCAATTCAAATGAAGGTATTTTTGAAATTCAGTTTGACTTTACAAAAAATCAAACCAATGGCCTTATCAGTTGGTTCGGTTCTTCTTATAACTGGATTATTTCTCCGCTTATGGTGGCCAGATTTCAGCAGAATCCGGACGATATACGTGGTCTTGCTGCCTCTTACTCCGGTGTCGATTTCAAGGTCTGGAAATATCTGGGTTCAGAAGGTGGAACTGCTATTCCACGTCAGAATAACGACCAGAACTGGATACTCTATCGTATGGCCGATATCTATCTGATGAAAGCAGAGGCATATGTGATGAAAGGAGCCAGCCATTATCAGGAAGCACTGGACCTGGTTTCAGCAGTACGAGCCCGTGCGGGAATCACTCAACCCCTCTCTATTTCCTCTAATCAGTTGGAGATGCTGAATATCGTATTGAATGAAAAAGCACTCGAATTTATAGGTGAAGGAAAGAGATGGTATGATCTACTCCGTGTCGGCAAGAGAAATAATTATGAGTATAAGGATTACCTTATCGAACAAGTGCTCTTGGGTACAGCAGGAGGCTCATCTCCGATAATACGGTCCAAATTATTAAATAACAATTCACACTACCTGCCGATTCATATTGACGAGTTGAAATCGAATCGCTTACTGGTGCAGAATCCCTATTACGATAGCTTAAATTAACCAACTATGAAACGAATTTATAACTTACACCGAATCATACAGGCATTCTTGCTGTTGTTTCCGCTGTTGCTGGTCAATAGCTGTAAAGATAGCTTTGAAGATAAAACCTTCACAGCTTATGATGAATTCCCGATTTCAGTATATCTCAAGCAGCACCCGGATCAATTCTCCCGCTGGGTAGAAGTCTTGAATCAGGCGGATCTGTACAATACACTTAATCTGAATGCAAATTATACCCATTTTGTGCCCTCTAATGAAGGTGTTGACCGCTATTTAAAAGCCAAAGGTTATGCAAGCGTGCAGGATATGTCGAAAGAAGATGCGGCTTATCTGGTCCGCTATCACCTGATTGCAGGAACTGTTATTGATCTGGGACAGTTTCAGAGTGGAGCAATTGACGAACTCAATGAAACGGATGATAACCTGAGTATAGAATTCAGAGGGGGAGGACTGGAAGCCGTATATCTTAACGGACTTTCCCGGTTTAAAAAATTTGATGTAAAAGCAACCAACGGAATTATACATGTTATCGAAGATGTATTGACGCCGTTGACAGAAACGATCATTGACCGTCTTCAACAGGACAAATTCAGTATCTTCTATGAAGCAGTGAAAATGGCCGGTTATGAAGAACGTTTGAAAACAGTATATACACCTTCCACAGATGAACAGGGTAACCCTATAGAAATCCGGTACCGTTATACTGCATTTGCAGTCTCCAATCAGACTTTTGCTGCGGACAATGTGAGAAGTATCGCTGATCTTATTACTAAGTTATCCGCCAGTAATGGACTGCCTTATACAGATGTAAAGAATCCCCTGAATCAGTATGTCGCTTATCATCTTCTGGGTCAATTGAGAGATTATGCCAGTCTGGGTCAGTTCCCTTCAGGACAGCGTAAGATGAATATCAACACATTAGCAGACAAACAACTCATCAAGATGTCGGAAGGACAGGGAGAATTACTGTTGAACAGTAATGCGGCTAATACTACAGGAATTAAATTTTTAGAGTTCAATGTGCTGTGTAAAAACGGAGTATTACATGAAGTGAATAACTGGATGCCGGTGTTTACACCGGAACGGGTATCCGTGATCTGGGAATTGTCCGACTATCCGGATATAGAAGCCAATGTAACCCAGTTTAAGAAACCAAATCTGAGTGCACAGTATAACAAAACATTTATTACCGGAGACCTCAAGAGTATTATCTGGAGTGCACGCCCGGAGACCCGAAGCAATGTGTTGATCTACCGTAACAGCCGACCGGCAGATGGTATTTATTACAGTGAAGTGCTGAATTACGATCATCTGCGCGTTACTCTGGGAGAGTCAGGCTGGATAGAAATGAACAGTCCTGTAATCGTAAAAGGTAAGTACAAAGTGACCTTCTTCTGGCCAAGCCCTATTCAGGCAACGTCCACAGGAATCTGTTCATTTATTCTGGATGGGGCGCTGATGAGAGAAAAACATACTATTAGTAACACACGTACAGACAGACAGCTGGAACAGTCTCTCGGCAATGTCACTTTTGAAGAGACAACATCTCACAAACTGCGTATACTTTCATTAGATGGAAAGCTGATTACGCTGGATTATATACGATTTGATCCTATAGACTAAATATTACAATTATGAAAAGATTAATTTTTGCTCTTATAGCAGCAGTGCTCTGCTTTTCGAGCTGTAAAAAAGCCTGGGACAGCCATTATGGAACATCAGAAGGAACGACTACCGTATCTCCTTTAAATCTTTTGGACTACCTGAAATCAAAACCGGAGTATAGCAAATTTGTAGCAAAATTAGAAGAAGCCGGGTTGGCACAGGAGCTGCAAAGAGACCAGTATCTGACTGTATGGGTGGTAAATAATGAACAGATGGACCGTCTGGCACAATTAAATCTGGATGAAAAGTATGTGATGGGTTACCATATGAACAATCTTACCTATGATGTCTCTAAACTTAAAAAAGGATTACGACTGAAGACATTGAATGGAAAATACCTGTCTATTAATCAGGATGCTTCAGGTAAATATCAGATAGGAGATGCAGTTCTTGTCAATGGTAATCAACTATGTAAAAACGGAGTTGTGCATGAGATTAATGAACTCATGAAACCGGATGTAAGTATCTATGAATATCTGGAAGGACTGGGATCTGATTATTCCATTATCCGGGATACCATTCTGCGACTTAATGATACCATTTTTGATCTGGCCAACAGTATTCCTATTGGCGTGGATCCTACCGGGAATACTGTTTATGATTCAGCCTACGTGATCAAGAATCCGATTTTTGAAAAAGCAAATATCCGTTCAGAATTTGTACAAGTCAGTATGTTTCTGCCAAGCAATCAGGTGCTGAACAATTGTTTTAATGATTTGAGAAGTCTTTATGCTCAGTTTGGGAAAACATTTGAAGAGGATGATTATCTCAAAGCTATGTCCTGGATCAAAGAAGCTATCTTTTATAATAAACTGGTCGATGATTATGGCAGTGAAGAAAATATATATTCGGCTTTCAACAAACTGTGGAAAACAAGTGTGCAGCAGGTAAATCCGGCTTATAAACGGATGAGTAACGGCAGAATATTTGAAATCTCGAAACTGAAAGTACCTAACAATGTACATATCGACATGATCAAACAGTTTTTTCATTATTGGGAATATGTGCCGGATAATGAAAAAGCAAATCTGTTTACAGTACGCAATGCGACCAGTGTTGTCCCGACAGACCGCGATAATGCAAGTTTCCCGACACTGGGACTGGAATACAAATACCGTACACTGGTTCTGAAAGGGGAGAAAATTGCAGGAGCACCGCTTTCTATAGACTTCACACCAGTAATGACTGTACGCAACAGCGACGGATCTACCGGTTATAAAGTGGTTGAAGTTCCTCCCGGAGAATATAATCTGTATATGGGATTCCGCTCCACCACACATCCGTTTGTAAACATCTATATCGATGGTAAACTGATTAAAAGCGCACTCAACGTAGAACCTTCCACACCATGGAACTATGATCGCTCAACCAATACCGTCGGTAGTACCAAGTATAACGGATGGGGAGGATTAGTAGGGCCTGTCATTATAGATGGTACTCAGGTGAGACGGTTTAGAATAAAAGTAGAATTTGCCGGACTGGGTAAAGGAACGGCTGAACAAATGGATTTATATCATTGGGCGTTGATTCCCACACAAAACAATTATTAAAAGAGTAAAGCAGTTTTATAATGTTTTTAAAGAATGCTTATTGAATAGTTATGATAAAAAGGGTGAATATATTATATAAAATTTTGCTTGTAAGCTCGGTTATAGGTTTGTGTAGTGCAGAGCAGGCTTTTGCACAGCGGGTAATAAAAGGAAAGGTACTGAGCTCCTATAATAATGCTGCAGTAGCGAATGCAATTGTTTCTATAAAAAACAGTGCCACCTCTGCACAAACCAATAAAAACGGAGATTTTTCATTGAAGGTCGACGATGTCGGTACTTCCGCCCTTATTACAGTATGGAGTCCCGGATTTCACGAACTGCAGGTCAGTACACTGAAGCGGGATTCTATTGTGGTGACATTGGTCCCTGATACACGTTTCAAATTTGATGAAGTCAAAGAAGGTATTTTTGCCAATAAAGGAACATCCATTTTATATAATCAGGATTTCAAGGATGGCGTCTATAATATTGAAGATGTAATAGCCGGTGAATTTTCGGGATTGAATGTAATTAATAAAAGTGGAATGCCTACAGAGGGAAGCGTGCTGAACTTTCGTGGGATAAGAACTTTAACTGCAGATAATTCACCCCTCATTATTCTGAACGGGATGCCATATTTTCCGGATAATGAAACATCTACTATTATCGGAGGGTATTCCAGAAGCGTATTTAATGCTATCAATCCGCAGGATGTCAAGAGTATCAGATTGCTTAAAGGTCCGGAGGCTGCCGTATATGGATCATTAGCATCCAATGGCGTTCTCCTTATTGAGACCTCATCTGCAGATGATCTCGAAACAGTTATTGAATTCAAAGGAAACTATGGTATAGGATATAATAACAAACGTATACCGGTACTGCAGGGGAGTGATTTTAAAAACTTTATCGGAGATGTAGGAATGTCTCAGTTTGCGGATATGAATGATATGATCAGCTACTTTCCGTTTTTAAGAGATGACCCCAACTACTATTACAATTTTCTGTATAATAATCATACAGACTGGCAAAATGAGATCTATACTCCCGCATTCGTTACGGATAATCACCTTCGTATCAAAGGGGGGGATGCTATTGCCAAATATGATCTGTCTCTGGGGGTGATGGATCAGAATGGAACATTGGACAACAGTAAATCTACACGCTACAGTACCCGCCTCAATTCAACGCTTACCTTAGGCAAGAAATTTGACCTGTCGGCGAGTGTAGCATTGACATATGCGACGAATAAACTGCATGAACAGGGAATGCTTCAGGCGACTAACCCTATGCTGGCGTCGCTTTATCAGGCACCGATACTCAGTCCTTACAGAAAAGATGACCGTAACAACATATTGCCGGATTATGATATAGTCAGACAATTCAATGTGTCAAATCCATTGGCTCTGCTTAATACAACAACCATCAATTCGGATATCTATGATGTATTTGTCAATGCGGGTGTTAAATACAAAGCTACTCAAAACATAAATGTATACGGTACATTCGGATTGTTCTCCAGTTATAACAGACAATCTACCTTTATACCCGGATTGTCCAGCCGTACCATTCTGCCCCTGGAAAATGGCGTAGCACTGAACTCCGCTCGTTCCGGATCGGGTAAGAATTCCAATATCTATTACAAGATAAATGCAGATTACACAAAACAACTGGATGAATCCAATATTCAGGCAGGTGTAGGATTTCAGGGAATGATCACAGATCGAGAATATGATGCGGGATTCGGGCGTAATACCAGCTCCGATTTCTATCGTACGCTCAATTATGTGAATGCTGCAGGACGTGCTTTTGATGGCTATAATGAGTCCTGGAACTGGATGAGTTTTTATGGTTTTGTGCAGTATGACTGGCGGAATTTAGTGAAAGCGTCGACGTATCTGTCAACTGATGGTGCATCCTCTACAGGAGTAGATGTGAACCGTTTCGGATTTTATCCCGGAGTTGATCTTTCATTTTTGTTATCAAATACAAGTGCATTTAAAGATATCGCCAATCTGGATCTGCTGACACTGAATGCGGGATATTCCAAAACAGCTAACAGCAGATATTCATCCAAACTCAGTCAGGCCTACTACAGCAGCCAGATTTATCGTCAGCTGTCAGGTATCGTAGTCGGGAATATTCCCAATACATCCTTAAACAGAGAAGATGTCCGAAACTGGGATGTCAGTCTGATTGCAAGTTTATGGAAAAAAAGATTGAACTTAAGTGCCTCTTACTACCATACTACAGCCAAAGATGTTGTACAGGCCGTTCCGGTCACACCCATTGCTGGTATCGAAAATATGTATGTCAACGGAGCAACTCTGCTCAATACCGGATTCGAGTTTGATGCCAACCTCACACTTATAGAGAAAAAAGATTTCGGATTTACGATAGGTGGAAATCTGAGTACCTTAAAAAATGAAGTGAAAAGCCTGAATAACATAGACCAAAAGATCACTGCCGCCCCGTATGGCATGACCCTGATCACACAGGTCGGAGGCTCGCCATATGATTTTTACGGTTATCAGTTCAATGGTGTCATCAGTAATTCGGCAGAGGCTTCACGTCTTAATCTGACAGACTTCAAAAACCTCCCTTTCGAAGCCGGAGATGCTATCTTTGAAGATATTAACAAAGATGGAATCATTGATAAGGATGATCGTAAGAGTTTGGGGAATGCATTACCTAAATTTTATGGGTCCGGATTTGTAGATATAAGATTCAAAAAACTAACCTTACGCGGATATGTCACTTTCTCTAAAGGGAATAAGATGTATAATGCAGTTCGCCGCAGCCTGGAAGACATGAGTAGCTATAAGAATCAGTCTACCGCTATCCTCAACAGATGGCAGGAAGAAGGTCAGATGACGACAATTCCCAAAGCAACTTATGGAGATCCGATGGGTAACAGTCGTTTTTCAGATCGCTGGATTGAAGACGCTTCCTATCTGCGCCTGAGTAATGTAGTTCTGAAATATAATTTTGGAGCTCAGAAATTCAAATTACTTAACAATACCGAAATCTATATTTCCGGGGAAAATATCTATACCTGGACCAAATATCTGGGGCTCGATCCTGTGACAGCCTATAGCTATGATATCAGTCTGTTAGGATCCGATTATGGTAAAATTCCTTTACCACGTACATTTAAATTAGGTGTTAACCTGAAACTCTAATCGTTGAAGAGATGAAGAAAAATTATTTGAAAATAACAGCAATCTGTGCAGTCTTATTTTTTACAGGTTGTTCAAAATACTTTGAAGTAGATACCAATGATATCCTGAAAGACGAAGATTATGTGGGTAATGCGAATGAGCTCTATTCTGGCTATATGGGAATAGCTGCAAAAGTTCAGAAAGTTGCTGATCAGGCTGTTTTTCTGGCTGACCTGCGTACCGATCTGCTGGAACCTACAAAAAATGCTCCTCAGGATCTGTGGGATCTCTATTACTATAGGGAAAAACAAGGTAATGAATTTGCCAATCCGAAAGGATTCTATGATATTATCATCAATGCAAATAATTATCTGGCAAAAGTTATAGAATACCGTAAGAAAAATCCAAAAGCAATAGAAGAAGCACACTATAATTCTATTATATCCGGAGCGATACGATTCAAAGTCTGGTCATATCTTATGATCGGAAAACTCTATGGAAAGGCAGCTTACTTTGATGATAAAAATCTGGATATTAACAAGGTGGGAGAAATTCCGGTACTGACATTAGACCAGCTGATTCCCAAACTGATTGACCTGATGGAGTCTGGTATCGAAGGAGTGAATGGCAAAAATGTACTCGTGTGGGGAGATGTACTCTTTCCCGGGGTCAATGCGTCCGAACAGGATCTGGTGTGGAACATGATTTGTCCATCCCCCGAACCATTGTTAATGGAGCTGTATCTGTGGAATAAAAATTACAGTAAAGTGGTAGAGGTGGGTATGCCGTTTATATACGATAATGGAGGAGGTCGCTACAAAATAGGTAACGATGATTATAACGGAGAATGGATTCAGTTTTTCAGCCGTAGTCCGGTTACAAAAACCAGAGGGCTGATCAATGTGGTGCCCTATGATTTTGAACGTAATCAGACGAATAAATTAATTTCTTACTTTTCTAATACACAGCCCTCTGTATATTATCTGAAGCCAACAGAGGTGGCGATGAACCGTTATAAAAAACAATTACGCTATGACGGTAATACACTTGGAGACCTGTACCGTGGAGAAAATTACACCTATTATTTTCAAAATGGTGAATGGGTAATCCGTAAGTTTTCAAGAGACAGGGAAAGTGCTTCAGAAATCTATAAAAATAATGTGCATATCGTCCTTTACAGAGATGCAGATGTTCACTTTTTTATGGTGGAAGCACTCAATAATCTGGGAAAATTCAAAGAAGCAGAAGCTTTTCTAAATGATGGAATAGAATTATACCTGTCCCGTAATGCAAACAACCTGCAGTATCCGCTGAACAATACCGTATGGAATGTGGCTTTAGCAAAAAACTGGGGTATCCGCCGTCGGGTTAATCTCTCTCCCGTATACCCAGCAGGACTTTCGAAGGATAATCTGAATACTCCTGAGAAGATAGAAGCCTATAAGAAAGCTGTAGATGATCTGATTATTGAAGAAACATTAATGGAAAGTGCCGGAGAAGCAAAAGCTTATTTTGCGATGATACGGATCGCCTCCCGCTGGAATGATCCGGCTATGCTCGCAAACAGAGTCAGCGAAAAATATACCGGAGCATATCAGCAAACCTTTAAACAGCATCTGATGAATCCTGTCAATTGGTATGTAAACTATCCATTGTAACAACAGAAACACACATTAAGCAGCATATAAACAATATTTATTCTAATTCTTTAACCTGAAAACAATACAACCAAAGAGAGACCTGCCAGGAAAGAAAGAATGCAATAAGTGTTCTTGGGGGCTCTCTTTTTGTTGTTAAAACATTTAAAATCAATCATTACCGGTATATGTAAATGCCGGTCTGTAGATATTCTTATCTATATTTCTTCTGTTTAGCCCTTCCGGTTTCTGCCTGTTTGAAATACGTTTCAGGATAGGTCAGGATAGTTGTGCTTTTTGGTTTTACTAAGTTTGGATTAACCAATCTATAATTTCGTAATGGAACCAACAAGTATAAACCGGAGTGAGGTCGTGTATGCTGATAATTATAACCGTCAGTACCCTTTCCCCTTTTCTTATTATTAAAATATAACAATGAAACAGCAGCTGATGTTGATTTTTCATTGTGCTGACAGCTAATGCCTTATCAGGATATATGTAATAAAATAGAATAGCGTAAAATAAAAGAGCTATATTTTAGCTCCTACAGAAAAATAGAAACCGTATACCAGCTTATGAAAAATATGCTTTTTTTAAGAGCGATCTTATGTGCCTTTCTTGCGTTTGTAATGACAGGAATAAGTGTTGCACAAACTTCAGATATTGTTACAGGAAGGATTGTCGATGAGAATAATCAACCCATCGGAGGAGCTACTGTTGCCGTAGTAGGCACCAATGTAGCTGTCACGACGGGCAGGGACGGCAAGTTTTCCATTCAGGTAAAACAAAATACCAATCTCCGATTTACATACGTAGGATTTGAAACAAAAGATGCTGTAGCCAATACACAGAGTCCTATGGAAATTGTATTGCAATCTGCCAATAATGAACTCGATGAGATTGTAGTCATCGGTTACGGTACAGCCCGTAAACGGGATCTCACAGGAGCTGTCGGTACAGTAAAAAACAGTGATATCCGCAATGTACCTGTTACTACAGCTGCACAGGCTATTACCGGTAAAGTGGCAGGGGTCAATGTGGTGACACAAAGTGGCGCTCCCGGAGCTGCAATTAATATTACTGTAAGAGGAGGAACTTCTATTACCGGATCGACCACGCCACTCTACATTGTCGATGGTTTTGTGATGGAAGATGCACTGATGAAGATCGATGTAAATGATATCGAAAGTATTGACATCCTCAAAGATGCATCAGCCTCAGCAATCTACGGTTCCCGCGGAGCTAACGGGGTTATCCTGATCTCCACCAAATCAGGAAAAGCCGGACGTACCAATATTGATTATAACGGATATGCAAGTTTTGAAAAGCTCAGCAAAAAACTGGACTTACTGAATATTGAAGATTATGTGAAATACCAGTATGAATTTCAAACATTAGGAGGCAAACAGCAACAATTTGCCAATATGTTTGGAGGAGATGTCAATGCTGCAGATTTTGCTTCAGGAGCGTATGCAAGAATCCAGCGTGATTACGGGAGCAGACCGGGCATCGACTGGCAGGATGAGGTGTTTGGAGGACAGGCGATTTTACAGAATCATAATCTGAATATCAACGGAGGTAATGAAAAGACAAAACTCATGCTGACCTTTAATAATACCAGTCAGGATGGTATTCTGGCAAAATCCGGGTTTCGCAGAAACAGTGTTCGTGCAAAAGTAAATCACGAACTGTTAAAAGGTGTGAATCTGGACTTTAACTCCCTGTTTCAGGATGCCAATACCGACGGTGACGGCTCTTTAGGAGGCATGCTAAAAATGTCTATTCTTCAGCCTGCAACCGGTGGAATCCGTTTCACAAATGAGCAATTAATTAATTCGGATATAGCCGAAGATCTTCAGGCATTGGATTCGCAATACGATATTTATAACCCGATTATTACAAATGACGCTATTACCCGTAACAAAGTAGCCCGTTTAGCCAATCTGAATTTAGGGCTTACAGTAAATTTTCTGGAAAATTTCACTTTTAGAAGTTCAGGCGCATATCAGTGGAATCAAACCCGTAAAGATTATTGGGATGACGGACGTACCGTCACCGCACGCAACAATGGAGGGCCGTACGGAAGCCGTTCCAATGCAGAAGGCTATCAATGGCAATTGACCAATACCTTGTCCTGGATTAAAACATTTGGTAAGCACAATCTTAATCTATTGGCAGGACATGAGATTCTGTATTCCAAGGATCTGAGTGTAGGACACACTTATTATGGATTCCCTTCCAGTAATTTTGGTTTGAATGATGTCTCTTTAGCATCCCGTATCGAAAGAGCGGATACGGATGAAGGACGATACGGTCTGGTTTCAGGTTTTGCACGTGCTATGTATAATTATGACGATCGTTATTTAGTAACCGGAACGATCCGTGCAGATGGTGTATCCAGATTCAGAAAAGGAAATCAGTGGGGTACTTTCCCTTCCGTGTCTGCAGCCTGGAATATTCATAACGAAAGTTTTATGAAAGATGGTAGTTTCTTTAATCAGTTAAAACTCCGTGCGGGATATGGGACTACCGGAAATGATAAGATCAGTAATACCAGTTATGCGACACTTTACGGATCCACAGTCGTTGCTGTAAATAATACGCAGGTTATTGGTCTCAAGCCAGGTACAACATTAGGAAATCCGGATCTGGTATGGGAGAAAACACAGACCAGTAATATCGCATTGGATATGTCATTCTTAGATAACAGAGTCAATCTGACAACAGACTTCTATAATAACGAGTCCAAAAATCTGTTGGTTCGGGCCAATATTCCTACATCAACAGGTTACTCGTATCAATTTCAGAACATAGCTGCATTGAGAAACAGAGGAGTGGAAGTAACATTGAACACGGTTAATATCAAGAAGGCAGATTTCCAATGGCAGACCAGTTTTAATATTACATTCAACAAGTCCAGGACAAAAGCTTTATTCGGAACCAGTGGCAATGATTATCTCATTACAAATCTGAGTTCAAGAGTTGACTTTATGACGCAGGTAGGGGAGTCTGTCGGTAAATTCTACGGTTATAAATATGATGGCGTATATACAACAGATGATTTTAATCAGAATCCGGACGGATCATACAGTTTAAAAAATGGAGTCGCTTCCCTGAAAGGCAAGAACCGCGCAACTATCAAACCGGGAGATGTCAAGTATTTGCCAACAGCAGGAGAAACGGATGCTAACGGCAACCCTGTCTGGTCTACTAATGACAGAACAGTTATTGGTAATCCTGAACCTAAATATTTCGGAGGTATGAACAATGCTTTCTCTTATAAGAATTTTGATTTAAGTGTATTTGTGAACTTTGCCTATGGTAATCAGGCGTTCAATATGAATACACAACGCTTTATGGGGCCATACCTGCCGAATCAGAATTCACTATCTGTAATGGCTTCCCGGTTTACACTTATAGATCCGGCAACAGGATTAGAAACCAAAGATCTGAGTCGTCTGGCAGCATTAAATCCGGATCAGCACAGTAAAGATCAGGTCTGGAGTCTCAATTCAGGGAATAATATAGCCATTAGTGATGCCCTGGATTACTATCTGGAAGATGCTTCATTCCTACGGATCAATAATATTACGTTTGGTTACACTTTACCGGCTACGGTTTCCAAAAAAGCATTTATCAATAAATTACGTGTTTACCTGACATTGAATAACATCCATACGTTTACCAAATATTCCGGATATGATCCAGAAGTATCAGCAAGTTCTTCTATCCTGACAAGAGGAGTGGATAACTCAGCTTATCCTAGAGCAAAAAGTGTGGTAGCAGGAGTTAATTTAACATTTTAAGATTTAGCGTCATGAAAAAATTAGTCTATATAATCAGTATCTCTGCGGCATTATTCTCCACTTCATGCAAAGATTGGTTAGATCTGCCTTCACAAAGTGATTTTGATAGTTCCAATATCTTTGAAAATGTACCCCGTGTCGAGATGGCGGTATTAGGAGCATACACCAGTACATTTAATAACGAATTGTATTATCAGTTTGGAATGGGTACGGACGAATGCTTCTCTACAGAGGGGGAAACAAATTCCAAAAATCAAGTCTCCAATTATGTTTATAATCCGGCTACAAGTCCTTCTTCTACATATACAGCTATGTTTTCGGGAGTAGAGCAGGTCAATGTGATCATTCGTAATATCCCGTTGATGACAAATGTTGCGGAATCTGAAAAAACCAAGCTGAATATGCTGCTTGGAGAAGCTTATGCTATCCGTGCAAAAAATATGCTGAATGTAGTGCGTTATTTTGGAGATGTACCTTATCCCAAGATTCCGGTGATAGAAGCCGATAGTTATGCCTCTTCACGTGTGAGCAGAGACACTATTATGGACGGATGTATTGAAGATCTGCAAAAGGCAATAACACTACTGCCCTGGAAAAGTGAATCAGGAGTGACCTCAGAACGTATCACGAAAAATGTAGCTTATGGACTTCTGGCGCGTACAGCCTTGTATGCAGCCGGTTATTCGTTAAGATGGGATCTGAATTCCTATTCACCGGGAAGTGTACAACTGGCCAGAAGAGCAGATACACAACGTATTCAACAGTTGTATCAGATCGCACGGGATGCCTGTGAAGAAGTAGTGAAAAGAGGTGAAAATGATCTTATAGATTATGAAACGGTTTTCCGGGATCTGATCAATGGTCGTTACAACAGAGAATCCATGTTAGAATATGGTCAGTTAGGTTTAGACCGCAATGAGGCACAGGTAGGATACACCAATGGAATCTTTGCGCACCAAAATTCATTCTATGGCAAGGCTCAACCTGCAATGGCCGTTCTTCCGACCTACTATTTTGATTTCAAAGAGGGAGATAGCCGCAGGGATGTCGCGATCAGTAATTATGCTATTACAGCAGACAATCTGCATCAGATGAATACATATTCCAGCAATACTATTGGCAAATTCAGAGTAAACTGGAAATCTGAAAAAGGTCCTGCGGTTAATAAAAGAGATATCAACTGGATAGAACTGCGTTATTCGGATATATTACTGATGTATGCTGAAGCTGAAAATGAACTGAATCAGGCACCTACAGCTACAGCGAAGCAAATGTTGGAAAAAGTCAGATTAAGAGCTTTTAAAGGTGATGCCGGTAAAATCGGAACGACACCAGCCTCTTATCAGGAATTCAAAAACGCTATTATTGAAGAAAGAAAACTCGAGCTTGGATTTGAAGGATGGAGAAGAACAGATCTGATCAGATGGGGTATTTTATTTGAAAAACTTACAGAAACCAAACAACAAGTGCTGGATCTTGCCGGTAAAAAGGGCCGTTTTGCAAATGTAGATCTGTACAGAGCCTACAAAAAAACCTCTGCAACCACGTTCAACGATCCTTTGGTTGCATGTACCTATATTTCTTTCAAAGCAGCACCTACCGCCACAGAAAGAACCCAGTTGCAAAATGAAGGATATACAATCCTGGAAATGCACAGCAATGTTGCGGCGTTCTTTGCCAATGCGCTTACACCAACAGCGACATGGGTAGGTAACCTTTACAGAGGATTGGAAAAAAATAAAGTAGAACTTTTCCCGTTGAGTACCAAGACTATCGATGATAATCCGGGATTACGCGGACAGCAACACCCGCTTTACTAATGCTGAACATGAAAATTGCTGTTTTAAAATATGTGCTGATCTGCCTTGCATTTGTCCTGTTGGATATTTGCAAGGCAGATATCAGGCTGCCTGCACTTCTGTCTGACAATATGCTTTTACAGCAAAGTACGAAGGTCAGACTATGGGGAAGTGCGGACCCTGGTGAGCAGATAACGGTAACGCCATCCTGGACGAAAGAAACTGTTAGAACAATTGCAGATCATGCCGGGAAATGGATGCTCACGATACAAACACCAAAAGCCTCTGGCAAAACATATGAATTACTGTTTAAGGGAAACAACGAGGTCAGTATTCGTAATATACTGATCGGTGAGGTCTGGCTCTGTTCGGGACAGTCCAATATGGATTTTCCGGTAGCAAAATCAACAGGCTGGAGAACTGGAATTCTGGATGAAGAGCAACATATGAAAGAAGCAGATTTTCCGGAAATCCGTTTATTTCATGTCCGGCAGGCCTTATCCCCTAAAGGGCCTTTAGAAGACTGTGAAGGAGAGTGGATGATTTGTAATCCGGATAATTTAAAAGAATTTTCTGCTGTAGCTTTTTTCTTCGGTCGTAAAATATACAGACAGACCAAATTGCCTGTAGGATTGATACAGACAACCTGGGGAGGTACACATGCAGAGTCCTGGACGCCAATGTCATCCATGCAGCATAACCCCGTGTACAGTGCATTGATTGAAGAACAAAATAAAGCGGAGCAAAGCTATCCACAGGACAGCCTGGTCTATCAGAAAGCATTTAAGCATTATGAAGAGGCAAAAAGTAAAGGACAGCAGCTACCAAAAAAACCAAAAGAACCTCTAGGAATATACCACAATAAGGCACTGGCTACACTATGGAATGGAATGGTCAATCCCCTTGTCCCGTATACTATAAAGGGAGTAATCTGGTATCAAGGAGAATCCAATTCCGTCAGATATCAGGACTATCAGCAGGTTTTCAGCAATATGATTCAAAGCTGGCGGGAGGCATGGAAACAAAAAGATATGCCTTTCTATTTTGTGCAGATCGCTCCGCACTACAAACAGCCACCGGAGATCAGAGAAGCACAACTGAAAACCTGGCAGGCGGTGCAAAACACAGGCATGGTCGTCATTACCGATGTAGGAGATTCTACGGATATACACCCCCGCAATAAACAGGTGCCCGGAGAAAGATTGGCGAACTGGGCTTTAGCTAAAGAATATAAGATTCCGGTAGCGTATTCAGGACCATTATACAGGAAAAAGAAAATACAGAAAGATAAGGTCATTCTTACTTTTGATTATGCCAGCAAGGGATTCTTATCAGACAGCAAAGAAATTAAAGGTTTTGAAATTGCCGGTGCAGATCAGCATTATTATCCTGCTACCGCTTCAGTTCAGGGAACTCAGCTGCAGGTAAGCAGCGAACAGGTCAGGCAACCCCTATATGTCCGATACGCCTGGGGGAAATATAAGCCCGGAAATCTTTACAATGCAGAGGGCTTGCCTGCAAGTCCATTTCGTACAGATAATTAAAAAACAAACTTATGAGTAGAATAGGAATGTATTTGCTGATCGTATTATTGCTGGCAGGTTCTTTTGTTTCGGCACAGAAAACGTATCAGAAATTTGCGGATTCAGAGATAAAAAGATTTCCCCAAGCCTGGCAGCTGGATCATGGCAAACGCCTTTACTTCGGATATGGACAGGGCCTTGCCTGTCTGGCGATGTTAGAGGTGTGGAAGGCGACTAAGGATAAAAAGTATCTCGATTATGTAGAAAAATGGGCGGATACGATTATCAATGAAAAAGGAGAGATTCACTTGTATAAAGTCGAAACCTATAATCTGGACTATATCAATCCGGGAAAGATTCTTTTTGAACTCTATAAACAAACACATAAAGAGAAGTATAAGTTAGCTATGGACCGGTTGATTCATCAGCTGGAAGTACATCCCCGCACATTAGAAGGTGCATTCTGGCACAAGCTGACTTACCAGCATCAGATCTGGTTAGACGGTTTGTACATGGCTTCCCCTTTTCTAGCGCAGTATGGAAAGGAATTTAACAGACCTGAACTGATCGATGATGCCATTAACCAATTCCTGATCTGTGCAAAACATACCTATGATCCGGCTACAGGATTGTACTATCATGGTTGGGATGAGAGCAAACAGCAACGATGGGCAAATAAAGAAACAGGTCAGTCGCCAAGTTTCTGGGGCAGAAGCATAGGTTGGTGGTTTATGGCATTGGTAGATGTATTGGATTATGTGCCTGCCGATCATCCTAAAAGAGCGGAATTATTGAAAATAACAGATCAATTGTCCGCCACGCTGGTAAAATATCAGGATACGCAGGGACTTTGGTCTCAGGTCATTGACAAGAGTAAGCAGGAGGGAAATTATCAGGAATCGTCAGTCTCCGCTATGTTGATGTATGCTTATGCTAAAGGAGTCAATAAAGGATATATCAATTTGCGTTATAAAGCAATTGCTGAAAAGGCCTATAAAGGCTTAATGGAACAATTAATCGTTACAGAGCCCAATGGTAATCTTACATTGACCAAATGCTGTGCAGTGGCCGGTTTAGGTGGGAATCCTTACCGGGATGGTAGTTATTCTTACTATATTAATGAGCGTATCCGGGATAATGACGCTAAAGCCAACGGGCCTTTTATCATGGGCTGCGTAGCCTTGAATAAATAAAAAAACAGGGGTGATTATCATTGATAATCACCCCTGTTTCAGTCAATACTTTATATAGACCTTATTTTTTAAGTTGAAGAGGATATTGTTTCATAATACCTGATACAACTTTTGGAAGTTTATTGATTGCTGTTTCCGGATTATCGATTTCATTAGAACCTCTCGCCTGCCACACCACAGTATTTGTTTTTCTGTCTATCGCTTCGATAATCAGGTGGCTGTAACGGTAACGTTCTTTTCCGACAGGATAAGAATATCCGCCATACAATCCCCATGGTCTGTAGAATCCCCAGGGACCACCCCAGCCCCAGCCCCAGCCCATTCCCCAATAAGAGCTTCCGTATACCAGACGGCTTTTATTGTTGACGATAGTGACATAACGAAACAAAATGTCAGGATTTTCTTTGCTGTAGGTAAGGCCTCTAGCTTCGATCTCTTTATTTGCCGTACTCATAATATTGCTCTTCGCAATATCATTATTATAGTAGTTTTTTGAAAGAGAATCGATCGGAGGTAACCATCCGTAAGTTTTGTATTGACTGAAATCTAAGTCTTGTACTCGCGTCGTATTGTACTTATACGAAGAACAGGATGCAAACACAATAATGAATCCTAAAGCGAGGAAATATAATAGCTTTTTCATAATAATAACACTCAAGTATCTGTAAGACAATCTTAGTCTTAAAAGGTTTAATTATAAACGATTAAAAAGAATATTTTGCGACAAGAGGCATAGATCTTCCGCTTCCGAATGCTTTCGGACTCACCCTTAAAATAGGAGGTGCCTGAAATCTTTTGAATTCAGCATTGTTAACCAGTTTGCTTATCCGAAGAACCAATGCCTCATCAAACCCTGTTTTCACCACTTCTGAGCCTGATTTTTCCAGTTCGATCAGCTGATATAAAACAGCATCCAGTATATCATAGGGTGGTAATGAATCCGAATCTTTCTGATCAGGACGCAATTCTGCTGATGGTGGTTTGACAATAGTATGCTGTGGAATAATCTCCCGTTCTCTATTGATATATTTTGCCAGATCGTAAGCCTGAGTCTTGTAGACATCCCCGATTACACTGATAGAGCCTGCCATATCTCCGTATAATGTTCCATAGCCAACGGCTGCTTCACTCTTATTGGATGTGTTGAGTACAATATGGCCCAGTTTGTTTGAGATGGCCATCAAGAGAGTTCCTCTGGTACGGGCCTGTATATTTTCTTCTGTTGTATCCGGCTGTAATCCTTCAAAAGCTATACTAAGCGTACCTTCAAAGGCCTGTGCGACATCCTTGATCGGAATAATATGATGTTGACAACCCGTATTTTTCACAAGATCCAAAGCATCTTTGAGCGAATGATCTGAAGAGTAAACGGATGGCATCAATATAGCCAGAACGTTTTCTGCTCCGATAGCTTCGCACGCCAGAGCAGCTACAACTGCAGAATCCAGCCCGCCCGAAAGACCCAGGGTTGCTCTTTTAAATCCGGATTTCTGAAAGTAATCGCGCAATCCAAGGATCAGTGCTTCATGGATCAACGCAATCTCAGCATGCTCGCTTGTTATTGAGCTGTTTGCAGATATTAAATCGCCTTTTTCTAATGTTATAACCTGCAAATCTTCTTCAAACTTTCCAAGTTCCTGTACAATCTCACCACTCTTATTCAGTGCCAGCGAGCGTCCGTCAAAGATAATATCCATATGAGCACCGACCTGATTGACATACAGTAACGGGCAATTAGCCCGTGCTACCTGCTTGCGCAATACCGTTAACCTATTTTCAAAGTGTGTATACGAAAACGGAGATGCAGCTATATTCACGATCAGGCTGGGGTTTTCACGAAGCAATTCTTCCATAGGATCACCGACATAAGAATTAGAACTGTCATCATCCCAGAGGTCTTCGCATACCGTAAGGGCTATAGTTTCTCCCTTAAATTGGAAGCAGTTAAAATGACGGGAAGGTTCAAAATAGCGATATTCATCAAATACATCGTAGTCTGGCAATAAACCCTTTTTACTGATATGTGATACTTTACCATCTGCTATAAATACAGCACCGTTATAAAGTGATTTTCCCTCAGGATCCGTATTGCGTACCGGCGTACCAATAATGCAGGCAATATCATGACAATGTGAAGCGATCAGGTCGATTGCATCAGCACAGTTTTGGATAAATACGGCATTGCGGAGTAAATCCTTGGCCGGATATCCTCCGATAGCCAGCTCCGCAAAAATAATCAGATCTGCCTGTTGTTCTTTTGCCTGGGTAATCGTATGTATAATCGCAGAATTGTTTTTTTCGAAATTCCCGATGTGATAATTCAGTTGAGCTAACGCTATTTTCATAAAATTGAAAGATCTAAAAAAGTAAACCGAGGTTTAAACCTAAATATGAAGCTTTTGGTTTTCCCTCATTAAAAGCTTTAGTAAAGCCATTGTTATAAGACAGCCCGGTAATAATGGAAAGATTATTATCAAATCTCCATTCCAAACCTCCTCCGATCAGTAAACCCAGTCTCAATAAGCTGGAACCATCCACTCCGGTAGACTTGTCTGTTCCGTCAAGAGACTCTTTACTGGAGACTTTTATACCAGTTGTAAAACCAAACTGCCCGTAAAACCGACGACTGTTTATATCAGAAGTCTTCATCTTCAAAGTCAGAGGAATCTCTGCATATTGTAAACGGACGTCCTTGTTTGGGAAAGAAGAATTCTGCGGGTATTCCAACCTGCCTTTGATGGTATTAATCTGCAAACCGGTTGAAAAATAGTAATTGCGGGCGAAGCCGATGTCGGCAATAAGTCCATAGGAAAATCCGGCTTTGGATTTTCCGTCTACATTGCTGTCTTCATCAAACCGGAACAGGCCCATATTTGGATTTACAGTAAGACCTAATGAGATATTTCTATCTCCATACCCCTGAGCAAATGCTCCGGAGCTACATAGAACGAATAAACTGATCAGTAAGTAACGGAATGTAAGTGTCATATTCAATACGGAGTCGGTTTTGTAATTATTTATGCTTTATTTTGAAAAAACTAAAAATTAGAGAATAATGCTGAAATTCCCTCATTCTACACAAATCTATCTCTTTTTTTTCATACTTACTTTTCTTTCCTGTAAAGAACGGGCCGGTAATGATATTGATACGTCTAAAATTGACATAAATATTAAAATTGAACGGTTTGATCAGGATTTTAGTCAGCTGGATTCTATTCAGGCATTACAGCAAAATGCCATATGGCAGAAAAAATACGGTCAGTTTTACACAGATTATATTCAGTTGATGTTGCATGCCGGAAACCCTGGGGATTCTTTATCTGTGCAGCGCAATTTGCGAACGATTTCCCGTCAACCTGATTTTAAAGCGCTGAGCACTTCCGTTGCAAAAGTATTTCCGGACCTGAAAAAACAGGAAGAAGGATTGACGGAGGTTTTTAAAAGAATGAAATACTTCTTTCCTGAATTACATACGCCACGCTTTATCTCTTTCTATTCTGGATTTGAAGTACAGACACCCATCGGTGAAGATTACATCGGGATAGGTCTGGATATGTTTCTGGGAAGTGACTCTGAGTTCTATCCGGCTCTGGTATCAACTATTCCCCTCTATATTTCGAAAAGGTTTACCCCTGAAAATATTGTTCCGCGCGTGACAGAGAGTTTTATTCGGGAAGAACTGTATCCACAGCAGGAGGGAGATGTAAATACATTGCAGCATATGATCTATCAGGGCAAAATTCTGTATGCAATGGACCAGGTAATGCCGGATGTCGCAGACAGCCTCAAAATCGGGTATAGTGCGCAACAGATGAAATGGGCAGAGGCTTATGAAAAAGAAATCTGGGCCTGGTTTATACAGGAAGAACTGTTGTATAATACAGATTATCTGCGTATTCAGAAATATTTTGCGGAAGCTCCTTTTACTCCTGAGTTAGGTGAAAATAATGAATCTGCACCAAAACTCGGAAGCTACATCGGATGGCAGATTGTCCGTAAATATATGAACAAACATCCTGAATCAGACCTCAAAAAACTGTTTGCTATAAAGGATGCTCAATTGATGCTGGATGAGTCGAAGTACAAGGGGAGTAAATAAAACAAGGAAGCCACATTTTAATGTGGCTTCCTTGTTTTATTTCAAAGCGGATAAAAGATCTTAATCTTTTATATCCAATACTTCTATTGTAAAATCAAGCGGAGCATCTTCAGGGACTTTTCCGACAGTCTGATGTCCGTAAGCCCATAAGGAAGGTGTTACAAGACGAATTTTAGCACCCTTTTGCAATCCGTTTACAGTAAGACCATTCAGGTTATATTCTCCTATTTTTTTAGGAAAGAAAGCATATAACCAGGCATTGATAACGGACTTGGCACCTGTATTCAGATTGGCTCCTACGAGCATATTCGTACCTGTATCAGCTACAGATTTATCGATTTCAACACCGTTTGTAAGACGTGCTGAATATTTCACCTTCACATTTGCCTGTATAAGTTTTGAATTTGCGGTGTCTTTGACTTTATACGTGTAACTTCCTGCGGTTCCACTTTCCAGTACCTTATACCAGATGCCGGTTACACTGTCATACACAGCTTCCGGAAACTTTTCAGTCACATACGCTTTGATAATAGGCTTTTCCTCTTCAAAACGTTTTTTTGGATCAAAGAAATCACCGTCATCCATACAGGAAGTAAATCCAATAATGGAAATTACCATTAATAGTATATCGTATCCTATTCTTTTCATGGATGAGCTTATTTGATATCTACGACTTCTATTTCATATACAATCGGAGAGTTTGCGGCAATCTTTACATTACCATCTTTATCTTTTACCTCTTGGGTATCATAGACCCAAGGTGAAGGGGAGATAAAGCGGATTTGAGAGTTTTTCTTTAATCCATTAGCTGTTAAGCCTCCGATTTTTACATCCTGATTATTGTAGGAAAGTGTTTTTGGTAAGAATGCTGTATGCCACGCATATTTACGGTTAGATAACAGATAGGTAGTCGTTTTATCCGTTTCGGTCTGCTCTGTTACAGTACCATTGATCAATTTCTCTTTAAATTTAACAGTTACTTCAGGCGCTACAATTCCATTCCCCATAGAATTAAATCTATACGTATAAGAACTTGCTTCTCCTTCTGTAATGACTTGATACCAGATTCCTGTCGCTGTATCTAATTTAGCATTTGTGAAATTTGTTTCAGCATATGATTTTAACTGAGGTGCCTGATTTGCAATTATTCCTTTAATTCTTGCATTCTCAATAGAATCTTTGATTCTCTGCTCTTCAATTAATTTGTTCCAATCGGTATCATCACTCTTGTTACAAGACGCAAAAATAAAGGTTCCCACTAATCCAATAGCGATAATTCTAAATACATTTTTCATTGTGTGTGTTGTGTATATGTTGTACTAAATGTGTGTTTTGCTTATTTACTGTCTTTATATTCCATTTTTATAACTTCTATAGTGTAGTCCAGTGGCGAATTGGCCGGAACCTGACCTACAGTCATATTGCCATAGGCATAATAAGATGGTGTTACAAACCGGATAATACTTCCGGTTTTGAGTCCGTTGCGGGTTAATCCCCTGATCTGTGTAGTCACACCGCTTATTTCATAAGGGAGGAACGCCAATTGCCATGATGCAGGCTGTTGTGCGAGAGAAACGGCAATACCTGTCTCTGTCTGATTATTTTGAACGACAGATCCGGTCAATAGTTTTCCGGTAAACTTCACGGTAACAGTCGGTGCAAGTGCCCGTACAACAGATTGACCTGTATTCGGATCCGACACTGTTTCCGTCTTATACTGGAAGTTCTCTCCTTCTCCTTCTTCAATAAGTTCAAACCAGATTCCGGTTGTATCTTTCTTAGCGGTAGGGAAATTGGTTCTTATGTAACTCTGGATATCAACGGATTCTTTTTGGTATTGTTCGTAGTCATTAAAGACATCATCATCTTTGATACAAGACGCAAACAGGCTTATTGTAGCCAGTCCCATAATCAGTAATTTTCCTAAACTTTTCGCAGTCATTTTTTTAAGTATAATAAGTCAGTCGAAGCCTTATCGATTAATTAGACGTAAGATACCGAATTATTGCTACATTAAATGTTAAAATTATTTAACATATTTTAATAACTCTTTGCTGCTTAGGTATTTGTTTGTATTTTTTTTAATGGAAAAATCATTTTTTAACAGAATCAGCTGAGGGAAGATGAGTTTTTTACGGGGAGAATTGAAGAGTAAAGCCACCTCATGAAAATGTCCGGGAGCTTTATGTTTAGAAGCATTTTTAAGCAATTGACCGTCGAAGGTTACAGAGCTAATGCTTTCTGCGTCAAATCTGACAGCATAATAATGTGTATTAATGTAACGGACAATATCAGGATCCTGAAATCCTTCTTTCATCATTTTATGACAATAAGAGCACCAGTCCGTGTAGAAAAATAACAAAGTTTCTTTAGGTTTGGCATCTAAAGAATCAGAAAGCTGCTCAAAAGTAAGCCAGTTAATTTCCTGTTTGGTCTGCGCCTGCACGCTGACCAAACAGGAAAGAAATATGATATTTAAGAGCAATGCTTTCATTTCCTTTGTAAGGATAGTTTTGAAATTTACAGGCTTAATGAAAATGACCTATTTTGACACCTATGGTAAAGGTACGGGGTCTTGAAGGACCATAAATATATTCAGAATCCCGTAGCGCTCCGCGATCAAAATCTTTTTGGTAAGCATTAAATATATTTTGTACACCACCGCTCAATTCCAGATTCAGATCTTTTTTCAATGTGAAGGTATAGCCTAGTCTGAGATTAATTTCCATAAAGTCCGGGCTCTTGGTCATGATCATATATTCTCCGTCTATCAGATGTGGAATATCCATTTTTCCGGTATACACTCCGGTCAGGTCGACAGCAAATGCTTTTGACGCTTTAATATTGGTATTGAGGTAGCCGTATACTCTCGGAGCACGCACAAAATCAGTGATGTAGATTTCAGATTGGTCATTCTGAAATAAAAGCTGAGACTTCTTGTAGCGTGATCGTTGAATGGTACCACCTGTCTGGATGGTCAGAAACGGGGAAGGAGCAACGTTAATTTCAATATTGCTGCCATATACTTTCGCTCCTTCGCCATTGATCATCTCTTCGATCAGTACACCATCTGTCTCACTGGAAAGCACATTGGTAAAGGGATTTTGTAAATCTGTATAGAAACCTTCCACCAGTACATTAGCCTGAACGCTACCCAGAACAGGTGAATAATTCAGGGAAGCGGTATAGGCATTGGAGTATTCATTTTTGAGATTTTCCGATAGCAATACAAATACCTGTTGTCCGCCAATAGAAGTCACGTGCATATCTTCATTAAAAGCCTGAGGAGCGCGGAATCCACGTGCATAGCCACCTCTGAATTGAAGATTGTCCATCAGATCATATAATACAGTAAGTCTGGGGCTGAATGTACCAAAGTTTACATCAGATTTGCGGTTAATATTTTTGAGCTGATAAGTTCCGTCTACGATACTGTAATCGTACCGCACACCAGCCAATGTTTTGAATCGGTCAGTAGGTTTCCACTCGTACTGAACATAAGAACCTATATTTTGTGTTTTCTGATCGATACGCCTGTTGTAACCGGGAATATCATCTTTGGTTTCATTACTTTGATACTCGGCACCCACAGTGAAGACATCCCGTTCAAAATTATGCACATATTGCGTACCACCGACCATTGAAAGATCTGTTGTTTTTCCGTAAGCATTGGCTGCAATGAGACTGTCTGCAGCAGTCCTGTTGCCTCCCAGTCCGCCATAGAAACTATCCCGGTTGCTTTTTTGGGCTGAAAAATAGGCCGACCATTTACGTTTAAAATCTTTTGAATAATGGTCATAGGTAAGACCTCCGATAAAAGAATTTGTCTGCAGCTGTTCTGTGATATCAGTAAAGTGAGGAGCGATGTCAAGCTGATCTCCTCCTCGGCGAAATTCGTGTAGTGTGCTGAAATCCAAGGTTATTTTGTTGAATTCGGAAGGTTTCAAAAAAGCTTTTGCACCAAATGTAGTATTTCTGAGTTTGGTCATCTCCGAGAAACCGTCCCCATTGGCATCAAAAGCCTGTCTGTTGCGGTTCATTCCGTAGAAAGTTACTCCCGACATCAGTTCATTATCTACAAATGAGGTGTTAAAATCTATGGTATTGTCCCATTTTTTGCCATCAATAAGGGAGTTTGTACTTTTAATCTGCCAGTCATTTTCTACAGGATCTTTAGTGATGATATTGATAGTTCCGGCAATCGCATTGGATCCGAATAAGGCCGATCCGCCACTTCTCACTACTTCAATACGGTCTATCATACTGGTCGGAATCTGATCCAGTCCGTAGACACTGTTTAATGCACTGAATACTGCACGGCTGTTAATTAGAATTTGCGAATAGGCACCTTCCATACCATTGAGTCTGACCTGAGAAAAACCACAGTTTTGGCAGTTGTTTTCCACACGTACCCCGGGTTGATAATTCAGGGTTTCAGACATCGCTACGGACTGCGTGGCGTTAAAGAGTTTTGGACTCAATACACTGACAATCACCGGAGCTTCTTTTCTGTTCATGCCATAACGGGAGGCGCTCACGACCACTTCATTCAGATTCAGATGATCTTCCTGTAAGGTCAGAATGAGCACAGAGTCTGTGGAAGAGGGAAGAATGTTCTTTTTAAGTGGCTGGTATCCAACTGCCCTGATCTGAAGAGTAAAGGCCTGGTTCGGAGGATTTGGTAGTGTAAACTGTCCGTTATCGTCAGATGCTGTACCGTGTTTGGATTTGTCTATCTGGATGGTCGCATGAGAAACAGGTGCACCCTGTGCATCCTGAATAACTCCTTTCAGTGCCTTTTGGGCATAAGTAATATCAATGGAGGCTAATAGTAATATACAAGCAGTAATGTAACGTAAATACATATAGATCAATAATGTTAAATGGTGTAATAGCATCAATGCGTAATGTTTGCAATAAAGAAACATCTGCATCAAAGCTTTTTCCTGCATTTTGATGCGGGAAAAATAAATTAAAATAGGAAGTAAAAAGGATTACACCAGATAAGGAGGGCCTCGCAGAAAATTATGGTCTGTGACAGTCGAAACTTCATTTATGATCAGAGGTTTATATCCGCCGATCGTCACACTGCACAGAATCGCAGAGGTAAATACGATCATCTCCGAATCGATAAATGTGCCTTGATAGACTACATTTAAAAACTGGATTTCATCGTCAGATTCGTGTTGCTTTTGTTTGGATTTTTTTTTCGTGAAGTCGTAAGGGTGGATGTGTGTAACGATCTCGCCTGTGGAGGTGACTTCTTTGTGCATGAAAATCACACCGCTGATGATAATCATGCACATCCATACCGCTAGCAGGGAGGCGATTATACGACGATATGAACAGGTAAAATGCACGGTGATAAAGTTATAACATAAAAAACGTTATTGCAAATGCAATAACGTTGCAAAAATATAAAAAGTTTTTAATGTAACAGAATGGGTTACGTTATTATTTTATCAATTTATTATTATCATCCGGGAATACCAGGGTAGGAATATGTTTTTTGGCTTCTTCCATTTCCATTTGAGCGTATGAGATGATAATGACGATATCTCCTACCTGCACCAATCGTGCTGCTGCTCCATTCAGACAGATTGTTCCGGAACCTCTTTGACCGGGAATGACATATGTTTCCAGTCTTGCTCCGTTATTGTTGTTAACGATCTGTACTTTCTCGTTGGCAATAATATTTGCCGCATCCATTAAGTCTTCATCTATCGTGATACTACCGACGTAGTTTAATTCGGCCTGAGTCACACGTACGCGATGAATTTTGGATTTCATTACCTCAATTATCATAATGCAAAGTTAGATTTTTAAATAAAAAAAACAGGTACGGGGTTATTTTTATGACAATTAATTCAAAATCATATTATCGATAAGTCGCACTCCTTCTACCCATGCTGTTACCAGAGCTACGTATTTTTTATCCGCTTCTATCGTATGGGCCTCATGCAGAGTCGTAGTCTCACATAGGGCAAAATACTCTACTTTTATCCCTGGTGTCTGTTCAAGAAGTGTAACAGCTTCTTGCTTTAGCTGATCCGGGGAAGTCTGCGTGAATTGATCACGTACATGACGTAGTGCTTTTGAGAGCGCCAGCGCAGTTTTCTTACCTGCATCTGAGAGCCGTGCATTTCTGGAACTCAAGGCCAGACCGTCTTTATCTCTTACAATCGGACAGATAGCGAGTTCTATAGGAAGATTTTTATCCTTTATCATCTTATTGATGACCATGACTTGCTGAAAATCCTTCTGGCCAAAGCAGGCAATATCTGGCTGTACCAGGGTAAAAAGCTTATACACAATCTGTGTTACCCCCTGAAAGTGTCCGGGACGGTGTTCTCCTTCCCATATGCTGTCTAAGTCACCCAGATCAATATGCCACTCTTCATTTGTACCGTACATCTCTTCTGTAGAAGGCATAAATAAGATGTCACAGTTTGCAGACTCCAACATCTGGATATCATGTTCAATAGGGCGGGGGTATTTCTCCAGATCTTTCGGATCGTTAAATTGAGTCGGATTGACAAAGATGCTGCATATCTGTATATCTGAAATGGGTTTGGCGTATTCGATCAGGGAAATATGTCCTGAATGAAGTGCGCCCATTGTCGGTATAAGTGCTATTTTTTGTTTAGCCTCGCGAACAGCAGACAAATAGTCCTGCAGCTCTTTTTTGGTTTTAAATATCTTCACTTTTTTAAAACTTTTTTGAGGGGCAAAAATGGGGAATTATTTTGTGATTCTAAAGCGATGATCTGTAGTGAATTGCGAAAGTCATAAATTATCTGTATCTTTGTAGACCGATTTTACTGTTCTATTAAAAATAACTAAATAACTGGAGATGGCTAAAACGAAGATATTGTTTGTAACCCACGAGATGTCGCCTTTCCTCGAATTAAGTAAAATTTCTGAAATTACACGCCAACTACCTCAAGCAATGCAAGAAAAGGGTTTTGAAATCAGAATCCTAATGCCTCGCTTTGGTAATATCAATGAGCGTAGAAATCGTCTTCATGAAGTGATTCGATTGTCAGGAATGAATATTGTGGTGGATAATAACGACAATCCATTGATTATCAAGGTGGCATCCTTGCCTGCAGCACGAATGCAGGTGTACTTTTTGGACAACGAAGATTATTTTCAGCGTAAAAAGGTTTTCAAAAATGAAAGCGGAGAATTTTTCGATGATAATAATGAACGCTCTGTCTTCTTCTGTAAAGGGGTTTTGGAAACGGTTAAAAAATTAGGATGGTCTCCTGATGTGGTACATTGCCATGGATGGTTCTCCGCACTGGTTCCGGCGTATCTGAAAACAACTTACAAAGATGATCCGGCATTCAAAGGTGCTAAAGTCATGTATTCTTTATACAATGAAGATGATTTTGGAAGTTCTTCTTTGCATGCAAAGTATGCGGAAATAGCTCCGGAAGGAAGTATGACAGCCGAAGATGCTGCAAATTACGGTAGCGGAAGCTATGTGGATGTCTACAAAGGTGCGTTGGCTTTTACAGATGTAGCGGTTATCGCTGATCAGGGAGTTTCGCAAGAGATTATTGATTTTGCAAAGAGCAGAGATATTCAGATCTTCGAACCAAACGGAGATGAAGATTATGAAGCTTTCAATGATCTGTTCGATCAGTTTGCTCCCGTAGAAGAGGAAACAACGGTTTAAATCAGGATTAATATCCGGTTTAATCACTTTTAAACGTATAATATAAATCTCTGTCAGTCAAACTGACAGAGATTTTTTTATGGAATTATCCCTGAAAATAAAAGGGCGCTTTATTAAAAGCGCCCGGATTATCAGAATGCAGATGAATCTTTTAGCAGATTCTCTGCATTTTGATACTATATACTACTCATGAATCCAAAACAGTATTTAATTTTTAAAATCTACATTCGATATCCAGCTTCTTAGTATTCCTGTTCCTGCTCCTGCCACAGCATCATGTCCGTTTCCGGTAATGTCTTTAAATGTATTACCCGTTCCTTCATCCATAGGCCAATAACCAATTAAGTCCGGATTTTTGGCATTAATAGCAAAATACATGTTGTTCTTGATCTGGTTCTGCGTAATTGCTCTCTTCCATAACCGAACCTGACCCATCTGGCATCTGTCCCTGAAGTAAGCACTGCCACTTGCAATCATTTGTAAGGCGTCAAATCTCACACTTCCGCCATTAGGCGCAGGGGGCTGAAACTTGACATCAAGCTCTCCGTCACGGTATATAGTCAAGGTGTTGCCATCATATACAAATGCCCAATGGTACCATTTATTCGCTTCCAGATTTGATGCGGTCTGAATCTGTCCGCCCAGCGTTTTGATCTGCAGATAATTGTATGGTCTGTTGGCGTCTCCGAATCGGATGTAAATCTCATGATCACTGCTTCCGGTATTGAATATGGCCTGATTATTAATGCTGTAGGCAGACATTTTAGTCCAGCATTCCAGACTCCACTGGCTGGTACTGATATTCCATTTATCAGCCGGCAGCGCATTAACCTGAGTGGTTCCTCCGGACATCTCGGGTACAGATACCCGTAATGGCTTTGCCAGCAGGTATATAAATCGCGATTGTGAATTAGAGTTTGTAATATTGCCTTTCAATACATTTCCTAATTCCACTCCCAATGCATATCTGTTGCCATTTGTTTCAAAGTCTTCCACCCGTATAGTGTAAATAGCACTTATTTCTCCCGCAGGAATTACCACTTTTGCATTTGCCGGTAAGGAAAAGTTGGGCACAGGCAAATATTCAGAGCTGGTCTCTTTGTTGTAATTGTCTAACATAGATGGGGTAAGCTTTACTTCTACTTCGACATCTTCAGCAACTTTTTTTGCAAGACGCACAAGGATGTTAATATCTGCACCATTATTCATGGTAATAGTCTCTGCTTTTTCGGAACTGTTGGCAGCACTGCTGATATAGATACTATTATCTATAATCTGATATTCTGCATTTTTACAGGACAGAATCAGACAGCTAAGACTTAATATGATATATTTTAAGGTTTTCATTTTTATGTGTTTAGGTTAGATTTTATTTTGCGGCTTTTCGCTCATTGAATACCCGGTACAGATTGGTAATACCCTGTCTCAGGAAGTAATATTCAGGAGATCCGTCATAGTCTCCCTTACCTTTTGGCATATAATCAAAACCTGAACGGTATAAACCACAGCCACCAATTTGTTGATTAAGACCGTCAGCTGTATATATAAATTGAGACATCGACAGAAAACCTCCTCCTGTATTGGCATAGGACTCAAAATTTTCAGTAAGAAGTGTTCTTCTCACTACTTCATCCGCAGTTATTCTTCCCGCAGCTATATGTGCGCTCATGTCTTCGATCACCCCTTTTACTCTGGATGTCTGATTCGCTGCAGTAGTCGATCCATATGCCTGCAATACATAATAATCAAAATATTGAGATTCCCAGTCTTTATCCATTCTTCCTCTTATGCCTACTTCTCCATCAATTATAAGTAGCAGTCCGGGTTTGGCAGGTTTTCTGCCATCACGTTCAGTGCGCTGAGATCCTGGTCCAAACCAATATCCGAGTTCTTCAACAAAAATACGTCGCTGTACCCGGTTGGACCACAGATAACTTCCCCCTATACCTCCGCCCAGTGGTTCATAATCCCAGTCAAATCCATCATACCCTGCTCTTATTACGGCATCATAGATCGCTTCACCATATTTTCGTATGGCAGGTCTTACAACTGCTTCATCCGAACTGTTGCCGATATTGTACATCTCATCCGCAGGCATATCATCGCCAATTTTTGCAGAAAAAAGGGTTACTACGACTTTTGTCCCTTTCACTTTTTGCACATACTCCATGTCAGCTTTTCGCTCCGGACTCAGATCAAACTTGGGATGCCCTCCCCAGTTGGAAGCAATTGTAATGGAGTCTGGTAATCCCCGGAGACTATTTTCTCCTGTAGGTGCTACACCTGTCCAGTTATCAAACCAGACAAAGGTTTGTGGCAATCCTGGAGTTTTTTTCCATTCCCGAAGTGCGGCATAATACTCGTCGGTCTTGACCGTCGCATTCAGATCCGTTGAATTATTATTAAGTGATTCGACCTCCGTCCATTCTTTACAGGATTGGAAGGTAAGGAGATATAGTGTCGTTATCAGTATAATGTGTATATTTTTCATAATGTTGTTCATAAAGAATAGAGTTTAGTTTTTCTTTGCCCACCATAAATCTGTAGAAGCCACATCATCGCCGCCTAACAGCGAGATGGCCTGCGTAACATTTGCCCCGTTGCTTCTGTATTGTGCCTGTGGATAAGGCAGTCGTCTTGCCAGGCGTCCGGATGTATTAACAACGTTACCTATAAAACTACTGGAGCTGAGGTTGTTTACTGCCGGGAAAAACTGTGGAAATCCGGTGCGTCTGTGATCTGCCCAGGCTTCCATTCCGTATGGAAAATTAGCCAGCCACTTTTGCGTAATAATTTTTTCCAGTTTGGAATTCTGTGTGCCTGTGACATCATCCCAGTTTACGGTGATACGATTAGGAACAGAAATGTTTGAAGCACTCAGAAAAGGATTTGTATATGCCTGAGGCACAGTTTTGCCTGCCAGATAAGTGCCAATTACGACAGCATGCTGGCTCATAGAAGTCTGGATGCCGCTCTCATAAAAACTTTTGGCCTGCGCATCTCCGCCAGCGATCCATCCTTTGAGTGCCGCTTCAGATTTCAAAAAAGCAATCTCTGATGCGCAAAAAACTAAAATAGGTGTATTTGCTGCAAAGGCAGGCTTTGAGAAATTAGAAGCATTGCTATAGGTTGTCTTATTGATATTCTGGATACCTGTTCTGACACCTCTGTATTGACCATTGGATATTGTTGTCATATATTTTGGCCTTCTTGGATCTTCAAAACCATTCATATAGGAAGATAATACGGCATTGATGGCGAGATCACCCCAGTTTGCAGATGCTTTGAAATAGGGATTGTCATCTGTCGGAATCCAGGCATTATCCGCATTCGTTTCTATAGCTCCGGCTTGCATCGCCTGCAGGAACATACCTTTTGCATAGTCTGTATCCACAGAAGAGATCCGCATAGCCATGCGCATTTTCAAGGAATTAGCAAATCTGATCCATTTTGAGAAATCTCCCCTGTAAATGACATCGTAGGTTGACATGGGATTATCCTTCGAATTATTCGTCTCCTGAACAAAATTGTTTAACGTAGTGATGCTGCTGTTCAACTCATCAAACATCAGATGATAAATAGTTTTTACATCGTCAAAAGCCACATTATCATCGTTGGATTCTCCGATTTTGGAATAGGGGATAGGGCCATACATATCCACTACACGCAACATGGCTGCCACACGGATAATACTTGCCCAGGCATAGATATAACCTTTACTTTCTGTTACTTTTTTAATCTTGATATAGTTGGAATTGAAGTCAACCATAATGTCTTTAAACGGGACTTCAACCCAATCCAGTGCCGGATTAAAGGTTCCGAAATTTGTTCCCTGCCAGTTATTTGTCGTGGCAAAGTACCCTCCGTACTGACCTCCGACCATCTGCTCTATATGCTGACTCTTATTTTCCTGCGCATAGTGCATGGTGGCAATAAGTGAAGGAAATAACGTTCCCAGTTTTTCTGAATTAGTCAGATCCTGTTCCGTCGGATTTGTAGGATGCGTATTGAGACTCTCAAAATTTTTGGTACAGGAGGAAGCAAAGATCATAACCGCTACTATACCTATACTATATATATATTGAAATGTTAGTTTTTTCATAATTTTTTGAATTAGAATTGTAGCTTAAGGTTAAAGCCTATATTTCTTAGGCTGGGTTGCATAAAGAAATCAACTCCGGTATAATAGGTGCTCGATGCTGATGGCACGGATTCCGGATCAAACGGAGCTTTGTTATAGAGCAGTGCCAGATTGTTACCAACGATTCCGATAGTCGCATTTGCTATATTTCCCAGGAACCTTTTATTGATTGTATATTCTATGCTTAATTCCTGTAATCTCACATTGTCTGCTTTATAAACATACAGATCAGACTTACCTGTTCCTTCAGCTACCACATTCATGTAATCTTGTGCCGACACCTCATGTCCAAGTATATTAATATTGCCCTGACGACGTAAGTTGGCGCTATATTCTGATACACCATATCTGTCCAGAATAGCTTGTGTATTGGAGACTACTAATCCACCGAATCGACCGCTGAGTACGACATTCAAGCGTAAATCCTTATAGGTAAAGGAGTTTTTCCAGCCCATATGGGACTTCGGTAACAGGGATCCTAATTTTCTGTAATCGTTGGTATTCAACGTTTCCATTGACGGTAGAAGCGTCGAAGGATTTAAGTAAATATAACCGTTGTTATCCCGTTTGAAATCGGATGTAGAATAGATATCTCCCATAGATCCGCCTTCACGCAGACGCACTACAGGCGAACCGATACTTCCTAATGTCGCTTTGTCTACATAATTCTCCAGTGTAGGATTATCTCTTAATATATCTGCTCCGTAGAGACTTACAATCTTATTTTTATTGAAGGAAAAGGTCAGATTACTGCTCCATGCAAATTTGTCCCAGGTATTCTGATAACCCAGTAATAATTCAATACCGCTATTACGAACATTTCCTGTTTGTATGATTCTGCCTGTATATTCCGTTCCGCTTTCGAGGATAGTATGCGTCTGGTTTTCTGTGTCAGAACTGTAATATGTAGCACTGAGGGATAAACTGTTTTTTAGAAACTTCATGTCCAGACCAAATTCGTAAGATGTCGTCAGTTCGGGTTTCAGGAAGAAATTAGGACGGATCTTAGCAAGAGCATATGTATTGGTCTGCGCATCATAGATATACTGCTCTGTAGTCAGATATGGGTCGTATGAATTACCAACTTTGGTATAAGAACCTCTGGCTTTAAGATAAGAAAACCAGTTCGGAAGAGTGAATGCTTCACTTAAGACTGTAGAAAGGCCCACGGACGGATAGAAAAACGAACGTTCAGGAGATTGTGACCAGGCTAAGGCCGAATCCCAATCATTTCTTCCGGTCAGTGTCAGGAAGAGGAAGTTTTTATATCCAATCTCTGCATTTGCAAAAACAGACTGTGTCTGTCTTTTGAGTCCGTCCTGATCCGTCTTGAATGTACCTACAGCTCTGTTCATATTTTCAATGCTGAAATAGTTTATGATCTGCTGCAGATCGCCTTCAATGGTATAAGCATTCATTCGTTTATCTTTAATGGATGCTCCGGCGTTAATATTAATATTAAAAGGATCAAAATTCTTTGTGTAGGTAGCAATCAGATCCGCATATAGTTGTCTCTCTTCGCGTGTGGTCAGATTATGTCTGCCTTTAGGACCTGCAAGTGCTCCCAAAGTGCTAGCATACCGGTTATCTGTACTTTGCAGATTCATATTATCCACATTGACACGTCCGGTGATATTCAGGTCGTTGGAAAAGTTGTATTTCAGGGAAGAGGTGAGCATATATCTTTTACGATCTGCGTTTCTGTTCATGCGGTACATTGTCCAATAAGGATTCTGGATAGATAATCCCTGATCACCATAGATCCAGTATTGTTTGTTTACCTCTGTGATAGGATCAAAGCGTTCGAATAGCTGAACATTTGAAAAGTCTTCATTTCTTGGAAACAGGTATAGTGCCGGTAAAGGATTGAAATATTGTCCCTGCGCTACCATATTGCTGTTGTTTTGGATGATATAGTTGACACTTGCATCCAATACTAGCTTATTATCAAGAAAAGTGGTGGTGTTCCGGTAAAGAAAATTGTATCTGTTATATTTGTTATTAGGCATGATACCATGTGCATTATTTGCACCTGCGGAAAAGTAATTCTGGCTTTTTTCGTTACCTGTGGATAGGGCCACTACATTGTTGACATTTGATCCGGTATTGAAAAAATTTGATGGGTCATAGCGCATTTGTGTTTCTTCTCCCCAACTCATAACAGATCCGGCTACATTACCATAGGTATTTTGGAATTTGGGCAATAACAACGGATCTGAGAAAGTGGTACTGTGACTCAGGGAAAGTGTGGTTTTGTCTGCAGATCCTTTTTTAGTCGTAATCAGTATAACCCCGTTAGCACCTTCAAATCCATATAATGCAGCGGCAGAGGGTCCGGTCATGACAGAAATGTTTTCGATATCGTCCGGATTTATATCTGCAATACTTTCTGTTCCCGGTTGGGCTGTCATTTGTCCATCTCCGCCACTAGAAATAAAATTATTCATAGGAACCCCGTCTATTACATACAGCACATTGTTGTTGAGTGAAATAGATTTGTTACCCCTCATGACTACTTTTACTGCTCCTCCGGGACCTGCAGAGCTGCTGTTGATCTGTGCTCCTGCAACCTTACCGACCAGAGAATTGACAAAGTTTGAGTTTTTTACAGTAGTCAGGTCTTCATTACCGACCTTCTGAACCTGATAACTCAATGTCTTTTCGGAACGCTTAATCCCTAAGGCAGTAATAACGACCGTTTCGATCTCCTGCTCCTGAGGCATAAGTACTATTCGTATAGCTGAAGGTGATTTCACTTCATGACGTTGGGTGTGATAGCCGATGTAGGTAATCGTCAATACATCTCCAAGCTTACCGTCCAGATTAAATGCTCCGCTTTGATCTGTAGATGTACGTTTCTGATTTGTATTGTTAAGAATGGAAACACCGGAAATAGCCTGCCCTAGTGAATCCACGATAACACCTGATAGTCTGGCCTGAATCGTTACACTTGGTTTTATCGCCTCAGCTTCCGGAGTTTTGTCTTTCTTCTGGCTGATGATAATGTATTTCTGATGAATCTTGTAATCCAGAGGCTGATTTTTAAGAAGTATCTGAAGTGCTTCCTTCACAGGTTTTCCGTTCAAAGATATATTGAGTTTTTTTGCATCCCTGAGTACATTTTTCTCATAGACAAATGTATATTCTGACTGCTTTTCTATGCGTTCAAACGCATCTTCAAGCCTCACATTCTTTAGGTTCAAAGAGATGTTTTGAGAATAGCCCCGACTAAAACTCAATGTCATAAATGACAATAATAACAATAAGGATAACTTCATAATCAGGAAGGCCTTAGTTTTAATACTATTTTGAAATAAATAAATATTACTTTTTTCAATATTGAAAAAAATCATAAATTAGATGAATTAGGTTTAAAATCTTGTTTACGCTCGATGGAAAAGCTAATTATTTTACCGGTTTGTTGGCGGACAAACCGGTTTTTTTATAGCTATGTGTGTGTTTATTTTTTTGTCTTCATAACTTTTAGTGTTTTAGTGTTTAAATCAAATTTTACTTCTTCGGTTAGTTCCAGCACTGTTATAAGTTCTTTTAAGCTGATATCTTTTGGTAATTTCATTACAAATTCAGCCTGAATCGGTTCAGAATAAACGACATTGACGCCATACCATCTGGCCACTTCAGCCATCAGTGCATTTAATGAAATTGATTTTTTAGTGAAATATCCGTCTTTCCAGGCCATGATCTGATCCAGATCAACATTGTTTTCAAGTTGCATCATATTATCTCCGTTATATTGCAATTGTTGCCCCGGAAGAACAGTTTTTCTAAGATCTGACTTACTTACTGCCACCGCACCTTCTAATACTGTGGTGTAGATGGCTGACTGAGGTGTATAAGAGTTGATATTGAAGTGCGTTCCCAGTACAGTGACTTGCATATCATTCACATCTACGATAAATGGCTTGGATTTATCTTTCGCCACTTCAAAATAAGCTTCTCCTTTAAGTTGTACCTTTCTGCTGCCGGCAGTAAATGAGGTTGGAAACTTCAGGGATGAAAGTGCATTCAGCCAGACACGGGTGCCATCAGGCAGTTGTATCTGATAAAATCCTCCTACAGGTGTTTCAATGGTATTAAATGTATTTCTGGATGTCGCAGCTGACCGGACGCTATATGTTACCTGGCCATCATCGGATTTCGTTATCCGTATATTTCCCTCTTCAATAGCAGCCCCATCAGATAAAGAATCTAATATCACTTTGTTACCATCTGATAAGGTAAGAATAGCCTTGTTACCACCTGCTGGAATATCATAGGTAGTTGTGTCTGTGATAAGAGGTTGTTTCGTTTGACTTTGGTAGAAAAAATAAATCCCGAATGCAATCAGTATACTGGCCGCTATTGACAGCGGTTTGATCCATCTTATTTTTCCGGATGGATGTTCGGGAGTTGGCCGTGTGGCAAGTATATATTGTAGGAGAGCATCAGGATCAATTTCTGGCAGACTGTTATCAGCAACTTCAAATTCCTGATTGTAATGTAACAACAACAGTTCTTCAGCTTTCTCTCTGTTATTCTGTTGTGAAATCCAGTAGAATAGTTGCTGGCGTTCTTTATCTGACGCTGTTTTATCGTAATACTTACGAAATAAGTCCTGTATCTGATCGCCTGTCATTGGTTTATAATAAAAGATAAAACTGGTTATATGCTATAAAGACATATAACCTTAAAAAAGTGGTAATGAAAAAAAATATTTTTTTTAAAATCTTTGATATACTGCAGACAGGATGACGAGGAGGACTCCTCCTTCTTTACCTTTTAATTTTGTTTTTAAGGTCTGATTGGCCAGATACATATGCTTACGCACCGTTTCTACTGAAATATCGAGCATCCTGGCGATCTCCTCATATTTCATTTTTTTCAGTTTGCTCAGGCGGAATATCTTCTGTTGCTGGAGGGGAAGGTTATTAATTTCCTGTTCAAGAAGCGTATAGTAAAGTTCCAGGTCAGCCTTCTGTTCTTCTTCCTCTTGCGGAATCTGTTTAAAGGTTGCTGTTTCATCCAGAGATTCAAATAGCACACTCTTTCTGGATTTTTCATTCAGCAGATTGTAGACTCTGTTGCGGGTGATTATAAAGAGATAATCTTTAAAACTTGTAATAGTATGCAGATTTTCCCGATCTGTCCATATCCTCAAAAATACTTCCTGTAATACATCTTCGGTCAGAGAAATATCCTCTAACAATTTATAAACATAATTGCCAAAAGGCTTATAGTAGTGCAGAAATAAGGTTTCAAAGCTTTTGTGGTCCCCATTACTAATAGCGACTAATAAAGTATGTTCGTTATGAAGACTGGTTATTTTCAAGTTTAACATAAATGTTACACAGTGCTAATATAGGATATAATAGGCGTTGTTTTTAGTAAGTGCACTACGAAAGTATGAAAAAGATATTTTATTTAACCTCTTGGAATAAATTTAATTGTTAGTACCAACTAAATCCTTTGTTTTTTGAACGGGTTTTAATGCTTGTTTTTTTAGTGGAGGTGAGTATCAGTACTATATAGTAATTAAAAAAGGCTTCTATACAAACGTATAGAAGCCTTTTTTATAGTTTTATAAATTCTTTATGGTCTTGAACTTGCTTTTGGGCGGCTGGATTTACCAGGCTTAGGCGCTTTTCCTGCTTTAACGCGTTGATTGGCTGCAGGGCCAAACACATTACCAACCATTGTCATTGCACATCTGAATCCAGTCATCGCATTCGACTGATCCTGTTGCATAAAACGTCTTGTAGCCGGATTTAACCAATACGCTCTGTCATTCCATGATCCGCCTTTGTATACACGGGAGTTATTATTGACAAGAGTTGTATTTCCATAAAGTTTAGGGTCGATTTCATCATCAAAACCACGTGCGTCATTGTTATAAGAAGAGATACCAGTGGTAGCTGAGCTGTCTCCGCTGTTTTTTGCAGCCTGTAACTCTGCCCAGGTTTGTTTTCTCGGTGCTTTTGCCGGTACTTTTACAGGACGTCCGTATTTATCTTTTGCAAGGATACGTTGTTCCGCATCATCGTATTTTTTGTCCGTAAATACATTTCCGCGGAAAGGATTGAAATCTTCAAAATCTTCGAAAGATAATTGTCTGTATACATCACCTACCCACTCATTGACATTACCAGCCATATTGTAAAGGCCGAAATCGTTTGGTGCATAGCTTGTAACAGGTACGGTAATATCGCCACCATCATTCAGATTGCCGGCTACACCCATGTTGTTACCTCCTGTGATCTTGAAGTTGGCAAGCATCTGTCCCTGGTTTTTTCGTTTATCCGAACGTACACCAAGTCCGTTCCAAGGGTATATTTTGCTTGTATTGATATTTCCTTCTTCGGTATTTCCGATCAGACCCAATGCTGCATATTCCCATTCTGCTTCTGTAGGCAGACGATAAGGTTGTTTCAAGATACCGTCTTCCATACGTACAGTACGTTTTGCTCCAGCTGCAGCACCCGGACGGGCATCGGCAGGCATATTCTGTCCGTCGTAACCTTCTCCCTTCAGCTGTCCGTTGAGGTACATATCTGTATTGAATTTTCCACCTGCATTCTGATTTTGGGAGTTTTTCTCATAATCGACCAGTATACCGCCCTGACGTAAAATGTTTTCATTCACACGGTCTGTTCTCCAGGTACAATAGTCATTTGCCTGATCCCAGGATACACCTACCACAGGATAGTCCTGAAATGCAGGATGTCTCAGATAAAGATTGACATATGGTTCATTATAGGAAAGCGGATTTCTCCAAACCAATGAGTCCGGCAATGCATTGTAATACATTTCACCGTCTTCCGGAAAACTCTGTGCAATCCAGTGCAGATATTCAAGCCAGTCAGCATTAGATACTTCAGTCTCATCCATGTAGAAAGATGCAACTGTAACACGCCTTTTTAAATTGTCATGTGAGTAGGCCAGATCTTCATTCAGACTGCCTCCCATAACAAATGTACCACCCTCAATTGCCACTAATCCCGGGCCGGGAGATTCCTGTACCTTTCGGTTGATATGAAGCCCTCCGTTATATGGATCGTTGTACGCAACACCGGTTTTGGAAGAGACGTCTTTCTTACCCTTATTTGAACTGCAGGAAGAGATCAGAACTACTCCGGCCACGATAAATAAAAGTTTTGACAGACTAAAATTTGAAACGTTCATTATTAAGGTATATGTGTTCATATATATGTCTGTCAAAAGTAGTAAATATTTTTTTTAAAAGTTATAGACAAATAGATTGATTCGTAGCTTTTTAACTACCATAGGAGATTTTACACCTAAGATACTGTTTTCGTAGCAGTTGTTCTTTGTAATAAATATTCCTAAATAGGTTTCCTAATTCACAAAGCTTCTTGTATTTTCGTCAAGATATGAAAATGAAAGTTGGTTTTGGTTTCGATGTACACCAATTAAAAGAAGGGCACCCTTTTGTTATGGGAGGTGTCACATTAGAACATCATTCGGGAGCATTCGGACACTCTGATGCAGATGTATTGGTGCATGCAATTTGTGATGCAATATTAGGTGCTGCAAATCTGGAAGATATAGGATATCATTTTCCTAATACCGACGAGCGGTGGAAAGGTATATCCAGTCTGGTTTTACTGCAGCAATGTATTGCACTTATTAAGGAAAAGGGGTGGACACTGGGAAATATAGATGCAATGTTGTGTCTGGAAGCGCCCAAAATCAAACCTTATATTCCTGAAATGAAGCAAAAGATAGCTGAAGCTGCAGGAATAGATGAAGAAGATATTTCCATCAAAGCGACGACCAACGAGACGATGGGTTTTGTGGGCAGGCAGGAAGGTGTAGTAGCCTATGCTGTATGTCTGATTCAAAAATAAGGTATACGGATCTGTATCTTCACATACTAAGCCGGCAATGGATTTCTGTTTTAAGATTCTGTTGCCGGCTCTTCTTTTCTGTTAAAATAGAGAGCCGTAATGCTTACCGCTATTAACGAGAGTACAGAAGCCATTAGGAAGGGGGCGCCGGGAAAATAAACGTTATGTTTATGGTTGGTGAAAAATGCAAATATATTGCTCATCAATGGGGGCCCAAAGATAGCTGTAAGGCTGACAATACTGGTAATCCCGCCCTGAATCTGTCCCTGTTCATTATTGGGCGTATGATTGGAGATAAAACTCTGCATTGCGGGTCCGGCGATACCTGCAAATACGAAAGGTACACTTGCCGCAAACAACATCCAGGGTTCATATGAAAAAGCCATAAGCGGAAAGGATATGACATACAGACTCAATCCGATGACAATACTTTTGGGAAGACCGAGTTTAGGAATAATAATCCGCAATAAACCAGCTTGTACGATCGCGAGAAGTACACCAATAAAACCCATAGATATGCCTACCATACGCTCATTCCAGGCGTATCTTTCCATTGTATAATATGACCAGGTACTCTGTACAGCATGTGCAGCCACATTGATCAGAAATATACAGATGATAAGAGGTTTGATCTGCGGATACTTGGCGATATATCGAAATGCACCCACAGGATTGGCATTTTTCCATTGAAAGGCTCTTCTGTTTTCGGGTTTTAAAGATTCCGGCACCATAAAGTATCCGTATACAAAATTTATAAAACTAATAGCTCCGGCAGCAAAGAAGGGAACTCTGGGTCCGTAATGTCCCAATAATCCGCCTAGTACCGGGCCAATGATAAACCCGATACCAAATGCAGCACTCAGTAATCCAAAGTTCTGTGCTTTTTTATCAGGTGTACTGATATCTGCTGTATATGCCGCAGCTACAGTCATGCTTGCACCGGTAATCCCAGCTACAAAACGACCGATAAAAAGCCATAAAATAGATGTGGCAAATCCCATCAGCAGGTAATTGATGCAGAACCCCAAAAGCGATAACAGCAGAACAGGACGTCTCCCGAAGCGGTCACTTAAATTTCCAAGTACGGAGGCAAATACAAATTGAGTAATAGCATAACTGAACATGAGCCAGCCACCATATTCTGAGGCTTCACTCAATGTTCCTCCAGTCAGTTCTTTGATAAGAGTAGGTAATACCGGAATAATAATTCCAAGACCAATAACGTCAATGGCTACGGTAATGAATATAAAAAGAAGGCCTGATTTTTTTTGTTTCTGCATATGATTATCAGAATAAAGGTAGTATTTTTATTAGATTAACAAAATCAATTTTAATGTTCTGCCTTAAGGGAAAAGGCTTGTAATCTTCTTACGGAATAATCAGTTATTATTCATAAAAGATCAGGAATAATAAACGGATATGACTTCTTTTACCGGATGTATATAAGCGAGATTTGTATCCCTTGTTTCCTTAATATTTCTACTAAAAATTTAATTTTTAGATTTATCAAAAAGTAAAGGGCTTAAAGTGAGGAAATATTAATATTTTTGCTAAATATAGCATCCGTGTGTTTTCTGTAATTTAAAGTAACCATATTTTTAGGTAGCTAAATGATAATCAACAAAAAAAACTTCATTTTGAAATCCTACGTTCGACCAGTTTTTGCCGTGCTGCTGTGCAGTGTTTTCTTATATGCCTGTAAGTCCGGACAAAGAAGAAATAACCGGAATGGAAAAGATGTGGAAGAACCTCAATATAATAAAGTTGAGAATTTTACCTCGAAATATAACATTCTGTATAATGCCAAACGTATGATGGCTGATGAACAGAAAGCTATCGCACGGCTCAAAAAGGAAAATTATCAGATTAATCTTACTGTTTTTGATGAACCGACAGCAGAGGGTGATCCGCATCAGTTAATGGACTCTTTGGTTCAGAAGGCCTACAAAATCATCAATTCAAAACAAGAAAGTAAGTATGTCAATGAAGCTTATCTGATCGTTGGCCGTGCGAACTACATGAAGGGATCGTATTATACCGCTACTGAATATTTTGAATATCTGAAAAAAAACTCAGCGAAACAGCCTGAATACAGACCGATTGCCTACGCATGGAAATCCAGGTCACTGCTTCAGATAGGGAAAGTAGAACAAGCGGTTGCTGCGGTGGATTCTGCCTTTATGTTTTTGGATGACAATGAATCTACCCGGTCTCTGGTCAATGCGGCCAAAGCTAATTTGCTGGTCAGAACCAACAAATCTATAGAAGCAATCCCTTATCTGGAACTGGCTTCAGAATCTGCTAAAAGTAAGGTAGACCGTTTAAGATGGAAATTTCTATTAGCTCAATTGTATAAACAGAAAGGTGAAAAAGAGAAGGCTTATCAGTATTTCTCTAAGATAGCACGAAGTAATGTCTCTTATGATATGGCTTTTGAGGCAGATCTACAGGCTGCTTTCTTACAGGGTGAAAAAGGAATGAAGTTTGAAGATCGTGTGAAACCATTGAAACGAATGTTGAGAGATGGTAAGAACGAAGATTATAAAGATCAGATCTATTATGAGATAGGTAATATGTACTATGCCGAAGGGAAAGAAGAAGAGGCTTTAGCGTATTACAAATTATCCTTACGCCAGCTTCACCCAAGTCAGTATCAGACAACGGAGACCTATCTGACCATGGCAGATCAGGCTTTTGACAAAAAGCAATACCGGATAGCGCAAAATTATTACGACAGTGTGGCTACAGTGCTGCCAAATGACTACACCAATATAGATCAGTTAAGAAGAAAACTCATCTATATGAAAGATCTGACTCAGGTATATGAGGAAGTCGCCTGGCAGGATACGCTTCTCGGACTGGCAGCTCTGAATGATGCTGATCTGCAACAGAAGTTGGATGAATATGCATCGAAAAGCTTAAATGACAAACTATTAGAACTGGAGCTGCAAAAGAAGGACGCTAAAAAGGGAAAGAAAGGTGGAGAAAGTCAATTTAGAAGGACAAATCTGAACGACTATCAGGTGAATAAAGATTCCTATTCAGACGGTAAGTTCTATTTTAACAATCAGGATGCCATGCTGTTGGGTAATTCTGAATTTAAAAGACGCTGGGGCAGCCGTCCGCTTTCAGATAACTGGAGATATAGTCAGTCTTCGGCATTAGATCTGGCAAGCAGAACGCAGAAAACAGAAGCAGATACAATATTGTCGGAGCGTAAGAAAGATAAGAAAGAACCTGAATTTGACCGGGAAACCTGGGTGAATAATGTTAAAAACAGGTATGAAAAGGCTATTCCCAAAAATCAGGTAGCTTACGATTCCATACATCAGATTGTTCATGATGATCTGATCAAAATAGGTAATATTTACAGAGATTATACAAAAGATCCTACAGAAGCTATCAAAGCCTATGAAAATTTCCTCGATCGCTATCCGAATACTCCGGCGGCAGCAGAAGTGTACTTCTCCTTATACCGTATGTATGAAGGAATAGACAAAACGAAATCTTTGGCTTATAAAAATAAACTCATTACTTTATTCCCGAATACCATACATGCACATGTTGCACAGGATCCGTATTATCTGGATAAAGTAAAACGTGATAAGGAAACGCTTGATAAAGCGTACGCCCGGATCTTTGATCTGTATGCGAATGGAGATCATGTAGCTGTTATACAGCAGGTGGATCAGGAATTGCAGAATACAGAAGATAAACAAAGTATTGTAGCACAACTCCGTTATTTACAGTCCCTGGCTGTTGGTCGTGTAGGACGTGTGGATGACTTTGTGAAGTCTTTGTCAAAAATCGTAACAGACTTTCCGAATGACAGCCTGGTTACTCCTTTGGCAAAAGAGAATATTTCGTTTGTGAATAAGAATCCGGATATGTTCTATACACGTGTCAATGCCTTGCAGGACATAAAAAGCGATCGCATAGCTTTTGTGGACGAACCTTCTATGACCCAATGGCCTGCACTTTCTATTGATGGCGATTATCGTACGGGTGTCGCATTACCGACCAAAAAATTACCGGAGAAAGAAAAACCTAAAGAAAAGGTTGTTGCCAAAGTAGAGGAGAAGAAGATTCCGGAAAAGAAAGAAGAACCTGTAGTAAAGGTGGAAGAGAAAAAACCTGTGGAAGAACCTAAGGCTGAGGAACCAAAACCGGAGGAAAAAGTGGCCGTTACAGAACTTAGTTCGGGAGAGGTAAAATCTAAGGTTGGGGTTAACGGAGAGATTAATACCAATGTGGAATTAAAGGGACTGGATGTTAAACCCGGACAGGCAAAGATTGATCTGGGACCAAATGATTACCGTGACAAACAATTGTTGCCGGATAAAGGCGTTTACTTTTATGTGATTAACGTGGAGAATGCAACAGTCAATCTGGCGCCAAGCCGATATGGTATAGGTCAGTTTAACAGAACAAGATATAATCAGGCTCGTATAGAACATATTCTGAGAAATATCAATGGTGAAAATCAATTGATTTTCGTCGGTCCGTTCAATTCTTATGAGGAAGTAAAAGCCTATGAAACAAGGATTTCACCTTTGATTCCGGATATTATGAAGATACCTTTCGAAATTTATAATACTTTTGTAGCGACAAAAGAGACGATTGGCACGTTAACTGATGGTATTCAAATTAAAAATTATCAAAAAGTTTATTCGGAACAATAGGATCTGCTATTGAAATATTAGTATGAGAAGAGTATCAAAAAACAGTAAACTCACTGAAGAGGATATTAAGAAGTATACCCGCAATTTTTGGACAATTATTATTGCTTGTGTAGCTTTTGGATTTTTGTTTATCCTGAGTGTAAGGTTAGGTGTATTTGGAAAATTGCCTTCTTTTCAGGATTTGGAGAATCCCAAAAGTAATCTTGCTTCCGAGGTGTTGACCGAGGACAATAAAGTATTGGGAACATACTATGTTCAGAACAGGTCTAATGTAAAGTATAGTGAGTTGTCTCCTTTTCTTGTGCAGGCTTTGATCGCTACAGAAGATAAGCGCTTCTACAAACATGCCGGTATTGATTATTGGCGTACGATGACGGTTATCTTTCATACGATGACCGGAAACAAGCAGGGCGGTAGTACAATTACGCAGCAGCTGGCTCTGAATCTGTTTTCAGATGGCAGAGCAAAAAGCTTTTCCAAACGTATTTTTCAGAAGTTTCAGGAATGGGTTACAGCAGTTCGGTTAGAACGTAATTATACCAAAGAAGAAATCATTACGATGTATTTTAATACCGTAGATTTTGGTGCTTACAATACTTTTGGTATCAAATCAGCTGCACGTACTTACTTTAATACTACACCGGACAAATTGACGGCTGAGCAGGCTGCATTACTGGTTGGTATGCTAAAAGGACCGGGGGTATATTCACCGGTGAGATATCCGGAGAATGCTTTGGGACGTCGTAACGTTGTGCTGAATAATATGTACAATGAAAGTTTTATTACAAAGGCTGAAGAAACGGAGAGTGCAGCGAAGCCTCTTGGATTGCAGTTGAAGATTTCCAATTATGGGGAAGGACTGGCGCCATATTTCAGAGCTGTACTAAAAGAAGAGATCAAAAAAGAGTTCGCCCGTCTGTCTATTACCAAATCCGATGGTACACCTTATGACCTGGACAGGGATGGATTGAAAATATATTCGACGATTAACTATACCATGCAGCAATATGCCGAAGAGGCACAGAAAAGAGCCATGAAAGAGTTGCAAGGGGCTTTTGATCGTCAATGGAAAGGTAGAACACCTTTCTCAGGGAAGAATGCGCAATTGCTGATATCCGGTATGAAACGTTCGGATCGTTATCGTATGATGAAAGATCTGGGTGCTTCTGAAGAAGAAATTAAAAAAGCATTCAATACTAAGGTTCCTATGAATGTATTTACCTGGAGAGGAAGTGTAGATACAGTTATGACACCTATGGATTCTATTAAGTATAACAAGTTGTTTCTCCGGAATGCAATGATGTCTATGGAACCACAGACAGGTCACATAAAAGCATGGGTAGGTGGAATTAACTTTGAACACTTTAAATATGATCAGGTTAAGTTAGGTACCCGTCAGGTAGGTTCCACTGCAAAACCGTTTACCTATGCAGTCGCTGTGGATAATGGCTATTCACCATGCTACAGTGTTCCGAATTTTCAACAGACCTATGGCAACTGGACGCCAAGAGGAACAGTTCAGGGTGGCAATCCCATTACACTTAAGAAAGCACTGGCTTATTCGCAGAACTATGCTACGGCATATCTGATCAATGAAGTAGGGGCAAGTGCTGTAGCGAATCTGACTCAGAAAATGGGAATTACCTCCAAAGTTCCTTCCTATCCTTCTATTGCACTGGGAGCTTATGAAGCCTCTGTATTTGATATGGTAGGTGCATATTCCGCATTTGTAAATAGTGGTACATGGGTAGAACCGACTATGATCATGCGTATAGAAGATAAGAGTGGGACAACGATATATGAAAAGGCTCCTAAGGTTGTTAAAGCGCTGAATAGCGAAACGGCGTATATTATGGTGGATATGTTAAAAGGAGTTGTAGACGGCGGTACCGCTACCCGTATCAAATGGTTCTATAAACTTAACTATCCGATAGGAGGTAAAACAGGTACTACGAATGATAACTCAGATGCCTGGTTTATCGGAGTCACTCCTCAATTAGTGACCGGGGTATGGACAGGAGCAGAAGACAGAGGTATCAGTTTCTACAGTACCAATGAAGGTCAGGGTGCGCGTGCTGCTATGCCTGTGTTTGCGTACTATATGCAAAAAGTCTACGGAGACAGTAAACTGAAATATACGAAAGAAGATTTTCCGCTGCCAGCAGGAGGACTGACCCGTGAACTAGATTGCGGTAAATATGCTCCGTTTAATGGTACCGGACCTGCTACAGATGAAAATCTGGATGATGATCGGTTAGGTTTTTAATTATTTAAAATAAGATACGATGCCAACTGTCAGATTTTTCCGAAATTTGATAGTTGGCATATTTTTTTGAATGAGCTCATTTGACTATAAAGAAGAATTAAAGCGTATTCCGCATAAACCGGGCGTTTATCAATATTTTGATAAGCAGGATGAGCTTATCTATATCGGTAAAGCAAAAGATCTGCGTAATCGAGTCGGATCTTACTTTGTCAATGATAATCAGCTGAGTGGTAAAACGCGGGTACTTGTACGAAAAATTAATCGTATTGCTTTTACTATTGTAGATACAGAGATCGATGCCTGGCTATTGGAGAATAATCTGATAAAAAAGCATAAGCCTAAGTATAATGTAATGCTCAAGGATGACAAGACTTATCCCTGGATTGTCATCAAACAGGAGCGTTTTCCCAGAGTTTTCTGGACAAGGAAATATATCAAGGATGGTTCACGTTATTTTGGACCGTATGCCTCAGTAGGGATGATGCACACAGTGCTTGATGTGATCAGAGAATTGTTTCCGTTACGCACCTGCAACCTGTCCCTGACGAACGATAATATTCGTGCGGGTAAATTCAAAGTCTGTCTGGAATATCAGATCGGCAACTGTAAAGGCCCGTGTGAAGGTTACCAGTCGGAAGAGGATTATGATCAGAATCTGGATGATATCAAAGATATTCTGAACGGTAAGATTGCCGTGGTCACGAATCGTCTTAAACAACAGATCGATACAGCGGTTGGTGCGCTCAACTTTGAACTGGCTCATGCCCTCAAGTCCAAACTGGATAAGCTGGATTATTACCAAAGTAAATCTACGGTCGTCAATTCTTCTATTACAAATGTGGATGTGTTCAGTATTGCTTCGGATCAGAATTATGCATTTGTCAACTTTCTGAAAGTAATGAACGGCGTGATTATCCAGACGCAGACCTTAGAAATGAAGCGTCGTCTGGATGAAACCGATGTCGAACTGCTGTCGCTGGCAATTCCGGAAATTAGAAATCGTTTTAAGAGCGCCTCCAGAGAGATTATCGTGCCTTTTGATATGGATATCGAAGGAGATGATAATATTAAGTTTACGGTGCCCAAATTAGGTGAAAAACGCAAATTGCTGGACTTATCACTCAAGAATGTAGCTTATTTCAAAAAAGAACGCTTACTGCATTATGAAAGATTAAATCCGGATCTCAAAACAGAGCGTATTCTGACTCAGATGCAAAAGGATCTTCGTATGAATGTTCTTCCTCAGCATATCGAATGTTTTGATAACTCCAATATACAGGGAAATTTTCCCGTATCCGCAATTGTTGTATTTAAGGATGCAAAGCCTTCCAAGAAAGACTACAGACATTTTAATGTGAAGACTGTCGTAGGCCCAAATGATTTCGCAACAATGGAGGAGGCCGTTTTCAGACGGTACAGAAGATTATTGGATGAAGATCAGCCATTGCCACAGTTGATTATTATTGATGGTGGTAAAGGACAGTTAGGCGCAGCATTGAAAAGCCTGAGGCTTTTGGGGATTGATAAACAGGTGACAGTTATTGGTATAGCCAAACGACTGGAAGAGTTATATTACCCTGGAGATCAGTATCCGCTTTATTTGGATAAAAAATCAGAAACACTCAAAATTATTCAACATCTGCGAGACGAAGCGCATCGCTTTGGGATTACTTTTCACCGGAATCAGAGAAGCAGGAAAACGTTTGTCTCCGAACTGGAAAATATTCCGGGGGTAGGTAAGACTTCTGTGGACAAGTTGCTGAAAACATTCAAATCGGTCAAAAAAATCAAAGAGTCCAGTGATGAGGAACTAAAAAAAGTGCTTAACCTGAAACAGGTAAAAGCACTTCGTGAATATTTTCAGGACGATACAACTAATTAGTCGTCATATCCGAATCTTTTCAGGTAATTTTTCTTACTTCTCCAATCCGGGATCACTTTAACAAAGATTTCCAGGAAGACCTTGCCTCCGATAAATTCTTCTATGTCCTGACGGGCATATGTACCTACTTTTTTGATCATTTCTCCGGCTTTTCCGATCAGGATATTCTTCTGAGAATCTCGTTCCACAATAATTTCGGCCGCAATTCTGGTAATTTTTGCTTCTTCTTTATAGGAAGTGATTATGACCTCCGTACTGTAAGGAATCTCCTTGTCATATAGTTTGAATACTTTTTCACGAATCATCTCTGAAACGAAAAAACGCATAGATTTATCTGTCAGCTCATCCTTTTCATAGTATGGAGCATGTTCCGGAAGTTTTTCTTTGATGTATTCCATAATAGCGACTACATTGTGTTGGTGCAGCGCTGAAATAGCGAATATTGTGTCCGGATTTAATTTTTCTTTCCAGAACTCGATTTTTGCTTTTACATCTTCCTCTGTAGATTTATCTATTTTGTTAATCAGAACAGCAACAGGTGAAGAAGTTTTTCTTAATTTTTCGATGACATCATTTTCATCATATTTTTCGTTGATGTCCGTAACAAAAAGAATAATATCCGCATCAATTAATGATCCCTGAACAAAATTCATCATAGATTCCTGTAAGGAATAGTTGGGTTTGATGACTCCGGGAGTGTCCGAAAAGACAATTTGATGGTTTTCATCGTTGACAATACCAATTATCCGGTGTCTTGTTGTTTGAGCTTTTGGCGTGATGATTGACATCTTTTCACCTACTAAAGCGTTCATTAGCGTAGACTTACCTGCGTTGGGCTTACCAATGATACTTACGAAACCTGCTTTGTGCGACATTTTTTTTAAATTATATTAGGAATACAAAGAAACAAAATATATCTTTGTACTCCAATTAGAAAAGGACGTTATATTGGTTTCTGAATATAAGAACCCAATTTTGAAATAAAATATATTGCGGGATGGAGCAGTGGTAGCTCGTCGGGCTCATAACCCGAAGGTCATCAGTTCGAGTCTGGTTCCCGCTACTAAAAAGGGTTAGCGCAAGGCTAACCCAAAAATATTAATCGCATATTGCGGGGTGGAGCAGTGGTAGCTCGTCGGGCTCATAACCCGAAGGTCATCAGTTCGAGTCTGGTCCCCGCTACTCATTGAAGCTTCAGTTTACGAACTGAGGCTTTTTTTGTTTTCAGAAGTATTGATTTCTATGTTTACGGTTTATGTTCTTTATTCCGTTGTTTACAACAAAATTTATATCGGTGTGACTTCAGACCTGTCTGGTCGTATGCTTTCGCATAACGAATTAGGGACGAAGGGTTGGACGATCCGTTACCGGCCGTGGGAATTATTGTATACAGAAGAATATATAACTAAATCTGAAGCACTGAAGAGAGAGCAGGAATTGAAAAGTTATCAGGGTCGGTTATTTATCCGAAGCTTACTGAAAGGGTAGCCTTGTCGTGCTCTTATCCGCCAGCTGGCGGACATCAGTTCGAGTCTGGTCCCCGCTACTCATTAAAGCTTCAGTTTACGAACTGAGGCTTTTTTTGTTTTCAGGAGTATTGATTTCTATGTTTACGGTTTATGTTCTTTATTCCGTTGTTTACCAAATGATCTATATAAAATAAAAGGGTTTAGTTCTGGTGTTTTGCAAAATATTGCCATATAATATTTTGCAAAACATATAGTTAACAATTTATTATGTAATAATTAGATCTCAAAAGTAATTGTTACAGAATAATATTCTTGGATATTATTTTATAAGCCGCTGATATGTAATCTGTTTTGAGTTTTTTAGCAAATAATATTGTGCATCTTTTGCTAAAAAATACTTAGTGTAAAAGTTACGCAAACGTTTTCGTTTAGTTAACACTTTCTTAACAGTTTCAATTGACCTATTATTGTGGAACTAAACATACATACCACATACTCTAAAACATATAAGTTTTGTGGATATGAGAATAAACTAAAAAAATATGATCAAGAAGTTTTCAATTAAAGCTCCTTTCAAACCGATTTTTCTTTCTTTACTTCTAACCGGAACTGGTTCTTCGGCTCTTATTGTAAAGGCCGGAAGTATGGGCGAGATTAATTATTCCTATGCGAGACATTTGCAACAGGGAATCAGAGGAAAAGTGACAGATGGTACTAATCCGGTAAGTGGAGTTACCGTAATTGTCAAAGGAAGTGCTAAAGCGACATCGACTGATGCCTCCGGAAATTTTAGTATTGATGCTAAAGTAGGTGATGTTCTGACATTTTCAAGTGTGGGGTATGAACCTCAGGAAGTTAACGTCGTTGGTACGACTGTATCCGTTCAGCTGGTATCAGAAAATGAAGCATTGGAAGAGGTGGTAGTTGTAGGTTTTGCAAAACAGAAGAAAGTAAATCTGACCGGAGCAGTGCAGGCTATATCTTCCAAAGATCTGGAAGATCGGCCGGTAACGAATGTTTCATCAGCTATTCAGGGAAAATTTGCGGGTGTTACTATTAGTCAGAATTCAGGACAACCAGGAAAAGACAACGGAACAATCCGGATCAGAGGACTGGGAACCATTAATAATGCGAATCCTTTGGTAATCGTAGACGGAATCGAGAGTTCTATGAATAATATCAATCCTAATGATATAGAAAATATATCTGTGCTAAAAGATGGTCCAAGTGCCGCTATTTATGGCTCAAAAGCTGCAAATGGTGTTATTTTGATCACAACAAAAAAAGGAGGAAATGGCAAGCCTCAACTGAATTATACAGGATATGCAGGTATACAGGATCCAACCAGATTGCCTGATTACATGGATTCCTATGATCATGCCGTTATCTTGAATGAGGCTTTGAGCAATGAAGGTAAAGCGATTCGTTTTTCAGAAGCCGATCTTCAGGGATTTAAAAGCGGTTCAGATCCTGATAAATACCCTAATACGGATTGGCTTGATTTGCTATATCAGGGTTCCGGATTTCAGCAGTCTCATAACTTACAGGTTACCGGTGGGACAGATGATGTCAAGTATATGGCATCCGCAGGTTATCTGGGACAGAAAGGAGTGATCAAAATTGCTGCATCAGATCGCTATAATCTGCGGACTAATATTGGGGCTAAGGTTTCAGAACGACTGAATCTGGATTTGGGTCTGGCTTACAATTATCAACGGATTGATGAGCCAGTGAATCCTTACACGGGAGATATGGCGCAGATATTCAGGCAGTCAAATCGTATTCCTTCTTTTATTCCTTATAAATATTCAAATGGGTACTATGGTTATTATGGAGATGGAAACCCGATCGCATGGTTGGATATGGGATCTGTTGATAAGATGATCAACAAACACACTCAAGTGAATTTCTCAGGAGAATTCAAGATCATGGACGGGTTAAAATTCAAACAGGTAGTTGGATTTCAGCCGATTGATAATCTTTCTTCAAAATTTGTAAAGGATATTCAATACTATGATAATACCACCGGAGCTCCAACAAGTAAGCAGGGGCCAAATAATTTAACTGTATATAACTTTCAGTCTGAGCGCTTAACATTTCAGTCCTTACTGACCTATGATAAAAAGATTGGACAACATCAGCTGAATGTTTTAGGAGGTTTTATGGATGAGACATTTAAAGCAGATTATTCCAGTTCCTACAGACAGAATTTTTTAAATAATGATCTATCTGAAATAAATTTAGGAGATGTTGATGGCCAAAAGGCAGAAGGCGGGGCTAAAAAGTTAATATTAAGATCCTGGTTTGGTCGTTTGAATTATGTATTTGCTGACAAATATCTGTTGGAAGCAAATGTACGGCATGATGGTACTTCCCGTTTTTTAGGTTCAAACAGATGGAGCACATTCCCTTCTTTCTCGGCAGGATGGAGAATTTCACAGGAAGAATTTTTTACCAATTCCAGTTTAGCGAATTCAATATCTGAATTTAAACTAAGAGGGGGATGGGGGAAACTGGGTAATCAACAGCTTGCCGCAACAACAGACAATAACTATCCTACCAATGACTCTTACTACCCCGGTATTTTTGTGATAAGCCCCGGATATAATTATCCCTTAGGAGGAGTTACGAGCCCGGGAGGAGCAATTGTTAATTCAGCGAATCCGGTTTTGGCGTGGGAAGCTACCCAAAGTACCAATATTGGTTTTGATCTGAATTTCAAAAATAATCTGGGTATTGTGGTGGACTATTTTGATCGTATAACGGATGGAGTATTATTGCAATTGCCTGTCTCGTCCTTGTATGGACTTCCTGCTCCAACACAAAATGCAGGAAAAGTTCAAAATAACGGTATTGAAGTTCAGTTAAATTATCAGGGAAGAGCAGGAGAGTTAAAGTATAGCTTCGCAGTAAACGGTTCATACATAAATAATCAGATCAAGCAATGGAAAAATGCAGCAGCTGAGCCTAACGGTACATTTTATGTCTATCAGCAGGGATCACCTATACGTTCATTCTACGGTTATGAAACTCTGGGTATATACCGTACGGATGAAGAATATAAAAACAGTGGTGTCAAAGGTGTAAACAATAATGTCGGTGCTGGAGACCTGATCTATAAGGATCAAAACGGAGATGGTAAAATTGACGGAAATGACCGTGTATACCTAGGTTCGCCGGATCCTAAATACATCTTTGGCCTGACATCAAACCTAAGCTACAAAAATTTTGATCTGAGTGTATTTTTTCAGGGAGCAGCTAAAGTGCAGGGATATCTGTGGGGTGAAGCCATCGGAAGTATTTCAGGATCAGATAAGCCAACTGACATATATGCAGACAGATTTAATGCAAGCACCAATCCGAACGGATCAATGCCAAGAGCACTGACTAGCTGGACACAAAACAGTCCTTCAAGTACGCCGTCAGATTTCTGGATTCAAAATGCAAGTTATTTAAGACTGAAAAATATTACAGTGGGTTATACTATTCCTAAGAGTTTTGTGAATAAAATAGGAATCAAAGGAGCCAAAATATACTATAGCGGACAGAATTTATTGACTTTTACAGGTTTTGCCAAAGGGTTTGATCCGGAAACACCTGCGGATTCAAGAGGTAACTTCTATCCACAGGTAAAAACAAATGTTTTTGGTTTGAATGTGAATTTTTAATTAGAAAAGTTATGAAATTTAATACATATATAACAGTTGCATTAGGACTTACATCTGTTTTGTTTTCCTGTCAAAAACTGGATCAGGATCCTTTGGATGCAATAAGTGAAAGTAATTTCTGGAATACAGAGAAAGAAACATTGTACGCTGTTACAGGTTTATATAGTGGGAGAAGAGGAACAGACGGTAAATTAGTTCCCGGTTCTTCCTGGGAAGATGGGAGTCAGATCTTCTACATGGATTGTACATCAGATAATTCTAACAGTGATTTTCCCTGGGAAGGATTTCAGGCACTGGGTAACGGGAATGCAACTCCTACAGATGCTGGAAATGCTACAACACGATACAGCTATGAATTGATCAGAAGAGCAAACTGGATTTTGGAGAATATAGATAAATCTCCTGTTTCTGAAACATTGAAAAATCGGTTGAAAGCCGAAGTCAGAGTTATTCGTGCTTATCGTTATCTGGATATGGCGACATTATTTGGTGCAGTGCCGATTCTGACAAAAACGGTCTCGATTGAGGAAGCATATGCACCAGCCAATACGCAAAAAGAAGTTCTTCAGTTTGTGGAGACAGAACTAAAAGATGCAGCAGCTATATTACCTGCAAAATACGACGCCAGTAATGTAGGACGTATGACTAAAGGAGCAGCTCTGGGGTTGCTGGCTCGTTGTTATGCTTTTCAGAACAAGCACGAAGATGTTATCAGTACTACGGAACAGATAATTACTTCCGGCACATATCAGTTGTTTGGTGATTATGCAAATCTGTTTGAAGAAGCAAATGAAAATAACAGTGAAGTGATGATGGATATTCAGTATGTTGCTAATATTCAGGGGTACACAGATTTAGGAATTATGATGCCAAATCTGTCAGGTGGTTGGAGTTCTATTGTTCCTACGCAAAATCTGATCGATGCTTATGAAACAAAAGATGGAGAACTTACCAGTGAGTCTGCAACATACAGTGCTGCAAAACCCTACACAGATCGTGATCCGAGACTTTCAGCAACTGTGGTTTATCCGGGAGCATTATATAGTGGCAGATATTTTGATCCCTTGAATCCAAATTCAAAAGATCATCCTGCAGCAGCTGATAATGCATCCAGTACAGGATATAACTATAAGAAATATTTGCAAAATCCGTCTTCATATAGCAATGTATGGAATGTCGGCGTGAACATTATTGTTATGCGTTATGCTGAAATGCTGCTGCTGAATGCTGAAGCTAAAATCGAATTGAATAAAATTGATAACAGTGTGTACGAACATTTAAATGCGGTACGCGTGCGTGCAGGAATGCCTAAAGTAAACGAAGCTGTTTATAGTAATCAGACAAAACTGAGAGAATTGGTCCGACGGGAATTTCGTGTAGAATTTGCAGGAGAAGGAAGACGTAGATTCGATATTATCCGTTGGGGAATAGCCGATGTTGTCATGAACGGGGCTGTTTATGGCAGCTTATCAAAGGGCAGTGTAAATCCTCAAACCGGAGAAGTAACGTTCACTAACCTTACAGATCGTTTTTTCGTAGAGAACAGAATCTTCACAAAAGGGAAAAATGAATTATGGCCTATTCCACAGGTCGTAATTGACAACAGTAAAGGAACGTTAAGTCAAAATCCAAATTATTAAAAGTTTCAATCTGTTTATAAAAGGTCACTCTAAATGGAGTGACCTTTTTTTGTTCTTAACGTTGGCGCAGGATATTAAATGATATATATACACCTGAAGTGCGTAAAAAGAGTTCTAAGAGGCCCGTTCCTGTAAATACGAAAGCTATAATGGATTCTCCGTCAAATTTAGTATATTAATAAAGGATAATCATTCCTTATTCCGTATCTTTGTTCCCTTAATAATTTAGAATAACTGTGCGGTTCATCATAAATGAGCCGATTCAAAATAACAAATATGGCAAATATTGTTGCAATCGTAGGTCGTCCAAATGTTGGAAAATCAACTCTTTTTAATCGTCTTACGGAAAGTAGAAAGGCTATTGTGGATGACTTTAGCGGGGTGACTCGCGATCGTCACTACGAATCTGCTGAGTGGATAGGGAAAAAATTTACTGTTATTGATACCGGAGGTTTTGTACACGGATCAGACGATGTGTTTGAAGAGGCTATTCGTGATCAGGTATACATTGCCATCGAAGAAGCATCCGTTATTATCTTTATGGTAGATGTGACTACCGGTATCACCGATCTGGATGATGAAATTGCTGATATTCTGAGAAGAAGTACGAAGCCCGTATATGTTGCTGCCAATAAAGTTGACCATGCGAAACTACACCATGACTCTGCAGAGTTCTATGCCTTTGGTCTGGGAGAAATTTACAATATTTCTTCAGCTACAGGCTCTGGAACCGGAGAATTGTTAGATGCTGTTGTTTCTACTTTTGAAGTTGAAGAAGAAGAAGAATCTACGCTTCCAAAATATACTATTGTAGGTCGTCCGAATGTAGGTAAATCCTCATTGACGAATGCATTATTAGGGAAAGAACGTAATATCGTAACACCTGTTGCAGGTACGACTCGTGATTCCATCCGTATTCACTATAATCAGTTTGGTCATGAATTCTTATTGATCGATACGGCTGGAATGCGTAGAAAATCAAAAGTAAATGAAGATATTGAGTTTTACTCCGTTATGCGTACGATCAAGGCATTGGAAGACTCCGATGTTGTTATTCTGATGCTGGATGCTCAGGATGGTATTGAAGCGCAGGATATTAATATCTTTCATTTAGCGGAGAAAAATAAAAAAGGTGTCATGATCGTGGTGAATAAGTGGGATTTGATCGAGAAGGATAATAAGACCATGAAAGAATTTGAAGCTCGTATCCGCGAAAAAATTGCTCCTTTTACAGATGTTCCTATTGTATTTACATCCGTAACGGAGAAACAGCGTATCCACAAAACACTTGAAGTGGCTGCGAAAGTATATCAGAATAAAACCAAGAAAATCCCTACTTCTAAGTTGAATGAAGTGATGTTGCAGGTGATCGAAAACTATCCTCCTCCTGCAATTAAGGGAAAATATATCAAAGTCAAATATGTAACCCAGATTCCGGGAAGATCCCCGATGTTTGCTTTCTTCTGTAATCTTCCTCAGTACATTAAAGATCCTTACAAAAGATATGTAGAGAATAAGTTGCGCGAGAATTTTGATTTTGAGGGTGTTCCGATTCAGTTATATTTCAGACAAAAATAGATTCCCATTCTTATAATTTTATGGAAAATAATCTAGTTCTTTATAATACAATAAGCAGAAAGAAAGAGAAATTTAATCCTATTCACCCTTCCATGGTAGGGATGTATGTGTGTGGACCCACCGTGTACAGTGATGTACATTTAGGAAACTGCCGCACATTTGTGTCATTCGATCTGATATTCCGTTACCTGTTGCATCTGGGCTATAAAGTACGTTATGTACGTAATATTACTGATGCCGGACATCTGGAAGGAGACAGAGATGAAGGGGATGATAAATTTGCGAAAAAAGCTAAGCTGGAGCAATTGGAACCAATGGAAATCGTACAAAAGTATACTATTGGTTTTCATGATGTACTTCGCTTGTTTAACACGCTTCCCCCAAGTATTGAGCCTACAGCTACAGGACATATTTCAGAACAGATTGAGATGATCAAACAGATCATTGATAACGGTTATGCTTATGAAGTGAATGGTACCGTTTATTTTGACGTGGAGAAATATGTTCAAAAATACGATTATACTGTTCTGACCAATCGTAAGCTGGAAGATATGTTGAACAACACGCGTGAATTAGGCGGACAGGATGAGAAAAGGGGACGTTTGGATTTTGCCCTTTGGATCAAGGCAAAACCTGAACATATTATGCGCTGGCCGGCACCATGGAGTACAGGCTTTCCTGGATGGCATATTGAATGCTCGGCGATGAGCAATAAATATCTGGGAGCACAGTTTGATATACATGGTGGTGGAATGGATCTGGCTGCTACTCATCATACCAATGAGATCGCTCAATCAGAAGCATGTAATCACACCAGTCCGGCGCGTTACTGGATGCATACTAATATGCTGACGGTTAACGGTGCACGGATGTCTAAATCTTCCGGTAACGGATTTTTGCCTCAGGAATTGTTTACAGGGAATCATCCGCTTCTGGAAAGAGGTTATTCTCCGATGGCAGTCCGCTTCTTCATGTTGCAGGCACATTACAGAAGTACATTGGACTTCTCAAATGAAGCTCTGGATGCTGCGGATAAAGGATTTAAGCGATTGATGAATGCTATCGCATTATTGAATAAGATCACGCCTTCTAAAGCTACTTCCGGATTTAATCTGGAAGATATACGGAAAAACTGCTATTCAGCTATGGATGATGATTTCAACAGTCCTATACTGATTGCAGAACTTTTTGAGGTTGTGCGTGTCATCAACTCTATTTATGATGGGAAAGCTACCATTAATCAAAAGGGATTGGATGAACTCAAAGCCTTTATGAAAGACTTTGTTGAAGATATTCTGGGGTTGAATGATGATAGCAATGCAGGGACAGATAATATGGATGAACTAATGAATGTGATTATTAATATCCGTAATTCAGCCAAACAGAATAAAGATTTCGCAACATCAGATCGTATCCGTGAAGAGTTGTCCTCTATAGGTATACAATTGAAAGACAGTAAAGACGGAACACTTTGGAATAAGATTTGATATTAGACCGTTGTAAAAATATAATTAATGAAATTTTGGACAACAGTAGCTGTAGCCACAGCTTTAACTTTTCAAACCTATAACAGCCAGGCTCAATTGCCGGATAAAGTTGGAAGTCTGATTACGGTAGATCGGGATGCAGCTAAATTATCACAATCCAGTAGCCCTCATCAGGCTTTCTTGTCTATTGTAGATAAAGAATCTGTCTTTTTCACACCTTCCGCAGTAAATGCTTTCAATTATCTCAATAACAGACCCAATATTGCGGATGTCATGAGCTGGGATCCTAATTTTGTATTGGTATCCCGTAGTCAGGATTGGGGAGTGACCAGCGGAGCTATGGAGTTTCAGAAAGTTGGTGCAATAAAGCGTTACGGGCAATATCTGACGGTCTGGAAAAGAAACAAAAAAGGGGTATGGAAGGTTAACTTCAGAGCCGAAGTAGAGAACTATGGTAAGCAGAAAGCCTCAGATTTGATCTATTATGAACCGGATGACAACTGGTATCTTAAGCATCGTTCAAAAGTAAGACTGGGTCAGCGTGAAGATGTCGTGATGCAGAGTGACAAGCTGTTCTCCACAGTTCTAAAAGCAAATAATCCAACGGCATACGGAGAATTCCTGACAGATGATGTAAAGTTTCTTTATCCATGGCAGGATCCGATGGAAGGAAAGAAAGATGTAATGGCATTCCTGAAAAAACAACGTGTAGAGATTCATACTAATCCGACAAACGTAGGTCGTGCATACAGTGGTGAATATGCGTATACTTACGGTACTGCAGACGTAATTACTAAAGATAAAACCGTTAAATATAATTATATCCGTATCTGGCAGCTGAAAGATGACTATCAGTGGAAGGTGATGATTGAGATGATGTTTGAGCGGTAATAAAACAAAGTTCACATTTCGCTGATATTCAAATGGTATAAACTAAAGCGGGCTTCAACATCATCTGTTGAAGCCCGCTTTAGTTTATAAGGAACTATACTTATTTTGCGATATTTGCCGAAGCATTTTCTATAGGTTTAATCCAGATTTTAAGATCGTCGCACTTATGAAAATCATCATTGATAGCGATAAATGTATTCGTTCTTCTGCTCTCAAACCATTCGCTTAACTTTCTTCTGGTTTTGTCTTCTGAAGCGGCTTCTTTTATTTTTGAAAAATCCTGATCAAGATTGGCCTTATGCGGAGGGATTCTTGTCTTTAGAAAACTGATGCGGTAGCCACTCTTACCTGCAGGTCCTTCTTCCTGAAAAAGGGTAGGTTGAGAGTATTCTCCGGCTTTTAAAGGATCGATGGCTGTAAATACACTTGCCTCAAGTTTATTAACAGGTATTAGTGTAGATCTGTTCTGATCAGTAACCATACCACCGTTAAATTTCGTTTCCTTATTGTCTGAATATTGCGTCGCTGCATTATAAAAATCTATTTTCTTATTGATCAACTTTTGGTACAAGCTGTCCATTTTTACTTTTGTGCGCTCCAGACTTGCATTGGTCGGTTTGATAGAGATCAGAATATGCCTTGCACGAACCTCTTCACCTCTTCTTTCCAGTACTTGCAGGAAATGGAAACCGTATTCTGTCTCGAATACCTGAGAGATCTCTCCTGGTTTCAGTTTAAAGGCAACTGCAGAAAATTCTTTTACATAATTATCACGGGTAGAGAATCCAAGATCTCCCCCAGCAACAGCAGATCCCTTATCCTCGGAATAAAGTCTTGCTATTGTTCCGAAATCCGAACCATCCACAATTTGTTTGCGAAGATCTTCAGCTCGTTTGCGGGATGTTTCTTTTTCTTCTTTAGTGAGTACCGGATACATCACGATTTCTCCGATTTCAACTTCGGTGTCAAAGTAAGGCAGACTGTCTTTGTCCAGACCTTCAAAATATCTTTTGACCTCTAAAGGAGTAACATCTATTTTCTGAACAATATTCTGTTGCATTTTCTGTGCTTTCAATTGTTCTGCCACACTGGTACGCATTTCTTCTTTATACTGTAACAGAGACCTGTTCAGAAAACTTTCCAACCTTTCTTTTCCTCCTGCCTGACGGGTCATCACATTTAGACGGTTGTTGAGATTATCATCCACTTCAGATTCGGATACTTCAATCGAATCCAGTACTGCCTGTTGCGCAAGAAGCTTTTGTGTTAATAACTGTTGAAGAATATAGCATTTGAAATCTTCGTTAGGACTCATTCCCTGAGCTAAGTTTTGAGAATACTGCATATCTATATCTGATTGCAATATGATATTAGCTCCCACTGTAGCCACCACTCTGTCTACTATTTTGCCCTGTGCGAAAGTGAGGTTTACACTTCCCAATACACAAAATAGTAACACACATAACTGTTTGATCATTCTTAGTGAAATTGAATTACGTTGTGAATATGATATTTGACTATCAAAATCTTATACTCATCTAAACTAACGCAAAAATATCAGATTAAATTAACTTTTTGGTGTTTTGGTCAAAAATAATTGCCATATAACATCGAGGAAAGTTATCTTTATCCAACGTTAGTTTTTACGAAAGGCTAAATTACATATTTGGTTAGGATGAGTCATTGACATTTAACCAATTTTAACAAATCATAACTTATGAATACTTTAAGAACCTGTCTGATACCAATGATCTTTTTATGTGCACTATTAATACCTTCTGCAGGAATCGCCCAGACAAATGTTTCCCTTTTTGTAGGAACATATACACAGCCGGGAAAAAGCAAAGGAATATACATATATGATTTCAATCAAAAAAGCCGGCAAGCGAACCTGCTGAGTACCACCTTTTGTAACAATCCCTCCTTTTTGGCAAAAAGTAAAGATGGAAAGACCCTTTATGCGGTAAGTGAAAAGAATGATGGTACAGAAAGTCTTTCCGCTTATCATTTTGACGGGAAACAATTAATATTTTTAAACAAGGTAAATGTGGGTGGGGCGGATCCTTGTCATGTTTCCCTGAGTCATACTGATCCTATTGCCGTCGTTTCAAATTATTCAGGTGGATCTTTTGCAGTTTTCAGGTTGAATACCGATGGAAGTATTGCTTCGAGAGATACTCTTGTGCAGCATAGTGGCAAAGGAGCGGACCCTTCCCGCCAGGACAAGCCGCATGTACATTCAGCATTCTTTGCTCCGGATTTTAAGTCTGTATTTGTGCAGGATTTAGGTACTGATCGAATCAGTATTTATCCTGTAAAGCAAACTAATGGAGTCTACGGTGTAGGAGTACCTTCTGTCATCCATACTCCGGCTGGGGGCGGGCCACGTCATATCGCTATTGCTAAAGATGGCAAGTCATTTTATCTGGTCACAGAGATGACAGCAAAAGTTGTTGCATATGCAAAGAAGAAAGATAAATGGGAAGCGATACAGGAAATAGATATAAACAGAACCGGATTTACTGGAGGAAATGGTGCTGCAGATATAAAGCTGTCTCCGGACGGAAAATTTGTGTATGCTACTAATAGAGGAGATGCAAATGTAATCACTGCTTATAAAGTTTTAAAAGACGGAAAGCTAATAGTTGTTGATACATATAATGTCGGAGGTAAGGGGCCTCGCAATTTTAATTTTTCTCCTGACGGTCAGTCAATTCTGATCGGAAACCAGTCTACAGATAACGTAACGCTATTTAAGCGTAATATTGCCAAGGGTTCGTTACAGAAAGTAGAGCCCGATCTAAATATTTTTTCTCCGGTCTGTATTGTTTTTTAAGAGATATTTGCTAGCTTGCTTTAACAATTGTTAACAACCTGGATATTTTTGAAGAGGGATTATGAAAAGAGAGCCTAACGAATATATATTCAAAAAATATTATCCTCGCCTTTGTCATTTTGCGTGGAAGCAGCTTGGAGTTAAATCTCAGGCCGAAGATGTCGTGCAGGATGCTTTCTGTGCTTACTTTGATCAACAGGAAAATGTATCAAGTGAAGAGCATGCTATAAAAAACTTTTTGTACACCGCTGTTCGCTTTTCTTGTTACAATATTCATCGGAGAGAAAAAATTCAACAACGTTACTGGATGCTCAACCCGATCAAAGAAGAAGAAGAAAGTCAGGTGGAGCATTCTCTTATTTTTTCTGAGGTAATTGCAGATGTTTATCGCGTTATTGCTGAGATGCCCAAATCTTGTCAGCATGTTTTCCGTATGGGCTATCTTGAAGGTCTTTCTAACCTGGAAATAGCCGAAAAACTCGATATTAGTGTTAATACGGTAAAAACTCAGAAGCAAAGAGGAATGAAAACACTATTAGCCAAACTGGATCCGGAGCTTTTGGCTATTTTTCTTCTTTTGTTCAGTATTAAATAATCCTTTATTTTATTTGATTAAATCACTTTTTTCCTAATTATTTCCGGAAAACTTCTCCTTATTTACATACCCCTAACAAAAAATTAAAATTATTTTAACTTCTTGTCACCCTTTTATGCCATGAATGTTTCTATATATATACAACGTTATGAAAAGAAACCATTTTTACACTAGCCAATTAGTCAAAAAGTACCTCAGAAATCAGCTTTCTGAGCAGGAAACTATTGATTTCAGAGAATGGATGGCTTCTGATCATAAGAACAGAGATTTTGTTGAAACATTTAAAAATTCGGAGACAATAGAGGAGGATCTTAATTTTATACATGATGTAGATGTAGATGCAGCGTGGGATAAAGTAAACGCAAAGCAGAGAAAAAAGTATAAACCAAACTATTATATCTATACCGCTGTTGCGGCACTTCTGGCTATTTGTTTTTCTTTATCATGGATCTGGTTAAATCAACATGGTGAGGATATCGCCCATAAGTCTATTGTTGCGGATACCACCGGAAAATACAAAAATGATGTTCTTCCGGGTACAAGTGGCGCACATCTTATTCTGGCAGACGGAAGTCATGTGGATGTATCGGATACAAAAACAATTTCCAAAGATGCTAAAGTGGAAGGCAGTAAAGACGGCATACGGTATGTAGATGCAGGATCTGCAAAATTGATGGTCTATAATACTCTTGTGGTACCTAAGGCCAGTTTTTTTAGAATTGAGCTTTCTGATGGTACTAAGGTTTGGGTTAATGCAGTTTCGAAATTGAAATTTCCTGTTCAGTTCTCCGGAAATGAACGTAGAGTCTACTTAGAGGGAGAAGCTTATTTTGAAGTGGCCAAAGATGCTTCGAGACCTTTTATTGTAGAGGCAGGTGGAAATTCCATAAAAGTACTGGGTACACACTTTAATGTGAATTCTTACTCAAAAGCAGTAAAAACTACTTTGGTAGAAGGGAAAGTAGAAGTGTCTAATGGTGAAATGAGTACACTGTTATTACCGGGAGAATCAGCATTATCTACAGATCAATCGGTTAAAAAATCGAAATCAGATTTTAGAAAAGAGCTTGCCTGGAAAAATAATGAATTCTATTTTAAAGGAGATAATATAGCCTATATAGCAGCGGAATTGTCCAGATGGTATGATTTGGATGTTTCGTTTATTGGTCAGATCGAATTTGATAAAGGATATTCGGGAAGTATAGAAAGAAATGTCAACCTGAGTCAGGTCTTAGAAATGCTGCGTTACGTTAGTCATCTTGACTTTGACGTAGATGGAAAGAAACTAACAATTATTAACAAACATATAAACAGAAAAACTATGGAAAAATGATACTCTAAGTTGAAAAAAAACAGGGATGTTGCAGCACCCCTGTCCATGAATTAATTAGGAACTGAAATTAAGTGAACTAACCCAAATTACCCAATTACTCAAATGTATGAAAAACTTATTATTTCGCAAACAGCTTGATTCGCGTCAGGAAAAAGCTCGTTTGCGCCAATTATTACTAACCATGAAAATTACGGTTATACTATCATTGGTTTTTATGACTTGTGTACATGCTGATAGTGTGGCTCAGAAAGTATCCCTGTCATTGAAAAACGCAAAATTGGAGGAAGTGTTTTCATCCATCTCTAAACAAACTAAATACAGATTCTTGTATGAAGATGAGGTGATTAGAAATGCTAAGCCCGTAAATGTAGACTTAAAAGGTGCTTCTGTAGAGAGCGCACTTTCTAATGTTCTGAATAGTGCAGACTATTCTTTTAAAATAATTGCAGGAACAATTACTGTTAATAAGATTACACCTGTAGCAAGTCGGAATCTTGATATTCAAAGACCTGTGACTGGAACAATCAAAGATGAGAATGGCAGACCACTTGCCGGAGCAACAGTTTCTGTAAAAGGTTCTTCGACTTCAACAAGTACTAATGATCAGGGATTTTTCTCTATCAATGCAGCGTCTAATGCTACTTTGGTAGTTCGTTTTGTCGGATTCAATCCAAGAGAAATCAGTGTATCAGGACGTTCTTCTATAGAAATACAATTATCTAATGAAGATAAAGCTTTAGAAGAAGTTGTTATTACAGGTCTTGGAGCCAAGATAGATAGAAGATTATTTACAGGAGCGACTGCCAAGGTAAATATGGAAGATATTGAATTGGGAGGTTTGCCTGATCCATCCAGAGCATTGGAAGGTAGGGTTGCCGGTGTTATTGTTCAAAATACAACAGGTACATTTGGTACGGCTCCTAAGATCAGAGTACGTGGTGCAACATCTATTTATGGTAACTCAAAACCTTTATGGGTTATTGACGGAATGATTATAGAGGATGTAGCAGATGTGGGTACTGATGATTTGTCTTCTGGTGATGCTATGACATTGATCAGTTCGGCTGTAGCTGGTCTTAACGCTAATGATATCGAATCTTTTCAAATCTTAAAAGATGGTTCAGCAACTTCTATCTATGGTGCACGTGCAATGGGAGGGGTTATCGTTGTAACGACTAAAAAAGGTAAAGCAGGTGTAAATTCATTCAACTATTCAGGTGAATATACTTTTAGACAAAAGCCTTCTTATAGCACATTCAATATTATGAATTCGCAGGAACAAATGGCGTTTTACCAATTCTTAGAACAAAGAGGTTGGCTGAATATGTCTAATGTTGTTTCTCGTTCTGAAAGTGGTGTTTATGGAAAGATGTACGATCTGATTAATTCAGGTCAATTAGAGAATACAGAGGCAGCCCGTAATGCGTATCTACGAGAGGCAGAGTATAGAAATACAAATTGGTTTGATCAATTGTTTGATAACAATGTAATGCAAAATCATTCTTTGAGCATGAGATCTGGTACCGAAAAAGCACAATATTATACCTCTATGAGTGCTGTAGTTGATCCGGGATGGGCAAAACAAAGTAAGGTAAAGAGATATACAGCTCTCCTTAATGCATCATACAGTTTATTAGATAATCTTAAATTATCCCTCAATTCAAACGGATCATACAGAGATCAGCGAGCTCCGGGTACATTAGGTAGATCTACAGATGTGGTATCGATGGAAGTAAAACGTGATTTTGATATTAATCCATATGCTTATGCATTGAATACGTCAAGAACATTAGATGCTAATGATTTTTACCGCCGGAACTATGCTCCGTTTAATATTCTTCATGAATTAGAGAATAATTATATGGATATTGATGCTGCCGACATAAGATTTCAGGGAGATCTTAAATGGAAAGTGATTAAGTCTGTGGAATTGGGAGTGTTGGGTGCCGTAAGATATCAACAAGCATCTCAGCAACATCATATAAAAGATCAATCTAATCAAGCCTTAGCATATCGTTCTGCGCCAACTACTTTTATACGTGATGCTAATCCATTCTTGTATACGGATCCAACAGACCCTTATGCAGTACCTGAAATTATCATGCCTGCGGGAGGTATATATAATCGTACTGATAATAAGATGATGTATAATTTATTCCGATTTACAGCAGAATATAATCAGACATTCCAGGAAAAACACAGAGTGTATGTTTTTGCCGGAGCTGAAACTGAAGCAACTGAAAGAAATAACAACTGGTTCAGAGCCTGGGGACTTCAATATGATTTAGGGGAGATTCCTTTTGTTGATTACAGAATATTCAAAAAAGGTCAGGAGCAGAATACAGATTATTATTCTATTAGAAATACCAGAAACAGACAAGCTGCATTCTACGCTACAGCAAATTATTCTTACGATAATCGTTATTCCATTAATGGTACCTTCCGTTATGAAGGAACAAACCGTTTGGGTAGATCCACAACAGCAAGATGGATGCCGACATGGAACGTTTCCGGTTTATGGAATGTTCATGAAGAACAATTCTTTAAGGATTTGGAATCTCCCATCAGTAATTTGGCATTCAAAGGATCTTACAGCTTAACCGCAGACAGAGGGCCTGCATTCGTAACAAACTCTAAAATTATTATAAAAAGTTATAATCCTTGGAGACCTAATACCTCAGATAAAGAAAGTGGTTTAGAGATTGAAACATTAGAAAACTCAGAATTAACGTATGAGAAGAAATATGAGTTGAACTTAGGAGCTTCATTAGGATTATTTCAAAATAGAGTATCTGTAGATGTGGATTATTACACCAGAAACAATCATGATCTGATCGGTCGTATTCCTACTCAGGGATTAGGTGGTGAGATCCTTAAATATGGTAACGTTGCGAAAATGAAATCTCAAGGTCTTGAGGTTGCAATTGGAGCTACTCTAATTAAGAATGATAATTTTAGCTGGATATCAACGCTTAACTATACAAGAGCTACCAATAAAGTCACTGACTTCTTAAGTAGAAGTACAGTTTCTGAATTGATCTCCGGAACAGGCTTTGCAGTAGAAGGTTATCCTGTACGTTCGTTGTTCTCGATTCCTTTGAATCGTATTTCTCCAAACGGACTTCCAATTTATAATTATGTTAATGGGGAGGAAACAACTACTGGTGTTTATTTCCAAAAGAGAGATGAGTTGGATTTCTTAAAATATGAAGGTCCTACAGATCCAACAGATGTCGGAGGTTTTTCCAACGTATTTAATTACAAAAACTTTAAATTGGATATCTTCCTGACCTACTCGTTTGGGAATGTTGTGAGATTAGATCCTGTCTACAGAACAGCGTATACAGACTTAAAGGCTACAACTCGTGAATTCTGGGATTCATGGTCTGCTCCAGGAGAGGAAAACATTACAAATGTTCCTGTTATTATTGATAACCGTTTTATTAGAAATAATAGTGAGTACTCTTATGCTTATAACGCCTATAATTATTCAACAGTAAATATTGCTTCAGGAGATTTTATACGATTGAAAAATGTTTCATTATCGTATTCTTTACCTAAGAATATTGCAAACTCCTTTAAACTGTCATCTTTAGGAATAAGATTTAATGCAATTAACCCATGGTTGATTTATGCAGACAAACGTTTAAATGGTCAGGATCCTGAGTTTGTTAACGCAGGAGGTGTTGCTTTGCCAATTGCAAGACAATATACCTTGACACTTAATTTAGGACTTTAATTCTTTATTGAAATGAAAAAAAGAAAATTATATATATTAACTGTTCTAGGTATTTTGGCGATTAATACATCGTGTGAAAAATTCTTAGATCCTCTTCCGGATAATCGTGCGGAATTGAACAGTACAGAGAAAATTTCGAAGATGTTGGTTTCCGCTTATCCACAGACAGCCTACGTTGTTCCGGCTGAATGGGCATCTGATAATACAGATGAGCAGGAAAACTTAAGTGCTTACTCCGACAGGTTCTCAAATGAAATTTATAATTGGCAACCAAGTACAGAAGTCGGTAATAACGATGGTATTGATCGGTTGTGGAGTTCCTCTTATTCATCAATCGCCAGCGCGAATGCTGCATTACAAGCTATTGAAGAAGCAGGTAGTCCAGCAAGTCTAAATGCTCAGAAAGGTGAGGCTCTGGTTGCGCGTGCATATAACCACTTTATATTGGTCAATATGTTTGCACAGCATTATGCTAAAGATTTTTCATCTTCAGATCTGGGAGTTACCTATATGACTAAAGGTGAGACTATACTCAATCCTAAATATGAACGTAATACTGTACAGGAGGTTTATGACTTTATTATTAAGGATTTAGAAGAAGGAATCCCTCTTATCAGTGACAATTCTTATGCTAATAGTAATGTTGCAAAGTATCATTTTAACAAAGCAGCAGCCAATACATTTGCTGCGAGAGTTTATTTGTACATGGGAAATTGGGAGAAAGCGCAGCAATATGCATCATTAGCATTGGGTGTTAATCCCGCAGATCTGACAAGAAATTATGCTTACATTGCTTCATTTGGAACTACATGGGGCAACGTAGCCCGCGAATTCAATGCAAGTAGCGACAAAGCAAATCTTTTAATTGCGGCGCCTGTTTCTGCAATGGGCGTGGAGTTTGGTCCATATGGAGGGCCTTCAAGTCAAGCGAGATACTCACATGGCTGGTTGATCGGTAATACAGAAGGTCCTTTTGCTAGACCTCCCTACAATAGTGTAGGTCTTTCCGATACGCAATATAGAATCCGTACATTTAGATATTCTTCTGCTACGCTGTATCGCTTTTTGTTTCCTAGAGTTACCTATATGTTTGAAGTGACAGATCCAATTGCAGCAACTGGATTTTGGAGAGGGGTATTTACGCCGATTACTTCAGAAGAAGCGCTTTTAACAAGAGCTGAAGCAAATATTCATCTGAAAAAGTATAGTGAGGCCTTAGTAGATATGCAACTATGGGCAAAAAATACGATCACTCCTACGTACACGATGACTGAAGCTACTATAAATACGTGGGCGAATAGTTTTAATTATTATACACCAACAGCTCCAACTCCTAAAAAGAAGTTTAACAATCCTGATTATGTTATTGATCCTGGAACTCAGGAGAATATGCTCCATGCAGTTTTATTCATGAGAAGAGTTCAAACTCTTCATACAGGTTTACGTTGGTTCGATGTAAAACGTTATGGTATTGAAATAAACAGACGTGTAGTGAATGGTTTAAATATTATTTCTGCACCAGACCTTTTAAAAGTAAGAGACAATAGAAGAGCATTTCAATTACCAGTTGACGTAATTGAAGCAGGTTTAACCCCTAATCCTAGATAATAATGAAAAATTTTAGAACTATAATATTACTTTCTTTGGCAAGCTTGTCTCTCTTCAATTCATGTGAAAAGAGTGATAAGTTAGATTCAAAAAGTGTATTTGTTGACTCTGATAAACCAAAGAATGCGTTAGATAATTATATCTATGAGAATATAACTAAACCATATAATATTCAGATTTTATATAAATATGTGGATAGAGAATCAGATGTAAACTATCATCTGGTTCCTGCGACTTATGACGGTTCTGTTCGTTTGACAAAACTGTTGATATATCTGGGAACGGGACCTTATGATCAAGTTACTGGAAGTAAGCAGTTTGTAAGAGATAATTTTGCGAGATTATTCAATTATATTGGTAATGTGGCTGTACAGAATAATGGTAGTGTGATTTTAGGAACTGCAGAAAATGGAGCAAAGATTTCATTGTATAATGTTATTAATCTGAATGCAACCTCAGGTCTTAATCAGGCATTCTTAAATCAATATTACTTTAAAACAGTTCATCACGAAACGCAACATATTTTTAACCAGAGAAAGCCGTTTCCAACAGGCTTTAATGAGATAACTGGAACAGCTTATGTAGATGATGCGTGGAACCAAGTTTGGGCAAGTTCTGGTGCAGCTATTGCCGCAGGATTTATATCAACTTATGCTTCAAAGGCTCCAACAGAAGATTTTGCAGAATTATATTCTTTTTACATTACCAGATCTCAGGCAGAATTTGATGCTATGTTAAATGTTACGGGATCTACAGCTGCAGGTAGAGCTTTGATTGCTAGTAAACTGACTATTGTGAAAAATTATATGAATTCAGAATGGGGAATTAATATGGATCAATTAAGACAAGTCATTTTGGACCGTTATGCTAACTTGAATTCATTTGATCAAACAACATTAAATTAAAAATAATGAAATCTACAATACTTACTATAGGAGCAGCTTTACTATTATTAGTTACAGGTTGCGATAAAAAAAGAGATCGATTATTCGATGAGAGTCCAACTGTGCGTTTGAATGAAAGTGTAGATAATGCTTATGCAGTACTTCAATCTAATCCTAGCGGCTGGTTAATAAAGTATTTTCCGAATGCTACACAGGATTTTGGGGGATATACTCTTTTTGCCAAATTCACTACATCTGTAAATGTTGAATTGCAAGGAGATTTTAGTTATGTTAACTTACCTACATCAAGAATCTCTACAGATCCAAACAGTAGTTATATGGTATATCCAGGTGCTGGACCAATCTTAACCTTTGATACTTATAATTCTGCAATTCATTACTTTTCACTTCCAGGTCAATTTATGACCAATGCGACTCTTATTGGTCTGGTAGATGGTGGATACAAAGGAGATTTTGAATTTTTAGTAGTAAAAGCTACTGCCGATTCAGTCATCTTGGAAGGAAGAAAAACGTATAATAAGATTGTAATGTTGCCAATCGGAAATTCAGAAGCAGCAACTATTGTTCAGGCGCATAAAGATGCTGTAACAAAGTTTCATGCTTATGGTGCATATTCATTTGAGGTCGCTGGAAAAACATTGGCCGCAACTTTTCCAAATACAACCACAAAACGTGCACTAAGAATATCGGGTAACACAACAAATTTTGCATATAGATATACTCCAACCGGATTAGAGTTCTATAAGGATTATACGATAGAAGGTGTCAGATTTAAGCAGCTAACATATGTGGCGCCAACTGGTTCCTATACCAGAGGTTACTTCGAAAATGCGGAGAAAACTTTAAAATTAGTGCCCGGAAGTTAATTAGAGTAAAGCTTTCCTGTTGTTTTGAGTCGGCAGGAGAGTTTTATATGTTTATTAATAATGGCCTTCCCGGAACTATCCGGGAGGGCTTTTTTTAAGATTATTTGTTATAATGTAATACTTGCCAATTACTGATAATTATGGAAAAGGAGACATATCAAAAAGAAAGGGATATCCGAAAATCAAAACTGGTTTTTTGGGGTTCCGTGGTTATATTGATCTTTTTTGCAATTACGGTCTTCGTTTTTGGATCACTATTATATTTGCCGGAATGGATAATTGTATTGCATAGTATAGCAGATCAGCTGGTACGAATTCCTGCAATTCTTGGATGTTTTATTCTTTTGGGAATCTCGATTTACTATATCATATTTAAAAAACAATATTACTATCGCTGGTATTTTAATGTGTTGTATAACATTTTCAGTATCGCTCTAATATTTTTCGGAGATTATTTTATGGTCTGAAAAACAGCTGTTTCCGAAATATCTGTGATCATTAGAAAAGTTTAAGGCAGTCATATAAAGATGCTTCCCATCTTTTTTGAAGAATCTTTATATTGTATTTTATGAGAATGGCTTCTTATCAATAAAGAGACACTTATTTATCTTCCTCTTCTCCCTTTAGCTGATGAGTTTCCTCATCATATTTTCCTTTAAGGTCATCTACAATTGTACCTTTCCAGAGTTTTGCCCCTGTAATGTAAGCTGCTCTGCCTATCATATGTGCAGCAACAGGAGCTGTTAATATTAAAAAGAAAGTAATAGCGATAGCTTTGGTTGTCACCGATACATCGGGAAAGATAATCGCTGCACAGAGCAGGAAAAAACCTACGCCTAATGTAGCGGCCTTTACCGTAACGGACAGACGTAAATAAAAGTCCGGCATACGCAAAATGCCAATTGAAGCAAATAAAATGGCTAATGCACCTATAGTGCTGAATATGGCTAAAAATATATCAGTCATGATGATCTTTTTTTTCAAGGTAATATGAAAAGGCTACTGTTCCTAAAAAGGCAATCAGAGCGAGTATAATAGCGACATCCAGGAGTACCTCCTGTTGTGTACGTATACTGTAAACTGTAATAATCCCGATTCCAATGGTGATGATCAAATCTAAGGCAATGACCCTATCTACTACATCAGGCCCCTTAAATAAACGAATAAACGTTAAGATGACCGAAATAGTTAAAATCGGAAGAATTACATAATCGAAATAAGTATTTAGCATCATCTGATAATCTCTAATAATCGTCTTTCAAATCCATTCTTAAGCTGAGCGATAAATTTATCTTTATCCTTGAGGTACATCACATGAATATATAAGGCAGACTTATCGTCGCTGATATCCAGAATCAATGTTCCCGGAGTGAGGGAAATAATGGTAGCCAGCAAGTTAATTTCAAAATCTGTTCTTGCATTTAGCGGATATCGGATGATCCCCGGTTTAAAAAAATACTTTGGTGTAATTACATCATAAGCAACCTGAATATTAGCCACAATCATCTCGTAAAGAAAGTATAGGACAAAGCCTGCCGTTTTGGGTACACGGTAGAAATATCTTTGATCCGTTTCATTGATATTCATGATCCACAGGATAAAGAATCCTAGCAAAAAACCGAAAAGAAAATTTGTATAATACATGGAACCTGTCAGTGCTATCCAGATAAAGCAAAGCAGCAGGTTCATTAAAAATTGTTTTATCATATCAATTATCTTTTATTTGCCCAGTACGGCCTGTATGTATGGGCGTGTATCTAACATTTCAGTAGCAATCTTATCCGAAACCTTTATAATAGCTTCAGCGTTCAGGCCGATATACAAGGATACTCCTGCCAGAAGTGCTATCGGAGCCACCAGTAATATCTTTTTATACAACGGCAGAGGCTCGAATTTGTCCTCAATCTCAGTTTCATTATCAGGTTTTTTCCAGAAAACTTCGCTCCACATTTTGGCGATAACATATAGCGTAATAAAGCTTCCTAAGATAACTGCCCCTATAAAAGCATAGTTTTGCAGCCGGAAAGCATCCTGAATAAGATAAATCTTAGGCCAGAAACCTGACAGAGGAGGAATTCCGACCAGTGAAAAAAGTACAATGCCAATCAGCAACGATATCTTTGGATATTCTGCATACAAACCACCGATCTTTTTCATATCCATCGATCCTCTTAATTGCCTTATCAGTCCCGCAATGAGGAACAGATTTGTCTTGACCATAATATCATGTATCAGATAAAATACAGCGCCCATCAAAGCGAGTTTGCTGAACATCGCCAGTCCTCCCACCATAAATCCGATATGACACACAATCAGATACGAAAATAACCTTCGGATATTTGTTTTTGTCATGGCCCCTAAAGCTCCTGTTACAATGGTCAGAATCGCCAATGTTAGAAGCAGGTTCTTCATAAAAGGGCTGGGAATAAATATGAGACTGTAGATGCGGAACATGGCATATATACCAACTTTAGTCAGTAATCCGCCAAATGTTGCAGCTACAGCAGACGGGGGAGTATGGTAGGATGATGGAAGCCAGAAATACAATGGAAATACCGCTGATTTGATCCCGAATCCGATAATGAAAAAGGATGATGTAATACCTACAAGCGTCTGATCTTTGACATTCGGAATTTTCAGTGCCAGATCTGCCATATTAAGGGAGCCTGTGATACCATATAAAATCCCAATCCCCGTCAGGAAAAAAGTGGAGGCCAGAATATTCATCGCCATATACTTTACCGCGCCTTCCAGTTGGGCCTTTCGTCCACCCAGGGTCATTAAGACAAAAGAAGAGATAATTATCACTTCAAAATAAACATATAAGTTGAAGATATCTCCTGTCAGAAAGGCTCCGTTAAGACCCAGTATCAAAAAATGAAAGATCGGGAAATAACCATAACGTATACGCTGACGGCTGATACCTGTCGCAGAGAATATAGATACTGCCAGACAGGCTATAGAAGTCAGAAGTACTAATGTCGTGCTCAGTGTATCCGCTACGAATACTATTCCGAATGGCGCATCCCAGTTTCCGGCACTCATTGTTAAAATAGGTCCATCATATACTCTTGCAAAGAGTTTGATAGCTGCGGACAGTCCCAGGGTACTGCCCAAAATACTCAATACACGCTGTGTCACTGTTTTCCGCCAGAATATAAGCTGAGTTATGGCGGTAAACAAATGAATAAAAACAGGAGCTAGTATGTAATTGTCAATCATATATCGTCTTCTTCTGGCGTATTTAAATCATCTAAATCATCACTGTTTATCAGCGCGTATACTCTTTTGAGGAGTACAATGGCAAAGGCTGTCAGACCGAAACTGATAACAATAGCGGTCAGGATCAAAGCCTGAGGTATAGGATCTGCATAGATTTCATTGAATATACTCAGATCCGGATCAATAACAGGAGGCTTTCCCTTCGTAATGTTTCCTAATAGAAATATCAGAATATTCGTACCATTGCCCAGCAACATAATCCCCAATAATAATTTGACCATACTTCTCCTCAGGATCATATATACTCCTGCGGCATACAGCAGACCGATCAGTACAACAAGTATCAACTCCATATCAGTCTGTATTTAAGGCTATGGTAAACAAAATAGTCAGTACGACGCCAATAACAACAAGATAAACGCCGATGTCAAAAAATAAGGCTGAACCGATCATACCGATGACGGGAATCTTTTGCTCAATCCAAAGCCCTGTCATTGGAGGTTTACCGAAGAGCAGCGGTGCGACCATACTAAGACTGGATATCCCCAGACCTATAGGGATCAGGGAAAGAGGTTTGTAACGAAGTATTTTCATGGTTTGCTCTGTTCCGTAAGCAAAGCTATGTAATACAAAAGCTATCGATGCCACAAGGCCACCCACAAAGCCTCCTCCGGGAAAATAGTGCCCTCTCAATAAAAGAAAAACAGAAAACAACAATAAGATAGGAAGCAGATATTTGGATGCTGTCTGTAAAATTATACTTTTCATATCTATTCTTTTTCTGAAGATTTTAACCTTAATTTCAATAAACTGTATACTCCTAAAGCTGCAATGGCCAATACAATAGTTTCAAACATGGTATCGATACCTCTGTAGTCCACCAGAATGACATTTACCACATTTTTACCCTTTGCCATCAGATAGGCATTAGCACCATAAAAATCACTCACGACAGTATCTACAGGTTCCTGTAATACTTTGAGCGCAATCATGGAAAGTAATGCGCCAAAGGAAAGGGCGACTATCGCATCACGGATAAGTACTTTTGGTCCCATATAATTCATAAATACCGGCAGCTTATAGAGGACCAGAACAAATAGTACGGTAGATAGCGTATCGATCGTAAACTGGGTCATAGCGAGATCCGGAGCACTGTAAATCACAAACAGAAGACAGATACAATACCCGATCACACTCATAGACACAACAGCAGTTAAACGGGATGAAGTGCTGACGACAAGATAAAGGGCTCCGATCAGAATAAGTACTATAGAGACTTCATATATACTTATCGCAGACAATTTGCTGTAATCAATATAAATCGGCCCGCTCAGATATAATTTATAAGCGAGTAAAGCCTCTGCAAACAGAATAATTTTTAAGTGATAGGAACGCAAAAAACCGTTATGCAGCGTCTGTGTATAGCGATTTGAAAAGGCTACAAAACCATTTCCAAAACGGTTGAATAAAGTCTGTGGTGCGAGTACATTTAGTTTTTCAACCTTTAATAACTTACTGTTGCTGGGTTTATTGATCAGGTAGAGAATAGTACCCAATGCTAACGTCAGCAGACTTAGAATAAGAACAGTATTAAAGCCGTGCCATAGTTTCAGATGAACTTCCACGGCACCTCCGAAGATACTGGATGCAGTCTGTTGGGTAAGTATATGTCCAATCCATTCCGGATAGATACCCAGCAGCAATCCTAAAACGGCTAATACCAGAGGTGGGATCCACATCGATTTGTAAGGTAAATGAAGATCTTTAAATTGATCCGGAAGTTTTCCTGCAAAAGGTTTTATTCCAGCCATAAATCCGGCTGCAACGAGGCCAATATTCGTGACTACTGCGGCTATTGTTACAAAAAGAGCTAATTGGGTATCGAATTTCAAGGTAGCATCATAAATAAGATCTTTGCCTATAAAACCAAGAGTAAGCGGCATTCCGGCACTGGAAAGAGAAGCTAAGAGACCCGCAACAGCTACCGGAAATAAAACTTTTCTTAATCCCTGTAACTTACTGAGGTCTCGTGTGCCGGTTTCATGATCGATAATCCCCGTAATCAGGAATAACGTTGCTTTATACAAAGCATGTACCAGTAGAAATACTGCAGCGGCTATAATGGCCTCTTTTGTTCCCATACCTAACAGAAAGGTCAATATGCCTAATGCGGAGATAGTAGAATAGGCCAGCACCCCTTTCATATCTACTCTGAAGAGGGAATGTATAGCGCCATATAGCATGGTAATACCACCTATGATGAGAAGCGGATAAGTCCAGTATTCCGTACCACCCAGAATAGGGAAGAAACGTGCCAGTAAATAAATACCGGCCTTTACCATAGTCGCAGAGTGCAGGTAAGCGGAAACAGGAGTCGGAGCCTTCATGGCACCCGGTAACCAAAAATGAAAAGGAAATTGCGCTGATTTGGTAAAAGCACCTATAAATATAAGTCCCAGTATAAGCGGATATAAGGGATGCTCAATAATTAAGGAGCGCTTATCCACTAATTCTGAAATAGTATAGGTATCTGCAATATTTCCAATTAAAGTAAGTCCGGCCAGTAGAAAGAATCCGCCTAATCCGGTAATGCTGAGTGCTGTCAGCGCACTTTTTCGGGAATCACTTTGCTCATTGTTGAAGCCTATCAGGAAAAAAGAGCTGATACTTGTCAGTTCCCAAAAGATAAACAGCAGGAAAATATTGTCAGAGAGCACCACCCCGAGCATGGCAGCCATGAAAAGGCATAGAAATCCAAAAAAGCGGTCAAAATTAGGGTAGCCTTTGAGGTAGGAGCGTGCGTACAGGAAAATGGCTGTACCGATCCCTGTAATCAGAAATGTAAAAAGCAGGGATAACCCATCCAGACGAAACTGAAAGTCAACTCCAAGAGACGGTACCCATGAAATGTGCTGCTGAATAATATTTCCATCAACTATAGCTGCTGTATACTGGAGGAAATATAGAAATAAGATGCAAGGCAAAAAAGCGAGAATAAAACCCCATTTGGATTTCAGAAATCTCCCAAACGGAACAATAAGGCTCGATGTTATTAGTCCTGATAAAACGGCAAATAGCATTTAGTCTTTGTTTTAAAGTATTACTTAGGGAAACAAAATACTAAATTTTTGTCGAAAAATCAGGCTTTTATTGCGTTTTTTACAAAAAAGCGAGACAATATTTGTTGCCTCGCTTTTTTTTGTACTATTTCTTAAGTTTTTCAGCTCCTTCTACGATTGTCTGGACAATGTTAGGATCCTGTAATGTAGAGATATCCCCAAGGTTTGATACTTCTCCTTCTGCAATTTTGCGAAGGATACGTCTCATGATCTTTCCTGATCTGGTTTTTGGAAGCTCAGGTACAAACTGTATAATGTCCGGTTTGGCAATCGCTCCGATGATACGTGTAATAGTCTGTAGAATATCCTGACGAGTACTGTTTTCATCTATATGATGATTTGCAATAACAAATGCATAAATACCTTGCCCTTTCACCGGGTGAGGGTATCCTACAATCGCAGACTCGACCACATCAGAGTGCATATTGATGGCATTTTCTACTTCTGCAGTACCTATTCGGTGTCCCGAAACATTTAAGACATCATCAACACGACCTGTAATTTTATAATATCCTTCAGGGCTACGGTAACATCCGTCTCCTGTGAAGTACATATTTTCGTAAGTAGAGAAATAGGTTTGACGACATCTCTCATGATCACCCCATGTTGTACGCAGCATACCCGGCCAAGGGAATTTGATACAAAGATTTCCGGAAACATCATTTCCTTCTATTTCTGTTCCGTTTTCGTCTACCAGCACCGGCTGTACACCTGGTAGCGGCAACATGGCATATCCCGGTATTGTAGGGGAGATACCCGCAATAGGAGTAATGAGGTGCCCTCCATTCTCTGTCTGCCACCAGGTATCTGCGATAGGAGCTTTACCTTTTCCGATTTTATCGTGAAACCAGTGCCATGCCTCTTCATTGATAGGCTCACCTACTGATCCAAGCTTTTTAATAGAAGAAAGATCCTTATTGTCCACAAACTGATCTCCGAAGGCCATCAGCGAACGGATTGCTGTGGGAGCAGTGTATAAAATGTTTACTTTAAACTTGTCTACAATATCCCAGTATCTGCCTGCATCCGGGAATGTAGGAATTCCTTCAAACATTAATGAGGTAGCGCCCTGTGATAAGGGGCCGTAGACGATGTAAGTATGTCCTGTGATCCAGCCGATATCTGCTGTACAGAAATAAACTTCTCCAGGTTGATACTGGAAAGTATTAGCAAAAGTGTATCCCGCATATACCATGTATCCGCCGGTCGTATGTACCACACCTTTAGGCTTTCCTGTAGATCCGGAAGTGTATAAAATAAATAAGGTATCCTCTGCATCCATTTCTTCTGCAGGACAGGCTGGATTTCCCTGTGTTTCCACTTTTTTGATTTCATCTTCCCACCACACGTCACGTCCTTTAATCATAGATACCGGTGTACGGGTTCTGGTAAGTACGATTACCCTTTCTACGGACTTACATTGCATCAATGCATCATCTACAATCCTTTTCAGTTCAATGGTTTTATTTCCCCGGAAACTGCCATCAGATGTGACGACCAGTTTACACTCGGCATCTGTAATACGATCTGCAATAGACTGAGCTGAAAATCCTCCGAATACAACAGAGTGAATAGCTCCTATGCGAGCACAGGCCAATACAGCGATAACCAGCTCCGGAACCATCGGCAGATAAATACAGACACGGTCTCCCTTACTGACATTGTTATTCTTAAGAACATTCGCAAATTGCTCTACTTTAGCAAGCAATTGCTTGTATGAAAGGATACGGTGTGCTTCATTCGGATCATTTGGTTCCCAGATAATAGCAGGTTTGTCTCCAAGGTTGTAAATATGACGATCCAGGCAGTTTTCTGTGATATTAACTTTTCCTCCCTCAAACCATTTAATCTTTGGCTCTTTAAAATTCCAGTCCAGCACATTTGTCCATTTACGTTTCCAGAAGAAATTTTCAGCTACCCCCGCCCAGAATTCTTCCGGATTTTCTACACTTTTTTTGTAGACATCCTGATATTCTTCAAATGATTTAATTTGTAGACTCATATTATTTTTTGGTTTATACTTAATTATATTTGTCCACTTATCGGTATCGGACAAATATTTATTCAATTTGTCCATTTTGGATAAATGAAGCACTAATTTACTTTTTTTGCAACGAAATATCAATTTTTAAAACCCTAATGCCGAAATTTATGTGTCCATATAACACAATTGTTATAGGTGCATTAAGAAATAGGCTGAGCCTTATGAAATTTTTCAGACAACTGTTTTACATATCTATATATACCAATCTGCTTATTGCATTGGCAGCGATGGCACAGTGTGCACTGACATATTATGTCTTCAGCCAACCAATGGATTATGCCATTATACTGGTAGAGGGAGCTGCCACCTTAATGCTTTACAATTTTAGTTTAGTATGGTCCAAACCCAAAAATCCACTAGAATCCAGATTCGCACGTACCCGGTGGGTGTTTGGGAATGAATGGGTGTTATGGCTCAATACAGTTTTAGCAGGAGGAATATTGTTATACTGTCTTTTTCAGATACACTTTAATTCCTTTCTATTCTTGGGTGTTATCGGCCTGCTGAGTGTGTTATATGGTTTTCCGGTATTTCGATATCAGGGACGCAGAGTAGGGTTAAGACAATTACCGGGAGCAAAAATTTTCCATATAGCCTTAGTTTGGGTCTGTAGCAGTGTTATCCTTCCATACATTGAATTGTTCAGCAGTGGGATTATGATCGATATACAACTGTTAGCAACATTAGCCGTATTAAAATTTCTTTTATTGATTATCTGTACTCTTCCTTTCGATATCCGGGATATTGCACAGGATTCGTATTACCATCTCAAAACCTTGCCCAACATGCTGGGGGAGAAAAAGGCAAAAAGACTGTGCTATACCTTACTTCTTATTCATATTACCTTGATCGCTATTACAGGCTATAACTCCCAAATTGTGCTGGGGTTGTTACTGACAGATATACTGATTGCCGCTTTTTTGAAATTTTTTGTTTTCCGGAAGGAAGGTCACTATCATTACGCCTACCTGTTGGATCTCAGCCTGATATTACAGTTTGTGCTGGTATTTTTAACTGTAAGCCTGCTTTAATGCTTATTTTAAGAATGCCACTACCTTATCTGCAACGACTGCAGACAGTTTATAATAACTGTCAAAAGTCCATCCAGCAACATGGGGACTGACCAGTACATTGTCCCGGTTCATCAGATCCTCAAACCAGGGTTGCTCGCCAAGGGAAGGGAATTTCTCTAGCGGTAGAACATCAAATGCTGCGGCAATGATCCGGCCGCTGTCAAGATTTTTCAATACAGCAGGAATATCAACAATACCCCCTCTTGCACCCATCAAAAAGAAAATTGGCTTTCTGAAGTGGAATAAATATTCCTGATCTACCATACCTTTGGTTTCTCGGGTCAATGGAATATGGAAACTCAACACATCTGCATATTTAACGACTTCTTCCATAGAGACTTCTCTGGCGTATTCGTCCGAAAATCCGGTTTTATATTTGTCATAAGCAATTACATTGACTTCAAATCCGGATAGTTTTTTTGCCATTGCCTGTCCGTTATTACCATACCCGATCAATGCTACAGTTCTGCCTTTCAGTTCATAACCGCGATTTTCTTCACGCAGCCATTGCCTGTTTTTTATCTGCTGATGGCCACGGTTAAGATGGTTCATAAGGCTAAGGAGCATGCCTGTCATATGTTCACCTACAGCATCGCGGTTCCCTTCGGGAGCGTTGATCAGTATAATATTGCGTGAAGCAGCATATGCTTCATCAATATTGTCCATACCTGCCCCTGCCCGGGCAATAAAAGAAAGTCCGGGAGCAAGATCCATAAAAGCCTGATCTATCTGAAATTTTGAACGGATCACAAGTCCCGAGTATTCATTTATTTGCTTTTCAGCTTCAGTTCTTGTGATCTCCGGTTGGTAATCATATGCAATTCCGGCAGCTTTTAATTTTTCCAGTAAAACTTCATGTACGTCATCGACGATTAAAACTTTCGTACTCATCTTTTATTATTTATTTCCATGAAATCAACATTCAATAACTTGTTCAGTTTGTACTGCTGAAGATTTTCCGGAAGAATTTTCATTAAAAAATTACGCATGGCTATCAGAGCAGGGTTTTGCCATTGTGCAACTTGACCGATAGTCCAGGACGTTTCGGTAATATATCGTGTTCTGGATAATCTTCGTTTTTCGAAATCCAGAAAAGCCTGCGCGATAGTTTTGTCTTTCTTCAGTTCGTCTATAAGTACAGCTACATCCTCAATAGCCTGACAGGCACCTTGCCCCATATTGGGAGTGGTTGCATGTCCGGCATCACCCATTAGCAGTATGTTTCCGAAAGCTAGCTGATTCAATGGTTTGATATCTATAATATCGTTCCATATCAGCTGGCTATTCTCTGTTTCGTTTAATATCTCAGGTATGGGATGGTGATAAGAAGCAAAATGTTGTCGCAGATTTTCTATATTCCAGTTTCTGTAAACCGGATTATTAGCTTTTGTATTGATACAGGCATACCAGTAAATTTTGTTTCCCACCAGTGGGGTCATACCGAATCTGCCTTTAGCTCCCCAGGTTTCAGATCCCTTGCCAAGCTGTATAGTCGAATTGTCTATTGTGGCCCGCCAGCAGGTATATCCGGAGTATCGTGGTGCAGAAGAGGGAATCAGCTGCTGTCTTAAAGCCGATTTGACACCATCAGCAATCAGCAGATAGTCTGTCTCCACAGTATGTCCATTGTCAAAAGTTAGGATAATCTTTTCCTGGTGTTGTTGCAGTTGGACTGCCCGATAACCGAGCTGCAACGATGAAGGTTCTATTTTAGAAAGGAGATATTGATGAAGATCCGCCCGATGGATTGCAAAATTGTCCTGTTTGTAGCGTTGCGAAATGGAAGAGGTATCCGGTGCAACCAGTATCTGTCCTTTTTCATCCAGAATATTATAATCCGGCAGCAGATGCCCGAGAGCCATCACTTCAGTCCGTAGTCCAAGATACTCTAAGGCCTTCATGGCATTTGCCGCAAGACCAAATCCAGCTCCGATTCCTTTTAGTACAGGAGCACCTTCATAAACAGTAGCTTGCATGCCGATTTTCTGCAGACCAATTGCTGCTGTCAATCCGGCTACACCTCCACCAATAATTGTAAAGTGCTTCATAGTACTTTTTTTTAATTCACAGCGGAAATTTCGTTAGTCAATTGAACAAAATCTTCAACAGATAAGCGTTCAGCCCGTAGTTCATACAATGGATTGTCCGACATTTTATCTTTTGGAACAACTCCCGAAAGAGAATTACGTAGAGTCTTGCGTCGCTGATTGAATCCTGCTTTGACCACTCTCCAGAATAGTTTTTCATCACAATCCAGCTCTTCTCTCTCATTGCGTGTCATGCGGATGACACCGGAAAGTACTTTAGGAGGAGGAGTAAAGGCTCCTGCCTTAACGGTAAACAGGTATTCAACATGGTAATAAGCCTGCAGAAATACACTTAGGATACCATATTCTTTACTTCCTGCTTTGGCGGTACAGCGCTCGGCTACTTCTTTTTGAAACATGCCAGTCATTTGGACCACACGTTGCCGTTCATCCAGTATCTTAAAAAGAATCTGAGAGGAAATGTTGTAAGGAAAATTCCCGATTACAGCCATTTTTGGTCCGAAATATTTTGAAAAATCCAATGCTAAGAAATCACCATGAATCAAGCGATCTCCTAATTCCGGATATTTATCTGCTAAAAATTCGATAGATTCGTCATCTACATCAATTAAATAAGTCTGGTATTCGGATTTCTGAAGCAGAAAATCGGATAATACGCCCATTCCCGGACCTACTTCAAGTACTTGTGAAAAGCCCAATTTAGGATCTAAAGCATCCACAATCTTCTGTGCTGCATTTTTGTCGTTTAAAAAGTGTTGTCCTAAATGTTTTTTTGCTCTTACTGTACTCATATTAATCTCTTTGTGACAAAGATAATCATCTTAGGGATGTGATAGGTCAAAAAACGTTTTTATTAATAGGCATAGTAGGGTTGGTTTATATAGAAACAGCCTTTGGCTGATAACCAAAGGCTGTTAAGTAAAGTGGTGGAGATTACCGGATTCGAACCGGTCACCTCTTGCCTGCCAGGCAAGCGCTCTAGCCAAATGAGCTAAACCCCCCAATCGAGAGCGTGAAGATTGTAAAATTTTATTACTACTCAAAATTTATTTTAACAAAAGGCGGGAAAGATCTGTAAATAGAACAAAAAAGCAGTATGACAGCCATTCTTTCCTGTTAAAATTCTGCTTTAAATAAAACCATTATAAAAATAAAACGTTAGATAACCTGTGTTTTACCCTAAGATTTGACATTATTTTTCATTATTTTTGAAGCATTAAAGTAAATAATTATGCGTGAGAAACTAAAGATTGGGATTTCTATTGGTGATGTTAACGGAGTTGGCCTTGAAGTAATTATCAAGTCATTAATGGATAATCGGGTTTTAGAATTCTTCACTCCGATTGTTTATGGCAATACTAAAGTTGCTTCATTTCATCGTAAAGCTATCGGAATAAACGATTTTAGCTTTAATGTGATCAATGAACCTGATCAGGCAAATCCGAAACGTGCAAATATGATCAACTGCTGGCAGGAAGATGTAAAGATTACACTTGGAGAAGAAAATGAAACTGGCGGTAAATATGCTTTTTTATCATTAGAAAAAGCTGTTGAAGATCTGAATGCAGGTAAAATAGATGCTTTAGTGACTGCTCCGATTAATAAACATAATATCCAGCAGGAAGGATTCCAATTCCCGGGACATACAGAATATCTGCAGGCAAGGACAAATGCGGATGATGTATTGATGTTTATGATCAGTGAAGAGCTTAGGGTAGGAGTAGTGACGGGACATATTCCGGTTCATGAAGTTTCTGCTGCTATTAAAGAAGATGCAATCCTGCATAAATTAAGGATGATGAATGAGAGTCTGAAAACAGACTTTTGGATTCAAAAACCCAAAATTGCAGTGTTAGGACTTAATCCTCATGCCGGTGATAACGGATTAATAGGCACAGAGGATCGTGATATTATCCGGCCTGCAGTAGAAAAGGCGAATGAAGAAGGGATTTTCTGTTTCGGACCTTACCCGGCAGATGGTTTTTTTGCCAGTGACACTTATACCAAATTTGATGCGGTACTGGCTATGTACCATGATCAGGGACTTATTCCGTTCAAACATATTGCATCAAGAACCGGTGTCAATTTTACAGCAGGCTTACCGATTGTGCGGACTTCTCCGGATCATGGTACAGGATATGATATTGCAGGTAAGAATGTCGCATCTCATGATTCCTTTATGGAAGCCCTTTTTACAGCTGTCCATATTGTGGAGCGTCGTCGCGAGCAAGCTGAACTAACGGCTAATCCGTTGGCCTTCCGTAAGCTGAGCAAAGACCGCGACTAATATTTTTTGACACTGACTTTATCACTACGCTTCGTAAACAGTCTTGTTTGCCGGGCGTGCTGATTTATAATAAAATTCCTTACTTTTGCAGACTTAATGGTTTTTGAGAACCGTGGCAAGCTATGAGTGACAATTTACAACATCCGATTTTCTCCCTTATCAAAGATTTAGCACAACAAACTAGTACCGAATGCTATGTTATCGGAGGATATGTACGCGACCGAATAATGGGGAGACCATTCAAGAATGATGTGGATATTGTTGTGATAGGAAGTGGAATCGAGTTTGCTGATAAACTAGGAGAGAAGTTGAAAACGAAAGTGACTGTATACAAAAGTTTTGGTACAGCAATGTTAGTGTACGACGGATTGAATATTGAATTTGTAGGCGCGCGCAAAGAGTCCTATCGTTCTGATTCCCGAAAACCAATAGTAGAAAACGGAACGCTGGAAGACGATCAGAATCGCCGTGATTTTACTATTAATGCTATGGCGTATTCATTGAATGCTTATAACTATGGAGCTTTACTTGATCCGTTCAACGGCATAGAAGATATTGCACAGCGTATTATTCGCACACCACTCGCTCCTCATGAAACTTTTTCTGACGATCCGTTAAGAATGATGCGTGCTATTCGTTTTGCTTCCCAGTTAGGATTCAAGATTGATATTCAAACAATCGAAGCTATATATAATACCCGTGAACGGATCAGCATTATTTCAAAAGAACGGATTACGGATGAGTTGAATAAAATTATTCTGTCAGACAAACCTTCTGTTGGTTTCAAATATCTGTTTGATACAGGACTTCTGGAGCTTGTATTTCCGGCCATGTATCAATTACATGGCGTGGATATCGTAGAAGGTAAAGGGCATAAAGACAATTTTTACCATACATTGGAAGTCTTGGATAATGTTGCTGAATACAGCGATGATCTGTGGCTGAGATGGGCAGCTATTATGCACGATATTGCAAAGCCTGCCACCAAGCGATTTGATAAAAAACTAGGCTGGACATTTCATGGTCATGAAGATAAAGGTGCCCGAATGGTTCCAAAATTATTTGCAGAACTCAAATTGCCCCTGCATGATAAGATGAAATTCGTTCAGAAACTGGTGCTTCTGCATTTGCGTCCTATCGTTTTGGCCAAAGATATTGTTACAGATTCTGCGGTCAGACGTCTGTTGTTCGAAGCAGGGAATGATATTGATGCGCTCATGCTCCTATGTCATGCAGATGTGACAACAAAGAATGAGTACAAGAAGAAAAAGTACAGAGAAAACTTTGAACTTGTGAAGCAAAAACTCAAAGATGTCGAGGAACGCGATCAGATCCGCAACTGGCAGCCGCCTATTACCGGGGAAGATATCATGACCGTGTTCAATCTGGGACCAGGTAGAGAAGTAGGGAAAATCAAGAATGCAATCCGGGAAGCGATATTAGAAGGAGATATTACGAATTCGAAAGAGCAGGCTTATTATTTTATGCTGGAGCAGGCAAAACAGATGGGATTGGAAGCTAAGCGTAAGCTAGTACTATAATCTCATTTTTATTCAGAGAAATAAAATTGTAATTTTAGACTGCAATTCAATATAATAAAAATTAAAGATTTCACATAGTTACAGCAATGGCCATATACAGATTTAAAGTTACATTTGAAGACTACGAAGATGTTTATCGTGAGATTGATATGCTTTCAAAGCAGAGCTTTCTGGATTTACATAATGCAATACACAAAACCACGACTTACGAGACAGAGGTTTCATCTTCATTTTATGTCAGTAATGATCAATGGAAAAAGGGAACTGAAATCGCCCTTCTTCCTTCAGAAAGAAAGATTAGTGCAGATGTATTGTTGATGGAGAATATCCGCCTGAGTAAATTTATAGATGATCCTCATCAAAAATTTTATTATGTCTACAATTTTGACCGCCCGTACGACTTTCATGTTGAGTTAATCAAGATTCTGAAAGAGGAAGACGGAAAAGAATATCCGGTCGTATTCAAAACAGTGGGAGCAGCCCCTAAGCCATTAGGTGCTTTTGCAGCCCCTACTACTCCGTTGGATGAGGATGATGATACCGCAGATTATGAAGAAGAAACACAATATGGAGTAGATGAAGAAGATGACTACGACATGTTTGACGATGAAGAAAGTGAAGAAGGTGGAGAAGAAAAAGGCTCTTCAGGAGTCGAAGACGAATACTAAGTGAAACAAAAGACATTAATAGCCATAGTCGGTCCTACCGCAGTCGGGAAGACAGCTATGGCTATACAAATTGCACAATATTACAAGACGGAGATCCTCTCCGCAGACTCCAGGCAATTTTATAAAGAAATGTGTATAGGTACAGCTAAGCCTTCTAAAGAAGAGCTTGCAAGTGTACCTCATCATTTTGTGGATTCTCATTCCATCAGTGAAGAATACTCTGCAGGAGATTTTGAAAGAGATGCACTTGCTAAACTCGAAGAACTGTTTGTACATCACGATGTTGTCGTGCTGGTCGGAGGTTCGGGATTGTTTGTGAGGGCTGTATGTGAAGGTCTTGATAATCTTCCTAAACCTCTTCCCGGGATTCGGGAGGCGCTGAATGAGCGGTTTGATAGAGAAGGTATCGCAGTCCTGCAGGACTACCTTCAAGAGGTAGACCCTGTATATTTTTCTGAAGTAGATATTGACAATTCACAACGTGTTATTCGTGCGCTGGAGGTATATGAAAGTACAGGGAAGCCATTTTCTTTCTACCGTCAGCATACTGTTGCGAAGCGTCCCTTTAACATTATTACAGTTGCTCTGAATACCGACCGTGCAAAATTGTATAACCGTATTAATAAACGTGTAGAGCTGATGATGCAGGCAGGATTGGTAGAAGAAGTGAAAGGATTGATGCCTTACAGAGATAAACCCGCTTTGTTAACTGTTGGCTATGCAGAGATATTCGATTACCTGGCTTGTAAGATTTCATTGGAGGAAGCTGTTGATAAGATAAAGCAAAACTCCAGACGGTATGCCAAACGTCAGATTACATGGTTTAAGAAGGATACCGGCACGAGATGGTTTGAGCCGGATGATCAGGAAGGAATTATCAGTTATACAGATTCTTTAGTGTCCCGGTAAAAGTTGATACGAATTTGCAGATAAAATAAAAGGGAGAAANNTTTCTCCCTTTTATTTTATCTGCTGTATGATGCTTAAACAATCAGATTCCAGCCAAACGGATCTTCAATTTTTCCATAGCGAAGATCATTCAGATAGCTCAATACCTTGTTTGAAAACTCACGATTCTCAACCGCAGGCAGTTCATACAATTCACCGTTAAATCCGATAGTAGATATAGGTGTTAAAGTAGCAGCTGTTCCTGCAGCGAATGCATCCGTAACGATTCCTTCTTTGATTCCGTCAATCAATTCCTGTACAGAGACATGGCGTTGCTCTGCTTTATATCCCCAGTGTTGAGCCAGTTCAATGATAGTACGTCTTGTCACTCCATGTAAGATAGTGTCATCATGAGGAGTGATAATGGTATCACCTATACGGAATACCAGATTCGCCGTACCCGCTTCTTCAATATATTTATGTTCTTTGGCATCTGTCCAGATTAACTGATCAAAGCCTTCATCATTTGCCAGGCGTGTAGGATAAAGAGATAATGCATAGTTACCGGCATTTTTTGAAAATCCCACACCACCCTGTGCTGCACGGGTATAATGAGTCTCTACCTTTAACTTTAGAGGTTTATTATAGTATGCTCCTACCGGACAAGTAATAATAATGAATTTATATGTCGCAGAAGGATGAACACCTAATGCCGCTTCAGTACCAAACATAAAAGGTCTGATGTAAAGGGAAGTTCCTTCTACATTCGGCACCCAGTTTTTGTCAACTTGTAACAGTTTCTTTAATCCACCTATAAAGATTTCTTCCGGTACTTCCGGCATCTCCAGTCTGGCTGCTGATTTATTGAAGCGTTCCAGGTTCTTTTCCGGACGGAAAATACTGACCGTTCCGTCTTCAAATTTATAGGCTTTGATTCCTTCAAAAATAGCTTGTCCGTAATGTAATGCAGACATGGAAGGGCTAATAGTCAGGTCTCCGAATGGGACGACACTCACATCTGTCCATTCTCCGTTTTCATATTCAGCCACCAACATGTGGTCTGAAAAATATTTTCCAAATTTTAGATTGTTAAAATCTACCTGCGAGAGTCTTGATTGTTGCGTTGGCTCTACGCGAATGGAATGTGTTTCTGTCGCGCTCATCTTTAAAATTTATTTCTTAGGCTAATGTAAGGAAAAGAAACACAGGATGAAAGTTCTGGCCCTTAATTTTTTGAGAATGAAAAGAACTACTGGCTCTGGATTTAATGTTTAGATTTAAAAATATTATTTTTTTTAAAACAAAACCCGATCTCCCGTTGTTACATTTCAGCATAGCCGGTGCTGAGTTTTCAGAGTCCGCTTGTTTTGTAGAAGATCAGTCTGATTGATCTGAACTATAACATCAATTATTAATGCCAAATATTTCATCTATGAAAAACAATTCAGGTAATAAAATAGAGCAGGTCGGGATGATCAGGTTTATTTTAGGATTTTTTGTATACCTCTATCGGGTAGCCATAAAACCTTAATCAGCTGTGTCAGGTTTCCCAAACTGACAGAGCAGAAATTGAACATTTCTTATCTAACTTCTTTGAACGAAAATGAAATTAATCTTGTATAATAGATTAAATGTTTATTTTTGGTTGTAACCTATTGATAACTAATATGGTAAATCGGGAAAATAGTCGGAGGGATGCTCGGGATATAGAGCTTTCCTTTAGAGATTCGCCTATCAGGAGTACAGTTCTGATATTGAAATTTATATATGGTTTTTTAACCTATCTGGTTGCGGTCATTTTCAGACGAGCCTGAGGTTATTTCCCCATTAACTTCAGTATTGGCTCCAGATATTCTCTGTTATTGGATAATCGGGGTACTTTATTCTGTCCACCAAGTTTATCTCTTGATTTCATCCACCCGAAAAAGGTGTGTTCAGGGGCATTATGGATAATCGGGAAAGCTAAAGCCATGTTTTTGAATCTTTTGGCCTCATAATCTGAGTTGACAGATTTTAATGTATCGTCCAGAATCTGACAGAAGTGCTCGAAGTTGTCGGGTTGTTGTTCGAATTCAATAATCCACTCATGTGCTCCCGCTTCTCCGTCTTTGAAATACACTGGTCCGGCTGTATAATCTTTTACAATAGCATGTGTCCGTTCGCAAGCTTTATTAACAGCCATTTCTGCATTATCAACGATGACTTCTTCTCCGAATGTATTAATGTATTGCTTTGTTCTGCCCGATACTTGTATACGATATGGAGAAAGATCCGTAAACTTGATTGTATCTCCGATCATATATCTCCACAATCCAGCATTGGTAGAAATAATCAATGCATAGTTTTTTCCGATCTCGACCTGATCCAGACTTAGGGTCTTCGGATGTTCATCATGCAGATTCTCAATAGGTAAAAATTCGTAGTAAACCCCGTAATCTAACATCAGTAGCAGATCATCCGAATCAGAACGATCCTGAAGAGCAAAATAGCCTTCAGAAGCATTGTAATTCTCCAGATAATACATGTTCTCTGAAGGTATCAGTTTTTTGAACTGTTCACGATACGGTTTGAAACTGACTCCGCCATGGCTGTAAAATTCAAGATTAGGCCAGACTTCCAGTAAATTGTTCTTTCCTGTGATTTCCAGTATTCTTTTTGCCATAACTACATTCCAGGTCGGAACTCCGGCCAGACTGGTTACATTTTCCTTAATCGTGATATTGGCGATATTTTCAATTTTTTCTTCAAAATTAGGATTAAGAGTCACCTCCGTATTCGGGGTTCGCTTGAACTCTGCCCAGAATGGAAGATTTCGAATCAGAATAGAGGACAGATCTCCGTAGTAGGAATCTGAGTTGAAGCTGTTAATCTGAGAACTGCCTCCCAATACTACAGATTTGCCGGTGAAAAGTTTGTTTTCCGGTCTGTTGTGGCAATAGATAGAAAGCATATCTTTTCCTCCCTGATAGTGACATTCTTCCAGCGCTTCTTCACTGACGGGGATAAATTTACTTTTATCGGCTGTAGTACCTGAAGATTTTGCAAACCACTTAATATCAGATGGCCAAAGGATATTCTGTTCTCCTTTAATCATCCGGTCTACATAACCTTTAATCGAATCATAATCCTGGATAGGAACTCTTTCCTTAAACTCCTCAGGGGTAAGAATACTTTTATAATCATATTTCTTGCCCCATTCAGTTGCTTCGGCAGTTGATATCAGACTCTGAAACCACTCTTCCTGTACTTCATGCGGGTATTTGATGAAAAGGTCTATCTGATGCATCCTTTTCTTTAAAAACCAGGTGAAGAGTGAATTTAGTAATGCCATAGTCTATATCAGCGATTTAGAATATTATAGTTTTTTTCTTCTGAGCTCGAAATGACGGCCGAGGTAGAATTTACGGGCCAGTTCGTTATCTGCGATTTCTTCCGGTGTACCGGTTAACATAATTTTTCCTTCCGTCAGTAGATAAGCTCTGTCCGTGATGGACAATGTCTCCTGAACATTGTGGTCAGTAATCAGAATTCCGATATTCCGGGTTTTTAGTTTGGAGACAATCGTTTGGATTTCTTCCACGGCTATAGGATCTACCCCTGCAAAAGGCTCATCCAGCAGGATAAATGATGGATTAGCTGCTAAAGCACGGGCAATCTCAGTCCGCCGGCGCTCTCCTCCGGACAACAGGTCTCCTCTGTTCTTGCGAACACGGTGCAGACTGAACTCCGAAAGAAGTTCTTCCAGTTTCGCCAGACGCTCTTCCTTATTGGGGTAATGGATCTCCAGGACAGCCAGAATATTATTTTCTACAGACAGCTTTCGAAATACGGAAGCTTCCTGAGCCAGATAACCGATTCCTTTTTGCGCACGCTGATACATGGCATCGCTTGTGATTTCCTGATCGTCCAAAAATACATGACCTTCATTGGGTTTTATCAGCCCCACAATCATATAAAAAGAGGTGGTCTTTCCGGCTCCGTTCGGGCCTAATAAACCAACGATTTCACCTTGTTCCACATGAAAAGAAACATCATTCACAACGACACGTTGCTTATACTTCTTGATAAGATGTTCTGCTTTTAAGATCATGAATGTATGTATTTCAAAACTGATGCTTTACAAATATATTTAATATCGTATTGCTTTTATATTTAATTGCAAATTCTTCTTGCCCCTCCAGTTATTCTCTTCAATGACGTAGCAGATATCAAACGGTTTTCCGCTATTGATATGCGCAATATGTTCGGCTAATCCAAAGCCTATACAATCAAAGGCTGCCGAATCTTCCTGACGAATGGTCATTTTGATATGGTTGGTTCCTACAAGATACGCATTTCCGATGACAACCACTTTTTTAGTCAGAAAGATAGGAGCGTCATTTTGAGGCCCGAAAGGTTCAAATTGCTTTAAGATTTTGAAGAATCGGGATGTTATTTCCGATAATGGAATGGTAAGTTCGATCAGCACCTCCTGTTGCAGCATTTCAGGTTTAATAAGCGTATTAACAACGTCTTCAAATTTTTGCTGAAAAGAGCTGACATTTTCCAGCTTCATCGTCAGTCCGGCAGCGTATTTATGCCCTCCAAACTGATCCAGTAGGTCACTGCATTCACTCAAAGCTTCATACAGGTCAAATCCGATGACCGATCGCGCAGATCCGGCAACATGTCCGTTGGTCTGTGTCAGAATAATAGTAGGTCTGTAGTATTTTTCAGTAAGACGGGAAGCGACGATACCTATCACACCTTTGTGCCAGTCTGATTTGAACAATACTGTCGATTTGCGGGCTTTTAGATTTTCACTTTCATCGATCAGGGCTAACGCTTCTTCCGTAATTCTGAGATCAAAATCCTTTCGGACATTGTTTTGATCGTCAATGCTTTCGGAGAAATCTTTTGCCTCCTGCAGCGATTTGGATATGAGGAGTTTAACTGCATCCTTGGCGTGATCTATTCTTCCGGCTGCATTGATACGCGGCCCGATTTGAAAAACAATATCATTGACGGTAAAAGTCCCTGTTTTATTAGAGGACAGATTGATTAATGCCTGTAATCCACAGCAAGGATTGGTGTTCAGTTTCTGTAATCCGAAATGCGTCAATATCCTGTTTTCACCAGTTATAGGTACAATATCTGAAGCAATACTGACGGCTACCAAATCCAGAAACTGATAACATTGCTGGATATCCATTCCGTTTTTCTGGATAAAAGCCTGAATGATCTTGAAGCCTATCCCACATCCGGAAAGCTCCTTGTAAGGATAAGGGCAATCCTCCCGTTTGGGATCCAGCACTGCAATTGCATTCGGAAGAACATCTCCAGGTAAATGGTGGTCTCCTATAATAAAATCAACATTTCTGGCATTCGCATAATCGATTTTATCATTAGCTTTGATACCGCAATCTAAAGCTATAATTAAAGAAAATCCGTTCTCGGCCGCATAGTCAACGCCCTGCATGGATATACCATATCCTTCGGCATATCGATCCGGAATATAAAACTCTATACGGGAATGGAATTCTCTGAAAAAATTATAAACGACGGCTACTGCGGTTGTACCGTCAACATCATAATCTCCATAAATCAGAATTTTTTCATTATTACCGATCGCTTTTTCAATGCGGGAGATGGCAATGTCCATGTCTTTCATCAGGAAAGGATCATGAAGCTCTTCTAAAGATGGTCTGAAAAAGGTACGTGCCTGATCGAACGTTTCGATTTCACGGGCGATAAGCAATTCGGAAAGTACAGTACTGATACCTAATTCATCACTCAGTTTTATGACTTTGTTATGTTCAGATTTAGACTTCAGTACCCACCTTTTTTGCATATCTTTGCCTTGATTTAACGTGTAAATATACGTTTTGAAATGCTACTTACCTAATCTTTGGACAGTAACTCAAAATGTTAAAATCATAACTCCCATATTTCCAAGTATATAAATATGATACAGGCAAATTCGCTTTTTGAAGGCTCTTTTTCAGTTGATTCCTCTAAAAAATTTATTCCGTTTGATAAAAATAAGGACGATCCCAAAGACAGACCGGGATCTATGTTTGTGCATGTTCATCCCTTTCTGATTGAGTCTTCAGCAGGCTTGATTTTGTGTGATGCGGGATTGGGACAGACAGACAATGCCGGAAATCTGATTATCCATAATAATATACGCAGACTTGGTTTTGAACCATCAGATGTAAAATTTGTACTGATGTCCCATCTTCATAAAGATCATACAGGTGGTATGGTTGAATTTAAGGATGGTGTCGGACGGATTGCATTCCCTGAGGCCGAGTATATTGTGCAGCGTGGAGAATGGGAAGATGCCTTTAGCGGGAATTCTTCATCTTACAAGACGGATATCTTTGATGTGATTCAACGTAGCGGAAATCTGGTACTGGTAGAAGGGGACGGAATCGTGAATAATGAAATCAGTTATGAGCGAAATGGAGGACATACCCCTCATCATCAGGTTTTTCATATTGAAACGGGTGGTGAGCATTATTTCTTTGGTGGTGATGTACTTCCTGAGCCTGAAGAAATATTTCATAATTATATAGCAAAGTATGATTATGATGGCAGGAAAGCAAAAGATTTGCGTCAGGAATATTGGGAAGAAGGTGCTCCGAACGATTGGGTATTTCTGTTTTATCACTCCAAGAGTATAGCAGTAGGAAGAAGTCAGCAGAAAGAAGACGGTACCTACAAACTGGTGGAAGCCAGATAAGCGGTTTTATCCATCATAGGGTCATTTTGGTGTTTTTCAGGGTGATCCTGCACTATTTATCTTTAATTTTAAGCATTTTTTGGTTATATTTGTAATAAACGGGTCTTAAGTAAATGCCGTTTTATTACTTTTTTTTATCCCTAATCATTTACATTATGTCAATTGTAAGAGAATCTGATCTTATTGGTATTGGTAAAAAGTATCAAATAGAAACGGATGCTGGAGACAGTATGGTTGTAGTTATTCATGATGATGGTCGAAGAGAACTTTATCGTTATGATGCGGAAGAGAATGAGTCTCGCTGTGTGATGACCCTTACCGATGAAGAGTCAAGACAGGTTGCTGGTATTATAGGAGGATTATCCTACAAACCTAAGGCTTTAGAGACTATCGAAGTCGCATTAGATGACTTGATAATAGAATGGTACAAGGTCGTAGGGACAGATGTAAGCTGTAATAAAACAATCGGTGAACTGGCTGTCCGTAAAAATACAGGTGCCAGTATTATTGCGGGTATCAGAGATACGGATACAGTTATTAATCCAGGACCCGATTATGAAATCAGTCCGGGCACTACGTTGGTTATTGCCGGAAAACGGAGTAATATCAAAGCACTTAAAGAAATCCTACATTAATCACTAAATTCACTCTATGCTATCTACTACCCTTATTTTAGAAATCGGTATCGCTGTTGGTCTTGTTGCAATTGTTGGTTTTATTGCAAACAAGTTGAAGTTCTCGGTTATACCTTTTTTTATATTGATAGGGATGGTATTAGGGCAGCATGCTCCGCAGTTTGGAATAGTAGATCTGACATTCACCGAAAGTAAGCCCTTTATTGATTTTATGGGACGTCTCGGTGTATTGTTTCTCTTGTTTTATCTGGGTTTGGAATTTTCTGTCGGAAGATTGATCAAGTCGGGCAAATCTATTGTTACAGGAGGGACAGTATATGTACTGCTGAATTTTGTATCGGGATTGCTTATAGGCTGGCTGATGGATATGCCTTTCAAAGAGACAATGGTTCTTTGCGGGATTATGACCAGTTCTTCTACTGCTATTGTCGCAAAAGTATTGACGGATCTGAAACGTACCGCCAATCCGGAGACAGAGGTTATTATGGGTATGATCATGTTTGATGATCTGTTTATAGCCATGCATATCTCGTTTCTTTCGGGGTTGATTCTAACAGGAAGCAGCTCATTCTGGACTGTAGCCGGCACTTCACTGCTGGCGCTGGGTTTTATTCTGGTGTTCCTCATTGTAGGGCGTAAGCTTGTGCCTGCCATTGATAAGTTGCTGCAGGTAAAGTCCTCTGAATTATTTATTCTGCTCATCTTTGCATTACTGTTTTTGGTGGCGGGATTTTCAGAAACAATCCACGTTGCTGAAGCTATCGGTGCATTAATGGCCGGATTGGTACTGGCAGATTCACAATACATCAAGAAAATCGAAGCTATGGTGCTGCCTTATAAAGATTTCTTTGGGGCGATGTTCTTCTTTAGTTTTGGATTGTCGATAGATATGATGTCGCTGGGCGGAGCGGTGATGTGGGCTGCGATAGCAGCAGTTGTTACGATAGCGGGCAACTTAGTTTCCGGATATTTTGCTTCTAAATTTTCAGGAATGAAACCACGTGTTTCATTTGATATTGGTTTTACCTTATCTGCAAGAGGAGAGTTCTCTATTATTATGGCGAATATAGGTAAAGCAGGAGGATTACTGCCCGTTCTGCAGTCTTTTGTAGTTGTTTATGTACTGATCTTATCTATTGTTTCTCCTTTATTTACAAAAGAATCCAGAAACATATGGAACAAATTATTTGGCAAAGATCAGATACAGGCTAAGCCAGTCAAGAAACTAAGTGATCTGGAAGGGAATCAGGAGGCATAAGACAATTTGTCTTATGCACTGCTATAAAAATCCCAGTTCCAGTTTTGCTTCTTCAGTCATCATGTCTTTAGTCCATGGCGGATCAAAGGTCAATTCTACCAATGCTTCTTTTACTCCTTCTATTCCGGCAACTTTGCGTTGAACCTCGTCCATAATTTCTCCTGCCACAGGACAACCCGGAGCAGTCAGCGTCATGACGATCTTAGCAGTACCGTCCTCTTTTGTGATAACTTCATAGATCAATCCCAGATCTACAATGTTGGCTGGTTTTAATTCCGGATCATAAATGGTCTCCAGTACCTTCTGAATCTCCGGACCCAGATTTAATCTGTCTAAAAAAATGATACTCATAATGCAAAGTTACGACTTAATTGCTATAAGGTTTTGATATTCTGAGCGCAGTTTTCTAATCACAATGTCACGAGTGAAATGACCTTCATATACCCGGTAAGCCTGCTGCACCAGATCTTTATGCTGTTCTTCTGATAATAAATTAAGCTGAGCAATACTATCCTGTACCGATTGTGCTGTCTGTGGATCAAATAAAAAGCCTGTTTCTCCTGATTTTATAATATCCGGAATAGCCCCAATATTACTTGCCAATACAGGTGTGTAATAACTCATGGCCTCTAATATGGTAATGGGTACACCTCCTTCATAACATACGGAAGGAACCATTAATGCTTTGCATGTTGCCAGCTCATTTGCTATTTCGGACTTGTTGAGTAAGCCCAGATAAGTCAAATTAGGATTATGAGCGATATGCTCCTTCACCTCAGGTAACTGAGGTCCTGTACCTGCGATCTTTAATTTGACCGGGGTACCCGAAAGTGCCTGAAGCAGATTGATAATGCCCTTTTCAGAAGACAGACGACCGATATAAAGAAAGTGGTCCTCTCTGTTTGCCGTTTGTGTAAGTGCTATTGGATCAAAGAAGTTTGGTTTCACTACAAACTTATTATGGTCGACAGGCAAGGTACTGCTGATAAACAGTTTTCTTGAGAATTCGGCCAGTACCATATACCGGTCTATCAAATTCCAGGTGCCTGACTTACGATGAAACCAATAGCTGAAAGCTGTCCAGAACGTCTTCAACAGGGAATGATCCAATACTTTATTCCGTACTGCGGTCCAGGGGAAATTTTGGTTGATACTATCTGTGAATAAGTTATTTCTGTAGAAAAGAGTAGCTGAGGGACATAACAATCTGAAATTATGCAAAGACATTACCAGCGCTTTACCACTTTTTTTTGCATAGCGTATGGCTAGCGGACCACATGCGTATTGTGTATTATGAAAGTGGATAATATCCGGATTTACTTCTTTTATTTTCCTCTTTACTTTCTGTGCTGCAAAAATATTCCAGGGGCTCAGCAGAAATTGAAATAATCCTTTTATGCCTTTTTTATTTGTAAAGGTCAAGGTAAATACTTCATCCGTTTCCTGCAAGGCCAATGCTTCCTGATGGAAGACGGTGTCTTCTCCTCCAAGATCCTGATAATGATTATGAATAATTAGAATACGCAAAACGATAGAATCAAAAGTTAAAATTAGAAATTAAAAACGGGACTACAGGTGTTTGTCCTAATAATTCTGTTAGTGAAGGGATAGTCTATGTAATACCGGATACCTAATACTGCTGACTAATTATTATCTTCGCAGGTACAACGAAAAACTATGAATACAAGTATCACTCTTTCCCGTTACGTTCAAGAAGCACTTACCTCTGCGGTTTTTCCGCTGGAACCAGCAAATATGTATGATCCTATCCGTTATATCCTGACTTTAAAAGGTAAACAGGTACGACCAGTACTGACATTGATGGGTGCTCAGCTATTCGGGGAGGAAGATATGGGAAAAGTAGTACCTGCTGCTTTGGCCATAGAGTATTTTCATAATTTTTCACTGATCCATGATGATATTATGGATAAAGCTCCGCTGAGAAGAGGTCAGTTGACCGTACATGAAAAATGGAATGACAGTGTTGCTATTCTTTCGGGGGATGGCTTATTAGTGAAGGCATATGAACAAGTTGCCAAATGTCCCAAAGAAAATCTGCCGGATCTGCTTACTACATTCAATAAAGTAGCCACTGAAGTCTGTGAAGGACAGCAACTGGATATGGATTTTGAATCGCTGGATCAGGTGACAGAGCAACAATATCTGCATATGATCAGGCTTAAAACTTCCGTATTACTTGGAGGGGCACTTCGTATGGGAGCAATTATTGCACAAGCATCCGTTGAGCAACAGGAATTGATTTACGACTTTGGAGTAAATGTAGGTATTGCCTTTCAGCTTCAGGATGATATTCTGGATGTGTATGGAGATCCCGAAACCTTTGGTAAGCAAGTGGGGGGAGATATCATTGCAAATAAGAAGACATTTTTACTGATTAAATTGCTGGAATATGCTTCCGGGACGGATCTTCCTCATATTCAGAATCTTTTGGCTGCAGATCTTGAACAGGAACCGGACAAGGTGGAATTAATGAAACAATTTTACGCTAAATACGATATTTCGACGTTAGCTAATAAAAAGAAAGAATATTTTACAACGCTCGCTTTTGATACATTAGCAAAAATCAATGTACCTTCAGAAAGAAAGGCTGAGTTGATCACATTAGCAGAGAATCTATTGAACCGAATTCAATAACATAATTTTTAATTATGATAAATCGGCTATTTTTACCATATTGTAAAAACAATCAAATAGTTAAATAAAGCGCATCGAAAGGCATACATGGAGACAATAAAGATTACTATATTTCAAGCATATTTATTTTGGGAGAATGTAGAGAAGAACCTTAATAACCTCGAGCTCAGGTTATCTTCACTACGGGAGAAGACGGACTTGATCTTATTGCCGGAAATGTTCAACACAGGATTTACAAATAATGTAGAAAAATGTGCAGAAACCATGGATGGCCCTACTATGCACTGGCTTTATGAAATGTCTAAGAAATTTGATTGTGTAGTCGCAGGATCTCTTATTATTCAGGAAGAAGGAAAGTATTATAACCGGTTTGTGTGGATGTCTCCGAATGGAAGTTTTGTCAAATATGATAAAAGGCATCTTTTCGGGATGGCAGGCGAAGATCAGTATTTTGAACCTGGTAATCAGCGTGTTATTTTACAATTAAAAGGTTGGAAGATCTGTCCGATGATCTGTTATGACCTTCGCTTCCCGGTATGGTCCCGCAATCAGAATGAAGCATACGATTTATTAGTATACATAGCCAGCTGGCCGGATAAGCGTTCGGGACATTGGAGAAGTCTGATCCCGGCGAGAGCTATTGAAAATCAAGCGTTTGTAATCGGTGTCAACAGGGTTGGTTATGATGGTAATGAAATCTATTATTCCGGTGGCTCTATGTGTATCTCACCAATGGGAGATGTAGTCTATTACAAACCTGAAGATGAGGATCTGTATACATTTACACTCAATCCTAAAGATCTGATTACAGCAAGAGCTGAATTTCCATTTCTGAAAGACGGGGACGATTTCTTACTTAAATAAAAAAGGTTTCAGGGCTTATTGATAAGGTCTTTCCAGTATAGCTTGCTGGATTACGGCCTGTCTCAGGTCAAAAACTACTTTCTCTTCCTTTGATGCTGATACAGGAATCGGAACATGTATCTTTTTATCCGATTTCATACGTTCTCTTTCCTCTCTTAGTTTCAATACTTCCAATGGAACTTCATTGTTAGCCTGAGCAGCCTTTTGGTGACTCATAGTGCTGTACTTTTCTTTTTTTACAACTGGTGGAGGAGGAGGTGTTGCAGGAACAGGTTTTGGGCTATACTGCTGTTGCACAGGTCTTTTTTGCTGACGCATGCGTTGCTCTGCCTCTTTTTTTTGCTTATTAAAATTCTCGTAAATTTTATAAGCAAAAACTGCTAAACCAATCAGTAAGGGGAAAAATTGCTCCATATATCTTTAAAGATAAGAATATTAGATGTAATAAAAGTAATGTTTTTAATTGCTAATGTAAAACCGATTTGTTTTATTTGCATAAACAACTTAAACCAAACCAAAACCATGATTACCAATGAGGCTATTTACACAGAAGATTTTTTTAATTTTCTGACGGGTAAGGCGACAACCGCGCTTACCAGAAGATTGCAGCAAAACCTGAAGGAATCGGGGATTAATATCACCGCAGAACAATGGAGCATTCTTTACAATCTGTGGCAGGAAGAGGGCCTGACACAGCAAGAACTGGCAAACCGCACCTTTCGGGACAAGCCTAGTGTGACGAGATTGATCAACAATCTGGAAAAGCTGAATTTAGTGATCAGAGTGAATGATAGGGGAGATCGCAGATCTAATTTAATCTATCTGACTAAATCCGGTCGTCAAATAAAGCATAAAGGACTGGAGCAGGCTTCGAAAACAATTTCTGAAGCTCTGACGGGGGTATCGCCTGAAGCGATTCACAGTGCTCACGATACACTTTCCAAAGTGTACGTTAACCTCAAATAAAACAAAAGCCCAATTCTTAGAACTGGGCTTTTGTTTTTTACTTAGTTGAACACTTTAGGAGCAAAATCAGTATGACTGTTGATCAGCTTTCCTTCAGATCCAAAATAGATTTCTTCAAAACTCATTGTCGTTCTGTTATCTACCTTACGGAAAAACTTGTCTGCTGAAACATCGTTTAATGTTTTAAAACCACAGGCCTCCATAATTTCTACAGTTGCGCGTAATGTATTGCGATGGAACTGCGCTACACGTACATATTTATTTTCGACATCCAATCCTTTGTAAAGATTTGGTTTTTGAGTTGCAACTCCTACCGGACACACATCTTCGTTACATTTCAGTGCTTGTATGCAACCCAATGCGAACATCATTCCTCTGGCACTGTAACATGCATCTGCTCCCAAAGCAATCGCTTTAAGTAAATCAAATCCGGTTACAATACGGCTAGAGACCAAAATTTTGATGTGTTTCTTCAATCCGAATGCAATTAATGTCTTAGTGACAAATGTCAAAGCATCATATAAAGGCATACCAAGGTTGTCGGTGAATTCAAGAGGTGCAGCTCCTGTACCCCCTTCGGATCCGTCGATCGAGATGAAGTCGGGTACAATCTGAGTAATCTGCATAGCATGACAGATGTCAATGAATTCCTGCTTATCTCCTATACATATTTTAAACCCAATTGGTTTACCATTTGAAAGATCACGCATGTGCTGAATGAACAACATCATTTCTTCCGGTGTAGAAAATGCGCTGTGCGCCGGTGGCGACATTACATCTGTACCTGGTATGACATGACGAATCGCTGCGATCTCAGGTGTGTTTTTGGCTGCGGGCAATATACCTCCGTGACCCGGTTTAGCTCCCTGAGATAGTTTTAACTCCACCATTTTTACATAAGGACGATTTGATTTTTCTTCAAAAAGCTTATCGTCAAATTTACCGTCCTCATTACGACATCCAAAATAACCCGTTCCGACCTGCCAGATCAGATCTCCGCCATTTACGTGATATTCACTGATACCACCCTCACCTGTATTATGTGCAAAATTTTGTAATCCGGCTCCTTTATTCAGGGCTGTAATAGCTGTTTTACTTAATGCACCGTAACTCATAGCCGAGATATTAAATACGCTAAGGCTGTAAGGCTGTTTACATTGTGAGTTACCTACTGTGGTGCGCAGGTCGTGATTGTTGATATGGCAAGGGAAAACGGAGTGTGCCACCCATTCATTGCCAATAGCATTGGGATCACTCTGCATTCCGAAAGCTACCGTTTCCCGTTCATTTTTTGCACGTTGATACACGATAGAACGCTGACGTCTGCTGAAAGGACGACCATCTGTATCTGATTCCCAAAAATATTGTCTCATTTCCGGACGAATAGATTCGAAGAAAAATCTGAAATATCCAACCAATGGATAGTTTTTCAAAATCGCATGTTTAGTTTGGATCGTGTGGTACACAGCGATCAGTAGCATTGGAAATGGAATAATTAATAGCCAAAACCAGTTGGAAGTGAAAATCAGTCCAAAGGAAATGATAATGAAATTAACTAAAGCAATGGTTCCGATGATTAGATTTCTAACAGGCATAATCTATGATGTTATAAAGTTTGTTATTGTTATAGCAAATAGGGTGCTAAGATTTACGCTAGCAAGTTGTGGTGTGGAATTATAAATGTTGGTAAAAGCATAAATTTTAAAATTGAATGCTAAAATAGCAACGTTATAAGTTGCCATTCCTTCAATGAATAAAGCAACAAAATTAGAAAGTATACTGTTCAAAAAGAAATATTTGAACGGTTATGAAAAGATTTGTTTGATTTGCAATGAAACGATTACTTGTCTCTTCTTTTGGCAATTTCCAATGTCAATTGTTGATAGATTGTTTGCAGGGGAGGATTCTCTCTGAGAAAGTTTAAATGCTTATTTATCGTAATATTGTCATTTCGTATTGCCGGGCCGGTTTGTCCATCAATTGGCGGCTTATTTTGCACTTTTTTAGCAGTCTCCTGTATAATGGGAAGAAGGAGTCCGAAAGATAAATTATTATCCTGCATAATCTCATAGGAGAGCTGATAGAGGATGTTGGAGAAATTGTTTACGATTACGGCTGATACGTGTAAAGCCATACGCTGCTTACTATTACACTCGAATGCATGATCAGATAGTGCTTTCGCAATTTTCCACAAGCTTTCCATAGTACTGGTATCATTAGCTTCTACTCCAATTGGAATCTGTGCAAAATCTGTTTCTATATTCTTGGAAATGCTTTGTACCGGATACAATACTCCCGAATGCGTAAATACCTGTAAAATACTTAAGTCTGTAGCTCCAGATGTGTGAACAACTATTCCGTCTATATCTGCGGGCAAATGCGCTGCTACTTCGGGAATGGCCTCGTCACTTACAGCAATCACGTAAAGATCTGCAAATCTGTCTACCGTATCGAGATCATCTGTAGCAATAGCATTAAAGCGTAAAGCCAATGCTTGAGCATTGGCTTTACGACGACTATATACCTGTACGATCTGATATCCTAACTGATCAAAGCGAAGGGCAAAATGATTCGCTACATTGCCGCTTCCGAGGATTACGATTTTCATGCTTTAGCAGGTTGTTTTTTTACTTTTTCGTCTTTGATTCGGCGATAAATCGACATAATGAAACCGATCGTCATGACAATCGTTCCGCACCAGAAAAAGTTGATATACGGGAACTTGATCGCTTTGAATACAATCCATTTTTTCTCAGGCAAAGGCTTCTGATATACCATGATTTCCAGTTTATCCTGTTGAGGAATAATATTGGTGAACCGGAATCTTAATCCTTCTTCTTCGATATCTTTATTGAAGTCAAATGTATTTCCGCCCTTAATCAGAAATATCGGCTCAGCTTCATATTTTTTATCATTCTTAGATACAACCTTTATTTTCAGACCTACCAGTACATCTTCAGGAGCTTTTGGAATCTTATTCAATGTTGCATTCTTATTGACACCTTCAATGACGAAATAGCCATTCCGATAGCGTAGCGTATCGCCTATATTCACCTGATAAGTTGCAGGCTCTTCGTAATCATCAAAACTGGATTTTTCATCTTTATCCTTGCCTGCTGCCTGGGATTGCGTGTCGGCCTGTGCAGCTGTGATCAGCGTATAAATATCATGCGTGATGTAGTGCTTAGTCGATGGTGTACCGATCAACCCTCCCATTTTAGGGTTGTTCTGTGCAAACGGCATCAGTACAAAATCTTCTTTTACTTTTCCTGTCTCTTCATCCAGTTTTTCATATTTGATCTTGTAGAAGACATTTGGACTGGCTACACTATCCCCGATATATGTCAGACGATATTCTCCCATTTGAACGGGTTCTCCTTCTGTAAGGAACAGGTTTTCTCCGGGTTTTTCAACTTTATCAAATCCTGCAACAGCTATATACCCACTGTTGTTTACCGAAATAACCTGATTGGTAGCTGCTGCCACCAATGCGCCTAATACAAGTAGTGCAAATCCGATATGCGCCACTGCCGATCCGGCTAATCTCCATTTTCCTTTGAAAGCATCTCCGAGAATGCGCAGATTGGCAAGAACACTGAATATGCTGGCAAATGCAATCAGGATATACATGAAATTGCTGTATATTTTAGTGATATAGACAATACCGGCTGTAAGCAATAATGCAATAATCAGGGAGGCGACAGTTGCTGCGAAAAATTTTCTGGAATCGGTACGTTTGTATTTAAGAAACTGTGTGAATGCAGTAAGGATTAGTACCACTACTGCAAAAGCTCCCTGCCACTTATTATAATGAGGTATAGGATCTATCGGAGGTGCTACGTCAGTTTTGAATATAGCATTGTATACCGGTATGGATGTCGTAGAGATAATCTGTACACAGGCTACCGTTAATACTAAGGCTCCTATAAACAACCAGAATTCGCGCGAATAGATATCTTCTTCTTTTTGTGAGCTCGGCATTTCTTTTTTACGCACGACCAGTAATATGACCATGATAGCTAAGAATGCCACATTGAATACGATGAGCTGACTGGACATTCCAAGACTCGTAAAAGAGTGTACGGATGTTTCGCCCAAAATACCACTTCTTGTAAGGTATGATGCGTAGATTACAAGTACAAAGCTGACCAAAGCTAAAAAAGTAGCTGTAAAGTAAGAATGGCCGGAGTTTTTATAGGCTACCATAACGTGTACGGCCGCAATAAGGGTAAACCATGGAATAATGGATGCATTCTCTACCGGATCCCAGGCCCAGAAACCTCCAAAATTAAGTGCTTCATACGCCCAGAATGAACCCATAATAATACCTACTCCAAGAATCATTACAGCAAACATCCCCCATGGCAATCCTGGTACGATCCATTCTTTATAGCGTTTAGTCCAAAGTCCTGCAGCAGCGTAAGCGAATGGAACAATCATGGATGCAAAGCCCAGAAAAAGGGTAGGAGGGTGGATAACCATCCAATAGTTTTGTAAAAGCGGATTTAATCCATTTCCGTCAGCTATCATTGACAGATAGTTCGGATCGCTGAAAATCGGAGCTTCAAGTGCATTTCTTAACAGGATGAAAGGCGAGCTTCCTACTCTGTAGCCAAATAATTCTATACCTAGCAGCATAGAGGCCAGAAATGCCTGACAAAGCATGACAAAAGTCATAACCGGACTTTCCCATGTCTTTGCTTTAAACAATAGTATGCTGGAAAGAACAACTTGCCAGAATGTCCATAGCCAGAAGCTTCCTTCCTGACCTTCCCAAAAGCTGGAAATAATATAATGTGTTGGAAGTGCTTTGGACGAATGCGACCAGGCATAATGGTATTCAAAGAGATGATTGTAAATAATATAAAACAACATCGCTCCGATAGCGACAACAGATGCAGCATTTACCCAGACGCCTATTCTTGCTATTCTTTTCCAGGAACTGTCTTCCGGATTCCGTGTAGAAAAATAGTAGCTGATAAATGATAAAAGTGCCGAACCAAAAGCAAGGATAACAAAGAATTGTCCTATTTTGCCCGGTAGTAGGTGTTCACCAACGTAATTTACGTCCATTGTTTAAGATAAATGATACTTCTAATTATTGTATAGATGCTGTTTTTGGAGTAGCGGCAGATTCAGTTACTTCTATCTGATCCTGATTGTATTTGGAAGGACACTTCATAAGTATTTTACTTGCATGAAAAATGTTTCCTTCCATTTTTCCTGTTAATACAATTTGTTCTGAACGTTCGATATCCTGCGGTTTTGCACCGTTAAATACGACCTGACATTCGGTACTGTCATTGTCATACATATAGAACGAAAAGTGATTGGCATCTTTAGTTGGCTCATAATGGAGTTGTTTCTCCTTATTCAAAACGCCGACAACATACAGTTCAGTCTTTTTCTCTTTCGCTTGTGTGAACGTGGAATATGTACTGGAATCTGTGTAAATCACTAAGATCATGGCTATTGCAATCGCAATGATGATAATTAATATGATCGAACTCTTTTTCATTTTTAAATGCACTAAATCAACTGCAAAATTACGAAATACGAATGGAAGTAAGTAAAAAACCAAATTCTGGACCTTATTTAGAATTATTTTAAACAGATTAACTAAAATGCTCTTTTTTAACACTTAGGTGATATTCTAATTTGGATAAAATATTTAACTTGCCATATTAGTGGACCTATATCCGAAATATTACAATGCTTTTTAAGATTAATAGATTTATTTGTCGCTTTTCTATCGGGTTTGTTGTGTTCACCACGTTTCTGTCATCTGCATTTTCGCAGGAACGTCTTCCGCATTTGCTGGAATTTCAGAGTGACAATGATGTGTATCTGATGAACGGGCAGGATAGGTATTATACCAATGGATTGATTATTACTTACACCGTTCCCTTGCAGCAGGCACGTAACAGGCGAACGGATATACTCTCCTTTCAACTGGGACATCAGTTGTACAACGGTATTGAGGTACAGGCCGGGAACTCTTTGTACTGGGACAGGCCCTCTACGGCTTACTTATTTCTGAATGGGGAGTTTCAGCGCGTTTATGGAGATGAATGGGTGTGGACAGCTAAAGCGGAAGTAAATGTTATAGGAAAAGGTGCTAAAGGTAAGGAGGTTCAGAAATATGTACATCGATTACTATCCATGTATGAAGTGGAAAGCTGGGCATCTGAACTGAATACTTCTGTAGGAGCAGATGTAGAGGGTAAGCTTTCCAAAAAAATATGGAGAAGTGCTTCAAATAAGCTAGAGCTGTCGGGTGGCGGCACATTACGCGCCGGGATGGCCTTTTCACATGCCTCTGTTCAGGCTACATTGCGCTTTGGAAAGCTGGCAGATTATTATACTTCTCATTTTACAAGAACTGGCGGATTTTTAAATACGGATAATGAGTATTACTTTTTTTATACCCCATCCTACACCTATCAACTTTATAATGCAACTATTCAGGGAGGTCCGTTTGCCCGGGATAAACAAAAGTTTTATGAAATAGAACCCTATATTATGAAACACTATATTGGCGGTGCATGGTCAAATAGAAAGATCTATGTAGATGCTGGATTTGTGTTTAATACAAAAGAAGGAAAGAAAATGTACTCTAATCATCAGTATGGGACGATACGGTTAGGTCTCCGCTTTTAGCAGGCATTTCCCTGGAATATTCTGAAAAATAGTACTAAGCAACTTATGTTATAGGTTCCTGATTTGTAAATTTTTCTCCGGAAAACCGGGTAACAAGCATCGCAGCCATGGTATCTCCTGTGGCATTCAGAACTGTTGCCAGCGGATCCACTAATGTTCCGATAATCATGACAGCCGGGATAGCCTCCGTCGGTAATCCATATACAGATATCATCAGCATTTCTCCTATATATCCGCCATTGGGTATTCCACCGGCAACAATACTAACCAATACGGTGATGCCTACTGCTGTAATCAATGTTGCAGGATCGAAAAAATTCCACCCCATCAATACAAAAGCTACATATATTTTCAGAATAGAGGACAGGGCTGAACCATGTTTATGTAATGTTGTACCTAATGGAATCACTACGTTTGCGACTGAAGGCGGAATTCCCATTTTTGGCGAAGCGCTTAGGTTGACAGGCATAGTTGCCAGACTACTACATGTCGATAAGGCTGTAAAAGTCGGCAGTATATTGTTTTTCCAATAAGAGTTTACTCCTTTTCTGCCATTGGCAATAAAAGTATAAATGGTGAAAAACAGAAAGAAATAGATAATACCATATCCATAATATATACCCATAGGTTTGGCATAGATATCGAATAATTTAGGTCCCAGATCATAAACCTGAAATGCAAAATAAGCCCCCAGGCCGACAGGTGCTAATTTCATAATCATAATCAATAAATTCTTCATCACTTCATTACCTGCATTGAGGAATACGATAAAGGATTTGGCTTTTTCATCTGCTTTTCTTGCCGCTATTCCTACCAAAAATGAGAAAATTACAAATGCAAGCATACTCTGGCGGGACAACAGATTCGAAAATTCTCCTACTGTCAGGAAACGTACAATACGATCCCCCCAGGATTCTTTGTTGTCCATCAGCGGGGATGTGGCTGTCGGATCCGAACTTACAACCTGGTCGATAGGGAAGAGTTTCAGCACAATAATCATACTGATCGCAGCAATAATAATGGTGACTAGAAATACTGCTGCCATAACCCCCATAATACGCCCTAGTCTTTGGTTGCCTTCAATATTGGCAACTGAGGAAGAAATAGCAAAGAAAATTAAAGGTATAATGGAAACAAACAGCAAATTCAGAAAGATGTCTCCTAAAGGCTTGATATAAGGGACAATGTCTTTAGCAAAGATGCCAATAAGGCAGCCTATTATAATACCTAACAACAGCAAAAGAATGCTGCCATAATTTTCTATAAATGATTTATTTGCGTTTTCCATTGGTGTTTGGAATAAAAATAGGTTTTTTTTGTTTTAGTTTTGTTAAAATTTTAGGGAAATGGATTTTGTTATAACAGGCGACGGTTCGAAAACATTATTTAATGCAGAAATAGGAGAGTGTTATCACTCTAAGCATGGAGCATTGCAGGAAAGCAAGCATGTATTTATACAGATGGGACTGGATTTTTATGTAAAACATAGCGGATTACAAAAAGTATCCGTTTTGGAAATCGGATTTGGCACCGGATTAAATTTTTTGCAGACTGCTGAGTACGTTTCTGGCTCCGATATTCTTGTAGACTATGTGGGAATAGAAGGATATCCATTGCCATTGAGTGTAATTAAAGATACGGGATACAATGCTTACGTTGATCCGTTAATATGGAATTCTTTTACAGAGAACTATACCCAATCTTTAGACAGAAGTCTGTCTGTAACGGAAAATATGAATCTGCATATTGCCGATACTTTATTGATGGATTTTACTTCGGATAAGCAATTTGATGTTGTCTATTTTGATGCTTTTGCTGCTGTTCATCAACCTGAAATGTGGTCTGATGAAGCTCTGGGACATATCGCCCAATATATCAAACCAGGAGGTGTGTTTGTGACCTATGCTATTACCGGTAATCTGAAACGAAGTATGAAAGCTTTGGGTTTTCAGATCGAAAAGGCTCCGGGTGCTCCGGGGAAAAGAGAGATGTTGAGAGCGATTAAGTATTAGACGCACTGTCATAAATTTCTGTAAAGAAAAAACGGGTCTGAAGTAATTCAGACCCGTTATGCTTTATTCCGAAGAATTAGTGGCTGTGTGTGCCATCCGGACCATGTGAATGACCGTGAGACAATTCTTCTTCTGTTGCCGGACGAACAGAAAGGATTTCAATTTCAAAATGCAAAGTTTGACCTGCCATTGGGTGATTCAAATCTGCTACTACGGCTTCCGGAGTAACTTCTACGACTACAGCACGGAATTGGTTGCCCTGATTGTCCTGTAAAGGCAGAACTTCACCTACCGGAGGCAAACCTGTTTCTTTGAACATGTCAGCTGGTAATTGTGCAATTGCACGCTCGTCTTTTTCGCCATAAGCGTCTTCCGGAGCAAGTTCAAAATCAATTTTATCACCAACATTCAGACCTGCAATATTTTCTTCAAATTTTGGAAGCATCATGCCAACACCATACAAGAAATCCAAAGGATTTTCATTGCTGGTTTGTTCTACGAAAGTTTTTTCACCGTTTTTAACCGTGTGAAGTGTGTAAGTTAATGTTACAACGTTGTTTGTTGCTATTGCCATTAGAATTAAATTATGGGAAACTAATCATTCCCGTTATCATTGAGTAAATTCAGTATTGATGCAATCGAATCCTGTGGAAGACTGCAGGTTTTATTTTTACAAAGGTATGCTTTTGATCCAATACCTTGTCTATTTAATAACAAAGGAAGTTTACTTTTTGTTCCACCTAATGTAATTTTATTTGGAATATAGTGCTGATCCAATTCCTTTCTCCACACAGCTGCATTTTCGCCAACAAGGGCAATTTCATTGTTACCGTATATTTCTTCAAGCAGATAAATGCTCCAGTTGGAGTAAGCGGATCCATAAGTTTTGAGCTGCGGAAATACATTTGCGAAAAGTTGATCCGCTACGGCAGTATAGTCTTCGTTATCAAATAATAAGCCTAATTTTTTGAGTTGAAGGACTATGGTGGAAGTGGATGCGGGGATTACATTATCCATAATTTCACTTTTCCGGGCGATGAGTTCTCCGGATGAATCTGCTGTATAATAAAAGGTTTTTTGGTTGCTGTCATAGAACAACTCTAATGCTTTATCAGCTAATTGCCTGGCCAGATCGAGCCATTTTTCATCAAATGTGGCTTCATATAATGCAATGAAGGCTTCCGTCGTAAAGGCATAATCATCCAGAAATCCAAATATTTCCCGATTGGCATCCTTTGGCTGGTGGAGTATCCGGCCATCACTTTTCATTAATTCATTCAGAATAAAATGCGCATTTTTTATTGCAGTATCCAGATAGGAATAATTATCAAAGACACGGTATGCATCTGTTAATCCTTTTAACATTAAAGCGTTCCACGTGGCAAGTTGCTTGTGGTCCAGTCCCGGCCTGACTCTGGTCTCTCTGTAACGGTATAGTTTTTCTTTGGCGGCAGCTAAACAGGTCTCCCATTCTTCCGCTGAATATCCGGCATCCAAAGCCATTTGATCAGCATCGATATCAAGAATGGGAATATTGGTTGATTCCTCTGCCCAGTTTCCTTGCTCTGTTATATTAAAGTAGGGGATAAACAATGGAGCATCTTCACCCAATATATCCTCTATTTCACTTTTAGAAAAAGAATAGTATTTTCCTTCCACTCCTTCACTGTCAGCATCCAGTGCACAGTAAAAACCATTATTATGTGCCAGCATTTCGCGGTTAGCCCATTGTATAGTTTCCTGTACTACACGTTTATAAAAGGGCAATGGTCTTTGTTGATAGGCTTCTGCAAACAGGGATAGCAGTTGCCCGTTGTCATACAGCATCTTTTCAAAATGAGGTATATGCCAGTAAGGATCGACAGAATAGCGTGCAAAGCCTCCGCCAATCTGATCATAAATGCCACCGGAAGCCATTTTCTGTAAGGTAAAATGAACATGATCGATAATTTTTTCATCCCCTGCGAGTACCCCGTAGCGTAAAAGAAAGATCCAGTTATTGGGTAACGGAAATTTTGGAGCACGGTTGTACCCTCCGTCTTTTGTATCAAATAATGCTACCCATGGTGTAATTATAGCTGATAAATCTGCTGTGCTATACTGATCCGGAATTGGATTTATTGGTAATCGCTCACTTTGCTGAATTCCATTGGTTAATTTAGTCGCATATTCTATAGCAACCTGTGGTTGTTCTTCCCACATCTGTGCAATCTGCAGTAGAATATTCTGCCAGTCATGAGGCTTAAAATAGGTTCCGCCATAGATGGGTCTTCCGTCTGGCAGGCAGATACAATTTAGCGGCCATCCACCGGCATTGGTCATCAGCTGTACCGCAGTCATATAAATCTGGTCAATGTCCGGACGTTCTTCCCGATCTATTTTAATGGGTATATAAAACTTGTTCATGGTCTGCGCAATAGCCTCATTCTCGAAACTTTCTCGTTCCATAACATGACACCAGTGGCAGGCTGAATAACCTATGCTGATAATAATAAGTTTATTTTCTGTTTTTGCTTTTGTAAGGGCTTCTTCTCCCCAAGGCATCCAGTGTACCGGATTATGGGCGTGCTGTTTTAAATAAGGAGAGTGTTCATATTGCAGTTGATTCGACATAGCAAGCTAAAGGTACAAAAAAGAATTAATCCAGAATCCGGGTTAGTGTGCCTGTATTTATACTTAGATTGTTAAAATCAAAACCTTCAGGCAATGTAATCTGCGCAACATTTGAAGTTTTTAACATTACAGGTCTATCTGTTATATAATCTACTGTATTTGATAAACCCGGATTGTGACCAAAAAGCAAAACCGTATGTATTGTTGAAGGGACCTGATTAATGACTTCTAATATATTGAAGTGGTGAGATTCATATATGGAGTCTTCCAATTGGATCATATCTCTGGGATATCCCAATTCATCTGCAAAAATCTGAGCTGTCTGCCAGGCACGATTTGCAGTAGAAGATATGAATAATGTTTGCGGATCTATCGTTATAAGATCTTTCAATTCCTGTGCTATACGATGTGCACGTTCTTCGCCCTTTTCGATAAGATTACGATCGAAATCCTGTTTGGCAAAAGAATGCTCTTCTGCCTTTGCATGACGTATGATAAAGAGGGTTTTAAGTTGCATTTTACAGTTTTGTCAAATTATAAAAAAGAATATCAGATATCAGGGATTTATTCTATTTTCGACAAAAAAATAGAATGCCTGATTTCTATGTTAAAGATATAGAAATGATCATTTGAAATAATAAAATTTTATTAGCCATTGTCAAAACATGTGGAGAAATATTTTCTTGGCCCTGTTGTGTTGTGCATTGCTTTTTGCATGTACTAAATCGGAAGACTCATTTTATGCTGAGGATGTACCTCCTCTAAAGGCTATTGTCCCAAAAGTAGATACTCCTGACTTTCTGCTGGATATCGGAAAGATCAATATACAGGTTACGGCAAATGGAAATTATGCAGGGAGTTTTGAGTCTGCATTTTTCAAAGATATATCAGGAACAAACAACAGTTACTGTCATCCGGACGTGCAATACTTTCCGAATGGATTTAACGGATATAAGTATTGGATGGTGTTTACGCCATATTTCGGGTATGTCGGAACGACTCAGGAATCCAAACGATATGAGAATCCAACAGTCGTAGTTTCCAATGACGGATTAAACTGGGTCAGTCCGCTGGGGATTATGAGCCCTCTGATGCGTACTCCTTCTTCAAGAGAAAGCTTTCTGGAGAATAAACAGGATCCAAGACAAGGCTTCTGGTCTGATGTAGACTGGGTATATGTCAATAATAAATTCTATCTGTACTACAGAGGAAGCTTTATAACGGCTCAGACTTTTAAAAATAAATGTGTAAAAAGTAAAAATAACACAGATAAATTAAAAACGAACGCACACCGCACAATTGTGCAACAGACTTCTACAGATGGTATTCGCTGGACTCCTCTGGAAATTGCCTATACAAGTAATGCTCCTTTTTCACCGAAGAATAATCATGTACTTTCGCCAACAATGATTCATAACGGAAGCAGATTTATTAGTTATGAAGTGGAGTTGAATACAGGAAATAAAAACTTTAAGGGTAAAGAACTGTCCTATATTATTCAAAGAATTTCTGCTGATGGTCTGAATTTTAGTCTGTTTAAGCAAAGTAAAATCGTGAATTTTGTGAATACACCCTGGAAAAAGATAGATGAAAATTATGCTCCCTGGCACATTCAGGCTGCTTATGTAGACGGATATTACTTTTTATGTCTGGCAGTGGGAAATGTTAAAAAATACACAGCAGACGCCTTGTATCTGGCTTATTCTAAAGATGGAATTAATTTTGTCGTTTTAGCTAAACCGATGGTAGAAAAGAATGTATACAGGTCAGCAATATTTCCAATGAAAAGTGATAAGGAAGTTATTGATTTCGGTGCTGTAATAGGGTTTAAGTCCGGTGAATTTAAGTATCGTGAATTCAAACTGAATAAGCAGAAATTGGAAAGCACGTTAAAATAGATCCTGTTTAAAGTTTTAAGTTTGTATTTTTGATATAATCTCAGAACATATATTTTTAAATGACAGGCTTCACAAAGCATATTGCCGTTTCGATTATTGTACCTGTTTACAATGTAGCTCCATTTTTGGAAGAAACGATCCAGAGTATCCTGGCACAAAGTCTGCAGGAGTTTGAGCTTATACTTGTAAATGACGGCAGTACCGATGGGTCTGCATTGATTTGCCAGGAATATCTAAGCAAAGACAAGCGCATTCAGTTTATAGATCAGAAAAACTCGGGAGTATCTGTAGCCCGTAATAATGGTTTGCTGTGTGCAAAGGGCGAGTATGTTTTTTTTATGGACTCGGATGATACTATTGCCCCTGAATTTATAAAATCATCTTATGATACGGGTAAGATGGAACATGCAGATATAGTTGTTTTGGGTGAATTTTATACGAACCAGCTTCCGGATATAATGGCTTTGCCGACATGTGGACAAATGCTAAGAATGGAATTCCTTCTTGATCACCCTGAAATCCGGTTTCCTGAAGGTCTGCAGCCTTGCGAAGATGGATTATTTTCTCATCAACTCCTGGCATTGACCAAACGGATTGCAGCCAATCCTGCTGCAATGTATAATTACAGATCACACGAGAATCAAAATCATCATCGAATTCATGATAATTGTTGGGCTGTTCTGCGACAGATACCAACCTGGTTTTTGATATTGGAAAACTTTTATAATACCCGTAAGCTCTTTTCTTCCCATAGTCAGCACTTAGCGCTATTTGTAGAGCATGAACCATTTGGGTTAAGATATTTGGGTTTGCCTTTAGATAATCAGCAAAAACATTTTTTATTTGAATTGATCCATACATTTATGGCAGATCATGTCAATCCTTATCTTCCGGAAGATCAAAAAGGTAAATTCAGTGAAGTCTTTCAATATTTTCTAAATGCAAAAGATCATCTTGAGTTTGACAGGTACTATCAGCGCTATTTAAAACGACGGGCAAATAAAAAGAAACTGCTTTTGTTTCTGGTTAAGCTAATGCCTGTTTCCGGTCTTAGAAGAAACTGGAGACAGCGTATTCGTGAAAAGTATTGAGCATATGAAGATTTTATTTGTACAACATCTATATTTCCTGAACGGGTCTGGCGGAACAGAAAAAATTTGCTCGTTTTTAGCAAACGGACTCGCAAAATCCGGACACGATGTGATTATCGCAACTAATCAAAATAGCGATGGTAAGCCCATGTTTGCATTAGATAATAATATAGTAGTCACTAATATTTATGATGCGACAGTACCCCAGGAGAATTTAAAACCGTTATATAACTATAAGGGTAAAAATCCGGTTCTCTGGTTGATCAGCAAGATTAAAAAGAAGTCTTCAAAGTTGTATAACAAGCTGCTGCGGAAAAAATTTGGAGGAGATGAAGGTATTTATACGTACAACCTGCTGCACAGATCCCGGCAATGGAAATCCTATTTAGATAGACTGCAACCTGATTTGATCATCACGATGTCCATTAGCTCTGTCTTGGAAATCACATATCAGAATAGTATTCATATTCCCATCGTTAATTCCGTGAATGGCAGGCCAGATTATGATTACAGTGACATTCTTGGGTACAGGAGTTCCATTGAAATGAAACTTCTGGAAGATTCTTTCAAAGAACTTTCCGCGATTCAGATCATGTTTGATAGTTATCAGGAGTTTTTGCCAAAAGTATTTAAAGGAAAGTGCTGCATAATTTCAAATCCGGTTCCTCAAACATTAAAAAGTGAAGTGGTGGACCATTCAAAATCAAAGGACAAATATTCTATTATTCATGTTGGTAGATTAGATGATGATTGTAAGCAACAAAGTGTTGCCATAGATATTTTCAGCGAGTTAGCTTGCAGTTACCCTAACTGGAATTTGGAATTGTGGGGTTTGGGGACTGATGAGCAAAAACTAAAGGATAGAATTGAGCAGTATAAGTTAGAAGACAGGATTTTTCTAAAGGGATTTACAGAAACACCTGTTGAAAAAATGAAGAGTGCTGATATTTTTATTTTTCCAAGTAAGTATGAAGGTTTCGGACTTGCTTTGGGTGAAGCAATGTCTGCCGGTCTCCCCAGTCTGGCCTTTCAAAGCTGCTCCGGTGTAAATGAACTTATAGATCATGGAAGAACGGGCTTTTTAGCAGAGAATAACCAACACATGAAACAACAACTTGAACAGTTGATATTAAATGCTGAATTAAGAGGATCTATAGGTGAACAGGCCCATGAAGCAATGAAAGAATATAATCCAGACAACATATTGGATGCCTGGAAGAAGATGATTCTCAACCTATAGAAAAACTAACGGAGATCAGTATTTCTGTTCAATTTCCTGAATCTTTTTATATAAATTTTCTTTTGAGAATGGAGTAAGGCTGTTTTCTGAATTGGATTGGACGTAATGCCATATCTCTTTATTCGTATAGAGTTGTATGATTTTAGCTGCAAATTCCTGTGCATCTTCAGCCAATAATGCATTGACATTATCTTGCAGATTCATTCCTTCAGCCCCGATTTTACTGGTTACTACCGGCATAAAATATTCAAAAGCCTGACCTATTTTGCCTTTCACTCCTGCTCCGGAACGAAGAGGAGCTACCATGAGGCGATGTTTTCTGTAATGTTCACTCACATCAGGCACATAACCATAAAAATGAATCTGAGGATGCTTTATCTCTTCCATCACCAGATTTAGATTTCCTACAATATGCAAGTGTATTTCCGGATGTGTATCCCAGACTAAAGGCATGATTTCGTGCGCCAGAAACCTAACCGCATCTATATTAGGATGATGTTGCGAACCAATGAAAAATATTCCTTCTCTTTTTTCGAAATCCGGAATCTCTGCGATTGTAACTTTTGTATAATGAATATTAGATATGACGACCATTTCTTCTCTACCTGAGAATTCTCTCATATACATGGCTTCCTGGTCGGAAATCGGAACGATAATATCCGCCAGTTGAGATGCTTTTTGCTCTTCCTTAAGATATTTTGCGTAATTCTGAATAAAGTCTTTATTCTCAGGCTCGTGCTCTAATGCTCTTTTATATCTGAGATGGTGGATGTCTACCATGTCAAATATAGTTTTGGCTTCAGGCCACTGTTGTTTTGCAGGTTTATAATACCTTATAAAACATGTTGAAGTAGAAAACCAACACAAAGGCCGGTTAAAATTCAGACTTTTTAAGAAATCCGGAAGTTCGTTAAACAACCGGTAATCATAGATTACACAAACACCTGATCTGCGAAAATACTGACAGTAGGTATTGTCTATTTTATTATGCCTGACAACCAAAGTAATATGATACCCTAATTTGCGAAAAGCAGCAATAATCTCGGTAAGCCGTAAGTCTCCTGAGTTATTGTCGAACTGAGGTATACGATCGTGAAAGAAAACAATATTTTTATTGTCGTATAATTCTAAAACACGCTGTTGAGAAGATACTGCATTTATCTTGCTCCGTTTTTCACTCCAGTTGGTTTTTAAAGTTTCCGGATTTTTCTCTGTTTGGTCTGATTCCTTTTTAATTTTTAAATCATCAAAATGAATAACCTTTGAAAATGGGGTGTAATATATCTCTTTATTCTGAAGATATTTCAGATTTAAACATATCCCGGAATCTACAAAATTCGGTATCTCGGATTGCTCATCCAGAAGGTTTAAATTTCCATCGTCTGTTAACCTTTTGAACAGCAAACTGCAGTTCGGAGCATAATCAATTTTACGGATATAATTTACCACAGGATGATAGATGGCGAGATTATTAACCTCCTCTGATTGATTGTTTGCCAGAAATAAACCTCCTGCTCCTTGTAACGTTCCATCCGGATTAATAAGCATAGAGGTTACTGCGCCAACATTTTTATTGTTGTCAAATACCTGTAGCAGTTCATCTAAAAAACCAGCCAATACTAAAGTACGATTGTTTAAGAGATATACAAAATCTCCTTTTGCACTCTCAATACCCTTGTTAACACTACTGATAAAACCTGTTGTTTCTGCATTGCTAATTAATTTTATATTAACGATGTCTTGAAAGTCCGGTGTTTTTGTATTGTCAATCAGGATAAGTTCAAATGATGCTTTGGGAAGATGATTAGCAATTGAGGACAGACACTTCCACGTGTATTGGTCATGACTCAATAAGGGAATAATAATGGATACTAATGGTTCTTCAAATGCAGGAAAACTTATTTCATTCTGGACAATAGAAGATGAGAACGAATCAGTATATCGATATTCCTTTTTTAAATTATTAATGTGCCGATTTTTATGAATATAAGGTCTGAAGTATCTCCGTAGTCCCATCTGTTAAGTTCTGTAATGATTATAATGTTAAAGGTTTCTTTTCTAGTGGTCTTGTTTAAGATCTAATTTGAAGCCATCCCATATGCCCGAGAGTACTTTTTTAATGAACGATTTTTTTTCCGGTGTACTTAGGTCTTTTCGTTTGTAAACAGCTTTCATTAACCGCCATCTGTTTTTGATCGCTTTATAGATATTACCTCCGTATTTTCTACATAACCAGATTCTGTTTCGGGTCATATAGTACTCATAGGTTTCTCCCCTTGAGCTGTCAGTCTGATATGCTTTAACATCGGTATTTACAGCAATTTTCCATCTTTTAGACTGTTTGATACGATAACACCATTCAGATTCCTCGTAATACATAAAAAGGTGTTCATACATAAAACCCATATCCTCCAATACTTCCCAACGGAAGAGCATGGCACTACCGGTTACATATTCCAGATTGTAGTTTAATCCGGTTATAGCTACATCCTGCAATTCCAGTAAGCAGTTAACATGTCCCCCTTCGAATCCCCTTTTCGGTCTTAATATTCCTCCGTCTGAGAAAATCATGTTTTCTTTATCTTTATACATGATTCGTGGCCCCACTACTGCCAGATCAGGATCCTGAGCAAGGTTATTACATAACTCTGATATACAGTTGGCATCAATATATATATCCGGATTAAGTATCAAAAAGTAATTTTTGCCATCGCTTTTTGCTTTTTTTATGGCCCAGTTATTCGCATGAGCATAGCCTAAGTTACTCCCCGTTTCATGAAAAAAAAGGTTAGTATCCCGGCAAAATCCGGCAAGGTTTTGACCATCAGGTGAATCATTATCAATGATATAAAAACATGTCCTTTCCATACCCTCATCGAGAAGAGTACTGACCTGACGCCGGACATCCATACTTGAATTATAGTTCAGAATAATTATTGCTAATTCTTCTAATATCTGATTTTTACTCATATTTGCAATATTGCAAAATTAGTTAATTAACGCTGTAAATAAATGTTCCATAAGAAGATTTTATATTTCATGCCTGAGAATCCTTTTTCCTCAGAAGCTGGTAATTTGACGAGATGTCGTCAGATCCTAAGCTATTTTGAACAGAGAAAAGAGAAAATGCAAGTTGATTTTATTTCATTTATAAACTGGAATGAGGAGAGTATAGTTAAATTTAAAAATTATTATCCTGGTATAAAATTAAGAATAGTACCTTTTAAAATGAAAAAGGGCAATATTATTCAATATTTTTTGCAAGATAAGCTTCAGAAGGAAATTAATAATATACTGAAAGACAGCGATATAGATAGAGTTTCTCCTTATTTCAGAAGACAACTGAAGCAAATCATAGCTGAAGAACGTTATGATAAGGTGATTATTAGTTATGCGGAGTATGGAAATGTGATCGATAAAGACGTAAAGGCATATTCAATCATAGATACTCATGATTTTATTACATTACAACATATAGCAAAAGAGAGCAAAACCAAATCTTCAAAAATGGGAAGCAGATTAGAATCCGAAATGAAGATATTAAAGAAATTTGATGAGATCTGGACCTATTCTGTGGAAGAACAGTTTATTTATGAGCAGTTTACGAAAAAGAAAGTCAGTTTATTGCCGATTTCCTTTGATAGTAATAAAAGTAATATTGTATTAGAAGACCGAGTTTATGACATACTTTATGTGGCTAGTGATAATTTTCATAATATCCGAAGTATGGAATGGTTTCAGGAATCAGTCCTGCCTTTAATCGGGCAATTCAAAATAGGAATTGTCGGGAAAATAGGGCGTGTCGTTAAAGATGCTGATAATATTGTAAAATTAGGTATGGTTGATGACTTAGAGAAAGTCTATCAAAATGCTAAAATCTGCATTTGCCCTATGCTGAGCGGGACCGGAATAAAGATTAAGGTTCTGGAAGCACTTTCTTACGGATTACCAGTCGTCACAAACAGGAGGGGGATAGACGGTCTTATTAATAAAAGTCAAAATGGATGTCTTGTTGCTCAGGATCATACCGAATTTGCAAGTTTTATTATACAACTGCTAACAGATCACCAGTATTATGAAAGAATAGCTGCAGAGGCAGATACCTATTTTAGAAATAATCATAGTCGTAAGCGTGAGATGGAAATTTTGGATCGAATTATGTTGAATGATTAAAAAGGAATTAGATTTATGAAAAATACAGGATTAGCGAACATATGAAAGTATCATTAATTATATCTACATATAATTGGCCTGTTGCATTGTCATTATGCCTGAAAAGTATTCTTACACAATCCACTTTTCCGGATGAGATTTTGATCGCAGACGATGGTTCAGGAGAAGAAACTGCGGAGGTAATTAAGAGGTATCAACAGATTTTTCCTTTTCCTGTTATACATGTCTGGCAGCCTGATAATGGTTTTCAAAAGACGAAAATATGGAACAAAACTCTGGTTCGTTGTTCAGGTGACTATATTGTACAGATTGATGGAGATGTGTTACTACACTCCTGTTTTGTTGAAGATCACATTAAGTTTGCTAAACCCAATTCATTTGTCAGAGCAAGTAGAGTTTATATGGACCAAGAATACTCTGCAAAAAAGATCAGCGAGATGTCAGTAAACGTTAATCCTTTTTCTAAAGGTGTGTCTAATTTCTTCAGTGCTTTCCGGTTCCGTCCGTTTTGGAGTTTCTTTGAAACAAATTATAAAGTCAAAGGAAATGAAAAATGGGAAATACACGGATGTAATATGGCCTTTTGGAAAAAGGATGCTATTAAGGTGAATGGCTATAACGAAGATTTTGTCGGTTGGGGGCCTGAGGATAAAGAATTCATTGCCCGCCTTATGAACAGTGGCGTAAATAAAAGATTTCTGAAATTCGGAGGAATTGTATTTCATCTTTGGCATAAGATAAATACTAGAGAGAGGTTGTTAAAAAATGAAAAGCTCTTTGAGCTAACCAAGCAAAAGAAACTTACCTATTGCAATAACGGTATTGATAAATATATAAGCGGCCTCTAAATTAAGCTCCATTTATGGATTAGAAAGAATATCTTTGCGAAAAAATATTTCGATTGGAAGTCTCACTGATTATAACTACTTACAACAGACCGGATGCACTGGAAGCAGTACTGGTTTCAGTTTGTGAATTACATATCAAACCTCAGCAGGTAATTATTGCAGATGATGGTTCAGGAGAAGCTACAGCAGCTGTTATCGAAAAGTATCAGTCTATCCTTCCTGTTCCGCTATTACATGCCTGGCAACCGGATAATGGTTTCAGAGCTGCTGAGATCCGTAATAAAGCTCTGGCACTTGTCAAGTCCCCTTATGTTATTATAATAGATGGAGATATTATTCTGGATCCTTTTTTTGTGAAAGATCATTTGCATCATGCAGAAAAAGGGTGCTTTCTGCAAGGTGGACGTTTTTTGCTGACAGAGAAGAAAACTAAAGAAATTCTTAGTCAGCCCCAAAGACCATTTATAGCTAAATGGGGTGATCCCGATATCGAATACCGATTTGAAAAAAGATTCTTCGCCTTCAGAAGTGCTCTGCTAGCAGGTTTAATCAAACGAAAAATTACATATAGTCATCATGCGATAAGATCTTGCAATATGTCTTTTTATTATGAAGATGTGTTGAAAGTAAATGGCTTCAATAATGATTTTGTAGGCTGGGGAAGAGAGGATAGTGAATTTGTTGAGAGATTATTTAATGCTGGGATAAAACGTATTAATATTAAATTTTCAGCTCTTGGATATCATTTGTATCATAAGGAAGAATCACGGGCTTCTTTGCCTCAAAATGATCACATTCTGAATGAAGCAATTACAAATAAGACTACGTGGTGTGCGAATGGACTCAACCGCTTCCTGGACAATGATTACGATCCTATTTCTTAATTCCGCTTTGATTCTTTTATATTATCGAAAACCTGTTGGTATTGTCTGATCACTTTATCCCAATTGTAATTGTCTGCTACGTATTTTTCTGCATTTTTACGTATTTCCATGAGTTTTTCCGGATAATTCACAACCATGTTTAAGATTGTTGTGAAACTGCTTAATGAGCTATAGCATTGTACGGCTCCGTTACTTTTACGCTCATGCTCTCTCATTACATTACATTTCTTGTTTGCAATAATAAATTTTCCTAACGATAAGGCTTCCAATGTTAAAAGAGAGAGACTTTCTACTGTAGAAGGGTTGATAATAGCCATGGCATTTATCATTAGATATGTTTTTACAGCCTCCGGAACAAATCCCATATATATAATTTCATCGGAGACAGTTTTTTCCATCATGATGTCTCCTGTCAGCACAAGACGTAAGTCTCCGGGATTTTGTTGCTTGTATTGCAAAAAGTCATTTAGTAGAGAATTTAACTTTTCAGATGTTACACGACCCGAGTATAAAATGTAGTGTTCTGGTACCAGATAATCTGCTTTTATATTTTCTGTATTTTCAGGTGCTGACAGTGTTGTTCCCACAGCGACGACACTGTTTGGAGACATTTTGTGCTGAAACAGTTGGTGGCACATTTGTTTTTCCGTCTCAGTATTGAATGCTATAAAAGCAGCTTTTGTAAAAGAATGGCTGTTAATACTTCGAAATAGCATCCCTTCTAAATGTGCTGCTGGCATAAGTATGGATTTTTCCGGAGCAACCATTATTCCTAACTGAGTAAGTGGATTTTCATACGAAAAGAATATAAGTGCATCATATTCGTGATGTCTGGCTTTTATGTAATCGATGAGATCTTTAGAATAAAACTTATGTAGTCTCATCAACTCGTACTCCTCCCGGATCTTAAAATTCCAAACAGGAAATAGCTTAAAAATAATGGAACTGAGCTTCAGTCTATAAATCAGCCGTCTTATTTTTCTGCCCAATTTTGCTCTTTTCTCTGCTTGTCGGAAGCGATAATGATCATATTCAGTATTTCTGAAACGCAGAACTTTTATTTGATTTATTTCATCTTCGCCCTCAGGAAATGGATTTTCAAAGGTGACATAATTTCGGATAGTGGTCGTCAATACTTCTACCTCATTTTTTGGAGTTAATTTTTCAGCTAACATTCTACAGTGGAATTCAGCTCCACCATTGATTTCTAATCCGTATCGTACTGTTATTAAGCCAATTTTTCCCATTAATTATTGTCATTTGAATAAGTAGCGACTCTGTTTGTGCAATTACCTTCTGTCTCATCTGGAAAAACAGGTCATACACGCGCTTACATCATGTACAAACTTAGATAAAGTTACCTGTATATACAATACAGTAAGATTCTCCTGAAAAGGACTTTCCAAATGAGTCATTATTTAGCATATTTTGTAACAACAAAAATATGATTGTGAGACATTCAGAGTAGTCAAATTAAACCTTATCTTAGCAGACAAATTGTGCTTAATATGAGAGGGTTACAGGTAGGTCGGAGCTGAAAGTAAATTTCTTCCCATCACCCAACATGCTAAATCAAAAGAAGGATGGCCATTCCCAGAATAATATATCAGACGTTTAAAACAGATAAGATTCCCTTACTTACCAGATTTTATATCTGGAGATTTATGCGAAAGAACAGGTCATTTAAATATAAGTTTTATAATGATGCGGACATTTCTCAGTTTATAGATAGGAATTTTGATAAGCGGACTTCTGATGCTTATAATCTTCTTCAGATAGGAGCTGCAAAGGCGGATTTTTTTCGTTATGCGGTATTATATATACATGGAGGTATATATCTGGATCTGGATAGTGATATTATTGTTAATCTCAATACATTCTTACTTGAAGATGATGTAGCTGTCGTTACTAAAGAAAATGGTCGTCATTTATATGCACAATGGGCATTGATTTATGATAAAAAACACCCTTTTCTGAAACGCACAATAGAGCTTATGGTACATAATATAGAGACAAATGCTTTTCCGCATGATGTTCATGCTATGACTGGCCCCACTGTGTATACTAAAGCTATAGTCGAGATATTACAGGAATTTCCGGACACAGCCTACAGAATCGTAGAAGATGATTATAAAGGTATGATGAAGTTTAAATATAAATTTGGAAAAATCCTGATTTACAGAGACAGATCTAATCATTGGAAAAAGCTTCAGAAACGAATTCCAGTGGTAAAGACGAAAGATTAAAGCTGACTATAAGATTTGATCCATTTGTGAGCTAAGATGTCATCATTAAATTGTTGTGCATACGCCAATCCTTTTATTTTCATTTCCTCCTGCATTTTCTCTGAACTAAGCACAGATTCAATAGCATAGCTCATCTGTTCGCTATCATTTACATTTATGTAATAAGAAAAGGGACCACCTGCCTCAGGGAATACTCCTGTTCCATTGGTGATAACCGGAGTTTCGGAATACAATGCTTCAATAATAGGGATCCCGAAACCTTCAAATATGGAAGGATATACAAAAGCCTTTGCGGCAGTATAAAGTATGGATAAGTCTCTCATAGATAGTCCTTCCCGGAAGAAGACTCTTTTTTCCATCTTATGCTTTGTAATGTAGTTGTTAATTTCTTGCTGATATGCTGTTTGCCGCCCCACAATGACTAGAGGGCAATCCATATCCTTTATAGCTTTAATAATAGACAGTGCATTCTTTCTTGGCTCAACAGTTCCTACGTTCAGGATAAACTCCTCCGGAAGTTGAAGTCTGTCTGTAAGTTGCTTTTGTTCAGATACGCTCTTCTTTATTTTAAATTCAGGGTGACAACCCTGATAGATAACATCTACTCTTTCCTCCGGGATTTTAAAAAATTCCATAAGATCAAGTTTTGTCTGTTTACTTATGGCCACGATTTTATCCGTATTTGTACACGCGTATTCAAATTTTTTGGTGTAGATTTTCCGGTCTAAAAATCGATATAGTTCCGGATGCCGGATAAAGATCAGATCATGAATAGTGACCACCGATTTAATACCTGTATTTTTTAACCCGATCGGCAATTCACCAGATAGTCCGTGGTAGATATCGATATTGTCTCTGACTAAATCCTTAATAATACCTTTGGTACGCCATAGATTAGGCATAATATTGTGAAATATTCCGGAAGGCAACCTAAAGTTGGATAATTTCTCCAAAGCGGAGTATTTGGGAGATAGTTTGGGGGTATATAAAAGGTAGTCGTTCTCAGGGAAATTTTCTGAAAGAATACGTATCAAATCACGACTGTAGTTTCCTAAACCCGTGTTATTATGAAAATATCTTTTTGCATCAAAACCTATTCTCATATACCGGTTGTCTCTATTTTATCAATAACCATTTCAGATGTTACCAAATCTATCGCTTCTATGCCGTCACAGTCACAAGGTTTATTGCCATATACTGAACTCGGACGATTGGGGTGATCGACCTGAATACAATCCTCCAATGCTTGTCCATAGCCTAAAAAACCAGCAAATGGGTGTGTTGCTCCCCATATAGACAAACATCTGATCCCCATCAGAGATGCCATATGCATACCAGACGAATCCATACTGATCATCAGATTGAGATTCGAAATAATTGCTAATTCTTCCTTTAAAGTAAACAATCCTATGGTATTATGTACATTTCTAAATTGACTTTCCCATTGTGCAGCTATCTTTTTCTCCTCATTACCTCCTCCGAAGATAAAAGTCTCGTATCCCTTTTCTGAGAGCGTCTGAATGACACTTCCCATCTTAGGTAAAGGAAATACCTTGTAAGAATGCTGTGCAAACGGAGCGATTCCGATTTTACAAGTTTCTTCATCAGCAAACATGGCCTTCGCCATTTGTGGAAGCCGTTCTTTTCGGACAATCCGTGTATGAGAAAGATGTAAGGTATAACCTAACTTTCTAAAAACGTCTGCATATCGCTCTGTTGTCTGCCTTAGCGGCTTTAATACCTTATCAACCGCTCTTGTAAGTTGTTTTTTTTCTTTTCGGCCCTTATCCAATCCGACTACACGGGTGCCTGATAACCGAAATAAAAAACCCAGTATCCGGGATCTCAGATTGTAATGAAGATCTGCTACAGCCGTGGCCTGGTATTCATCCAGTTCTTTTTTTAGTTTTCGTATTCCCAAAATTCCTTTATGCTTCCCTTTCGGATCAAAAGGATGAAATGTAATCTGAGGGATTTCTTCAAAAAAAGCGCTGAACAACGGTCTGCTGACCACAATTAACTGTACATCTGGGTGTTGCATGCAGAATTCCTTCAGTACAGAAGCAACCATAGCGACATCACCCATTGCTGAGAAGCGGGTCACAATTATTTTGGAGGGCAGCGGCATCATATTACTTTCCTGCAGTATACAGCACAGGGTTAAGAGCAGGATCGTTATACATCTTCATTTGCTTATACACTTTCATGTATTTATGGCCTTGCTCAATATCATTTAATAACTCATCAATACTTAATGAAAGATCCTTACGTTGTTCCAAAAGAATATGTAGTTTTTGCTGACATGATTTAATATGTTCAGCCTGAGCATCTGTGCGCAGGGTTTCCTGCTCCATATGATATATTTTCAAGGCCAGAATAGATAGGCGGTCAATGGCCCATGCCGGACTTTCTGTATTCACCTTTGCATCAGCCAGAGGCTGTATATCGGTGTATTTTTGAAGATAGTAGCTGTCTATATATTCAACCGTATCCGTGCGATACTGGTTTGATTCGTCTATTCGGCGTTTCCAGTACAAGGCATCCTTCGAATCGATTTCAGGATTTCTTACCACATCTTCCATATGCCATTGTACAGTATCAATCCAGCATTTGAGATATAATAAATGTTCCAAAGATGTTTTATCATAAGGATTCTCAATAGGATGATCTATGGCATCATTTACGTGATAATCTTCGATCGCACGTTGAAAAATCGGATTTGCAATTGCACTTATCATACTGCAAATATAAGATATTAAAGAATAGATTGGAGTGCCGGATTACAGCAAACGATCTAATAACATATCCGGGAATATCCCCAAAATGACGATAAGTATTGTACAGATTACTGCAATGATAAGCAGTAGGGACCATTTTAATGGTTTAGACACATCCTGTTCAGCTGTTCTTAAAAATCCCTGCAATGGAATTTTGAAATAGAAAAATAAGGAAATAACAGCAGTCAGCGCACCGACAATCAAGAGAATCATCAGCAAAGCATAGTTATCCTGTTGATAGACTTCAAAAACACTGGAGAATATCAGTAGCTTCCCGATAAATCCGGCAGTTGGAGGAAGCCCTATCAGTGATATAAGTACGATAGTAAAACTTACGAATAATACAGGATATGCTTTGCCAAGTCCGGCATAGGAAGTAATTTCCGTATTTCCGTTGATGCGTTCCAACTGGTCAATAAAAATAAAGGCAGCCAGATTCATCAGCGTATATACGATAAGATAGTACATCAGTACCTGAGGTTGATGCGAAGTATAAACCAATACCATCATGAGCAGGATACCTGTGTGGCCGATAGAAGAATAGGCCATCATGCGTTTGATATCCGTCTGTCTTAATGCCGCTAAATTACCAATCAGCATCGTCGCTATTGCCACAATAATCAGGATGTAATAGAAGAAATCTGAAAAATAAAAGGGCGTATCTGACCATGCCGTATAAACGCGGGTCAGGAATACAACTACGGCAATTTTAGGAACTGTTGCCAAAAAAGCTGTTACAGGTGTTGGGGCACCCTGATACACATCCGGACTCCAGATATGAAAAGGTACGAAACTGAGTTTGAAGCCAATTCCTGTAAAGATAAACAGCAGAGCGATACTAACGATGGTTTCAGGCGCATCAATCAAGCCTTTGATATGATCAGTAGAATTGAAGGTCAGGCTTCCTGAAAAACCATAAAGTAACGACAATCCATATAACATGACAGCAGCACATACTGATCCGAACAATACATACTTCATTGCTGCTTCAGACTCTTTTCGCTTCTGAGAGAGAAAGCCGACCATCACATAAGATGCAATAGATAGAATTTCTACACAAATAAAGACTAAAAGCCAGTTATTGGTCATGGTCAGTACATTCATTCCTATTATACTGGCAATCAGTACAGGATATATATCGGCAGATCGTTTTCGGTAAGAATAATAACTGAAGTATTGTTGAATAAAGAACAGAAGAACAAGAGAAGCCACTGCAATGAGCAGGCGTGCATAGACAGAAAACTGATCGATGCTGATCATTTCAAAAAATGCAGATGGTAATTCCTGTCCGCTCTGTTGACACAGAGCATAAATTGTACAGACTATTCCGGCAACACTGATTGTAAAAGAAGAATGTTTCCATATCCGGTCTGTAAATAACGACGCACAGATACTGAGTACAAAGGTCAGAATAAGTGTGATTTCAGGTCCTAATACAGAGACACTGCCAATCACATGATCCAGAATATTGCTCAGATTATTACTGTCCATATTACCCGATATATTGGTGAAGAATGGAGACAAAATGAAGAACAGAGGCATTCATCTTATCGAAAATTAAAAACGGAAAGATTCCAAGTACCAATGCAAGTGCAATAGTTGGAAACAAAATAATTTGCTCTCTGAGATTAATGTCTGTCAGTTTTGTTACCCAGGATTCACCTCCCTTGAGTCGGGTTTGTCCGAAAAACATCCGTTGCAGCGTCCAGAGAAAGTAGGCCGCACTTAACAGGATTCCTATAGAACCCGCGATAGCCATCCATCTCGGAAGAGCTGAACCTATACTGGCTGCATTGAATGTCCCGATAATAACAAAGGCTTCTCCTATAAATGCTGAAAATCCAGGCAGCCCAAGAGACGCAAAGAAAGCTATAGCTACAAAAGCTGTATATTTTGGCATAATAGTCGCCAATCCTCTGAAGTGATAGATATAACGATCATGCACACGGTCATACACCACACCCACCAGAAAAAACAGAGCTGCGGACAGGAATCCATGACTTATCATCTGAAACATAGCACCGGAAATCCCTTCTGCTGTCAGCGAAGCGATCCCTAATAATACAAATCCCATGTGCGATACAGATGAATAAGCGATCATACGTTTCAGATCTTTCTGGGCCAAAGCATTCATTGCACCGTATAAAATGGAGATCACACCTATAAGTCCGATCCACCAATTAGTCTGTGCTGCAATATCAGGGAAAATGCCATAGCAGATTCGGATTATTCCATATCCACCGATTTTTAGCAATATTCCGGCAAGGATAATGGAGATAGGTGTCGGAGCTTCTACGTGCGCATCCGGCAACCAGGTATGTAAAGGGACAATAGGTACTTTGATTCCAAAGGCAAAAAACAATACGATAAATCCTACAATCCGTGTAGGCCACCCAAAGATAGTCGAAAGACTGTCCGGGGAAAAGAATCCTCCTTCTACATAATTGTCCGGATTCATCATAGACAAGATATTGAAAGTATATGCACCTGTCGCCGGATTAGTAACCGAAAAATAAAGACCCACGATGACCAGTAGCATGAATACGGAACCAAACAGCGTATAGATAAAAAATTTGATTGCCGCATACTCTCTTCGTGTTCCGCCCCATATTCCAATAAGAAAGTATAACGGCAGAAGCATCACTTCATAGAATACATAAAAAAGGAAAAAATCCAGTGCACAGAAAATACCCATCACTGCCATATTGAGAACCATCAGTAGCGCAAAGTACCCTTTAGGACTCTTTTGTATATTCCAGGAAGCCCCTATAGCCATGAGCATCACAAAAGCACTCAGCAATACAAGTGGTAACGAAACACCGTCGAGACCCAGGAAGTAATTTATTTCTAACTTGCCAATAGTGCCAAGATCAAGACGAATCCAGGAAAGCTGTTCGACAAACTGATAGCCTTCTATGGTATTAATTCCGGTTTTTGTTGGATCAAAATGAATGTACAGATAGCCTGCCAGGAGTAGTTGTACTGCTGTAAATGCCAGAGCAAGGTATTTGTATGAGTTGTTCCATTTTGCCGGAAGCAGCAGTATCAGAGCTGTCGCGATTAAAGGAAGAAATATGATGAGCGTAAGTAATCCCATTTTATTTTATGATCAAATAAACTAAACCAATCAAAACAACGAAAAAGACCGAAAACAGGTAATACTGCAAGCGACCATTCTGTATATGACGAAACACATTTCCAAGCCAATAGGCTGTTTTAGCTACCAAATTGACAAAGCCATCCACAAGCACCCGGTCTATCCAGGTAATGATAGCGGAGAAACGTAATATTATAAAAGAAATCAGGTGAACGATACCGTCCACGATATTCCGGTCAATCCAAAAACAAATTTTTGCTAACTGCACAGTGCCATCCACGAAAACAAATGTATACAGTTCATTTAAATACCCTTGTTTTAAAGAGGCCTGTATTAGTCTATGTTGCGGATTAAACGGATATCCATCTTTGACATACCACTTATAACCGATCCACCAGCTTACCAAAGCTCCAAAAGTAAGGATAACCGGAATAACGAGGTGGGCTGCAGGATTGATTGCATAGGGATATTGATCCAGTAAACCGTCCACGATCCAGGCATGATGGTATGACAGTGGATTAAAGGAGAAAACCGGAAATAAACACCATACCGCCAGAAAAAACATGGGGATAAGCATCATCTTTGGTGCTTCATGTATATTTACAGTAGCCAATACAGGTACGCGAAGCTGTCCGAAAAAAGCTTTAAATATTAATCTGCCGATATAGAATGCAGTCAGGATACTGACCAGGATCAATAGGACAGGAATGATATGATACGCTGCTCCGTGTGTGCTACTCCATTCGAATGCCGAAATAATAATGCTGTCTTTGGACAGGTAACCCGATGTCAGCGGAAATCCGGATAATGCAAGAGAGGAGAGTGCCATCAGTGCAAATGTCTTAGGCATATACTTGCGGAGTCCTCCCATATTTCGAAGATCCTGTGCATCAAAATCCTGCTGACTTTTTTCTTTGAGATGCACCATTTCATGGATTACTGCCCCGGCACATAAGAATAGTAAACATTTGAAAAATGCATGTGTAGCCAAATGGAAAATCGCGGCGTCCCATGCACCTATACCAATACCCACCATCATATATCCCAATTGAGATATAGTTGAAAAAGCCAGAATTCGTTTGATATCATATTGTGCCAATGCAAAATATGCTGCACTTGCTGCTGTCAAAGTTCCGATTACAGCAATAACAAGTAATACCGTTTCATTAAATAAGGGGAACAGGGTCGCCATTAAAAATACGCCGGCTGCAACCATAGTGGCCGCATGAATAAGAGACGATACAGAAGTTGGTCCTTCCATTGCGTCCGGAAGCCATATATGTAAGGGAAATTGGGCGGATTTAGCCATAGCACCGATAAAGAATGCTATCCCGGCTGCTGTCAACCAACCTGCCGGCATCGTATTCATGGGAGATATCCATTGACCATCACTTAATATAGCCTGATAAGCCAAACCATCGGAACCAAATAATTCCACGAGATTTAATGTGCCAAACTGACTGTATACAATGGCAATCCCGGTTAAAAAACCCAGGTCACCGATCCGGTTAATGATAAATGCCTTTTTGTTTGCCTGCGCAGCAGACTCTTTCGTAAACCAAAATCCGATAAGCAGGTAAGAAGCAAACCCTACCAGTTCCCAGAAAATATACATCAGCAGCAGGTTGTTCATCATGACCAGACCCAACATAGCAAAGCAAAATAAGCTCAAATACATCCAGTAGCGATGAATACCTTTATCTCCGTGCATATAAGACCTCGAGTATACATGTACCGGAAGTGCTATAACAGGTACAATCAGCAGCATCAGTGCGGTGAGATTATTGAGCAAAATACCTACTGTAAATGTTTTATTGCCTATTGTAAACCAATCGATCTGAATGTGGAATGTACGGTAGTTCCAGATTTCAACAAAGGTAAGAAGGCCAAAAAGGGCACTTAAGGCTATTGCAACAGCCGGAATAATACCGGACTGTGCACGTTTTCCTAAGAGTGCCTGATATAGAAAAGCCGCAAAAGGCAAAGCTAAAGTAAGCAGTGCAGTTGTAACGGGCGATATGTCGTTGAAGTGATTCAATACTAATCTTTTAATTCCTGTACCTGATCCTGATTGATGGTATTATAATGACGATAGACATTCAGAATAATCGCCAGACCTACTGCTACTGCTGCCGCCGCCAGTACGATAGCAAATAATGCGAAAACCTGTCCGCCGTAATTGATTTTATCATAACGGCCGAATGCTACAAAATTAAGAATTGCCGCATTGATCATCAGTTCAATACCTACCAGGATCATAATAGCATTCTTTTTCGATAAGACTGCATAGAGACCAATGCAGAATATACAGGCACTCACGACCAGAAAATGAGTTAAAGTAATCAAAATTTATCCTCCTTTCTGGATAAATGAGCTGCGCCGATCAGTGTCATCATCAGAAAGATACCAATGAGCTCAAAAGGAAGAATATATTGCGTCATAAACTTGAATCCAAGTTGTTGAATATTATTGTCAGATGGACGAATGAAAGTATTATTAATCCGCGCCTGCTCGATCCAGGCCGGTACTTCAGATTGCCATTCGACCACGGCTGTGATCATAATAAGCAAAAAAGCCGAACTAAGAATCAAAGACTGCCAGTTAGGCAAAGTCAGAAACTTACCGGAAGCATGTTGCAGATCTTTGAGCAATTCCTTGTTGGACAACATGAATGCAAAGATCATCAGGATCAGTACACCACCTACATATACCATGATCTGGGTGATCGCTACAAAATCAGCAAGCGCAAAGAGATACAGTCCGGCCATAGCGAACAGAACAATGAAAAACAAGAAAAGCGCCCTTGCTGTGTTTTTCAGGTTAACAACCAACAGTGCTGAACCGATAGCCAGTGCTGCGAAGGCATAAAACAAAAGTTCTTCAAGCGTCATGATTGTTTTTTTGCAGCCTCCTTCTCTGCCTGGAATTTCGTCCATTCTTCTTTACGTTGTGCTACCTCTGTGTCAGACATTTCCGAGAAACCATAGATAAGGTCAGTAAGTTTGGATGTGCTGCGGTCGTACTGGTTGGTCATGGTGATACATTCCGTAGGACATACCACAGTACAAAGACCACAATACATACATTTGGCCATATCGATATCGAATTTCTCCGCATAAAGACGTTTTACACTTCCATCGGAAGTTTTTCCGATTGCTTCAGGTGATTTAATAGCCAGGATATCTATACAATCTACAGGGCAGGCTTTGGCGCAAAGATCACATACGATACAATCGTCTATCTCTACCTCCAACTGATAACGGGCGACTTCAGGAATAGGCATTTTCTGCTTTGGAAACTGTACCGTAGCTACCCCGTCCTGCTTGTCAAAATAATGATCTTTTGTGATGTCTAGCTCATGACGTGCACGACGCGCACCAAAGAGGTGGCTGACAGTCAAAGTGAGTCCTTTGACAGCCGTGAGTAATGCATTTATGGTCGTCTTTATCAACATCATATTAATTCATAACAACTAATCTCCATATTCCTGAGATGGCCATACAGACAAATGCTGTAGGGATCAGGATTTTCCAGCATAAAGCCATCAACTGATCTGCTCTGAGCCGTGGCAGTGTCCATCTGATCCACATTTGTACGCCGACGATGAGCAGCGATTTGGCCAGTGTCCAGAAGATTCCCCAACATAATCCGGTGGTCCAGGTTGCTAATTTCAGGGAGCCGATGTTAGGCAGAGGTGTATTCCATCCTCCGAGGAAAATAACAACCCCCAGCATGGCAACTAAAAACATCATGGCATATTCCGCAAGGAAGACAAATGCAAATTTGATCCCTCCGTATTCGGTATGAAAACCTCCGATCAGTTCCGATTCCGCTTCCGGGATATCGAACGGAGCTCTGTTACATTCTGCTAATGTGGCGATAAAGAAGATAACAAACACCACCAGGAGATGCGGAGCCTGAAAGATATTCCAGGCAAATATTCCTCCGACTGTATTGACTTCCCAGAATCCCAGAAACTTAATACTTTCTGTAGACAAAATTCCCTGATTTACACCTATTTCGTTGAGATTCAGCGTCTGTGTAATCATTACAGCTGCAATCAGGGATAATCCTACCGGAATCTCATACGATACCATTTGTGCAATGGCTCGGATAGATCCTAATAAGGAATACTTATTATTTGATCCCCAGCCCGCCATAAGTATACCTATTGCATCAATGGAGACAACCGCCATTATAAAAAATAATCCGGTGTGTGTATCAGCCGGAATAAATCCCGGAGCCCAGGGCATTACACTAAAACCAATAAAAACAGCAATAAAGATAATAACAGGGGCTGCAGCGAACAATATTTTATCTGCAGCAGAGGGAGTAATGAATTCTTTCTGGAGTAGTTTCAGGATGTCTGCTATAGTTTGCAGGCTTCCGAATTTTCCGGTTTCCATAGGCCCGAGGCGATCCTGTACAAAACCGGCAATTTTACGCTCAGCATATACCGCAAACAGCGTGAAAATAGCAATAAAACTAAAAATTGCTACAGGTACCAGTATATCGATTAACAGGTCGGTCAAGTTTTTTAGAATAATTCTTAATTAGATTGCAAACATAAGGAAAACTCAGCATTATTTAAGCATCTAACCATGAAGTTATACTTATTTAGTAGATTTTTTTTGAACTAAAAAAGGCACCCGAAGAGAGTGCCTTTTAATTCTATATTCAAAATGAATTATTTTCTGTTTTTCAGCTCTACGTAGTCGCGTTTTTGTGAACCTGTATAGACCTGTCTCGGACGTCCGATAGGCTCTTTGTTTTCGCGCATTTCTTTCCACTGTGCGATCCATCCCGGAAGACGGCCTAAAGCGAATAGTACAGTGAACATTTCTGAATCGAAACCTAATGCACGGTAGATAATACCGGAATAGAAATCTACGTTTGGATATAATTTTCTGTCAATGAAGTATTGATCGCTTAATGCAGCTTCTTCAAGGCGTTTTGCGATTTCCAGGACAGGATCATTAATACCCAGCTTTTCTAAGATATCGTCACATGTCTTTTTGATAATCTTAGCGCGAGGGTCGAAGTTTTTGTATACACGGTGACCGAATCCCATTAAACGGAAAGGATCGTTTTTATCTTTAGCTTTAGCCAGATATTTATCTGCATCACCGCCATCATTTTTGATAGCCTCAAGCATCTCAATAACTGCCTGATTCGCTCCTCCGTGAAGAGGACCCCATAAAGCGGAGATACCTGCAGAAACAGAAGCGTATAGATTCGCATTAGATGAACCTACGATACGAACCGTAGAAGTTGAACAGTTTTGTTCATGATCAGCATGAAGGATCAGCAATTTGTGCATCGCATCAATAACGATCGGATCTATAGTCACATCTTCCGTTACCTGACCGAAAGTCATGCTTAGGAAGTTGTGTACGTAGTTAAGATTGTTTTTAGGATAGATCACTGGATGACCCAATGATTTTTTGTGAATCCAGGAAACAATTGTCGGCATTTTAGCCAGTAATTTAACAATTGTCAGGTTATCCTCTTCTTCCGTAGCGTTAGGATTCAACGATTCAGGATAGAAAGCAGACAGTGCTCCTACTAAACAGGACAGCTGTCCCATTGGGTGGGATTTAGAAGGAAATCCATCAAAGAATTTCTTCATGTCCTCATGAATCAGTGTATGCTTGCTGATATCATGTCTGAATTTTTTCAAAGTCTCGTCTGAAGGCAATTCACCAAAGATCAATAAATAAGCAACCTCTAAAAATGTAGATTTTTCAGCTAATTGTTCAATAGGGTAACCTCTGTAATGCAGAATGCCTTTTTCACCATCTAAAAAAGTAATGGCACTTTTTGTAGCACCTGTATTTTTAAATCCCGGATCTAATGTTATATACTCGGTTTGATCTCTTAGTTTGGAGATGTCAATAGCTTTTTCATTTTCAGTTCCTGTGATTACAGGAAGCTCATATGATGAATCGTTTAAAGTAAGTTTAACTGTTTCAGACATAGTTTGAATATCTTGTATTATGCAAATGTAAATAAATTGAAATGTAAATCAATATGCCAAAATGAATTAAAATGCCATATTTAAGTCATATAGGGACAATTTGATATAGGGTTAAAACTAATTTTGCGTTGCGTTAACAATACTTTCCAAAATATTCAAAATAATCAGAAAATTCAACTTTTTTCGAAAAAAAACGAGTGGCGGCATAAAAAAATAAAATGCTGTTCTCCATTAAAAATTTGCTGAAAACAGATTTTTTTCATGTGTTTAAACATGTGTAAGTCTCTTATTAGCAGATTCTCGTGTGATTTGCAATTCCTCTTTTTCATCGATAGTTTAAAAGAAAAACATTATATTTAAATAGCCTGTTTCTGTAGATCAAAGGTCAGATGGCGGAATTTCGGATAGAATACAAATAAAAAATATGGACAAAGAATTAATCAAAAAAATCCAGAACAGAAAGCATTATTATAAACATGTCGAAGCTTTGGAAAAACACCTGGATAAGTATTTCGAAAGTGAGGAAATGACTGTTTTCCACGAAATGCTTTCTCTGGACTTTCATCTGGATGTTTATTTTATTCAGCCGAAAGATAAAGAGTTTAATTTGCTGGTCACATCCGGTATGAGTCTGTTGGAAATGACTGTTCCCGAAACTATTCAGGATAGAGCGGATTATACATTTGCGGAGCTCATGTTATTGATCCCTAAAGAGATGGAATTTAATAAAACCTATCCGAGCGACGATAAAAATGATTGGATAATAGGTATGATGAAAGATATGGCGAGATTTCCGCATCATCAGGATACTTTTTTGACAGAAGGACATACTTTGCAGGCATGGAATGATATAGCCGATCCATACGATAAGCATACACTTTTCACCGGTTGTATATTATTGCCTTCCGCTACTTTCGGAGAAGATTTTATGCAGATCACGTGCGAAGACAACCTAATAAATTTTTATAGTCTGTTTCCCTTATATAAAAACGAAATGGAGTATAAAATACAGCATGGTTACAGCAAATTTTTTGATCTGTTAATCGAAAATGATGTAGCGGAGGTGTTTGATGAAAAACGTGAAAATCTACTTGCAGTATAAAGATTAGAATTGACCAATGCCACATGACGGTTAGTAGAACAGGGGTAAATATGCAAAAATAAAAGTATCGTATAAAAATGACTGTTTCTGAATTTGAAAATAATCTGAAAGCCATTCACCAAATGTTGTTTAGTATCAGGCTGACTGAAGATCGTGATACGGCAGAAACATATGTTGATGTGCTGTATTCTTTTAATAAAGCCTTACCGGAGAAAAGTTATCCTTTTTTAGCTTATCTGGAAGATACTGTCGATAGCATTGAATTTAGTATATACGGGCGAAATGCAGATCTGTTTATGCTGAGAAAGAATGAGCTGGAAAGTGATAAAGATCCGGTTCCTTATATCAAAGGCAAGAGAGAATGGGAGTCTTATGAATTTACTCTGTCTACTTTACTCCTTACAGAATATACAGATTGGTTATCAGAGCAAGCAGAATATAAATTTGAACTTCAATTCTCAGGATACGGGATATATGTGCCTGTTAAAAAATATTGGAATCAGTTTTTTAATCCCTTTTCCTATCCCAATAAAATATGGCTTGGAAAGGATCATAGATCGGTGTTATATATCCAAAATGAAAGTAATATTCTAAAATGTGTGACTAATAATACTGAGGATTTGAGATTTGCCGAAGAAGTTTTATGTGAAAAATAAGGGGTGCCTTTTTTGTAAAAAATATAATGGATTGGTAGAATATGATAGGAAATAACGATCTTGAAAGTGCTAATATATCCGGGAAGATTGCATGGGTCAAAGAATTGACGTTTCAACCTGAAAATGAAAATTTAATCCTGTTGGGATTTGAGATAACATATTTTAATGATGCTGGCAATATCGTTCGGTGGGAAGTATACCATAGCGATGGGAGATTAACGAAAACCTTGATCAAAGCATATAATGCTAACCATATCTTGATAGAAGATGCTCTGAAACAAACTGATGGTAAATATTTCAGCCAAAATCTGTATAGCGATGACGGTGTATTATTGGAAAAGCAGTATGATTACGGACAAGGTGTTTCCTATAAGGAGATTTACGATAAGGATGGAAATGTCATCAGGAATTTTGAAAATGAAATAGAGTTAGAAGTTGAAGAGGAAGTAAATGAAGATCCTTATAATGAACAATGGGATACTAAAGAAGTTATTGATCATTCGGGCAAAAAAGTAAGAACGACCTATTACTATTCTTTTAACCGCCTTTTCGATATTACACAAAGTACATTTGATAAGGACGGTAAACTTATGGATGAAAAAGTGTTTGCATCAGAAGAGGAATTGGAAAACGATAATTTTGTAAAAATGGATATCTATACTTATGATCCATTTGGCAATCTCACAAGAAAGAAAAGCAATAATAAATCCTACAATGGCGGAGATTGGATAACCATACATACGAATACATTTCATTATGACAGTCAAAATAATTGGGTGGAGAAGCAGGAAATAATGAATAATAAAATAACAGACTTCAAAGATAAATTACAATTTGTCCGAAGGAGAGAAATTCAATATTTGGACGAAGTGGTATAATAACAGATAGTTGTGTCAGATTGATTGCTGGTTTTTTCAAAGGATAAATTTAAAGGAATAAAACTGAATGTAATGGATAGCTACCTCGAAGAATTAATGCAGCGCGAAGATATACACCGGATAATTGATGAAGCCGGTAACCAGTATGGTATCCGGGTTTTAGGACGAGGTGAAAATTTACTGTTTATAGAAAATGAAAGAGGATTGATCTGTACAATTGATGCGGAACATGCTGCAATATTTACCAGATCTGTGAAAAAATGGGATAGCTCCGGCCAAAACATGAGTAAAAAGGAAAGGACAAGAGTAGTCAGCCTGATTGAGCAATATTACAGAAAATTCTATAGTCCGAATGTTATTTTGATAGATGATTATTAGAAATGTATATGATATTTGAAAGTCAGCAGATCGTTTATAGTATGGAAGATAACTGGGATGAACTGGTCAGCATTACATTTGTTAATGCCGGGAATTATCTTTCCCTTAGTTGCTTAGCGTATGAAGATGAGATCGAAATAGAGATAAATGATCAGACAAATTATGTAAGCGCACTGAAAACGGAGTTTAAGTATGAATTTACAGGAAGTTCTATTCACTTTACGATAGAAAATCCAATAATTCAAAACAACGTTCCGGATCTGAAATTTGTTGTAAACTTCAGCATCAAAGAAGCAGATAAATTGAAAAATGCAGTAAATGCATTGGTCGGAAAATAATGATTAGGAGGATATAATGAACTATGCTGTCTTAATCAGTTAAGAGTTAAAGGAATCCAGCCACAGATTATGGAAAGATTAAAAAATATTGAAACCGTATAAGTAAGGATTGTATTGTTCCGGAATATGTATAAAGTAACATTTAAGGCGAAATTTGCCTATGCTTCCAAAGAGGAAGATGAGGAATATTTTATGGTTGGTCTTTCTGAAGATGAGTTTGACTATGAGAAGTATATTCTATTTCAGAAGTCATATAATATGGAAGAATCAGGAGACATCTTTATTGAATGTAATGGAGACCAGTGCATCAATTGTTGTACGCATGTGTCGATCAGCAATACGGCCATGATATTACATATAGAAGAGAGTGAAATAACTGTAGACATTGGGGATGTCCTGCTACCTGAAAATTTTATGAATTATTTAAAGCATATATTCGGTGATTTGTTGCAGGTAAAAGCCTGACAGGTTATAGGATTAATCTCCATAAAATCATTTCAGGAATACTATAGCACATCACGAAGAAAAGTCATATAAAATGAAAGACATAGAAATATCAGAATGGTTTTGGTCTGTAATTAACAATGCGAATTTAAACAGAGATACGCTGAGAGAGCTTTTGGACAATTTTTCTAAAGATGAACTTATTAGATTTCAGGAAGAATTTGTAGATGCTTCAGTAGAATTACAGGAAGCTCCTTTTACAGATTGTATGGAAGAATCTGAAGATGGAATTGAAGATATAGCAAACTGGATTGTGAGTAATGGAAAAGCGTTCTATTTTCATATCCTGAACAATCCCGGTGAAATACCAAATAATGTCAACGATTTTACCGATCAGATTCTTTATGGAGTAGCAGATGAAGTCTGTGTAGAAAAATACGGGGAGTCAACAGGTATCTATTAATATTAAAATATAATGGTTAATTCTTTCTTTGCCCATACTGTCAGCATAACTTCATGTGCAGTCTTAGAGGAGGCGCATCTTAGATGCTATGTAGAAAATAATAATCAGGAATGCGGGTCTGTTGATTTCATTTCAGAAAAGATCAATTTTAATATTTCAGGTAAGAACATCTTTTATAAAGGAATGGAAAGCATTAAAAATATACGATTTGATTATAAAGATGAAATATTCGTTTTTACGTTCAGCAATAAGAAGAGCATGTCATTCAATTGCGGAATAAAAGAATTTGGAGAAATAAATGCGCATATCAGACAGTATGAAAATTTTGGTGGTAGCCAGGGTCTTAAAGCATCCTTTTTTAAAGACTAAACTGCATTAGGGCAAGAGCTGAAAAGCATCCAGAAATCAATAACTAAAAAATATCAGAATTTTGTAGCTATAGAAGTCTATAGAAGAATGAGTGGAGAAAGTGGTAAAATACCCTGTTAATTTAAAAATTAACAGGGTATTTTATTGTTAAATCGGAGCCATTATACTTCAAATCCGTATTTCTTGTAAATAGCTTTAGCTACCGGAGACTGCAGGTATTTCATAAATGCTGCTGCGGCTTCCGGATTCTTTGCTTTTTTCAGCTTTCCTGCCATATATTTAGCGGTAATATTATGATCTGCAGGTATTTCGACACCGTCTACAGGATGGTTGATAAGTTTCTGAAATACCACTTCTGAATACCATACCGGAGCGACATCTGCTTTCCCTTCCAATATACGTAAAGGACTTTCCCGATGGTGAATCTTTGTCAGGTAAGTACTTTCGTCTTTGGTTTTTATATCCATTACTGCAGAGACAAGTTGATCACCACCTGCTTTTCTATAAGCCGTCTTGATCTGTTCACCTACACCTTCCCATGCCGGATTAGGCATGCTTACCCGTACATCTTTGCGTTGCAGATCTTCTAACGACCGGATATTCTTGGGATTGTCTTTAGGCACCATCAGGATTAGTTTATTGCGGGCATATTCAATGGTTTGGTCAAAATAATCGGCCATTTCTGTAATGCGTCTTTGCCCCGCAGTATAGATATCTGCTGTATGGGTGAGTTTAAGATTACCTATAGTCAGCGAACCGCCTTGTATTTGTTTGGCGAGAATTCCGGGAGGTAAGGTTTCTACAAAAATACGTTCATATTGCGGATGCTCCTTTTTGAATCCTTTGATCAGGTCATCAATGACCATAAATTGGTTGCCGGCAAAGAAAATAACCAATTGCGGATTTTCTATCTCACCGTACAGGTCAGGAATATTGTCTATTCCCGGAATAGTAAAATTAACTGCTGATTGTGGTGGCGTATTCCACGGAGGATCAAACCGGTGATCCTGTGCCTGAGCATTAGAGATGATACTCAAACATACTAATATATAAATAACTAATTTGTACATAAACATAAGATTAAGGTTTAATAATAGTCCAGCCTTGGAGGGAACGAATAATAAGTTCTCCGTTTCCACTAGGTACATAGGCAACGAAATCAAACAGCTGATCTTTGCTGAGGTTCCGCTCTTTTAAGGAATTGAGACACTGCGCCACAATAACACCACGTTGGATCAGTTTTTTTAAAGGCTCTTCAAATTTTGATGAGCTTTTCAGGTAGGCTTCTGTTCCTCCCGAAAAAGTGATGAGCTCAATCTGTAGTTTACCTTGCAAACGCGGATCATCCAGAGCATTATTGATGTTTCGGATAGCTTTCTCCATAATTTTCGGGTCATTGGTGTCCAGTTGATAGATGGCTTTATAGCTTTTAAGCTTCGCTTCAGCGCCGGTAAATTCTTTGTTTTGTAGTAAAGGATCTTTGCTTTGTGCATACACTGTAGTTATACTTACCAGTATAAGTACTATCAACATCAGTTTTTTGTTCATCATTTTAAAAGTTATAAGGTCCATATTTATGTTGTAATTGACTTATTTGATCATTGAACGGAGGATAAGGCGAATCCTTCGGCTTCTTTTCCAGATTAGGATAATCTTTTTCTTTATTTGCCTTTACAGGTCTGGGAAAGGAGTTGATATAGGCGGCTACATCATACGCTTCTTCATCAGATAATACCGGAGCTTCATAAGTTGCGCCCAGGGGCATATTGGCTTTGATAAATTTAGTTGCTGTCAGCAATCTGGCCATGCCGGCTCCATCATTGTACGAATCGTCTCCCCATAATGGGGGATATTGATATCCTTTATTATTTGCTAATTTGATGCCTTGTCCCGTATTTCCGTGACAACTTTGACACTGTTTCTGAAATATGACAGATCCCGTCTTTGGGTTAGCCGCGCGTTCAGGTATGACGATCTTTACAAAGCCTTGTCCAGCAATTCGTTTGCCTATGGGCGCTTTAGTGCTTATTTGTTTGATATAAGTCACAATAGCGCGCATTTCTGTACTGTTTACGTCGATAGCTTGTCCATTCATACTGCGTTCAAAGCATCCGTTGATGCGTTCTTCCAGCGATTCAATCTTATCTTCCCTGCCGATGTAAATGGGAAATACGCCGCTTAATCCAATATAAGGAGCTGCAAATGCTTTTGTTCCTCCATTCAGATGGCAGTTTGTACAAGCCAGACGATTACCGATCTTTTGTCCATCCTTATAGAAGTAATTGTAGGTTTCCTTAATCAGCTTTTCACCTTCTGCAGCCAGCTTACCTTCGGTATTATCCGCAAAGGAGATTCCTTTATACTGATCAACATGTGTCAGCATACTGTCCGATTGCTCTGAAGCCATTGCCTGAGATAGGGGAGGATGAATAGTGAAATAAAGACTGACTACAATGAAGCAGACCAGTATTATACTTAAAGCGATCACATAGCGGATTATTCTTCCTGATTTTCTTAATTCTTCCTCCATAATTATTAGATTTTGTACAAATCTAGGGGAACAAGTAATGGAGTTATAATATCATATTATTATATGGTATAATGAAATGTTATGAGTAAATATGGTTTTTGTGCTTTTGAATGTATTTTAAAAATGCTTCCGGGAGCCCTGTCAGTCCTCCATGCAAATGCGTAATGTAGAAATAACGTTCTATATTCAAATCTGTCAATTCTATAATCCGGAGCTGATTCGTATTTAGTTCGTTGCTGATGGCATGAACAGAGACAAAAGCGGCCGCCTTACTGTATTTAAGGTATTCCTTGATGCTTTCTGTAGATGACAGCGTAATCTCGACCTTTAATTTATGAGTTGCAATACCTTTCTGGCGCAACCTTTCTTCTATAATATCTCTGGTACCCGAACCGGTCTCGCGAATCACTAAAGGTATTTCATAAAGATCATTAAGGCTGCATTCTTCTTTGTTGAATAAATGGTTTTCAGCGTTAGTAACCAGTACGATTTCGTCTTTAAGAAAAGGCGTGAACTTTAAGGAGCGGTTGTCTGTAAGTCCTTCCGTTATTCCGAGATGTATTTCTTTTCGGAGCAAGAGTTCTTCAACTCTTTTGGAATTATATTCATATACCTTGATATCATTCTCCGGACAGGATGCAACGAATTGTGCCAGTATTTTGGGAATGACATATTGTGAAATAGTAGTACTGATACCAATAAACAAGCTGCCGTTTTCTTTTCCGATTATTTTGTTGATTTCATATGAAGCCTGATTGTACTGTTCAAATATAAGCTGAGTATGATGATAGAGTATAGAGCCTGCTTTGGTCAGCATCAGTCGGTTCCCTAACCGTTCAAAAAGCGGTGTTCCTACAGCATTCTCTATTTCCTGAATATTTTTACTTACAGCAGGTTGTGAAATGAACAATTCCGTTGCTGCTTTTGTAAAATTCAACGTATTGGCAGCCACGTAAAATACCTTAAGTCTATAATCAAATTCCATATTTGCAGAGTGAACTTAGCGGTGTAAATGAATAGTGCTAAGCCCTAAATGAACGTAAAGCTATCAAAAATCAGTTAAACTTAAATCAACCGATAATATTGTTACAATAAAGATAATAAATAGACTTAGTAGAGTATTTTGAACAAACCTCGAATATTGTTACAATAATACATCAGTTAAAATCAGGCTTTGGTACATATAAGGCTGATTTTCATACGCATTCAAAAAATATTTCTAAAATTATCGTTAGTCTACGAATATTTCGTAATATTGTGTTGTGTTAAATATAAAATCACAAATATGGAAAAGTTAACGATTCAGGAAGAGGAAGCAATGTTATCCATTTGGCAATTGAATGGGGGATTCATTAAAGAAATACTGGACAATATCAAAGGTTCTTCAGTCCCATATACCACACTGGCATCCACAGTCAAAAACCTGGAGCGAAAAAGTTATGTAAAGGCTGTAAAATATGCCAATGCAAAACGTTATGAACCTCTGATCACGGAAGAAGAATATAAGAAGCGATTCATGAGCGGCTTTGTGGGTGATTATTTTAAAAACTCCTACAAAGAGATGGTCAGTTTCTTTGTAAAAGAAGATAAGTTATCTGCTTCCGAGCTGGAAGAGATTATGGATATGATCAAGAACAATAAAAGCTAGTAGCTATGGAAAACCTACTTTATTATAGTATACAGATCAATCTCTTGTTGATCATTGTGTATGTAAGTTACATCGGATTGTTGAAAAATCTGACTTTTTATTCCTTGAACAGGATTTACTTTCTGACAGGTATTATCTTTTCTTTTACTTATCCTTTTTTGGATATCCAGAGTTGGTTTTCAAATCCAATCGTAGCAATAGGCGAATACCTCACGATCCTCCCGCAGATGACGGAACCCGCTGTAAAAGAACTGAGTCTGAATGATATTATTATTGGCGTTTTAGTGGCAGGTGCAGTCATTCTGCTCGTACGTTTTCTGGTGCAGTTAGCAAGTCTTCTACGTATACATATGTATAGCCGGCCTGCACAGTGGAGAACATTTATCTTCCGGAATGTATGGATCCCTATTGTACCTTTTTCCTTTTTGAATAAAATCTATGTCAATAAAAGCCTCCATGAAGATATAGAACTGGCAGATATATTTCATCATGAGGAGATTCATGTGAAAGGAAAGCACAGCTTTGATATTTTACTGAGCGAACTGGCATTAATCTTATGCTGGTATAATCCGTTTGTCTGGTTGATGCGTAAAGCAATCCGTCAGAATCTGGAATTTCTTACCGATCAGCAAGTGCTGAATAGCGGTGTAGACCGTAAGGCCTATCAATACAGTTTGTTGCATGTTACTAAGCAGGGAGCTGCTATAGGTATCAGCAATCAATTTAATTTCAAAACCCTTAAGCAAAGAATTATGATGATGAATAAAAAGCGCTCTTCAAAATTGCAATTGAGCAAGTATGCGTTCATATTACCTGCGTTTATTTTTGCAGGCGCAGCATTGACTGTGAATCAGGCGGAAGCCAGAATCGAAAAGATCGTATCTGTGACCAAAGCGACAGCTTTAGACGTTAACCTTCCGACACTAAAGCAGGATACTGTAAAAGTGGTAAAAGTTGTTGGAGAGGCCAATGTGGATAAAACTGTTCAGGAGAAAGTCATCATTAATAAAAGGGATACGACACGCAACAAGATCATTATTCGTTCAGCTTCGTCAGGTAAAGAACCTATGTATGTGGTGAATGGTAAAGAAATAACAAAGGAAGATGTTGCGAATATTCAATCTGAGGAAATAACAGCTATTAATGTGTTGAAAGATGCTTCAGCCACATCTCTGTATGGCAAAAAAGCAGAAAACGGGGTTGTAATGATAACACTTAAGAAAGGTACTTCCAGTGTTGTTAATACTGACCAGGCTACTACTTTTAAGAGAGATACAACTTACACGAATGTTAGCGGTAAGGTTACGGGAGTGAGAATTTTGAATAGCAACAGCAAAGACGCAGGGGTATCTCAACTACGTATCCATGGACTAAAAGAAGGTAAAGATCCTATGGTAATCATTGACAATAAAATTCAGGAGGGAAGTAAAAGTTTAAAGGATATAGATCCTAATTCAATAGAATCTATAGAAATTCTAAAAGACGCAGCGGCAACCGTATTGCATGGTAGCAGAGGTGAAAACGGAGTTATTAAGATTACGACGAAGAAGAAACAAATAGAAGAAGATACGGTCAAAAAATAAAAGGAGTTATAAGCGTTTCTGATAAAGAGAATAAAAAAGACCGGAAATATTTTCCGGTCTTTTTTATTTATTCATATTGGTCATCGTTAGTTCTATTCCAATATTGATAAAACTGTTGACCATCTGTACGGACCGTTCTATAAGAGCAGGTAACTCTTTCTGCTCATCATTATCAAACGGAGCAAGTACATAATCTGCCTGACGCCCCTTAGCAAAATTGTCACTGATTCCGAAGCGAAGTCTTGGATACGCCTGTCCTCCACATAGTGCTTCTATAGATTTTAGTCCGTTATGTCCGGCACTGCTACCTTTAGGTTTGAGACGTATGGTGCCAAACGGAAGTGCCAGATCATCCACTATAACCAGAAGATTAGCGATCGGTACTTTTAGTTGCTGCATCCAGAAATTGACAGCCTTACCGCTAAGGTTCATGTAAGTCGTTGGTTTGATAACATAGACGTTATGTCCGCGTTGCTTATATTCTGCATAATATGCATGCTTCAGTGTGGAAAAAGATCCCCCTGCCTGAGCGACCAATTCATCTGCGACCATAAAACCAATATTGTGACGTGTATCCTGATATTCACGTCCTATATTGCCCAAGCCTACAATTAGATAATTCATTTCTTTCTTAAACTTTGTCTGCAAAAATAATAAAATCCTACTTTGTAAGTGGATTTTCTGCTATAAACTATAGGATTCGTGTGGAATAAAGATGAATTCAGACAGTAAAGAAAAAGGCACCGGAATTTACCGATGCCTTTTTGCAATATGGTTGATAATCGTGATTAACGATTATTTTTTACCACCTTTAGCTGCCTTAGCTGCTTCCTGCTCTGCCTGACGCAATGCACGTGACATAACAACTGAAACGATAGTATCGTCAGGGTTGTTTAAGATTTTAGCATCTTTCAACTGAACCTGAGCAACACGTACTGATTTACCTACTTCTAAAGATTCCATAGGAACTTCGATAGATTGAGGCAAGTTGTTAGGAGTAGCTTTAACGCGAAGTTTACGCAGTTTTTGAACTAATTTACCCCCCATTTTAACACCTGGAGAAGTACCAGTCAATGTTACAGGGATATTTACAGAAACTTCTTTCTCGTCATTTAACTCTAAAAAGTCAATGTGAATAACTAAGTCTGTTAAAGGGTGGAATTGAGCGTCTTGAACGATTGCTTTAGATTTTTTTCCATTGATGTCTAATTCTACGAATACAACTTCCGGAGTGTAAAGCACTGGTTTCAAATCAGCTGCGGATACAGATAGGTGTGTCTGAGTACCACTACCGTAAAGAACTGCAGGTACCTGACCTTCGTAACGCAATTCTTTTGCATCTCTTTTCCCTACGTTCTGTCTTGCAGAACCGCTAATAGCAATTGATTTCATGTTTTAATTTATTAAAATTTGAGGTGCAAAGATAGAAATTAAAAAATTAAAAGTCAAAATTAAAAAATCAAAATGCCTGACGTACTGTGTGTCGCAGGAATCTGAAGATCTGATTATATTTAATTTTCCCTCCTGATCTTTGCCCCGGTATATCTTAGTCTACCTGAAAAAGATCAGATATAGAGCTGTGCTCATTTACATTTTTGATTGCATTAGCAAACAGATCGGCTGTAGATAATACTTTGATCTTACTGCATGTGCTCATCTTGTCAGCATCCAGTTTGATGGTGTCTGTTACAATCATTTCTGTAAGGACAGAGTTTTCGATGGTTTCGTAAGCTTTTCCTGAAAGTACAGCATGTGTACATACTGCACGCACAGATTTCGCTCCGTTTTCCATGATCAGAGCAGCTGCTTTAGATAAAGTTCCTGCTGTGTCACAGATATCATCGATCAATACCACATCCTGTCCTGTTACATCTCCGATGATAGACATAGATTCAATCTCATTAGCACGTTTACGGCGTTTGTCACAGATGATAACCTCAGCGTTGAAGAACTTTGCAAATGTACGTGCACGATACGAGCCTCCCATGTCTGGCGATGCAATTGTCAGATTAGGAAGATTCAATGATTTGATGTACGGGACGAAGATTACAGATCCGTCAAGGTGATCTACCGGAATATCAAAGAATCCCTGGATCTGTGCAGCGTGTAGATCCATTGTCATAATGCGGTGAGCGCCTGATGCTGTGATCAGGTTTGCGATCATTTTGGCGCCGATAGCTACACGTGGTTTGTCTTTGCGGTCTTGGCGGGCAAATCCGAAATAAGGAACTACTGCAGTAATGTAGTGAGCGGAAGCTCTTTTTGCAGCATCAATCATCAACAACAGCTCCAAAAGATTGTCAGTAGGCTGATTGGTGGATTGGATCAGGAAAACATCGCTGCCACGTACTGATTCATTGTAGAATGGCTGGATCTCTCCGTCACTGAATTTTGATAATGTTTTGTCCCCAAGAGGTTTTCCGTAAGATTTTGCGATTTTTTCTGATAATTCCTGTGTGCCGGAACCAGCAAATAATTTTACGGTGTTAAATTGCAAAGGCATGGTGAGTGTTTTTGTATAAGGATTAGAATAGAATTTACTTCAATAAATTTCTTTATAATGTACTTAAAGTTGTCCCACCTGGATTCGAACCAAGACAAACAGTACCAAAAACTGTCGTACTACCCTTATACTATAGGACAATCGTGGCAAAAGCGCTTGCTGATGTTGGGGCAAAGTTATGTAAATGTTTTATAATCGCAAAGATCACGTTATGCAAATTTAAAGTATTCCCAAAAAACCTTTAAAAATCAATTTCAGAGATGGTTGTGTGTATGAAAATGTGATGGACAGGGGAGTAACGAATAACAAAAAAAAGAGAACCGTTTTTGCGATTCTCTTTTTTTGTTGTCCCACCTGGATTCGAACCAAGACAAACAGTACCAAAAACTGTCGTACTACCATTATACTATGGGACAAACTTATCAGCATAGCCTGCTAATATGTGTCAAAGATAGGCAAATGTTTTAAATAATCAAAACTAAACCGGATCAAAAAACTGTCTGTCGGAGCTGTGAAGGGAATAAAATAAAAAAAGAGAACTGCTTTTGCAATTCTCTTTTTTTGAGTTGTCCCACCTGGATTCGAACCAAGACAAACAGTACCAAAAACTGTCGTACTACCCTTATACTATAGGACAATCACGTCTTGAAACGTTGTGTTTCATTTTGACGATGCAAATATACGGGGCTTTTTTATTTCTCCAAAACTTTTTTTACGAATTTCTATATCGGGTCTGATTTTCAGTAAAATAATTTATTTCGCTCTTTTGCGAAGACCCGATTCAGGGATGTGCAGAGGTTAATATAGCCTTCAGAAATTGAAATTTTGTGTTAAAAAAGCATAATATTGTTCCTAAGTCCGTTTGTATTCCTTATTTTCGGAGCGTATTATCAAAATACCAGCATAAATTTATGAATTATACTAAAATTAATAACCTGCTTGGGTGGCTGTGCGCTATTATTGCTACAGTAGTGTATGTGATGACCGCCGAAAGAACGGTGAGTTGGTGGGACTGTGGTGAGTTTATAGCCTCAGCATACAAACTTCAGATCGTTCACCAACCTGGAGCTCCTTTATTCTTAATGCTTCAAAACATCTTCTCTAACCTTGCAATGGGGGATACGATGCGTATCGCATTCTGGATGAATATCGGTTCAGCTGTTTCCAGTGGATTGACTATTCTGTTTTTATTCTGGACAGTAACGGCTTTAGCCCGTAAAGTGCTGGTCACTCAGGGGGAGGAGATATCTTCCGTTGCATTGATCCAGATTATGGGTGCTGGTATCGTAGGAGCATTAGCATACGCATTTACAGATACATTTTGGTTCTCTGCTGTAGAATCTGAGGTATATGCCATGTCATCACTATGTACTGCCGTAGTATTCTGGGCTATATTGAAGTGGGAGCATCATGCAGATGAACAGGGCGCAGATAAATGGCTGGTATTTATTGCCTATGTAATGGGACTTTCCATTGGTGTTCACTTATTGAATTTATTGGCTATTCCTGCTATTGCATTGGTGATCTATTTCCGCAGAACAAATAAAGCTACTTCAAAAGGGGCTGTCTCAGCCTTGTTATTAGGCGTTGTGATCTTAGGGCTTATACTTTGGGGTATTATACAATTCTCTGTCAAATTCGCAGCTTACTTTGATTTGTTCTTTGTGAATACATTGGGACTTGGTTTCGGTTCAGGAGTTACGTTCTTCCTGCTATTACTGATCGGAGCCTTGATTTTCGGAATTTGGTATTCTGTCAAAAAATTAAAACCGCTGTTAAATATAGCGTTGTTGTGTACTGCATTTGTAATCTTCGGATATAGTTCATTTGCCATGATCATGGTACGTGCAAAGGCAAATCCTACACTGAATAACAGTGATCCGGAGAATGCTTTTACATTCCTGAGCTACCTTAACAGGGAGCAATACGGTGATGAGCCGCTGATGAAGGGTAAATATTTTGATGCCGAACCAATCAGTTCCAAAGAGACCGGTAATGTATACCGGAAAGACGGGAATAAATATGTAGTGGCTAAGAAAAAAGTGGATTATGAATATAGCCGTGAGACGATCTTTCCACGCATATACAGTGACCGAGGTGGCCATCCTATGTATTATCGGGATTACCTTAATTTAGGTGAAAATGAGCAACCTACATTCGGAGACAATCTTAAATTTTTCTTTGGCTATCAGATAGGTCATATGTATGGCCGCTATTTCCTTTGGAATTTTGCCGGCAGACAGAATGATCAACAAGGCAACGGAACATTTACGGAAGGCAACTGGATCTCGGGTATCAAACAGCCGGTTGATCAGATGCACGTAGGTGGACAGAAGGCATTGCCAACTTCTGTTATTACTGATCCGTCTTATAACAAATACTTCTTCTTACCGCTTATCATTGGCCTGATCGGTGCATTCTGGCATTTCGGCAGAAGACAGCGTGATGCAGGTATTGTCGGACTTTTGTTTTTCTTTACAGGATTGGCTATTGTACTTTACCTGAATCAATCTCCGCTGCAACCACGTGAACGTGATTATGCTTATGCCGGATCTTTCTATGCATTTAGTATATGGATAGGTTTGGGTGTCGTAGCTATAGCAGATTTTCTGAGAAAGAAAGTAGATCCTAAACTGGCCGGATACATTGCTACAGCAATCTGTATCATCGGAGGTCCGGTTATTCTTATTGCACAAAACTGGAATGATCATAATCGATCAGAAAAATATCTGGCTCGTGACATGGCCCGCAATTATCTGGAGTCTTGTGCGCCTAATGCCATCTTATTTACCTATGGTGATAATGATACGTATCCATTATGGTATGTACAGGAAGTCGAAGGATTCCGTACGGATGTAAGGGTAGTCAATCTGAGTTTATTAAGCTCGGATTGGTACATGAAGCAGATGATGCAGAAAGTAAATAACGCGGATGCATTACCTATGAATATTGATCCTGAAAAGATCAAAGACGGAGTCCGTGATATTATTTATTATCAGGATGCCGGTATTCCGGGTTATGTAAATGTTAAAGACCTGTTGACCATCATGTTGTCAGACGATCCTGAGTATAAGGCACAGTTGCAGAGTGGAGAGATGGTTAACTACCTTCCAACAAAGAAAATGTTCCTGCAGGTTGATAAACAAGCGGTACTTGCTAATAAAGTCGTGCCTCAGGACTGGAATGACGCCATTACAGATTCACTCGTGTGGACGTATAATAAAAATATCGTTTCCAGAGCAGAATTGGCTATGATGGCCGTGATTGCCAATAACAATTGGAAGAGGCCTGTCTACTTTACTATTACTGTTCCTGATGACAATTATATGGGATTAGACCGTTATCTGGTTTCAGAAGGATTTGCACTTCGCCTAATGCCTGTGGATATGGGCATAAAAGAAGGAGGAGGCCGTGCACTTATAGATCCGGCTGCGGTATATACTAATGTGCTGAATAAATTTAAGTGGGGTAATATTGCTAATGCATCTTATATCGATCCGGATTCTTACCGTTACATTTCACTGTACGTAGGAAGTATTTATGGTGATGCAATCTCTCGTCTGGAGGCACAGGGAAAAATGACCGAAGCCAAAAACCTGGCATTAGATGCATACAAAAATATGCCTAAACGTGTCTATGGTATGCCGGAGACATTGAGTTACTGGACGGTTATCGAAGCATTGTACAAAACGGGTGAAAAACAAAAAGCTGACGAGATACTGTCACGTAACCTGAAATTCATTAAAGAGAATATTGCTTACTACCAGGCTATTGCGGAAACAAAACCGGATCTGGAAGGACGTAATATACAATATGGATTTTATGCGCTATCAAGATATAAAGATATATTAGCAACGCAAGGGAATAATCCGTTGGCAAAAGAAGTAGACGGCCTGATCAATCAGTTGACACAGCAGTATCATATACAGCAATAACAGATTGTCAGCTTGTCAAAATGATATGTTGACACTTTATTAATGAAATAGAAAGACCCGGATTCGTAAAGAATCCGGGTCTTTTGTTATTCGGGTCGATCTCATCTCTAAGAAGAAGGTAAAGTTCAGATGTTGTATTTCTATTGTTTGGAAGACACAGCCGCTAACAGCTGTAATTTTAGGCGACAGGAATATACAGTATATGGGAAAATAAACTAAAAGTTGGAGATTAGTTGGAGAATATTTGTAAGTTTAGTTCCATAAACCTACAAAATGAAAAATCAATTAAAGCTTTGGGATGCTGTCATGATCGTAATGGGATCAATGATCGGTAGCGGTATTTTTATTGTCTCTTCTGATATTATGCGACAACTGGGGTCTGGTTGGTGGATGATTATTGTATGGTTAATTACAGCGGTAATGACCGTTGCAGCAGCAATATGTTATGGCGAATTATCTGCTCTATTCCCAAAAGCCGGAGGGCAGTATACCTACCTTACAGAGGTTTTTGGAAAAATGACAGGGTTTCTATATGGTTGGAGCCTGTTCACCGTTATCCAGACGGGTACTATTGCAGCTGTAGCTGTGGCTTTTGGTAAGTTTACAGCCTATCTGATTCCGGAGTTAAATAATGCTGCTCCAATATTGCAGTACGGAACTATTAAGATTACCTTGATTCAGATTATAGCGATCTCTATTATACTCTTGCTTACCTTTATCAATACAAAGGGAGTACAGAGCGGAAAAATTGTGCAATCCATCTTTACGAGTTCCAAGATCCTAGCTTTAGTCGTCCTGATTGTTGGCGGTATCTTTATGATCCGGCAAAACTTTTTTACCGAAAACCTGGCATATGGTCTTCAGGCGTTTCAGAATCTTAAAGGAGAAGGCTGGAAAGAGATTTCAGGGAGTCTGGTCATGGGAGGAGTGGCAGCAGCGATGGTTGGTGCGGTATTCAGCAGCGTGGCCTGGGAAAATGTGACATTTGTAGCTGGAGAGATTGATAATCCAAAGCGAAATGTTGTCCGTGCTATGGTTATGGGTACAGCATTGGTGATGGTGCTTTATTTGTTCTGTAATTTTATTTATCTGGCTGCATTAGGTCGCGATGAAATTGCGTTTGCAGAGAATGACAGGGTCGCAGTAGCAGCCGCTGAAAAGATACTTGGCCATAGTGGAACAATTATTATGGCTATTCTGGTTATGATCTCCACATTCGGCTGTGTCAATGGTATCGTTCTTTCCGGTGCGCGGGTATTCCAGACTATGGCCAAGGATGGTTTGTTTCTGCGTCTGGCAATCACCAATAATAAGCATGGTGTTCCTGAAAAATCACTTTGGATTCAAGGGATTTGGGCTTCCTTATTATGTCTGAGCGGACAGTATGGAGATCTGTTGGATATGATATCTTTTGTGATTGTGCTTTTCTACATGCTGACCGTATTTGGAGTCATGTGGTTAAGACGGAAAAAGCCAAATCTGGAACGACCTTACCGAACGTTCCTTTATCCGTTGACGCCTGTTTTATACTTACTGATAGGAACTGCTTTCTGTATACTGTTGATCGTTTTCAAACCGCAGTATACGTGGCCGGGATTTATTCTGGTCTTAATCGGTGTACCGGTGTACTATTTTATTAACAGACGCAAAAAAGTGGATGTCGGATAAGTGTAACCTTTTTACAGCGATTGATTTTATACAGGAAAAAACAAGAGCAGATTACTCTTTTTCCAAAAAAAATGGTAGGTTTGCCTAAATATTCCTTTAATGAAACAGTCGATTTTATTAGACGGTCCCAAATTTCAAATTACAATCAAGAGACTTTGCCAACAATTGATTGAAAATCATGGTGATTTTTCAAATGCAGCATTGGTGGGTATTCAGCCCAGGGGCACGTATTTAGCTAAACGTTTATCCAAAGAATTGGAAATTATGCTGGGCCATCCGGTTCCTACAGGTATTCTGGATATAACATTCTTCCGTGACGATTTCAGACGTGAAGGTTCTAACCCACTCCTGGCCAACAGTACAGAGATAGATTTTATTGTAGAAGGTAAAAATGTCATTTTTATAGATGATGTGCTATGGACAGGGCGTACCATTCGTTCTGCTATGGATGCTATTCAGGCATTCGGAAGAGCCAAAAGAATAGAATTACTGGTATTGGTAGACCGCCGTTTTTCCCGTCAGATACCTATTGAACCCGATTATATCGGCATACAGGTAGACTCCATCGACTCACAGAAAGTTGCAGTAAACTGGGAAGAGGTAGACGGTATGGACAGCATTACATTACTGACAGAAAAAAAATAAATATTACAACTCTATAACTTGATATAAATGTCATCTTCAGCAGAACAACTAAGTACACGTCACCTCTTAGGAATAAAAGATCTGAATGAAAAGGATATTAATTTGATTCTCGATACCGCTGCGAACTTCAAAGATGTCCTAAACCGTCCTATTAAGAAAGTGCCTTCTCTTAGAGATATTACTATTGCCAATGTGTTTTTTGAGAACTCCACACGCACAAGACTGTCGTTTGAGTTGGCTGAAAAAAGACTTTCTGCGGATACTATCAATTTTGCCGCTTCCTCTTCGTCGGTGAGTAAAGGGGAAACACTGATTGATACGGTCAATAATATTTTGGCAATGAAGGTCGATATGATTGTAATGAGACACCCTTATGCTGGAGCTGGAGTATTCCTGAGCAAGCATGTGGATGCACAGATTGTTAATGCGGGAGATGGAGCACATGAACATCCGACACAGGCATTGTTAGATTCGTTCTCTATTCGTGAACGTTACGGAGATGTTGCAGGGCGTAAAGTGGCGATTATAGGAGATGTTCTGCATTCCCGTGTAGCCTTATCTAATATTCTTTGTCTTCAGAAACAAGGTGCGGAGGTAATGGTCTGCGGACCAACAACATTGATTCCGAAATATATACAGTCTTTGGGCGTAAAAGTTGAGCATGATCTTAGGAAAGCACTCAACTGGTGCGATGTTGCCAATATGTTGCGTATACAACTGGAACGTCAGGATATTGCTTACTTTCCCTCTCTGCGTGAATATTCCATGCTTTACGGATTAAATAAGGAAATCCTGGACTCATTGGATAAAGAAATCATCATTATGCATCCTGGCCCTATTAATCGGGGTGTGGAGATCACTTCTGATGTTGCCGACAGTAAACATTCTATTATCCTTGATCAGGTCGAAAACGGAGTTGCAGTACGGATGGCTGTACTCTATTTATTAGCAGGTAAAAGAGGATAATAAAACTCAAAATAATGATATGATCAAACGCCACTGGCCCTAAGCCAGTGGCGTTTGATTTTACAGAGATGTCTAAAGATTTTATCATCTTAATTTTCCGCTATTCATAAGATATTTAATACGATGTTTAAGGGGTAATTAGCGCTTTGATTGTCTTTGTAAAGGAAGATATAAGGGGAACGATAAGGAAAAGAAATATCCTGCTGATTTTTTTTGAAAGGGTATATTTTTTTTGTTAAATGTACGTTATAGTATCAGTTCCTAACAGGTGTTAATAACTTTTGAGGAAAACTTGCTTATGAAGTTCTAATTTAGTATTTTGAAATAGGTGTATCCCGCAAGTACGCGTTGTGAAAAAGTATACTTTCAAAGCCGTATTGCACCCGCAAAAAAGAAGATTTAATAGAAAAAGATTACTTCGTTATTATGAATAAAAATATTTACAAAGTAGGTATTGCTCTGAGTTTAATGACCACGCCGGTTTTTGCGCAGCAAACGGCCTGGCAAGATCTGAATAAAGCCTTCAAGTCCGGTATGGAGCTTTTTGAGAGAGGGAAATTCAGTTCAGCATCCAAACAGTTTGATAAAGTGGAAGAGATCAGGACCAAATCTACTTTGCAATTAGATGAAAATGAAGAGTTAACGCTGCTAAAAGAGAATGTACGCTACTACCAGGCAATCTGTGCGCTGGAGCTTGGAGATTCGGATGCTGAAGGAAGATTTTTGAAGTATATCAAAGATTACCCGGCAAGTCCTAATTCTAAAGCGGCATATTTCCAGATAGGCCGTTCGTATTATGCGAAAAAAGACTATAAAAAAGCCATCGAATGGTTTACTAAGATTGATGGTAAAAATCTGGCCGGTGCCGAAAATACAGAGTACCGTTTTAAATTAGCATATTCCCGGTTTATGACAGAAGATTATACTTCTGCAAAACCTGTATTTGAATCACTGAAAGACCAAAAAAGTGAATATCAGGAAGCATCTATCTATTACTACGCATATTTGTGCTATCTGGATGCGGAATATAAAACTGCACTTAATGAATTTGAACGTCTTCAGGGATCAAAAACCTATGAAAGCAGTTACCCGTATTATATCACAGCGCTATACTTTCTGGACAAGCGATATGATGATGTACTGAACTATGCGCTGCCAATCCTGCAGACAACGAAACAAGATAACGAAACAGATATGTTCCGTGTTATTGCAGCGACGTACTTTATCAAAGGTGATCTGAAAAAGTCGAAAGAATATTACGATAAATTCCAGGCTCAGGATCAGGGCAAAACACAGAATAATCAGGACAGTTACCAGATCGGTTATATAAATTACAAGCTGGGTGATTATGATAAAGCAATCACGGAGCTCGAAAAAATGACCGAACCGGATGCTTATTACCAAAGTGCCATGATCACATTAGGTGATGCCTTCCTGAAAAAGGGAAATAAACAAAGTGCGCGTAATGCTTTTTTCCGTGGATCAAAATTAGACTTTGATCCTCAACTGAAGGAAGAAGGACTTTTCAATTATGCTAAGTTGTCTTATGAACTGGAGTTTCATCAGGTCGCTTTGGATGCCATTCAGGAATACATGAAGACCTATCCAAACAATGTACGTAATGAAGAAGCACAGACATTGTATGCCGAGATTCTGTTGAGTACGAAGAATTACCGGGCTGCGGTGGATGTATTGGAGTCTGTTAAGAAAAGAGGTAAAGAAGCTAATGCGGCTTATCAGAAAGTAACTTATTACCGCGGTTTGGAATACTATAATGAGCGTGCATTTGAAAATGCAATATCCATGTTTATGCGTTCTGAAGCTAACCGTTATGATGAAGAGATCAATGCATTGGCTATTTACTGGAAAGCAGAGGCGATGTATGAGGTCAGAAAATATAAAGAGGCAACCGCTAATTTTAACAAATTTCTGAGTCTTCCTGCAGCCAGAAATACAGATGTCTATAATTATGCAAATTATGCGTTAGCATATGCAGCTTTCAGAAATGAAAATTACAATACATCAGCAAACTACTTTGAACGTTTTCTTTCCATGGGCGGCAAAGAGGGGATCGAACTTAATACCCGTAATGATGCTATTGCCCGTCTGGCAGATTCGTACTTTTCACTCAAGAATTACGGTCGTGCCATGACTGAGTATGACAAGCTGATCAATTCCAAAGCACAAAGTCAGGATTATGCTTTATTCCAGCGTGGTGTTATTCAGGGATTACAAGGAAATAGCAGCGGTAAGATTGCTACCCTGCAATCTGTAGTACAAAAGTATCCGAAGTCCAACTATGCAGATGATGTGGCTTTTGAGATTCCGTACACCTACTTTACATTGGGACAGTATGATCAGGCGATTTCAGGACTGCAAGCAATGGTGGAAAAATACCCTAGAAGCAGCTACGTTCCACGTGCTTTAGTGACTATCGGTCTGGTACAGTATAATCAGGATAATAATGATGCTGCTTTAAAAACGTTCCAACGTGTGGTAGATCAGTATTCTACTACAGACGAGGCTAAGCAAGCAATGCGTTCGATTGAAAATATTTACCTGGATAAAGGAGATGCAACAGGATATATCCGTTATGCAACAGGTACAAATATCGGAGATCTTTCGACATCAGAACAAGATTCCCGTGCATTCTCTACGGCAACTACACTATTCTCCAGAGGTAATTATCAGGGTTCGGTGGAAGCAGTGAATGCATATTTTGATAAATTCCCGAAACCTATTCAGGAAAAATATGCTCGATTTATCCGTGCAGAGAGTAACGCAGCTTTGGGTAAAAATCAAGAAGCACTACACGATTACAACATTATTCTGAATGACTGGACAAGTGCTTATACAGAACGTGCATTAGTCAGTGTTTCTCAGTTGTACCTGAAGCAAAAACAATACAATGAAGCTGTACAGCAATTGAAAAAACTGGAACTGACTTCAGAATACAAGTCTAATTATGCGTACGCAATCAATAATCTTTTGGTAAGTTATTTCAATATCGGAGATTACAAGGAGACATTGAACTATGCTACATTAGTCAAAAACTATGAAAAGTCTTCAGAAGAAGAAATAGGTACAGCACATCTTTATGCTGCAAAAGCATACCTGGCAACAAGCAAGCCTGCTGAAGCAACCAAAGAGCTGAATCTTGCTGCGTTGAAAAGTAAGACAGCAACAGGAGCAGAAGCGAGATACTTAGTGGCTGAGCAGCAGCTGAAAGCCAAAGAATACGATAAAGCAATTAAATCTGCTTTTGATATTTCAGATACGTTTTCTTCGTATGACTATTGGGTAGCAAAAGGATTTATTTTGATGGCAGATGCATATACTGGTAAGGGAGATGCGTTCCAGGCAAAATCAACTTTAGAGAGTATCATCGATAACTACGAAAATAAGGAAGATGGTATTCTGAAAACTGCTAAAGAAAAATTACAAAAATTAAATACAACAAAGAAATAGGAAATAATGATGAAGTTGCAAAATACTGTGTTTAAGAAATGTGCCGTAGTAACCTTGTTATTAGGCGCAGGTTTTAATGGATTTGCTCAGCAAGAGCCTACAGACAAAAAACCAGTAACGATTGATTCGTTTGATGTTGTGCGAGATTATAAGCCTATTCTTGCAGATGCGGTGAAAATCCGTCGTAGTCCTGACATGACCAACAAAAGAAGCTACATGCCAAAATTAACATACGGAAATGTGGTAGATAAAAAATTGGATATCAATACCGGTCTTTACAAACTGGATGTTAAGGAAACTCCTTTTTCTCAGATTAATGATCAGACCAGCAATTATGTGAAATTAGGTATTGGTAATTTTAATACTATTCTTGGGGAGGGTTATTTCTCCTATGATCAATATGAAAATGTAAGAATAGGTGGTTTTGTGAAGCATCTGAGCCAAAAGGGTGATATTGAAAACCAACGCTTTTCGAAACAAGAAGTCGGTGTATTTGGCAGACGTGTGTATGATGCGTTTACCGTTGACGGATTAGTGGGGTATAATCGTTATGCGACCCGCTTTTACGGAAATCCATTGGATGTAAACGGAGTATCACTGAATCCGGATCCGGAAAAACAGGCTTTCAATGATATCTATTTCACCGGAGAGCTGACCAGCAACTACGATGCGAATAATGAAAATGCACTGAGCTACTCCGCAAAAGCAGATGCTTATACATACAAAGATCAGTTTGCCGCTAAGGAAAACTCTATCGCATTATCCGGTTACCTGAACAAAAGAATGCGCGCATTCAATATCGGAGCCAATCTTAGTGTAGATGTAAATAGCATTAACGGTACAGATAATGTAGATGGAAAAACAAAAAACTCTGTTGCCAGTATCAATCCTTACATCAGCTTCAAAGGCGATAATTATGTGATTACATTGGGTGCTAATTTAGTATCAGAATTCGGGGATTCTTCCCGGTTCAATGTCTTCCCTTCTGCGGAAGTAGACTTCTCCTTAGTTCCTGAATATATTCATTTGTTCGGGGGTGTAAATGGAAACGTCAAAAAAGCATCTTTGCGCTCATTCACCAATCAAAATCCTTACCTGAGCCCGGATCTGAGCATGATCAATACTATAGAAAGATTGAATTTCTTTGGAGGTATTAAAGGAAATGCCGGAGCAACATTTGGCTATAAGGTACAGGTAATGTATAAACAGATCGAGGGACTTCCTTTATTTGTCAATAACAGAGAAACACCTTATCGTTTTGATCTTGTTTACGACGGATTGGGAGAAGATGCTGCTAAATATTTCGGCTTACAGGGAGAGATCAATGTTCGTTTATCGGATGTGGTCAATTTAGGTGGTCGTCTGAATATTGATCAGTATACTATGCAACAGGAAGAAGAAGCATGGCATATGCCTAAAATGAAACTGGCAGCAAACGCACGTTTCAACATCTCTGAAAAACTGTATATCGATGCAGAGGCATTGTTCCAGGGAGATACATATGCACGTGAATATACATACACCGTCAATGGAAGTACAGTAGATATTTCTCAAGGATATAAGAAAGTAACATTACCCTCTTTCTTTGACCTGAATGCCGGAGCAGAGTACCGCGCAACTAAACATTTAGGGATCTTTGTGAAAGCAAATAATATATTCAATAAAGAATACCAACGCTACCAGTACTATCCGCGTTTAGGATTTAATATACTGGGAGGGCTTAATTACTCATTTTAATTTAAAATAGTAACTTTGCGTCCCAACGATATTGATAAGGATGAATTTAGGAAAAAGCATAAATCATGTACTGAAAAGACACACCGAAGTAAAGGTGGATGGAATAGGTGTCTTTAAGCGAAAACATACTCCTGCGACTTTTGATCAAAGTCGCAATGCTTTTTTACCGCCTATCAATTATCTGGAACTGGATACACAGGGAGATACAGGTTATGACTTTGTCACCTATGTGCAGCGGCAGCAACAGGTAGACCGTCATCAGGCAGAGGCCATTGTTCAAACGGAAGTTAGCAAGATCAAAGAAGAGTTATTGCAGTCCGGTCAGGCCAAACTGGATGATCTTGGATATCTGGTTAACTATGGAAATACTTATGTATTTAAACCTTTAGATCTTACCGGATTTCATTTTGAACCGATACAGGATGTAAACGATAAGATCCGAAGTTTAGAAAAAGAAATTATTCCACCACAGGAGATAATACCAGCCGGGCTGACGCCTCCCGCAATACCAGTACCGGTAGTACCTGTAGAGAAAGAGCAGCCAACTCCTGTAATACAGGAACCCGTGAATACGGTCAGAGAAGAGTTTGTTTTTGAAGATGAGCGAAGATCGAGTAACACCATTTGGTATATTATTTCAGCAGTAATAGCAATTGGTCTGATAGGAGGACTATACTATTGGGATACCTACTATAATAAGCCGCAGACGCCTGCTCCTGTTGTAAATCAGGATACATTGAGCGATACAATTCCTTCGACTCCGGTAAAAGATACAGTGACGTCATTAGTACCGTTAGATACAACGGTTCATGAGGTGCCGGCAAAGGATAGTGTAGATATACATCCCGGAGTGAAAGAACCACAAACCGGACATGAATACCAGATCGTTATCGGATCACATGCAGGATGGACAATGGCAAAAGAACAGGTAGATGCCATGCATAAAAAAGGATATACACAAGTCTATATCCATGAAAGCAAGAAATCCAAGAAATGGAAAAAAGTAGTATGGAAATCATTTTCTACACTTGAAGAGGCACAGAAAGAACTGAAACACGTTCAGGAGACGATTGAACCTCAGGCTTTCTATGAACGGATAAAGAATTAAACTGAAAACTAGAACATTAAATATTTAAATAGCATTATGTCATTGATTCAAGACACAGCATTAGCATTAGACTCGTTAGGTCAGGCAGCACAGCAACCTATACAGATGGCGACACAGGAAGAAACAAATCTGATCCAGCTTTTGATGAAAGGCGGATGGATTATGTGGCCTATTGCCTTTTTGTTTTTCTTAGGATTGGTTATCTTTTTGGAGCGTTATATTACCATTCGCAAAGCGTCTAAGTTTGATAACGGATTGATGTCACAAATCAAAAGCAATGTGATGTCTGGTAAACTGGATGCAGCTGTAGCGGTATGCCGTTCCAGTAATACACCATTATCAAGAATGCTGCAAAAAGGTCTCTTGCGTGTAGGTCGTCCTATCAAAGATATAGAAGGAGCAATTGAGAATATCGGTAAGATCGAAGTATCTAAACTGGAGAAAAACATCAATATTTTGGGGATTATTGCAGGTATTGCACCGATGCTTGGTTTCGTAGGTACGATCTTCGGGGTAATCCAGATTTTCCGTGATGTAGAGGCAGTAGGTGGTATTGATATCGGTTCGGTATCCGGAGGTCTTTATGTTAAAATGATTTCTTCTGCATCGGGATTGACTGTAGGTATCCTTGCATATATCGGATATCATGCACTTAACATGATGGTAGAGCGTCTGATCCTTAGAATGGAAACGGATGCAGTGGAGTTTATTGACTTATTAGACGAACCGGGAGCATAAGCTATAAGGCTCTTTTAAAAAGGATTTAATTATGAATATTCGTAATAGAAGGAACAGACCTTCTGCCGAGGTACATACTGCAGCATTGAATGATATCATGTTTTTCCTGATGTTATTCTTTTTGTTGGCCTCTGCCGTGTCTAATCCTCAGGTCGTGAAATTACTTTTACCAAGATCCAGTGCGGGAGAACAGTCTGTGGCCAAGAAAACCATGACAGTATCTATCACAAGTGATCTGCAGTATCATGTAGATAAACAAATAGTTCCATACGAGAGTCTGGAATCGTTAATACAATCAAGAATGGCATCCGGAGAAGAATTGACTATTATGCTTTATGCAGACAGCAGTGTTCCTATCCAGAATGTAATTTCTGTCATGGATGTAGCGAACAGGTTAAAAATTAAGTTAGTATTAGCAACAGAACCGAGAAAAGATAAATAATATTATTACATATTATCTGATCAAAGGGCCTGATTTTTGACTGTTTAATTTTGATTTTTTAATTTTTATTATATCATGCATTATCATCTTCAAGAAGAAAATAACCTTCCTAAAGCATTAGGAATATCCTCCATAATTATGGGGATATTAGTGGCTATAGGTTTTTTCATTGTGTTCAGCAAGGAGTTGCCAAAGATTGGTATGGGAGGTATTATAGTCAACTACGGTACTTCGGAAGAAGGGATGGGAGATGATTATATGAGCGTAGAGGAACCTTCCATGGATCCTAACGCTAATAATGTAAAGCCGGATAAAATTGATCCGACTGAAACACCTACACCAACTCCTACGCAGCAGGTTTCTGATGATGCTGTAGCGACACAGGATATAGATGATGCTCCTGCTATTACCAAGACAGAGAAACCTGTAAAAGTAAAAGCAACAGAGACTACAACAGAGAAGAAAAACAGTACCCCGGCTGTCAACCCGAATGCCCTGTACAAAGGAAAGAAAAATAACGGAACAGGCTCTGGTGATGGTACCGGATCCACTCCCGGTAATCAGGGAAGCAAGTTAGGAGATCCTTTGGCACCGAATTATGGAGAAGGGGGATCAGGGGATGGCAATATGATGTTATCGATTGCCAACAGACGTTTTGTTGTAAGACCAAATATTGATGACAAAGGTCAGCAGTCCGGAAAAGTTGCAGTAGAAATTCGTGTAGCACCTAACGGTACGATTACATATGCACGGGCAGGCGTTAAGGGAACTACATTGCCTGACCGCTCCCTGTGGGAAAAATGTGAAAGAGCTGTACGGGGTGCCCGTTTGAATGAATTGGAAAAAGCACCGGATTCGCAGACAGGAGTTATTGTATTCAACTTCAGAGTTAGATAAGTTTCATTTGCTATGAAAGCATATAAAGAGGTAATCGAGTATCTGTATACTCGATTACCTATGTTTACCCGTGAAGGTGTTTCTGCCTATAAGAAAGACCTGAATAATACCATCGCACTGTGCCAGGCATTAGGCAATCCTCAAGACAAATTCAAATCTATACATATTGCAGGTACGAACGGGAAGGGATCCTCGTCTCATATGCTGGCTTCGGTATTGGCATCAGCCGGATACAAAACAGGTCTCTATACTTCACCACATTTAGTTGATTTCAGAGAGCGTATCCGGGTCAATGGAGAAGTTATTCCGGAACAGAATGTTATTGAATTCGTAGAATCACAGCAATCTCTTATAGAAAAAGTACAGCCTTCATTTTTTGAAGTGACGGTCGCCATGGCTTTTAATTACTTTGCAAAAGCTCAGGTAGATGTCGCCATTATCGAAGTAGGATTAGGCGGACGTCTCGATAGTACAAACATTATCCGTCCGGAGCTATGTCTTATTACAAATATCGGTATGGATCATATGAATCTGTTAGGAGATACCTTGCAGGAAATAGCAGGGGAGAAGGCTGGCATTATCAAAGCAAATACCCCGGTTGTTATTTCTGAAAGAGATCCGCGTACAGCACAGGTATTTGAAGAGATCGCTGAGACAAAACAGTCCCCGATCCGGTTTGCATCGGATGTATTGGAAGCAACGATTACTTCCCGGCATCTTTCTGGTATGCAGGTATCTGTCACTGACAAAATAACTTCTCTGACAGAACAATATGATCTTGATCTTACGGGGTCATATCAGTTAAAAAATGTAGTGGGTGTTTTAGCGGTAGTTGATGAATTAAATCAGAGAAATTTTAGTATTCCTTCTGACCGGCTCCGGGAAGGCCTGAGCCATGTTCAGCAATATACAGGATTGCAGGGAAGGTGGCAGACAATCTCTACAGATCCGTTGATCATCTGTGACACCGGACATAATGAAGATGGTATTCGTGAAGTTCTTAAGAATCTCCTGCTTACACCCTTTAAAAGACTTCATATCGTAATGGGAGCGATGAAAGATAAAGACCTCGAACATATCCTGCCTTTACTTCCGAAAGAAGCCATATATTATTTCTCCAGCCCCGATATGCCCAGAGCGATGCCGGCAGAAGAACTGTCTGCTGCGGCTTTAAGCTATGGTCTGAAGGGAAAACCTTACTCTAGTGTAATGCAGGCATTCAATGCGGCAAAACAGGCTTATCAGGCAGGGGATTTGGTTTTTATAGGAGGTAGTAATTTTGTGGTGGCAGAGGTTTTAACTGCTCTTGAAAATAAAGTATAAGAAAAGGAGTTGCTAAACAAGTAGCAACTCCTTTTTAAGATATCATCGTAAAATTTCCCTAATCATTTACAGTCAACTCACCCCGGATATCTTTTTCTATCCAGTACGCTACATCTTTTTGATCTTCAAATTCTCCCTGTAAGTACATCAGTTTGGTTACTGCTGCTTCAAAGGTCATATCATACCCATTCAGTACTCCGATTGATTTCAGTCCCTGACTTGTTTCATAGCGTCCCAGTTCGACAGATCCCACCTTACATTGAGAGATATTCAGAATATTTTTACCCTTATCTATTGCTTCCTTTAACAGGTCGAGAAACCATTCATCTGTAGTCGTATTACCGGATCCAAAGGTTTCCATGACAATAGATCTGACATCCGAATTCAGGATGGTACGGATCGTATTGGCATTCATTCCCGGGAAGAGCTTCAATACAGCCACTCTGTCATCCAGTTTTGTATGCAGGATAAATTGTTTATATCTGTTATCTAATAAGGCTTCATTGTTATACTTAAGGTGTATACCGGCTTCTACAAGAACAGGGTAGTTTGGAGAGCGAAAAGCTTCAAATTTGGCTGAATTGTATTTGAAAGAGCGGTTTCCTCTGAATAATTTGTTGTCAAATAAGATACAGACCTCCTGAATAAGAGACGTTCCGTTTTCCTGAGCAGATGCAATTTCCAATGCCGTCATCAGATTTTCACGGGCGTCAGTACGGATTTCTCCGATAGGAAGTTGTGATCCTGAAAGGATAACCGGTTTTTGTAATCCCTCCAGCATAAAACTCAAAACAGAAGCCGAAAATGCCATTGTATCTGATCCGTGAAGAATCACAAACCCGTCATAGTGCTCATAGTTTTGCTTCACAATATTAGCCATCTCAATCCAAACGGTGGGGTTCATATTAGAGGAGTCAATGATGGGTGTGAAAGAATGTACCGTGAGTTTATAATTCAGTCGGCTCAGATCCGGCAGATTCCGGGCAATAAGTTCAAAGTCGAAAGGTACAAATGATCCGGTCTGCTCGTCTTTGACCATTCCGATGGTACCGCCTGTATAGATAATAAAGATATTATGCATGTCTTATTTTATATTCCGAATATACGTTTTGAATTTGCTGTGGTGACAGCTGCTACTTTTTCGATCCCGACTTCATGTAGATCGGCTACTTTCTCTGCTATGTAATGTAAATAGCTGCTTTCATTTGGCTTGCCCCTAAACGGAACCGGAGCCAGATATGGAGCGTCAGTTTCCAGGACGATATGTTCCAGATCGATTTCTTTTACAACAGCATCCAGACCCGATTTTTTATAAGTGACTACACCACCTATCCCTAATGCAAATCCAAGATCAATAGCTCTTTTGGCCTGATCTAAAGTGCCTGTGAAACAATGTAAGACACCAAAGAGCTTATCATCTTTAAGTTCATCGAGTAACTCAAATAATTCATCAAAGGCTTCTCTGCAGTGTATATCTATAGGCAATTGCAAATCTTTAGCCCATTGTACCTGAATACGGAATGCTTCTTTCTGAATATCCAGGGTCGTTTTATCCCAGTACAGATCAAGTCCGATTTCGCCTATAGCATATACTTTATGTTTGGATAAAGCCTCTTCAATGGAGGACAATTCTTCTCTATAGTTTTCTTTTACATCGCAGGGATGAAGACCCAGCATTGGAAAACAGTTTTGAGGATAAGCACGCACCGTATCCATTACTTTTGGAATAGATTCGGTATTTACATTCGGTAAAAATATACGTTCAATACCACGGTCAAAGCATCGTTGCATTTGTTCCTCCATTAGCGGAGTTCCAATGTGATAATAAAGATGGGTATGTGTATCTGTTAAAATATAAGGAGTAGGCATGTTAAGATGCTGTTAAATCGTGGCTAAATTTAGCATTTTGTGAACAGACGACCTAATTATAAACGAAAAAACACGATTTGGTTAACCAAATCGTGTTTTTATTAATAAAATTTTAAATTTCTATTTTGTTGTTGGAGCTGCCTGTGTAGTTGGAGCTACATTTAGAGGAGCAGCCTGTGCAGGTGCCGGCTCTGTTTTAGGTCCCGGTACAACATCCACTAGCTCTACTTCAAAAATTAAAGGAGCATATGGAGGAATAGCACCGCCACCACCACGCTCGCCGTATCCTAATTGAGAAGGAACGATGAAAGTAGCTTTACCACCTTTATTTAATAACTGCAATCCTTCTGTCCAACCCTGAATTACCGGATCATGACCAATACGGAAACGGATAGGCTCGTATTGACGCATTGCATTGTGAAGTTTGTTCTTTTTAGCCGCTTCAGCATTGTTTGTATCAAATACTTTTCCTGAAGTCAGAGATCCTGTGTAGTTTACAACTACAGTATCACCTATAGCAGGTTTAACACCTTTACCCTGATCTTTGATAACGTACTGAAGACCGGAAGCAGATTTCTTAGGCTCTAATTTGTTAGATTTGATGTATCCGGCAATTTTGCTTTCTTCAGATTTTTTCAAACCTTCTAATTCACCTTCAAAATATTTGTTGATTTGTGCATAAAGAGCAGAATCAGTCAGGTTACCTTTTTTGAAATGCTTTCTGACTTTGATTGTAAAGGTTACAAATTTATCTGCGAATTCAACTTTAGGCTGGCTCATTTTAGCTGCCATAGTATCTACATTCAGACGGAATACTGCGCTATCACCTTCACCTAAGAATTTGAACATAGAGTTGTAATCTCCTTTGTAAAGACCCGGGATACTATCTGGTGCAATATTTACGATTTGCGGTAAACCTAATTCGTACGTACTGTTTAATACAGAGTCTCTGTCTGAAGTAATGACCATATCTACAGATAACAAATCACCTGCTTTGGCTTTGTCGCCACCGTTGTCTTTTACTATTTTGTATTCAAGACCGCCGTCCCCTTTTTTAAAGTTTTGGCAAGCAGTTGATAATAATGCAACTGCTGATAATAATAGAATTGATTTCTTCATTTCTGTTTATTCACTATAGTTATTTTATTAATATTTCGTTGTATTCCGATAATATGGATTTAAACTTATGGACTACACTTTGCAAATCCCCTTCGGAACTTCCGCCTGCCGCATTAAAGTGGCCACCTCCGTTGAAGTGTTTTCTTGCGATCTCATTGCAAGGCACATCACCGATTGAACGCAAAGATAATTTTATTAATTCAGTTCTGTCAATAATTAATGCAGCTAAACGAATTCCTTTTACAGAAAGCGCATAATTAACTAATCCTTCTGTATCACCGGTAGTCACCTGGAACTGCTCAAGATCTTGCTTTGACACCGCAAAAAGAGCTGTATTATACTCATGAATGACTTCTAAACGGTTCAGTAAGCAATGTCCGAGAAACTTTAATCTGTTTTCAGTAGAACTGTTATAAATCTGTTCGTGTATCTCCCAGTTGCGGGCTCCGGAGCGGATCAGTTTGGAAATGATCTCATGTACCTGTTCTGTAGTAGATCTGAATCGGAAAGAACCCGTATCTGTCATGATCCCTGCATAAAGACAGGTTGCAATCGCAGGAGTAATTTCGGAAACTTCATCAACACAACCTTCAATAAAGGTATAGATTAATTGGGCTGTCGCAGCAGCCTGAGGATCCCATAAACGGTAATCATCAAATCCTTCAGGATCTAAATGATGATCGATCATGTATTTTTTTGCTGTAGATGCACGAAGTACGCCTTCCATAACATTGGTACGTGAAAGGGCATTGTAATCCAAACAAAAGATAAGAGAAGCTTCATCTATAAGAGATTGACACAATTCCGTCTGATCGGGGTATATTAATACCTCATCCCTACCGGGTAACCAGTCCAAAAATGTAGGGAAGTCAGATGATACAATTATATGGACATCATGATTTTGGCTTTTTAACCAATGGTATAATCCTAATGAAGAGCCTAATGCATCTCCGTCTGGTTTATGATGGGTCGTGATAATTATTTTATCTGATTTGGATAGTATTTCCTTATTCTCGTTTCGTGTCAGCATAGCCAATTTAAGATTGCAAACCTACTATAAAAAATTAGTATTTGGAACTATTTTTTGAATGATTTATTTGATTTTAACCTTTTTTAATAAATGAATTTAAAATAATGGAAATCAAATTATTAAAAAGGAAAAGCGTACAACTTATGATCCCGTTTTGTACAGAGTAAAAAGTTGCCACCGGCATAGTTAATCTTGCCAAAATAAAAGTTTGGTAAAGCCTCCAAAGGAAATCCTTCCATCAGATTTCCGTTTTCATTAAAAAGGCCAATCAGATAGTTATTCCGGGAGCCTATACCCAATGTAAACCTATCCTTTTCCAGAGGGAAAAATAAAGGCCTTTCCTCAATATCTCTGGTAAATGTGTATTGGAAATACATTGTGGTATCTGTGGTACTGTATACCGTCAGCTTATTCTTATCAATGATAATAACATCAGCCTTACTATCGGCAGTGACATTTTTTATGTCTGCGTAGTATTCGGATGACCAGTCACCTATTTTTCTGCTTTTAGCATCTCCGTTCAGACTGAATGTCACTAAACTACCACCCGCATCTGTTGTCATTACCAGCAAATCATTACCATCAGCACTTGGGGTGACGTGTATAGGATTCCGGAAAGAAGATCCGGTTGGATTCTGTACCTTTTTAATCGTTTCTCCATTTTTTCCTATAAAGTACACCGAACCCGTTTTAGTGGATGTAATGAGGTAATCTGTGTTTTTGAATTGTATAGTTTTGATATCAAATAATAGCTCTCCGTCCAGATCTACATTTTTCCAGTTGGGTAAGCTTTTTCCTTCCAGGTCATAAGCCAGAATGGTGTTTCCTGCAGGAATAAGTAGCATATTATTGTCAAAACTTGCTACTGAAGGTCCGTCATTTGCCTGTTGAGGAATGCCAAGCGAAAACCCTTTGTATACTTTGCCGGAGGTGTCAAATCTGTAAAGTCTGCGGTTGTCAGTTACCAGGACAACAGACCGGTCAGGAAGCTGAATAGGAGAGCCTATTACACGCCCTGATAAGACTGCTGACCACAGTTTTGTCCCTTTAGGGTGAATAGCATGTATGGTGTGGTTTTGTTCTTGTGCCAGAATCATCTTGCTGGTGTCTGAGTGTTCAAATACCCAGGGTTGCCCGATCAGCTTTCCATCAAACTGATAAGTCCAGTCCGGAGTTCCACCCAGGGCATTTTTACTTTTATAAATACCATAAATACTGGATTGAAAGCTTCCGTTGTTGCCCCCGAGTTGTATGGACCAGGAATAGAAGTCCTGAAATCCAAAATTCTCTTTTTCTCTGTAATTCTTTAGATAGGAAGAGGCGAGGGAATTAGCTATAATACCGCTTGCATTTTTACTATGCAGAAAAAAGGTAACATTAGCTTTGTTTCCCTGAAGCTTTTCAAAATTTTTGAAGCCAAGCGTTCCCGTAAGCAAGCGTTGTGCATTCCATGATCGCAGATATTCCTGCAGATTGGATTGGCTATTGGCAAAGACAAGTGTACGTTTATCAATGATGGTAAAGTAAGGCCGTTGAAATTGTTTAAAAGCGTCTCCGAAAACAAAATACAACGTATTGGAAAAATCTAACTGATAAATGGAATCTCCCAACTCCTTGCTCAGCCTCGAAATAGTCTTGCTGAAAGATACGGAATCTGCAATCTGAACAAATCCCAGCAGATCCCCATTGTCAAGTTCCGCCGTTGCAAAATCTGTTCCCCAGATCTTTCGCATATCCTTAGCGTAGGTCAGTTTCGTGTTGCTTTCTATATTCCGGATATGATGGTTGTATTTTTTTACATCATCTTTCTTTTCAAAAAACTTCATAAGTTTTTGACCAAAGGAAGCGGTATCACTAATCGAATATTCGATATAAGTAGCCGTGTTTGCCGGAAAATAGTTGTATAGTGTCTGGTCTGTTTTCGATTGGCTTGCGAATACAGCGAGATAGCTAGAGTCATTGGTTATTTCACTTTCTCCGACAAGCATGAGGGCATCATTCTTATAGTTGATGTTCCAGGCTGATTCCCCTCTCAGATCAGCAAACATATTCACATAGAATCCTGATTTACGATTTGTCAGTTGTTTTGCGATAGGATTGATCTGTCTGTGGTCAAAATACACACTCATTGGTGAGTTTTTAGAATTGTGTTTGATGAAAAAGTCAATCTGGTGTTGATCCATTTTGACGACCTTGTCATCCAATATGGTCGTTATCAGTTTCTTTGAATAACTTGCAAATACAATCTGATGATCATATGCTACATACAATATGGTATCCTTTTTCCCTTCATCAAAAGCATAAATGGTCTTACCAAGTGTGTCTTGTTTATTTACCCGAAATTGTTTGCTGAGTCCGCTGAACAGGGCGGATAATTCTTCTTTTTTCAGATCTGCAGAGAAGGGAATAATAAAGACAGGTTTAATTTCTTTATCTTCAGGATGCAGAGAAATATAAATCTCTTCATTCAGCGTATAGGGTTGTATAGAGGCACTTCTTAATAAGACGTTTTTTAATTTACGGATTTCATCGGTTTCTTTCTTTCCCAGCAGCGCATCAAAGATTTCAAAATCCTTGAAAATATTATCCGTAGTTTCATCATTTTTGAAAGAGCTGATCAGATAGGTTTCCTTCGGTAAAAATTTGAGAGGTTTTACAGCGTCTTTATGATCCTGATTCAAATCTGAAAAGTAATATATAGACGCTCCGATGACAGCGATGAAGAGCAAGACAGTAACAATAATCGTATTTCTCATGACTAAACAAACCTACTAAAAAAACATCCAAATAGAAACTTTTATGCGTTTACGGGGCTCTCTTCCTTTTATTTCCATAAAAAAATCAACATTGTGGAGTATATTTTATACTTTTATAAACGTAATACTGAGCATAAAAATATTGACTTAAACTCATGAACAAACAAATTATTCTCACAGCGTCCTTTTTTGGATTAATTGCTGTGGCATTGGGGGCTTTTGGTGCGCATGGATTAGAGGGGAAAATCAGTGAATATCATATCGGTACATGGAAAACCGCAAACCAGTATCATTTCTACCATACCTTTGCGCTCTTATTCCTTTCCACATTTTCCAGAGCTAAAAATACATCTATACGCGTTGCTTTCTTCGCATTTACAATTGGTATTTTACTTTTTTCCGGCTCTTTGTATATATTGAGTGTACGTGAGATAACAGGTTTTGGAAACCCACGGATCTTAGGTCCCATTACACCATTAGGAGGACTCAGTTATATGATAGGATGGGTTGGTCTCTTTGTGGCAGCTCTGAAAAACAGATCATAAACCTTTTTAATAATAAATATCAAGCCCCCGAAAGCATTTCCTTTCGGGGGCTTTTTTGTATTTTTGCAATATGTCTATGGACCCATCTTTATTTTCAGCTGTACGCAATACTTGTTTTGTGAATGTTATTCTGCCTTTGGCTATTTCCAAGACATACACTTATCGTATTCCGCATGAGTGGAGTGACAAGATCGCTGTAGGTATGCGTGTCATTGTACAATTTGGAAAGAATAAAATCTATTCTGCCATAGTGAAGGAAGTTACTGACATGGCTCCTGAACGCTATGAAGCAAAATATGTCTTAGATATTTTAGATCAGCAGCCTATTGTAGATGCTGCCCAACTCAAGCTTTGGGAATGGATGGCTTCTTACTATATGTGTACACTGGGGGAAGTGATGCAGGCTGCTCTTCCGGCAGCGCTGAAACTGGCCAGTGAAACTAAAATCATCGCTTCAGATCAGGAAGGATTGGATAAAAGCCAACTTTCGGACAAAGAGTATATGATCATGGAAGCGCTGGAGATTGCCGGAGAATTACGGGTGAGCGATATTGTCAAATTATTAGGGCAGAAAACGGTATTCCCTATTCTCAAACAACTTTTCGATAATGGTTTCCTCATGATTTCCGAAGAAATCTCCGAACGGTACAAACCAAAGAAGAAGAACTATCTTATTCTGAATGCAGAATACACAGATACAGAAGGAAAGCGTGAACTGTTGGATTCGCTGAACAGAGCTCCGAAACAACAGGATGCAGTGTTGGCCTATCTTCAATTATCCAAGACCGTTTCAGAGATTACACGTCAGGCCATTATGGAAGCTGTAGGCTGCGGACCTGCAAGTATTACGGCACTTATTGATAAGGGGGTCTTTCTGGTGAAAGAGAAAGTTGTCAGCCGTTTCGAAGGAGAAGATATTGAACTCACAGCTTCCTTCACCTTTAATGAAGTACAACAGGAAGCCTTTGATCAGATCAATAAATTATTCCATAATAAAGATGTAGTGCTCCTGCATGGAGTAACAGCTTCCGGTAAGACACAGATCTACATACGTATGATTGAGCAGGCAATTGCAGAGGGTAAGAGTGCACTTTATTTGTTACCCGAAATTGCCCTCACCGCTCAGATAACTGAACGTCTTAAGTTGTATTTCGGCGATCAATTAGGTGTTTATCATTCCAAATTCAATGATAATGAAAGAGCGGAAGTCTGGCATAAAGTATTGAAGAATGAATATAAAGTTGTTATAGGTGCCCGTTCTTCCTTATTTCTCCCTTTTCATGAGCTCGGAATAGTAATTATAGATGAAGAGCATGAGAGCTCTTACAAACAATATGATCCGGCTCCCAGATATCATGCCCGTGATACGGCGATATACTTAGGTTATATTCATCAGGCTAAAATACTTCTCGGGTCAGCTACACCGTCTATCGAAAGTTATTACAATGCAAAAGCCGGAAAATACGGATTGGTTCAGCTCCTGAAACGATATGGTACTGCACAGCTGCCGGAAATAAAAATTGTGAATATCTCCGAAGAAAAGCGGAAAGATAATATGCACTCTTATTTCAGTGGTATTCTGCTGAAGGAGATTGCAGAAACTATAGAACGTAAAGAACAGGTTATACTTTTTCAGAATAGAAGAGGGCATACACCGATTATTCAGTGTAATACATGCGGATATGTAGCTAAATGTGTCAACTGTGATGTCAGTCTGACCTATCACAAGACCACAAATAGAATGCATTGCCATTATTGCGGACATCACGAAGCCCCTCCACAGATCTGTCCTGCCTGTGGTACCACACACATGGAGAGCCGCGGATTCGGTACCGAACGTATCGAAGAAGAACTCGAACTGTTGATGCCTGATGCACGTATCGGAAGGCTGGATCTCGATTCAACAAAAGGGAAGCATGGATTTGATAAGATCATAACGGCTTTTGATGAACATGAATATGATATTCTGATAGGAACTCAAATGATTGCAAAAGGTCTGGACTTTGGAAAAGTAAGTCTTATCGGAATTATTAATGCAGACACAATTATAAATTTCCCGGATTTCAGAGCCTATGAACGCGCATTTTCACTGTTTTCACAGGTGTCCGGAAGAGCTGGCCGGAGAGACTCAATAGGTAAAGTAATTATCCAGACCTATACCCCCAATCATCGTGTGATAGAGCAGGTCGTAGCGCACGACTACGATGCTATGTTTTTGGAAGAAGCAACAGAACGAAAAAATTATCAATACCCCCCGTTTTACAGGTTGATTAAGATTGATGTCAAACATCCGGATATTCAAAAGTGTTTTGATGCAGCAAGGGATCTTGCGTCGGGATTGAGAAGTACGCTGGGTAGCAGAGTCATTGGTCCGGAGCCACCTCTTGTAAGCCGGGTGCGTAATTATTTCATTCAGACAATCACGTTAAAGATCGAACGTAATAATGTCAGTATAGCTAAAGTGAAGGAACTCATGCAACAAGCTATTCTGAGTTTTGAACTGGACAAATCTCATACAGGAGTTCGCATACAGATAGATGTGGATCCTTCCTGATTTGGTATTCCTTTGAGTGCAAACATTTTGCATTTAAATAGCTTAAATATGCGTTTTTAACGGTATTTTTGGACAGCAATGGCGTACAAATTCGTAGATAATTACAGAGAGAGAGGAGCAAGGAAACAACTTGTCAAGCATTTAGAAAAACGAGGGATCGAGGATAAGCAGGTATTGAAGGCAATAGGTAAAGTACCCCGGCATTTTTTCTTTGATGAGACATTTTGGAATCAGGCTTACCGGGATATTGCTTTTCCTATAGGTGACGGCCAGACTATTTCCCAACCTTATACTGTCGCATATCAATCCGAATTGCTCCACGTGAAAAAAGGAGATAAAGTACTGGAAATCGGTACAGGATCTGGTTACCAAACCTGTATTTTGATGGAATTGGGAGCCGATGTATACACCATAGAACGTCAGGAAAGCCTTTACAACCGTACTATACAAGTGCTGCCTTATATGGGATACAATCCAAAATTCTTTTTGGGAGATGGATCAAAAGGTATTCCAGGTAATGCTCCCTATGATAAGATAATTGTGACTGCAGGAGCGCCTTTCGTTCCTGAGATAATGCTGAAGCAACTGAAGATCGGAGGAGTTTTTGTGATTCCTGTAGGGGATGAGAAAGCCCAGAAAATGGTGACTATTCTTCGGGTTGGAGAGAATGATTTTGAACGAATAGAATTAGATACATTTAGATTTGTTCCTTTAGTAGGAGATCAGGCTTGGTAAATTCCAGGCTTTTTTTATAACTTGACGCCTTATGGATATATCGATTTACTCCACATATGCAAATGCTGTGGAGCAGACAAAAGTCGCAATACAGATTTTAGACAAAAAGATTAATAACAATAGTTTTGGCCGTCTGGCCGTCATTCTGGGGGGAGGAGGGCTTCTTTTCTGGAGCTTTCAGCAGAAGCAGATTTGGTTGGTGTCCCTTTTGTTTGCCCTTATTATTATCTTATTTGCCTTTCTTATCCGAAGACAAAGTCGCCTGGAGAAAGAACGGGATAATCTCAAAGCTTTTCTTCGGGTGAATGAGAATGAAATCCTGCTTCGAGAACAACGCCAAAACTGTTATTCAGAAGGTCAGGACTTTGAAGATGGTCGGCATCCCTATCTTTCGGATCTGGATATATTTGGCCGGTATTCCCTGTTTACATTGGTTAATCGTGCTGCTACTAAGCTGGGAATACAACAGCTGGCGCAATGGCTCTCATCTCCGGCAAATAGAGAGACCATACAGCAACGCCAGGAAGCTGTTAAAGAACTGTCCGCCGAACTCAATTGGTGTCAGCAACTGCAGACTACACTTATCTTTAATCTGGATCAGCAAATTGAAGTTAAAGCTTTTCTTCGTAAGTATTTTCAAAGCGGCGACTTCTCCTTTGGTAATGCCTTTATGCGAATCTATGTAGCAGTAGTGCCTTTTGTCATGCTTGCAGGTATTATCCTGGCATTAGCAGGAGTCAAAGTTATTGGCTATGTATTTGTTCTTGCATTGATACATATTTTCTGGACATTAGCTATGGCTGGCAGGGTATCGGTATTCTCCAGCAAGATTGATAAAGTAGGAGGGATACTAAATGCATACGCTGACGGAATACGATTGGTAGAAGATCGTCAGTGGTCATCCACACTTACGAAGACACTACAGAAGCAGGTGTCAGTAGAGGGGAATAAAGGAAAATTATCTGCTGCATTTAAAGAGTTGGGAGGATTGATCAATAAGCTGGATGCACGCAATAATATTCTTGTAGGAACGGTTCTTAACATGTTCCTGTTGTGGGATTTCAGACAGGTGATGGCTATTGTTAAATGGAAATCCAGATATGAAGAGAATATTCTGGAAGCTTTTGATGTTATAGCCGAATTTGAAGCGTTACTGAGTTTTGCTACACTAAAAAGGAACTATCCGGACTGGACTTTCCCGGTGATTCTGGAAGATACAAAGCAGAGTAAAATCACAAGTCAGGCCATTAATCATCCTCTGATTAATGAAGCCTATGCTGTTGCCAACAATTATGATGCAAATGAGCATAGTATAGCCCTTGTGACAGGATCCAATATGGCTGGCAAAAGTACGTTCCTGCGAACAGTAGGTATCAATGCTGTACTGGCATATGCAGGTGCTCCAGTATGTGCAACCTCTCTTCAGCTTCCTATTTATAAGCTGATTACGTATATGCGGATCAAAGATAACCTTAATGAAAGTACCTCCACATTTAAGGCTGAACTAGACCGGATGAAATATATCCTGGATACAGTCGGACATGAAAAGGACAGCTTCTTCCTCATTGATGAGATGCTGAGAGGAACTAATTCTGTAGATAAATACCTCGGATCACGTGCTATCATTAAAAAATTGATCACAATGGAAGGAAAAGGTATGGTCGCTACGCATGATCTGCAATTATCTACATTGGAAGCCGAGTATCCCGGTATAGTCCGGAATTATCATTTTGATATTCAGGTAAAGGAAGGAGAAATGCTATTCGACTACAAACTGAAAGATGGAGAGTGTAAGGTATTTAATGCCTCCATGTTGCTGAAAGGCATAGGAGTAGAGATCGAAAACTAAATAATTTTAATCTATTTTTATATTCACAAGAACTAATACATGACTTTAGAAGAACGCATAAATTTAGCAGAGACGCGTGTTTGTACAACTGTTTTTCCATTTCTTACCAATCATCATGACACACTCTTTGGAGGAAAGGCAATGGCCATCATGGATGAAGTTTCTTTTATGGCGGCTACTCGTTTTTGCCGTAAAACCCTGGTAACCGTTTCAACAGATAGAATCGATTTTACAAAAGCTATTCCTTCAGGAAGTATTATTGAAGCAATTGCACGCATCGATAGCATAGGGAGGACTAGTCTGAAGGTGAAGGTAGAAATCTATCTCGAAGATATGTATAAAGAGGGACGGGAACTGGCTATCAGTGGGTTATTTACATTCGTCGCCCTGGATGAAGCTAAAAAACCAGTGCCTGTTCTGCAAGGTATCGCTATTGAGGCTTAAATTTAATTTTATATTATTCATTTCGAATTACAGGAGCTAGTTTATCTAGCTCTTCTGCTGTAAAAAGCCTGTAGTGAACTTTGAATGTCTTACCTAAAGGTGTCTCGAGCGAAAATCCACCAGGCCCAAAACCATCCAGTACATCTAAAGTGAAATGTGAATATTGCCAGTATTCAAAGAGATCCCGATCGATCCAGAATTCATACCCTTCCACCAGACCTATCATAGCATCGTTCATACGTGGGAAAAATCCCCCTTTTTCAAAACACTGAGGCTGTGTTCCCTCGCAACATCCTCCGGCCTGATAGAACATCAGATCCCCATGTTGAGCAGCAAGCTGTTGGATCAGTGCTTTTGCTTTATCCGTTACATCTATTCGATTTGTCATTGCTAAAGAGTTTTGTAAAGGGAATAAAAGAGGGATGAGGTTTTTTACATCCCTCTTTATGATTTAACCTGCAATATCTAATACGATTCGTCCGTCTATTTTTCCGGCTTTCATCTGATCAAATACATTATTGATATCTTCTAACTTTGCTGCTGTTACAGTAGCCTTGACCAAGCCCTCATTTGCAAAGTCCAATGCCTCCTGCAAATCTTTCCGGGTACCTACGATAGATCCTCTGACGGTAATACGTTTCAGTACAGTTTCAAAGATAGGTAACTCAAATGATCCGGGAGGAAGGCCGTTAAGAGCAATCGTACCTTTACGGTGCAAAACATCTATCCCTTGCTTGAATGCAATAGGGGATACAGCTGTAATAAGGGCACCATGTACTCCTCCGATTTCTTTCTGGATATATTGACCCGGATCTGTAGTTTTTGCATTTACTGTAATATCAGCACCCAGCTTTTTAGCCAGATCCAGCTTGTCATCCGCAACATCTATTGCAGCGACATGCATACCCATTGCTTTAGCATATTGTACAGCGACATGTCCCAGACCACCGATTCCGGATATTGCAACCCATTCTCCGGGTTTTGTTTCTGTTTCTTTCAATCCCTTATATACCGTTACTCCGGCGCATAAGATAGGCGCAATTTCCAGAAAGTTGACATTGGATTTTAAATGGCCTACATATCGGGCATCAGCAATAACATATTCTGCAAAACCTCCGTCAACACTATATCCTCCGTTTTGCTGAGCTTCACATAAAGTTTCCCATCCTGTAATACAAAAGTCACAGCAACCGCAGGCACTATACAACCACGGCACACCTACCGCATCTCCTTCTTTTACATTTTGCACGTCCGGACCGGTAGCCACGACATATCCTACTCCTTCATGTCCCGGGATCAACGGCATTTTGGATTTTACAGGCCAGTCCCCCTCGATGGCGTGAAGATCTGTATGGCAGACACCACATGCCACTACTTTGACCAATATCTGATTGCGCCCCGGCTGTTTCACCGGAACCTCTTCTATACTCAACGGCTGGCCGTATCCTCTGGCCATTGCCGCTTTCATGGTTTTTGGAATCATAATTTTTTATTATCAGATAAATAAAAAAGAGCCTAATGTTAAAAGCTTTCTAAAAAAATCCCAGCTTCTCCTTGCTGTATGAGATTAACATATTCTTTGTCTGTCTGTAGTGTCCCAGCATCATTTTGTGGTTTTCGCGACCTACACCAGATTGTTTGTAACCTCCGAAGGGAGCTCCTGCAGGGTAACTGTGATATTGATTGACCCATACCCGTCCTGCCTGGATCGCTCTTGGTATCTGGTACAGTTGATGTGCATCACGTGTCCATACACCCGCACCCAGTCCATATATCGTGTCGTTTGCTATAGCAATAGCTTCAGCCTCATCTTTAAAGGTGGTAACAGCCAGTACAGGGCCAAAGATTTCCTCCTGGAAAATACGCATCTTATTATGGCCTTTGAATAGCGTAGGTTTGATATAATAACCATTTTCCAGATCTCCACCCAGATGGTTGATATCTCCTCCGGTCAATACTTCAGCTCCCTCTTCTTTACCAAGTTTGATATACGATACGATTTTATCCTTTTGTATCTGAGAAGCCTGTGCACCCATCATTACTGTTGGATCCAGCGGATTACCGACCTTGATTTTATTGACACGGTCAATTACTTTTTCGATAAATCTGTCGTAAATGTCTTCCTGAATAAGCAGACGGGAAGGACAGGTACAGATTTCACCCTGATTGAGCGCAAACAGAACAGCACCTTCAATGGCTTTATCCAGAAACGCATCGTCTTCATCCATAACCGAGCTAAAGAAAATATTAGGAGATTTACCACCTAGTTCTAATGTTACAGGAATAATGTTTTCAGTAGCGTATTGCATAACCAGACGTCCTGTTGCTGTAGAACCGGTGAAAGCCGCTTTAGAGACTTTTGGATTAGTCACAAGAGCACGTCCCAGTTCAGATCCGAATCCATTTACAATATTAACGACTCCGGCTGGCAACAAATCTCCGATAAGTTCTAACAGCACCAGGATAGAGATGGGAGTACTTTCGGCAGGTTTCAGTACCACACAATTGCCGGCGGCCAATGCTGGTGCCAGTTTCCATACGGCCATCAGAATAGGGAAGTTCCAGGGGATGATCTGAGCAACCACACCGATTGGCTCATGTACAATCAGCGATACTGTGTTGACGTCCAGTTCCGATAACGAACCTTCTTCAGCACGGATTACCCCTGCAAAATATCTGAAATGATCAATAGCGAGAGGAATGTCCGCATTTAGAGTTTCCCGAACAGCCTTGCCATTATCAACTGTTTCAACAGCGGCAATGTAATTCAGGTTTTCTTCTATTCGATCCGCAATTTTATTAAGAATAATACTTCGCTCAGTAGAAGAAGTTTTGCCCCATGATTCGAATGCCTTTGCTGCGGCATCTACCGCCAGCTCCAGATCATCTTTAGTTGAATGAGCGGCTTGTGTAAAAACTTTACCATCTAAGGGAGAGATTACATCAAAGTATTTGCCCTGAACAGGAGCGGTAAATTTTCCGTTAATGTAGTTGTCATAGCGTTCTTTGAACGCAGGTCTTTCTATTACACTCATATTGATTATGATTTTAAATAAATACTTATACTTGGCTATTTTCAAATATATAAATATGATATTCAGTGTTTTAGCATTATGCTATCATTCTTTAGCACTATACTATCATCTGAAAACAGTGTGGTATAAAGGGAAAGTTTTAATGAAAGAGGAAGGGGACGAGACTCCTTATTAAAATGACATCATCGGGATACCAGAGTTTTGTTTTGAGCGTTATTTTAATTAACTTGTTATTCTTGTATTATAAATCTTACAGGCATGAAACATCTTCTCAATCATCTGCCATTTACGGATAAAAAAGAAATTACTACTCTGGTTGAAAACAGACGTGCATTCACTTTAAACAATTTTGAGCTGAATGTATACGAGACTTATCAGGAGAGTAAGCTTGTGCCTCTTAAATTTAATGATCTGGTCATTATCAATATGCTGAAAGGTAAAAAAGTGATGCATCTTTTTGATCGTCCCCATTTTGATTATCTCCCTGGCGAAACGATTGTAGTGCCCCCCTCACTGTCTATGAAAATTGATTTTCCCGAAGCTAAGGAAAATGATCCTACCCAATGTACAGCTCTGGCTGTCGGACATCAGAAGATCCAGGAAACAATTAACTATCTGAACGAATATTTTCCAAGGCAACACGGGGAGCAGGAGTGGAGGTTTCATTACGACCAATATCACTTTTATAATAATGCCGAGCTTGCTTACCTGACTAATAAACTTTTTGATATCTCGTTGAGTAAGGAGTTGCACAAAGATGTATTAGCTGATCTGACACTCAAAGAGCTTCTCATCCGCATTATGCAGACCCAGAATCTGTTGGTTGTAGAAGGTCCTGTCCTTTCTTCCAACAACCGGCTTCAGGCAGTAACAGAATTTATTCAGCATAATATTCACGAAAATATTACGGTAGAAGACCTGAGCAAAAAAGCGAATATGAGTAAGCCCAGTTTTTACAGAACCTTTAAAGAGGAGACAGGTATAAGTCCGATGGAATACGTCATTCGGGAACGTATAAAAAATGCAAAAAAAGTACTGCAAAGTTCAAAAAGTATTAAAGAAGCCTGCTATGCTAGCGGCTTCAGTAATATCAATTATTTTGTGCGTATGTTTAAAAAACAAGAAGGAGTTACTCCTGGAGTTTTTCTAACAATGTCGTAACTTCTTATCTTTTCATCGCCCGGTCAAGCTCCCGTTTCGCATCTCTGTCCTTGATCGTGTCGCGTTTATCAAAGTCCTTTTTACCCTGTGCCAGTGCTATTTCCACTTTAGCAAATCCTCTTTCATTTACGAAAATACGTAATGGAACGATAGTAAATCCTTTCTCATCGCCTTTCGCTCTGAGCTTTTTGAGTTCTCTCTTAGTAAGTAACAGCTGACGATCACGCTTTGCTTCGTGATTGTAGAATGATCCATGAGAGTATTCCGCAATATGCATATTGCGGATGTATAAGCCCTTTTCGAAAAAAGCGCAGAAACTGTCATTAATATTTGCCTTCCCTTCACGTATAGATTTAATTTCTGTACCCAGGAGTTGAAGTCCGGCTATATATTTATCTAATAGATGATATTCGAAAGATGCTCTTTTATTTTTGATATTTATATTTGCTGCTAATGTCATTTTATTTTGTATATTGCTTATTAATTGCTTTACAAAGGTAATCAATTACGGCCTAACCGTTTCGAGACCTGACGAGATTATTTTATGTACGTAGTGTTAAAATAAAATTAAATTTATGATATTTACATGTCAAAAAATTGTAGTTACAAACAAGGAATGCTGGATTTAGTTTCGTATGTTTGCACGAGTTTTTGAGTTCCTTCTGGGAGCTCCGTTCTTTTTAATTTATTGATAATGAAGGTCTTAAAGAGGGAAATGTCATTATTATTTGAGGTTTTTGTTTCAAATAAAGCGTTTTATTTGTTGAACATTTGTCCGAAATGGTAAATTATCAAAGAAAAAAATAGGAATTATATTGATTTTACTAAAATAGAAAAAGCCTTTTATTCGCATGAGCAAAGGAAAGTTAAGCGAGAGAATTTCGCATTTTAATATTGTCGAAGAGCTGAAGTCGAAAGGTCTGTATGCTTATTTTAGACCTATCCAGTCGAAACAAGATACAGAGGTGATGATTGACGGCAAAAGGGTGCTGATGTTTGGCTCCAATTCATATCTGGGATTGACAATTGATCCGCGCATTATAGAGGCGGCTCAAGACGCTCTTTCAAAATATGGAACAGGTTGTGCCGGATCTCGCTTTTTGAATGGAACGCTGGATATTCACATTGAATTGGAACATAAATTGTCTCAATTAGTGGGTAAAGAAGCCTCCATCCTTTTCAGTACAGGATTTCAATCCAATCTGGGACCTATCTCATGTCTGATGGGACGTAATGATTATATTTTACTGGATGAGAGAGACCATGCGTCTATCATTGACGGTAGCCGTTTGTCTTTTTCCAAAGTTATAAAATACGGTCATAATGATATGGACGACCTTCGGGCCAAATTATCACGTCTTCCTTCGGAAAGTGCTAAACTTATCGTCACTGACGGTATTTTCAGTATGGAAGGTGACATTGTCAACCTGCCTGAAATGGTTAAAATTGCTGATGAGTTCGATGCAGCTTTGATGGTAGATGATGCACATAGTCTGGGGGTAATCGGAGAACATGGTGCAGGTACTGCTTCTCACTTCGGATTGACAGATAAAGTTGATCTGATTATGGGAACATTCAGTAAGTCGCTGGCTTCTCTTGGTGGTTTTGTAGCCGGTGATGCAGATGTTATCGATTACTTAAAACACAATGCACGTTCTGTCATGTTCAGTGCAAGTATGACTCCGGCTTCTGTGGCCTCAACGTTAAAAGCGTTGGAGATTATGATCAGTGAGCCTGAGCATATGGAAAACCTTTGGAAAAATACAAATTACGCAAAACAATTATTATTAGACAGCGGTTTTGATCTTGGTGATACGGAAAGCCCTATATTACCGATATTTATTCGTAACAATGAGAAAACATTCTGGGTGACTAAAATGTTGCAGGATGATGGCGTTTTTGTCAATCCTGTAGTATCTCCGGCAGTTCCTTCAGAAGAATCTTTAATCAGATTCTCACTGATGGCTACACATACTTTCGATCAGATCGATGAGGCCGTGGAGAAAATGGTTCGCGTTTTTAAACAAGCAGAAATTGAATCTTTAATCTAATCTCCTATGATTCAGATTATTCCCGTTGAAACAAAGAAACAAAGACGGATCTTTATTGATTTTCCGCATGACCTTCATGCGGAAGATCCAAATTATGTCCCTGAGATCTTTTTAGGTCAGGCGGACTTACTCACCCCCGGCAAACATCCTTTTTACAAGCATTCACAGGTTCAACCATTTTTGGCATATCGCGATAATAAGCTGGTAGGCCGTATAGCCGGGATCTGGAATGTACGTAACAATGAGTTTAACAAAGTAAACGAAGGTGCATTTGGTTTTTTTGATTGTATCAATGATCAGGAAGTCGCGGACAAATTGTTTGGTGCCGTTATTGCCTGGGTGAAAGAAAAAGGTGGTGATCATATTGCCGGACCATTTAATCCTTCAACAAATGACGTCTGTGGTTTATTAGTTGAGGGTTTTGACCGTCCACCGATGGCCATGATGCCTTATAATCCTTCTTACTACATTGATCTGATTGAAAAAGCCGGACTCTCCAAGCGTGTAGATCTTCTGGCATATTACATTAATACAGCAGAAGCAGATCAGCGATCAGTACTCTTGCTGGATAAGTTGGAAGAACGTTTGAAACGGTCAGGTATTATTCTGCGTCAGATTAATCTGAAAGATTTTAAAAACGAATCAAGTAAAATCAGGGAGGTTTATAACAAAGCCTGGGATCAGAATATGGGATTTGTACCTATGACTGATGATGAGTTTGATTATGTGGCAAAAGATCTGAAAATGATCGTTGATCCAAGATTTGCATTAGTAGCAGAGAAGGGGGATGAACTTGTAGGATTTGCTGTGGGAATTCCTAATATCAATGAAATTCAGATCAAGATCAAACGAGGAAGATTACTTCCTACCGGTATCTTCAAGCTCCTTTTCGGAAAAAGTAAGCTTAAAACTCTTCGCGTACTGATGTTAGGGGTTTTAGATGATTACAGAAAAATGGGTATCGAAGCCTGTCTGTATGGTCGTATTATTAAAAATGCATCACCTGCAGGCATCAAAGGAGCAGAATGTTCCTGGATGTTAGAGCATAATTACATGATGAATCATGCCATTGAGCAAATCAATGGTAAATTATATAAGCGTTATCGTTTTTACGAGAAAGCGATATGAAAGAAAAAGTCCTAATAACCGGGGCTAGCGGATTTGTCGGGTTTCACTTAGTTGAAGCAGCCAAATCCGCCGGCCTTGAGGTTCATGCGGCAGTACGTAAATCCAGTGCCGTTTCCCAAATCGAGCATGCTGTTGACAAATTCGTTTATCCGGATTATGAAGATACAGATGGATTAGTTGCCTTGTTAGAAGAGCATCAATACCAATATGTGATTCATGCAGCAGCAATGACAAGAGCTAAAAAGGAAGAAGACCTGATCCGGGTCAATAAACAATATACACTAAACTTATTCTCTGCTGTTTTCAAAGCCGCTATTCCTTTAAAAAGAGCTACCTTTGTAAGCAGTCTGGCTGCGGTAGGGCCTATTTCTATCGAACAAGGTCTCCTTTCAGAACTATCTCCGTATCATCCTGTGACTGCATATGGACGCAGTAAACGAGAATCGGAAAAGGCCGTAAAAGATCAATTCGGAGATAAACCGTTGACGATTATCCGACCTACAGCAGTTTACGGACCCCGGGAAAAGGATATATATGTACTTTTCAAAACGTTGAACAGTGGAGTAGATGCTTATATCGGACGATCTCCTCAGCAACTCAGTTTTATCTACGTGAAGGATTTGGTACAAGCGATTCTTCAATCTTGTTTTGCAACACACGCTCAGTTTAAAATATATAACATAACGGACGGTCAGGCTTATGATCGTTATGAAATGGCTAATATTTTTAATAATGTACTGCAAAAGAAAACCTTTAGGATTCATCTTCCTAATGGAGTCGTCGGATTAGTGGCACGATTATTTGAGTGGGCATATAAACGTTCTGCAAAAATACCAGTCTTATATCCGGAGCGATTAAATGAGCTTACGGCTGCAAACTGGGCCTGTGATATTACGGCAGCACGAAGAGAACTGCGATTTGATCCGCAATTTGATTTGAAAAAGGGATTAGAAGAAACATTATTGTGGTATAAGGAGCATAAGTGGTTATAATTTGAGGTTGTATGAGTGAATTGAAAATAAATAAAAAATTGTTTCAGGATCGTAAACGAACTAATATTCTGAGCAATCCTGAACAAAAGTTGATTACCTATTTAGTACCCAAAATACCTTCCTGGATTTCTTCTGATATGCTGACAGGTATAGGGACGTTTGGATCAGCACTCATCTTACTTGCTTTTATTTTAGCCAAACATATTGCTGTCGAATATTTACTGTTAGGAATTCTGGGGTTTATGATTAACTGGCTTGGCGATTCACTGGATGGACGTCTTGCATTTTACCGTAACAAATCCCGCAGATGGTATGGCTTTTCTCTAGATATTATAATGGATTGGATCAGTACGGTCATGATCGGGTTCGGATATATTATATATGCAACCGGTGTTTTTGAGGTGATCGGCTATATTTTGGTTGCTTGTTATGGCTGGAGTATGATTATATCTCAGTTGAGATATAAGGTTACTGATAAATATACAATAGATGCCGGATTTGTAGGACCAACAGAGATTCGTGTTATTATTAGCATGGTGCTGGTGCTGGAAGTTGTATTTCCAGGGGTAATTAATTATCTGGTTGCAGCTATTTGTGCGATTCTGGTGTTTATTAATTTCAGAGATACCGGATTGTTGTTAAAGATGGGTGATGTGAGAGACATGGAAGAGAGAGCAGCCAAAGAACAACAGGAACGATTGAAAAAGGTAGATTAAGCCCTTCCCCTGAAAATGAAACAAAAAATAGGAGCTTTTATTAAAGCACAGGCATCAGCTTTTATCGGTGGAGCATTCGATTATGGCGTCATGGTTTTTTGTAAAGAAGTCATCGGGATTGATGTCAAGAATGCCATTCGTATATCCGGAAGTCTTGGAGCAGTTGTCAATTTCACTTTAAACCGATATTGGGCATTCAAAAAGAGCGACAGTCCTGTCGGTAACCAAATCTGGAAATTTATTTTGGTAGTATTAGGTAGTATCTTTCTTAAATCTGAAGGTACTCCTTTAGTTTCTAATTTACTCCATATTGATTATAAGATCGGAAGATTAGCTGTAGAGCTGATCGTTTCTTTGGGATTTAACTATCCTTTGCAAAGATTCTGGGTTTTTAAATAAATGCAGTATTAAGACATAATTATACAGAGAAGAGCGGGATTAGTCCCGCTCTTCTTTGTTATAACGCATTTTATACTTCAAGTTATCAGTTAGTTAAGATTATTATGGAAAAAAGCTTTGAAAAAGGTTTG
>NZ_DIDX01000003.1:663525-711923 GCF_002418355.1 Sphingobacterium sp. UBA5789 | reverse complement strand
ACTGGAGAACCAACTGTAAGTGTGGCTGAAGTACCGGCACAAGTCGTCACCTTGGGAATCGTAGGAGCTGCCGGCAGTGGATTCACAGTCAAAGTCACTGCCGTACGTGCACTCACACAGCCTGTAGTCGAATTATATCCTTCTACATAATAAGTAGTCGTAGCCGCTGGATTAGCAACGGTATAGCTATTTGCTGTTGTCAATGCTGTTCCTCCGGAAGCAACCGTATACCAGCGATAGCTGATACCTGCCTCAGGCGAACTGATAGTCAACGTTGCAGGAGTACCTGTACACGTTGCTACATTTGGTATGACCGGGGCAGCAGGAAGCGGATTCACAGTCAAAGTCACTGCAGTACGTGCACTCACACATCCTGTAGTCGAATTATATCCTTCTACATAATAAGTGGTTGTAGCCGTCGGATTCGCAACGGTATAGCTATTTGCTGTTGTCAAAGCTGTTCCTCCGGAAGCAACCGTATACCAGCGATAGCCAATGCCCGCAACTGGAGAACTGACCGTAAGTGTGGCTGAAGTACCGGCACAGGTCGTTACATTTGGAATGGTAGGAGCTGCCGGTAGCGGATTCACAGTCAAAGTCACTGCNNTAAGTAGTCGTAGCCGCTGGATTCGAAACAGTATAGCTATTTGCTGTTGTCAATGCTGTTCCTCCGGAAGCAACCGTATACCACCGATAGCTAATACCTGCAACTGGAGAACTGACCGTAAGTGTGGCTGAAGTACCGGCACAAGTCGTTACATTTGGAATGGTAGGAGTTGCCGGTAGCGGATTCACAGTCAAAGTCACTGCAGTACGTGCACTCACACATCCTGTAGTCGAATTATATCCTTCTACATAATAAGTAGTCGTAGCCGCTGGATTCGAAACAGTATAGCTATTTGCTGTTGTCAAAGCCGTCCCTCCGGAAGCAACCGTATACCAGCGATAGCTGATACCTGCCTCAGGCGAACTGATGGTCAACGTTGCAGGAGTACCTGTACACGTTGCTACATTTGGTATGACCGGGGCAGCAGGAAGCGGATTCACCGTAAGTGTTACTGCGGTACGACTAGTACTTATACAGCCGGTTAATGCATTATAGCCCTCCACATAATAGGTAATACTAGATGTAGGATTGGAGATTAGAAAACTATTACCCGTATTAGCTAATGTTCCCCCTGTCGATGCTGTATACCAACGGTAAGTAATACCAGACTGTGGAGAACTTACGATAAGATTAGCTGACACTCCAGAACAAGTAGACAGATTTGCGATTGTAGGGACTGAAGGGAGACTATTTCGGACAATTGTAATAGCTGTTCTTGCAGAAGGGTAAGTATTTGTCTCCCTAGCTTCCAGATAATAAGTTCCACCAGCTAAAGTCCCTGGAATTGTTAAGGTATTAGTAGTGGTAGAAACTCCTGCAACCTCAGTTCCGTCCACGGCTGCAGTATAAAGTTTATAAGTATACCCAGACTGGAAATTACTGATCGTAAATGATCCTGCAGCATTACCGCATAAACTCAGGGTTGGAGAAGCAACCGTTGGAGGAATTATATAATAAGCGTAATAAAGACTTGCTGATAACCCTAAAGACACCGCCGATCCCACTTTGACCCGTATTCCATCATTAGCCTGAGCAGATCCAACTACGGGTAAGATAACTGTTAATTCTTGTTGCCCTACTCCCCCTATTCCTAAAAGATCCAGTAAATATCCTGCAGAATATTCTGTACCAACCGGAGTACTTACGTTGCCATTAGTTCTTTGCAGACTGATAGAATTAATCAAACTCAATACAGAAGCATTCATTTTGAGTTTGACCATAACCGGAGTAACGTAGCTTGGTAAAGCATTTGTACCTGTAAATCTTACATTCTGCATAGTAGCAGACAATACAAGTGGAGATACAATTGTCGAAGGATTGTTTGCCGCGATCTGAGTCGGATTAACTGCGTTACTTCCATTATTTACACTCCCGCAGACAACAAGTACACATCCCAGATCCACATCTGTACTCGTATTAAAACTATTGGCATATACCCGCTGTGCATGCGCTGTCCCCGCCATTCCATAGAATAGCAATGAAAACATACAAATCAGATAACACCATTTCAACTTCATAGGTAATGACGATGTGTTTTACTAAAGCGCAAACGTATTTAGGTTAGGCTGTATAATGTTTTTCATAGAAGTAGGCCGGAATACAAGAAAAAGACACCTAACCCTAAAGCCTTATACTTACATTCCACTACAAATGTAAAATATAAACTTTGATTTAAATAAACAAAGAATATATATTTTAACAACTAATTAAGCAATTGGATTTTAATTATGTTAGAAATATTATAATATCCAATTAGGTTATTAAATAGTGTATTTTTAACACGATAAGATTAAAAACATGAAATTTACAACTGAAACTTCATTTCCTAATCGGATAATAACAATAATTTAATATGTAACAAAGCAGCCCAAGGAAATAGACCCACAGAATGAAAACTAAAAAATAAGCGTAAAATTTGACCGTGATTTACACTTACATTATAACAACCGAAAGAAGTATCGAAAAGCAAATGGTAAAATCAGCCTTTATCTGAAGAGTAAAATTTTGAAATGCGGTCTTAGTCAGTATTCCCGGAAAAGATTAATACGGTCATAGAGCAGATCCTGCTAGAGGCTGGAAAATAAGTAAATTGTAAAGTTGCTCTGACGACTTCTTTACTCATCAAAAGCAATAAATATGCAAGGATACTGAACTAAATCCAGCATGATATTTTATGAATAATCTGTTCTGCCTAACTTAAAGGCTTCGCATTAGTATTTCGATAATAGGTGATTTTAGAAAGAAACATCGTTGCCATTTTCTCTCCTCGCAGAACAGCTTCTTCCGCTTTCTCTCCTTCAAAAAACTCCCGAACAGTATGACTCCAGAGATTCAGCCAGGCATCAAAATGAGCCGCATCAACAGGCAATGTCGCATGCGGAGGAAACGGGCTTCCGAAATAGGTATGCTCATCCAGTAAAAGCGTCTGCCAGAAACCATACATTTTTTCCAGATGCGCCTCCCAGCGACCATCCAAAATTTTATTAAAGACAGGCCCTATTAGCATATCCTCTTGCACCCTGCTATAAAATGTATTTACCAACAATTTAATATCTTCCATCGTTGTAATATCCTGCTTTGCCATAGTCTTATTCTTAATTTAATACTATAAAATGTAAAATCTCTTTTGACAGAACAAAGGTAAAAATAATAAAAGACTTTTTTATCTTTTATTATTTATGTACCTTTAAGAACTTTTAAAAATAACAGATCATGACTATTCACAACGATAAATCAACCGAATATCATAATGCTATCCGATCCATTTTTGAGAACCTGCAATACAGTTCAGAAAAACCGGACATCAAGGTGATTCTGGAAACTTCAGCTATTAAGGAAATACGTATCAGCATGCGGGCCGGCCAAGTTATGAAAACGCATAAAAGTCCGTTTCCTATAGTTATTCATGTATTACAGGGGGCAATCAAACTTGGTATACTTTCTGAAACCTATGAAATGAAAAGTGGAGATATGATCGGACTGGAAGGTCATATACCACATGATCTCACAGCAACTGAAGATACAGTCATCAGACTCTCCATCAGTCATTCAGATACAGCAAAACGTGTTGAGGAAGTTATAAATACAGGTGAATAATATAAACGTAAGGATTTTATTAAAATGGGAATTTTTTCAAAGACCTGTGAATACGCACTCCGGGCAGTTATGTATATAGCACAGTCCAGTCAGCAGGGAGAAAAAGCCGGCATTCATGAAATTGCAGAAGCTATCAAATCGCCGGAAGCCTTCTTGGGAAAGATACTTCAGCAACTTAGTAAAGAAGGGCTGATCCGATCATCCAAAGGTCCGAACGGCGGTTTTTATATGGAACCGGAAGACACAAAACGACCACTGGCAGATATTGTAAGGAGTATTGATGGTGTACAGTTGTTTGAAGGATGCGCCATGGGACTCGACTATTGCTCTAAAGAAAATCCATGCCCTTTACATCACGATTTCAAAAAGATCAGAAAAAAATTGTCTGTTATGTTACAAGAAACAAGTATAGGACAATTTAACACAGATCTGATTAAAGGTAATTTTACATTGTCAAAATAAGACACCTTTTGTTAACCAAAACATAATATGGAAGAAGACACAACTTCATTAACTTTAATACATGAAAAGTCTGTCTCCTCTTCGTCTTACTTTCATACTTTTTACATTTGCGATCAGTCTGTTTACAGCCTGTAAAAAAGAAGATGCTCCTGCTCCTGCCGGAACAAATAAAGCCATCAATCAATGGATCATGTCGCAGATGAAACAATACTATTACTGGAACAATCAAATTCCCTCAGGCAAGACGGATGAAACCTTACCGGATATATACTTCAAATCACTATTGGTTCCCCAGGATCATTTTTCCTCAATCTTACAAACCAAAAACACGGATACCTACGGAAATACGCTGGCGAATACTTTTGGTTTTGATTTCATCCAGATTTCCCAAAACGGAACCATTCACCATATAGTCAGTCAGGTAGTCCCCTACTCTCAGGCGCAACAATCCGGACTGTCCCGTGGAGATACAATCACAACATGGAATGACCAACTTCTTACACCTGCTAATGTTTCAGACCTTACACAGGAAGCTCTTGGTAGAAATACGCTCCGGTTAACCCTGCACTCCGGGCAAACTCTACAACTGGCTTCTGCTTATATTGCTCAGCCAGTAGTATACACACAGCGCATCATACAACAGCAGAACAACATTTATGGGTATCTGTACCTTAGTCATTTCGACTTCAGCGGAGCTTACGATGTTATACGGACTGTGGAAGACTTCCGACAGAAAAAAATAACGGATTTAATACTGGATATGCGGTACAATACAGGGGGACAGGTATCTTTTGCGGCGTTTTGTTCCTTGCTATTGGCAAAAGTGCAGGCCAATGATATTTTCCTTATGTATCAGGGCAATGTTTCCTTAGGTGTACAGCGTATGAGTTTTGCGCAGTCACTCAGCAGACAACCGGACGGATACAACTTTACTGCAGAAGACCTGCATTCAAAAAGCCTTCAGCTCAGCAAAATCTACATCTTAAGCACTTCCTATACAGCTTCAGCAGCAGAATTACTAATCAACAACTTAAGTCCATACGTAGAAATTATACATATCGGAGAGACGACCATGGGCAAAGATATGGCTTCTGTCACGTTGACTTCACCAGACAATATCAATGGCCCGGCAGAAAGCTGGCATATTCTTCCTTTGGTCTACAAATTGTACAACAAAAACAACAAAGGTGATTACAGCGCAGGACTGATACCACAATATAACCTGTCTGAGCACAGTTCTTTACCCTTGTATCCTTTCGGATCCGAACAGGATCCATACGTAGCTTTTATCCTCAACAGAACCTCCTCCTCCCGGAATACATCTTTGCAAAAGGCCGCCATCAGTTTAGAAGGCCAGGTACTTTACCACTCGGATCCTAAACGACACAAACCTGTTATCCTTTCTGAATAATGTGCTGACATCATTACTCTTCCTTTCCAAAATAAAACAGGGCCATCTCCTTAAGAAAATGACCCATCATCAACCTTTACCCCAAAAATTTTAAATATTATTTAGCCAGGGAATTAATCGTATTGACCAGCTGACGGATATCTACCACAGCATGTGGAGTTCTTTGCAAACGACGAACAGGTCTTGCCAGATAAGCAGTACGGATACGGTATGATTCCTGTTCATACTTTTTGATAATTACTTCCAGTAAATTCAATGTATCCCGGTACTGCTGATGTAAGGCAACAAGTGATTCACGGCTTTTTTTGATATCATAAGCTGTAGACACTTCATGCTCTGATCGCAGTAAATGTTCGAGATCCACCAATACCTGTTTCATCTGCTGGTGTTTGAGCGAATTAATTCCCTTCATATTTTTTCCGTTTTATTTAATCAAAAAATTACTAAATGGATAGGACCATCCCGGGGAAGGAGTCCAGGTATCGAAATAATCTTCCTTCTTAGAAATTACTCCGTCAGGAATCGTTGATATAAAAATACCAGCAGATGTATTTGAACTCTGTAAATACAGGTATACAGGTTCTCCATCTTTTAAGAATGGTTTTTTATCGGTTTTCAATACTAAAAATCTTCCTACAAATTCAGACGCACCAACTTGAGGACGCTTGACTGGTATTACAGCATAATCTTGCGGCACTTTTCTGCTTACATTGAACACCGTATCTGTACTGATATCATAATATACAGACATAAACATACCGAAATCAAATTCTTTTAATTCCTGAAATACCAGGTGTATAGATTCTTCATTCGAAGCCAGTTCTTTATTGTAATTGACAAATTTGACTTTGATTTTACCCGGCTCAGGTACCACTCCTTCAATCTCGCCATTCCCCTTCATCAGTACGACCGTTTGTTCGTCAGCCGGATCCATTTTTAACAATGTAAACTTGTTTGTATTCTCTTCTAATTTTATATATTGTTTCAGCACTTCTGTCTTTGATGTCAGGCTTACTACGCTGACTTCTACAGAATCACTCCTGATTATTTTTTTCAAAATATTAAAAGGGATAGTTTCCTTACCTATTTTTATCTCATATCCTTCAGCTTGTTTGTGAGCAAACTGAACCGTACTTAATGCAGTGAACGAATTGATTTCTTCACCTTTTTGACAACCTGTGATTACCAATACGGAGATCAGTAACAAAAAGCAAACTATTTTTCTATTCATATACAGTTAAATAAAGCCTGTCGAAGCAGTTTTCGACAGGCTATATAGATTATGATTAATATGTTTTCGGAGAAAACTGAGTCCATCCGAATGTCCACACCTGTGAAGGATTCGTCACAGCAGGATCGATAGCTCCTTTATATGAAGTTCCGGTTCCGTAAGCTGGTGAAGTAGCTGTAGGACGTAAAACAAAAGGATTAAATCCGCCTGATACAGGGTAGAAAATATTAGTTCCACCTGCTAATGCCAGATAAGACGTTGCATCAGAAGAAACTGTTGTCGAGTTGCCTGATCCCGGAGCAGAGCCATTGAATGCAGCTGCATATCCGTGCACGACGTTGTTACTGAAATTACCTCCTGAAATGCTCTCGAAACTAGCTCCTGTAGCATAACCGGCGATGATTGAATTTTCGATATCCAGTGAAGAAGCTCTTCTCCAACGGTTACCATACTTAAGTTTAGTAGTAGCAACAGCTGCATCTTTAATACCCAGGAATGTAAAGTTTCTCAATTTAGGATTAGTCAATGGCAATCTTGTAGCATCACCTGCTCCATTGTTATCAGACTCTAAACCATTAGAATCAGAATTTCCACTTGAAGTACTGTTAGTAGAGTTAGGATCTTTCAGAGACAATGCATACTCAATAGTTCCGGTATATCCGAAATCAAAATCATAATCATCATCGTCATTTGAAGAAGCTACTAAATATTTCGCATTAACAGTACCTCCGAAAAACTCAAAACCGTCATCTTTACCCCAAGATACCTGAATGTTTTCCAAAGTAGTTCCGTTACCAACACCACCTAAAGTCAGACCGTTGATCTCATTGTTTTCAGTAAGGTTATAACCAGCAAACTCGATACGCACATATTTCAATGTACCGGAGTTATCAGCAGGATTACTTCCACCGTAAGTTACATCTACACCTATAGGAGCAGGTACACCTTCGATACGTGTGGTAGCCGGTTGGTTAGTTGTAGCATTACCCAACATAATCACACCACCAAAATCGCCCGGATTGCGGCTACCTGAAGCATTAGGAGATGTAAATACAATCGGAGCAGCAGCAGTACCGATAGCATTCAACTTAGCTGTTTTAGGTACAACTAATACCCCACGGATATTTTGAGCACCGTATACCTCGTCATTATAAGATTTCACATTACCTGAAGTAAGAAAAGTACCTGCTTCAATTGTAAGCGTTTGTCCGGGTGCTACAAAAGAAACACCATCGATCAACCATACCGTATCTTTTGACAGAAATGATTTAGTGATCAAACCATTTACATCTACAGGAACATGTGCCTGAGGTTTAGCCGGTAGACCTGCTTTGAAATCTGCTTGTGGAGCCAGGTTGTCTTTGTTACATGAGGCTAATGCGATTGCGCATACAGATGCCGCGAATAAAAACTTTTTCATGCTTTGTTAATAATTTAATAACTTTGCTGCCTATAGACAATTTGTGAACTATGCTACTGAGCCGGACAGCAAATAACGTTCAGTAGTATAGCTTGCATAATCCCTTCACCCTTTTTTAGTTTTTACTTATCTTCCCGATTGTGTGTTTGACAATTCGCGGAACTTATTCTTCATAGGAGGATCACAGGATTATTATTTTTTGCCTGCCTCGCGCAAGCCTGTTTTCTATTTCTAACCACCTTTCAAGATGGCCTTCATATTTATTCCTAAAAATTGTAGGTAAAAGACAAATTAAACCGACGACCATCCTGTTTACGGTAGGTAATCGTATCTCCGTCACCTTTGTTATAATTATTATCTCCTCTTACCAGACGAAAACCATCCGCTTCTTTTCCTGGTGTTATCATTTCATAGGCTTCGGTATTCGTATAGAATCGTGTCCATTCGTTAAGCAGGTTAGCCATATTAAATTTGATTTCTGCTTTCTTTTTGAATAAACGGGCATATATCTGAAAATCCAGCTGACGCGGAGCAAGTTCGTATTCAACCAGATTCGGACTGGTATTAGCCAGATTGGTACGAGGCCCTCTTTGATTATAACTGGCTGTAGCACCATAATAGTCTCCCCAATAACTCAAACCCAGATTCAACAGCCATGGAGACTGCCCCATTAGCGGACGATCCTGATCCGCCCCTTTGGCTTGTACTAATGCATTATCCTGATTAGCATCTACGTACCACGGACTAAGTGTCTTGACAGAAGATTTGAGCAGGGTACCGTTGGCATATACAAAAAATTTAGATAACCATTCCTGAGAAGACACAAAGCTTAGATTTTTACGCACCTCCATTTCAACACCCAGATTGCGTGCAGATTCCATATTGACAAAGACGAAGTATTTCTGTGTATTCAGTCTCGGATCCATCACCAGCTCAACAGGTTTGTCCAGATATTTATAATAACCTGTCAGCGAGATAATCTCTCCGGCACCCGGATACCACTCGAACCGGATATCGGTATTATCTACTAACGAAGAAGTCATGAGTCCGCCTGAGATATTCGCATCCAGTTCATAATCATAAAAACCAAAGAAGGAAGTTTCTCTGAAATCGGGACGTATCGCTGTCCGCGAGTAACTTGCACGGACATTGAAATCATCCGTCACACTATATGTTGCATTAAGCGAAGGCAATGCTCTCCAATTTTTATCTTCAACCAGATCCCTGTATTCCAGATATTTATTGACTATACCTGAAGTTCTGTCCCAATATTCGGCCTGCTGATTATTCAAACGGTAATATTCCATACGTACGCCATATACAAGACGTAGTTTTTGCCATAACTTCTGATCTGCCATAATATAACCGGCATGATTTTTCATATCTCCGTTGAAAATCCGGCCATTAATATTTTCCGCCCAGTAATACGCCTGATTGATTTCTTTACCTATATTTTGAGGATCCAGGATGACTTCATAAGGTTGTTCAATAACACTGCCCCTTGCAGCAGCAGGCAGCATTCGGAATACATCCAGAGATCTGTTTTTCGACCAGCCCTGATACCCTAATTTAACCAGCGTACTGATATTTTCTCTTGAGGCAAATTTTTTCGAGAAATCAAACTTCCAGTTGTAATCTGTCTCATCGACATTTGTCCACATACGAGAATCTCTGGACAGATTATCTCCTCCTACTTCCGAGGCCAAGCGTACATTTGGAGTTTGAAAATATGGCTGACCGTCAATAATAGTTGTCAATCTGTATCTTAATTTACGCTCATCCAGAATCTGCTGTTCGATCTTATTGACAGCTCCCATCGCTTCCATTTTAACAGACCAGGGCAAGAGATATTCTATATTCAGCTGATGTTGTTGCAAAGACATCGCTTCAGGCAACTGATACTGTTCTTTAAACGGGGCTTGCATAAGATCCTCATAATTCAATCGGATAGCCTCATTATAGTTCGAATTGTAGGTACGGGCATACATATTCTTGGAAGATATTTTGAAATCTTTCCCTTGTAATCCAATGTTAGCAACAAGACCGCTGCTGCTGTTGAAACGATAGGAAGTACCGGCACCGTTCTGCCCCAGTCCTACACTATCTATAAAATGAAATCCGCCGCGGTTTGAGCTTCTTATATTGTTGAACTTTACAATATTCTGCTCATTTCGGATATTAGCACTTGCCGCAAAGCCAAGTTTCATTCCGTTATTCAAATCATATACACGCCCTAATGAAAAGCGGTAGTTCTGATTGGGCATTCCCTTATATTTATTCAGCCTGAGAGGTTCCGCACTCAAGCGCCTGGACTGTGCAATAGCATCAAGTGAACTATATGGACGTGGATCATTAGGTAATAATGTGAGGTCATCTGTCTGCCCCGGAATACCCGGAGGAGGTACTTCTACACCCGAGGTCCAGTACCAGGGAGTCATTCCGTCTGGCAGCTTGACAGAAGAGTTGTAAAACCCGATATATTCACTGTTATAGCGCTTTCCGAGATGATAAAAATCCTTACCCAGTGTTTGCGAATTCGTTCCTGTTCCCACCTGAATAGAAGTAAAATTTTGCGTCGGAATATCCAGCGTATTTACGGATACCTGACCACCCGAAAATTCAGATGACATATCCGGTGTAGCAGTCTTGTTTACAACCACATTACTCACCATTTCTGTCGGAATGATATCGAAAGAAAAATTACGCCTATTCATGGATGTGCTCGGTATCACTACTCCGTCCAGCATCGCCTGATTATACCGCTCAGACATCCCCCTTACCACGACGTTTTTATTGTCTACTGTTGTCAGACCTGTCACACGTTTTAGCACCTGCCCCATATCATTGTCAGGAGTGCGGGCAATCTGTTCGGCTGAAATACCGTCTGTAACCGATGCTGCATTTTTTTGTGCAGCATAGAGTCCAGCCACTGATGCCTTCTTGAATGAAGTATTCACGACAGCCTCTGCCAATTGAGCAGTCTGTGCCACCATAGCGATATTTAACGTTGTAATTTCACCCGATTGTACCTGTACATTACTGATACGCTGTGTCTGGTAGGAAATGTAACTCACTTCCAAAGTATACTTTCCTGACGGAATTCTTAACGAATAACTTCCGTCTACTGCACTCTGCGCATTACGGTTTAATTCAACAATTCTGATCGTAGCATTTGGCAAGCCCAATCCCCTTTCATCAAGAATACGTCCCGATACACGTCCGGGTTGTTGAGTCACCAACGGTTGAAGCATAATATAGCTCCCGACCTCTTTATAGCCGATTCCGCTACCTGACAGGATATGTTTCAGCACGTCTTCTACTGTACTGTTTACAAATTTGCGGCTGTGGGTAACTTTCTGATCCAGATTCAATTTACCGGGATCATAGGCAATAAATACCTGCTGACCTTCCAGATGTTTCAATGCTTCGGACATATTCTTTGCCGGCACAGAAATCGTAATTTTCTTTTTTAATAATTGGGCATTTACGCTATTGGCCAATAACATTTCCATAAGAAATACCATCATCAGGCTTGAGAGTAATAGGATTCTCATTATAAATTTGAGGTAGTATAAATTAAATTGCATAAATTTGATTATGTATTAATGACTTCACGGTTTTAGTACAGTTTTAAAAATCAGGAGCGATCCTGTGCGAAAAAGGGTTAACGATGGCAGTCGTTGACTCTTTTTAGATTTAATAAACCATCACGATGTCGCCCTCCTTCCTGAATTTATTTTGGTGTACGGTCGTGATGACCTGCAAGAGATCGTCCAGAGAGATTTGTTTCTGAATGGACAGTGTATACTGCTGATCCGCTATACGAGGATTTGTAGTCTGCAAGGTTACTCCGTAATTATTTCGGATGGTAAGCGCAAGCTCTTCGAATGAAGCCTTGTTCAGATATGTTTTACCCGTAATCCAGGCATTTCTGTTTTCCAGGTCAAATGATTCTGTTGTACTGTTTTCATTTGATTTATCATAACGGATCTGCTGACCTTTGGTCAATATTCCAAGCATCTGATCATGATGCTTTACCTGCACTCTGCCTGAAAATACAGCTACAGTCTGCTCCGGCAAATCTGTATAAGACCTGATCGTAAAAGAAGTACCCAGTACCTGAGTCTGCAGCGCTCCTGAAGTAACAATAAAAGGTCTTAATGTATCACGCCTCACCTCGAAAAATGCTTCTCCATATGAAAGTTCCAGCTTTCGGTCTGTTCTATTGAAACTTGCTATATCCAGTTTAAGCCGGGTCATGCTGTTCAGGGTGATGACTGAACTGTCCGGAAGCAATACCTGCTTCCGCTCGCCCGCTATAGTTTCAAAAACTCTTATTTCCGGAGCCGCCGCAATATGCTGTGAAGGAGTTTGATCCTGAGCCGTCATCCACCATACAAAACCCAGACAGATGAACAGACTGGCCGCAATACTGATGACAAATTTCCAGGAGATCATAGATCCTACCTGACGTACGGTAGCCCCGTCAATATGACTACAGATTTCTCCATAGATACGATGTTGAAGATTTTCAGATATACCATTTTCCGAAAGTTGCTCCCGGTCAAGCTGATCATACCAACGATCGACAAGCCGACGTTCGTCAGTGGTAGCACTTCCGTCCCGATACCGTTGTATCAATAAGTTGAATATTTTAGTTTTCACTTTTTTGTCCCTTTTATCTGTATGTCAGCAAAAAGGACAAAAAGTACTTCAACAAATCATTAAGGTTATATGAAAGAATTATGAACAGCTGCTTAAGGTTTGAGCCATTCCTGCAAGGACTGCACGAAAAGTAAAAAAAGAGGGCCGTATACATCTTTTGACCGGGCAGTAAGTCCTCTCTGAAGACGTTTGGTTGCTTCGGTTAGGTTATTTTTCACAGTTTGTTCAGAGAGATTAAGTCTGCTGGCGATTTCTTTTATACTATAATGCTCCCAACGCAACAACACGGCTTGCTGCATATTGTTGGGCATTGCTTCCAGCTCCTCCTCCAATAGTTTTTCCATGGCAAGATAAGTTTCCATTTCTTCCGGATGCTGCTGCACATAATCAAACATATGTTCGGCTAATCCATCCAGCAACTTTTGCTGTGCCTTATTCGAGTTAAAAAAATCTATGAGCTTAAATTTCAGCATACCATAGAGATATGCCCGCAGATTCATTCCGGTATCTAAAGAAGACCTTCGTTCCCAGAACTGAACAAACAACTCCTGAAGAATATCTTCTGCCTGTTGTTCATCACGAACACGTTTTACAGCATGGATATAGAGTTCTCGCCAATAACAATTGTAGATTTCGGCAAATGCAGATCTGTCGTCTTGTTCTCTGACGGAGACTAACCATTGCTGATGTAAACGTCTTGTTTCAGGCATATGGCCCAAATGTAAAATATTCATATTAAGCCAATATTAAAAAATCATACTGTATACATTATATAGCAGTCAGGACAAAGACGAAATGAAGACAAGGGCAGAAGAAAATAAACAAAGGGAAAAATACCGCAACACTTTGTAACATAGTTGTTTCAATAATTAAAATATCTTGTAAGTATACATTATTTTAGTACTTTCATAAGTAATTAAGCTCGCTTATGACTTCCCTCTCAGCGCAATAATTCCACCTATGATATCTAACTCTTAAAATAGATCTGTCTATACGTTTTCGTCATTCTTATTTGTTAAATTTCAACTTAAACTTAGCTACAAATAAAAAAAAATATTAATTGTATATTTTTTTCATTTTAAAGAATTTATACGTAACTTACATGTGTAAAACATTTATATGACCTATGGATACATATAACCAACATTCAACCTTAAAACAATATTTCAACAGCGTTGTATCTTTAGACCAGCCCGTTCATTGGCGTGAGTATTACCGCATATCAAAACTTGTTGCACATATGCTTTTGGAAAAGCTTCGGATGGATAATTATGATTCAGGGGTACATATGGATATTAACAATACTGCATTTGTGAAGACATCTATCAATGCCTATTATCATCTCGGCATAGCTCTCGAAATAGGGCTGAATGGCATGATTGACAATGCACACAACACAATTTCTTATCCCAGAAGTCAAAGGATACAAGGAGTTTCACTCAAGCAAAAAACTCAAAACCTGCTTCAACTGGCAGACGAAATCGGATTGTTCAATAAAAACAGAATGGATTTCCAAAGCTTCACAGATTATGAAAATTTAAGACAGGTATTGTTACATCTGAGTGATATTATCAAGTGGAACGAACGCCATCCCTATCCGGAAAGCTCCACCACCTTATCAAAACTAAGTAATAAAATTCCGTTTTTAATTTTCAACGGTTCACATATTACACAGATGGTTCAGCCTCTGTTTGATTTATTGGAAAATGAAATCGAAAAGAACTAAGAAAAGATAATTCTTTTAGGAGCTGTTTCAGCAACTCCTTATTATAATAGTTATGTAAAAAATAGTTGGCGGGGACGCCAACTGACGCCGTAAGGGATTGCCTTTTCTGGCGCAAGCGTCCGCTTGTGCCTGCCACTTTTATCGGTTCAGAAATAAGTTCTTCTCTCCTTTTTAAGGAGATATCCCGGTTTACCGGGAGAGAGGTTAAAGACTGATATGACAAGCATATGCTTCCACTATTTAGTGCTACCCCGATATTTTAAAATAAGACCCAAAACTCACGTTAATTAATAAAAAAGTCAGCGGGGACGCCAACTGACGCAGAACTGACGCAGTGAAGGATTGTAATTTCTGGCGCAAGCGTCCGCTTGTGCCTGCTACTTTTATCGATTCAGGAACAAGTTCTTCTCTCCTTTTTAAGGAGAGATACCAGTTTACCGGGAGAGAGGTTAAAACTGATATGACAAGCATATGCTTCTACTACTTAGTGCTACCCTATATTTTAAAATAAGACCCAAAACTCACGTTAATTAAATAGTTGGCGGAGACGCCAACTTACGCAGAACTGACGCAGTGAAGGATTGTAATTTCTGGCGCAAGCGTCCGCTTGTGTCTGCTACTTTTAGCGGTTCAGGAACAAGTTCTTCTCTCCTTTTTAAGGAGAGGTTAAAGACTGATATAACAAGCATATGCTTCTACTACTTAGTGCTACCCTATATTTTATAATAAGACCCAAAACTAACGTTAATTAAATAGTTAGCGGGAACACCAACTGACACAGCGAAGGATTGCTTTATGATGCGGTTAAAACTGTTAAACAATATTATACAACTTCGGTAGCTCCATCTTTAGCGACTCCCATTTTTTCTTTAAAGAAGACGGCGAAAATCAAAAGACATCCTGCAGCTATTGCCGCAGGGGTAATCCACAAATACCACCAGAAATCAGATACATATACAGCTTTTAGATAATCTGAAATATACCCCGCAACCCAAAAGCCAATCAACATCCCTATTCCATACATTGCGACTGTGATCAATCCCTGAGCTGAAGATTTATAACGTTCGCCGGCAATTGTATCCGTATAAATCTGGCCCACTACAAACATAAAATCATAACATACACCATGAAGTACAATGCCGATGATCAGCATATAAGACAAATCATCTCCGTTTCCGAAAGCAAACAACAGATAACGCAGTATCCAGGCAGAAATACCAATCAGAATCATCTTTTTGTAACCAAAGCGGGCAAAAAAGAAAGGAATAAGTAGAAGACAAAGCGCTTCCGACAATTGCCCCAAAGCCATCTTAGCCGTAGGATTGGGCAATCCTACACTCACCAGATAAGGATTTGTATTCTGATAATAGAAAGATATCGGTATACAGATCACAACTGCTGTTAAGAAAAATATCAGAAAACCTTTATTCTTTAGTAATCCTAAAGCTTCCAGTCCCATAGCATCTGTTATACGGAATGATTTATCCTTATTTTTTGCTACAGGAGGTGTTTTAGGTAATGTCCAGCTAAACACAGATAAGAGTAGTGAACAACAAGACGCCAGTAGAAAGGTATAACTCAATGCTCCACTTGCTATCGCATCAGGACTATCCCAGTGAAAAATATAACTTATTATTACCCCCGAGATCACCCAGCCCACCGTACCCCAAACCCGAATACCCGGAAATTGCTTTTTTGCGTCTTTCAGATGCCTGAAAGAAATAGAATTAGTCAATGCCAGAGAAGACATATAAGCGATAAAGTAAACAAATACATATGGATAAAACTCAGCTGCACTTGCCGACTTATACATCATAAATAACAGTACCGCACCAATTAAATGTAATACAGACAGTACGCGTTCTGCATTAAAATAACGATCTGCCACAAATCCTATAAAGAAAGGTGCAAGAACGGCTCCCAGCGATTGTGTAGAAAAAATATTCGCAACCTCAAGCCCTGTAGCCTGCAGATTTTTGGCCAGATACGTCCCTAAAGTAACAAACCATGCGCCTTTTATCACATATTCTAAGAACATCATGACCGAAAGACGAATACGCAATGAAATATCCATAAGAAAAAGAGAACTGCAGATGATTAAGGTTTATACATCTAAGATAGCCTTTAAAGGATGGTTTCACAAATTGTAACAGGATTGATTCAACTTCACAAACTATAGACAGCAAGGTTATCCTTCATACGGTTATCAAAATACACCCCCTTATCAATCAGCAAAATTTAATTATCTTTAACAGATTGAATATAGTTATATATGCGTTACAGTCTTGTCCTGATTTTTATATGTGTCTTTGGATATACTTTTGCTCAAAAACCTTCCGGAAATGCAAAAGCACAACAACTCTATACATCTGCTAACAGACACCTGCAAAAAGGAGAATATCCTCCGGCAATAGAACTCCTGAAGGAAGCTATAAAAATTGATGGTAATTTTGCATCTGCTTATCAGACTCTCGGAGATCTCTATCGCAAAGCAGATCAGTATGAAGAAGCCCGCCAGATGTATGAAAAAGTGTTGCAGACAGATCCTGAACTAACTGCGCTGACGTACTTTGGAATCGGCGAGTCCAGCCTTTTCACAGGCCATTATAAGAAAGCCCTGAATTACCTGGAAACCTACAAAACTAAAGTAAAACTGGCTGACAAAAGTGCTCTGTTAGTAAATAAATACATTGCAGACTGCAATTTTAGCCTCTCCTACTCTTCTCCGGATACCTTTGTTATGAATAAGTTATCCGATGCTATCAACTCTATAGATGATGAATATTTTCCTAAGCTGACTGCCGATAACAAAACTATTATTTTCACGCGTAAAACAGCCAATCAGGAAAACTTTTACGAAAGTCAGTACGATGGAAAACTATGGTCTCAGGCCAAAAAATTAACAGGCCACATTAACTCAGATCAATTTAATGAAGGGGCGCACTGTATTTCACCTGATGGTAAATACTTGTTTTTCACGGGTTGTAACTGGCCAAACGGAATGGGTAGCTGTGACATCTACATCTCAAAAAAAGAAAACGGAATCTGGGGCGAGCCTTATAACCTCGGTGCGCCGATCAATTCCAAAGGATGGGAATCTCAACCTGCAATTAGTGCGGACGGACGTACCCTTTATTTTGTCAGTAACAGACCTGGCGGAGTTGGTGGGTATGACATATGGAAAAGCACACTGAATACAAAAGAGGAATGGTCTGCGCCTGTTAATCTGGGGCCGAAGATCAATACGATCTTTGATGAAAGTGCACCCTATATCCACGCAGATAATACCAGTTTATTCTTTGCTTCCAACGGATGGCCCGGGTTCGGCCGTAAAGATATTTTTGTAAGTAAATCAGATTCCCTGAATAAGTGGTCTACTCCTGTTAATCTCGGACATCCCATAAATAATTATTATGAACAAAATGCGCTTTATGTAAGTATGAATGGTAAAATGGGATTTCTTTCTACACAAATAGACGGACAACAACAGCTGGACATCTATAGTTTTGAGATTCCTGCACATAACCGTCCGCATCCCGTAGCATTTATAAAAGGACTGGTACTGGATGCAAAAACTTTAGTCCCGGTAAAAGCCAGTATCAGCGTCACAAATACCGCCACAAATCAGGTGGTATTTGAAGACCAGAGTGACATCACCGACGGAGAGTTTCTGGCGACCTTACCCATTGGCAACCACTATGCAGTGCATGTTCGCGAAAAAGGCTATCTGTTCGAATCGATACCCTACGCTTTGGATGATCCCCGCCATACGAATGAAGAGTTTGAAGCCAGAATCTTATTGAAACCCATAGAGGTGGACAAAAATGTAGTACTGAACAATATCTTCTTTGCATTAAACAAATACGATCTTTTACCTTCCTCCACCAGTGATCTGAATACACTCGTTCTTTTTTTACAGGAGAATCCGCAGGTACGCATAGAAATAGGAGGACATACAGACCACACAGGGAATGATCAGCTGAATAAGACGCTCTCGGACAACAGAGCAAAGGCTGTGGTCGATTATTTAATTGTAAAGGGTATTTCAGCTTCCCGTCTTCTGGCAAAAGGATATGGTTCAAATCAACCCATAGCTAAAAATGATACTGAAGAAGGGAAAGCCTTAAACAGAAGAACTGAATTTAAGATTATAAGATAATATTAATCCGCATAGCATTTGCTCTGCCTTTTTTCTAAAACAAGTATTAAGGAAGCAATTACAGTTTTTATAGATGCCTGCAGTCTTCAGAAGCAAAAACTCCTATTTTATAAAGCTCCCAATAAAGTCCGATGCCGAAATAGTTGTAGTCTTATTTTGACCTTCTTTTTCAACAAGATTCAGCTCACCTGCCGCATTCCATTTCACGGACTGATAAGAAGGTTTAACGACAAACTTTCCTTCCAGATCTATGACACCATACTGACCGTCTTTCTTTGCAAATACATATTCCGAATTTAGAGGTTGCATATCTTCCAGACTGTCAACACGTATTTTACCTTCAATATCTGCCAATCCGAAATTAGTATTAATCTGATAAGAATAGACCTGATCGTTGACAGGTTGAAAGTGATTGTACCCGGATGTATTCAGCACCTTGCCATCATTACGTACCAACCAGTATTTCTGGTCCAGATCGGTCACGGCTGCAACTTCATCTGTAATATTTTCTATGGTCTGGTAATTTGCCGGTAACAGAATTTCTCCGCTTTTCTTCTTTAATCCTATGACTACATTTCCGTCCCGGTTATCCGGAAACCACTGTACACCATCCTGTAGCTGAAGACCGCTGTTGAAGACAGCAAGCAGTTCTCCTCCGGAAGACAGGCCGTCGCCAGTATCCTGTACATCCACGATTTCCATTTCGGATGGCAATTCAAAATACGAAGGGTCAGCATTCATTTTTTCAACTTTAGTTGCCGCAAATCCGACTGTAGAATCCTGTGTATCCAGATCAAACTGTAAAACCGCTCCCGGTAAATGATTAGCAAAAGGAAGATTATCACTTCCATATGCAGGAATATCTTTGGCACACCACACCTGATAGTTTACCTCTCCGAATCCGTGTTGTCCAAAGTTTAACTTATATTTATGGCAGCTGTATCCCTGAATATCTCTTACTTCACCTGTAGGGGAAATGATCAGGTAGCTGATATCATCTCCTACATTCTTCACATCCGAAGCATTAATGATACGATATGGATCGGATATAATATCTTTTGTAATGATATCATCCCCTTTTTGGTAAGCGTATACTTCTTTTTTAGGATACACATACATAAACTGAGCTTCGTCCTTTCCCTTTAGTACTCTGGATTTGTCTTTTGATATCCAGATTTTTTCTTCAAAATCTGCATGTTTTGATTCAGGATAAAATGCTTCTGCAATATTCTGTTCAAATTCGGCAACATACTGTCCTGTACGCTCTGTCCACCATTCAGCAGGTTTTGCACCTTTTGCTTCAAGATGAATTTGCCACACATCAGTCTGTGCCTGCGTGTTTATTTGAGATAAGAAAAGGAGAAATAATACAGAAATGGAAATTTTCATCATCAAAACAAGTTAATACAATCTTTCTTCATCAAATTACAGACCAATTGATCAAAAAAAATTACATTGTGGAAAAATAGCAATGATGAAGACAGGAAAGAATCCTAAAGTCTCATTTAATTAGTCTTAAGTATAGGCTATAAAACTTATGCTGATAAATGAAAATCAAGACACTATACCCATCATTTCATAAAATTATTGCAGAAGAAAGCAGTGGAAAATGCAAAGATTCTTAGGATAAACTAACGATCTTCCCCGTCTTGACTGATTCATCACAGGCAATAGCAATGCGCAAACTATTCAATGCATCCTGCATAGATTTGCTCAGGTCGAGATTATCCTGTATAGCCTTTAAAAAGAAAAGCTGTTCTCTATTACAAAGTTCCTGATGATCAGGCTCGTCTTCCAGGTGGATCCATTCATCTTTACGCACGAATTTATTTTGATCATCAATAGCGGCATAGTGAACACGAAGGGACTCGGTGCGTGTATGGGAGGCTACACTATCTGAATGTCCGTTACCGGATGCTTCATTAGCTACAATGGACACACAACCCAGAGGCCCGATCACATCCTTCACAAAAAAGGCTGTTTCACTCATCATCGGCCCCCAGCCTGCTTCGTACCAACCTACACTGCCATCATCAAAACGAATCTGCAACTGTCCGTAATTATAATTATTGTCGGGAATATCATCTGTAAGCCTTGCCCCAATCGCAGACACCTGTAATGGTCTGGCATCGGTAAGCTGACACATCACATCTATATAGTGAACACCACAGTCCACTATCGGGCTGAGACTTTTCATAAGGTTACGATGAACATCCCACATATAGCCCTGACTTTGCTGGTTAAGATTCATGCGCATAACCAGTGGATATCCCATCTGTCTGCCTGTTTCAATAAACCTTGTCCATGACGGATGATGACGGAGAATATAGCCGACAACCAGTTTTTTTCCGGAACGTTCTGCTGCAGCAATGACATTTTCCGCACCGGCAACCGTATCGGCTAATGGTTTTTCTATAAATACATGCGCTCCGGAGTCAAAAGCCATGATTGCATATGTTTCGTGTGTATCAGGATAGGTAGCTATACAAACGGCATCAGGATGAGAAATAGCAAGAGCTTCTGCATAATCTTCATATAAAGGATAGCTTGCATTCAGACGGGTATTCAGTTCGGATTTACTCTCTCCGCGGGATACCAGTCCCACAATCTCAAACTCAGGAAGCTCATGATACGCTTGTGCATGGGAAGCTCCCATATTGCCACATCCTACTACTAATATTTTGATTTTTCGCATGAAATCTGTTCAGATATTATCCAAAAGTTGTTAATCCCGGACGTGGAATTGGTAATTGATCTACTTTCATATTCCAGTCAAATTCATCAGAATGCGGGCCCAATACGACTTGTGAATTCATGATTTCATCATAGCTGATCGCTTTTCCGGTATAGGCAGCAGTTCTTCCCCAGATACCCAACAGCGTTGACTTAGTCATTGAATCTCCGTCATTAATAACTTGTCCGTTGCGAATAGCTGCAAACAGTTCATCATGTTGTGTCTGGTACATGTTATTGAGTCTTCCCGTAAATTTCCACGGATGTTCACCCATCACTTCGTAACTGGACATCAGTTTGACATCTACCTGTCCCTGTGTGCCCATTACATCGACACTATTACGTGATGTAGTGCCATTCTGCTGTCTGCTGAAATGGTAAGATTTCAATCCTCCGGAATAAGCATATTCTACAGCATAATGATCATATACATTTCCAAATTTATCCCACGGCTTAGCCTGTCTTCCTCCGGTGCCTGTTACCAGTTTAGGCAGTTCATCATTCATCACCCATGACATAAAGTCCACACTGTGTATGGCTTGTTCCACCAGCATATCTCCCGAATAACGGGTATAGAACAACCAGTTCCGAAGTTGAAATTCAAGATCACTCCACGCGGGCTGTCTGTCTTTGAATGTAAGTTCTCCGCCGTAACGAAAAGTAGACAATCCCTTTACATCTCCAATACTACCCGCTCTGACTTGTTTGATAATCTCCCGGTTTGGTGTGGAATAGCGAAAGCAAAAACCACAGACAATATTGAGCTTTTTCTGTTTTGCCAGCTCTACTGCTTTACTTACGCGGTGAATACCCGGAATATCAACGGCTACAGGTTTCTCACAGAATATATGTTTACCGGCCTTGACGGCCTCTTCCAGATGATCAGGACGGAAATTCGGCGGCGAACAGAGCAATACAACATCTACACCCGAGTTTATAAGTCTTCTATATGCATCAAACCCTACAAATTTATTTTTATCATCCACCTGTACACGCGCAGCATCTATTTCACGAAGTGTCGTAAGTGCATGTTCTAACTGATCCGGGAAAATATCGGCCAATGCCGTTATTTCTACCTGAGGATCTGCCGCTAAAGCCTGAGAAGCAGCTCCTGTTCCTCTTCCGCCACATCCGATCAAACCTACTTTGATCTTTTTTGCGGAAGTAGCATATCCCAAATGTGGAATTGCTGCCAGTGATGCAGCCACGACCGCACTTTGTTTGATAAAGGTTCTTCTGTCCTGGTTCATTTCATTCATATATAGAACTCTAAAATTAACAATTTAGAGTTACATTAAAAATAACATCCCTATATTTCAAATATCCATCACTATATTTTTACAAATTAACCATGCGTTTTTGTGCATTTTTTAGATTAAATCAATGAATAAGTTACAAATAATACATAACTTCACCCCACTAATCATCAATTTTAAACAACTATGGAAGAAAAATTACCAATTGTACAACCACTTATTACCAATGATGCTGTTGTATTCGGCTTATTAATGGGAATTCTTGGTTTTATCTTTTATACTTCCAGTAAAAAGGAAGGTTTTTGGGCCAGGTTTTATAAATATTGTCCTTCCCTTGTACTGTGCTACTTTGTTCCTGCACTTTTGAATTCTTTTAATATCATCAATGGAGAGGTGTCACAACTGGATGAGATGGCTTCCACATACCTGCTTCCTACCAGTTTGATTTTCTTTACCATTGGCATCGACATTCAGGGACTTAAACAACTGGGCAGCAAATCGTTAATCATGTTTTTCACAGGAGCTATCGGTATTATTATCGGTGGTCCTATTGCGATTGCTTTGATTGGCAGTATATTTCCGTCCATTCTTCATTTCAACGGAGAAGAGACATGGAGAGGTTTTGCGGCTATTGCAGGCAGTTGGATCGGAGGAAGCGCCAATCAGGCCGCGATGTTCAAAGTTTTCGGTTCTTCAGAATCTCTGTTTGGTCAAATGGTAGCTGTAGATGTACTTATATCCAGTATCTGGATGGGATTATTGATCTACGGTGCTCAAAAATCTGAAAAAATAGATGCTTTTTTCAAGGCTGATACTTCATCTCTCAATAATCTCGAACAAAGACTGGAATCCATTCACCTTGCAGAAAGAGTCAAAGATGTATCCGTAGCCCAATGGTTTACCGTATTAGGAGTCGGCTTTGCCGGAACTGGACTTGCCCACCTTATGGGTAATTTTATCGGACCCTGGTTTAAAGAAATCTGGCCGGCTTCGGAACAATATTCCCTGACAAGTATTACGTTCTGGGTTATTATTATAGCGACTACGATAGGAATGGTTCTTTCCTTTACCAGAGTACGGAAACTTGAAAATTACGGAGCGTCCAATATGGGCTCTATATTACTGTATATCCTGGTCGCTACAATCGGAATGAAAATGGATATAAAAGCTTTACTGGACAATCCTGTATTCTTTTTAGTAGGTATTGTATGGATATTGATCCATATTATCCTTATGCTGGGAGTGGCAAAAATTATAAAGGCACCTTTCTTTTATGTAGCTGTTGCCAGTCAGGCAAATATCGGCGGAGCTGCATCTGCTCCTGTTGTAGCTGCAGCATTTAACAAATATTTAGCTCCTGTAGGGGTATTACTTGCGGTATTGGGTTACGCAGTCGGCACATACGGAGGTTACATCTGCGGACTACTGATGCAATATGTCTCCGGATTATTTCAGTAACCATATTTTCGATAAGAATGTTATAAATAGATATAGCGCAGAACTGAAGTTCTGCGCTATATCTATTTAAGGAGTTACCTGTTTTGCGGCATCAGATATCAATTGATATTTAGCCTTTATAAAAGATGTTTCCCACTCCGGAACAGCACCCTTTTGATAATAACTAACAAAAGCCTTTACAGAACTTGCGAGATACTTATCCGGATTTCTGTTATTTCCCTCCGGTAATACTATCTTATATTTGCCGTCTGCTGTCAATTCAAAATTAACAGCCTGAATACCGGTCTTAGCTAGAGTTTCCTGAAGTTTTTTCTCAAAACCCGGCTTATCTGCCGATTCTTTTGCTGTTATATAAATGATATTACGGCGATCTTCGGATCGGACTTCAACAGTAAAATTAATGGTTTGAAGAACGCCTTCAAAAGTGTCACCTTTACTTTCTTCAGAATCATAATCCCAGGCCACAGTTACTGCAACAGACTTCCCCCGAAGCAGATAACGAATTTCTGCATTCGAAGAAACAGCAAGCTCATTATATGGATTTACATAAGCTTTCAGTTCATCAGGATAAGATTGTTGTCCAGTCAGATTCGCAAACTGATACCTGTTCAATAAGGCAGGCCATTTTCGGGCCTTGATTAGTCTGACATCCGCAGCATAATCCAGTTTTTGTTCCGGCAATGTAATCCAGTTCACCAGATCAAGATAGGAAGCAAGACCTGCAAAACCGTCACCCTGTTTATTTACATCAAAAAATGAAAGTGGTCTTTGAATCATATTTCCCTCTTTCCACTCTACAAAATTAAAGTGCCTGTTGATTACAATTGCCGGAGCCTCTTCAGAACCTGCAATCAGGCCTCCAGAAAACTCCTGTTGTGCGACTAATGCTTTGACAATAACAGCTTCCTCATAAAACCGTGCAGGTACCAGATCATAAATCAGTGCTTTTGTCTCAGCAGCAGTACGATACATATTTTGCAGGTGTTGCATACTCTGTTTTCCAGCCACAAGTGGCTGCTGCGCAAGTACAGCAATGCCATTTGCCGTTAACCGTTCCCCTAACATACCTCTTTCTGTATTGAATCCATCCAAATAGGCAACATTAGCCTTACTTCCGGACAGCAATTTCCCTATTAGATCTGTAGTCTGTATATCTGCTACACGGAAGGCCGGATTCGCTGTCAGAGAAGGAGAATGAGAAGGATTAAAGACTGTCACCAGTGTATCGAGCTGATCTGCCATAGAACTGACCACCGTATTCACAGTGCTATCCATAGGATTGATGACAACAAGTGCGATATGCGATTGTTCCTGACAAGACATCATTCCGGTCAAAAGAACAAGTAAAGCTATATTTTTAAAAAAATGTTTCATAATTACCGTCTGGCGAAAGACATCAATGTTGCTGATTATTAGTCTCAAAAAAATTGAACCAAAATTACATTTTTATTTAAAACAAAAAACAGTTATTCTTTTAACTACCTTTGCAGCTGATTGATACTGACAAAAAAGTCAGCATTATAAAATTCAACAATTTGCAATTCAAAGATTTAAAACTTATAGCACCTATCCTGAAGGCATTGGAAGCTTCAGGATATCAGAATCCGACACCTATTCAGGAACAAGCAATCCCTATCATCTTTCAACGTAAAGATCTCCTGGCCTGCGCACAGACAGGAACTGGAAAAACAGCGGCTTTTGCCATTCCTATCCTGCAGATGCTGACCTATTCCAAAGAAAAGACTGCTCAAAAAAGAATACGCACGCTGGTGCTGACACCTACACGTGAATTAGCCATACAGATCAAAGAAAATTTTGATGCATACTCCAAAGAATTACCTATTCGTAATCTGGTCATATATGGTGGTGTGGGACAACAGCCGCAGCGTGATGCCTTAAAAAAAGGAATTGATATCCTCATTGCGACTCCAGGGCGCCTGCTCGACCTGTACAATCAGAGATTTATTGATCTCAAACAACTGGAGTATTTTGTACTGGATGAAGCCGACAGAATGCTGGACATGGGATTTATCCATGACGTTAAAAAGGTGATTTCTATCATTCCTAAAAAGAGACAGACACTGTTGTTTTCAGCAACAATGCCTGCAGAGATTCAGAAACTGGCATCTCATATTCTGGAAGATCCAAGCAAAGTAGAAGTAACGCCGGAATCTACCACAGCAGAAAAAATACAGCAGTCGGTTTATTTTGTCAGCAAATCAGACAAACGCCATCTGCTTACGCATTTGCTCAAATCCGAAAATATTGAACATACGCTGGTATTCTCCAGAACAAAACATGGTGCAGACCGAATTGCCAAAGATCTGGCAAAACAGGGTATACAAGCAGCAGCTATCCATGGTAACAAATCGCAATCGGCCAGACAAAATGCACTGACTAATTTCAAAGATCGCAAACTTCGCGTACTGGTAGCTACAGATATCGCAGCAAGAGGGATTGATATCGATGATCTGTCTTATGTGATTAATTTTGATCTTCCAAATATCCCGGAATCTTACGTACACCGTATAGGACGTACAGGACGTGCCGGAAAGGATGGGAAAGCAATTTCATTCTGTGATGATGAGGAATACGCATACCTGTTAGATATTGAAAAATCCATTCGGATGGAAATACCAAGAGTGGAAGAGCATCCTTACAGCTTACATATCTCTCCGAAGAAACCAGGCCAGGCAGCTAAGAAACCAGCTACAGACAAAAACAGAAGCAAAGCCAGATCCGGAGCCAGTAAAAAACCCTTCAGAAGAGGAAAATTCAAAACAAAAGATTAAGGATTAGTTCTGTATTAAAGAAGCCCGACCAATTGTAAAAATTGGTCGGGCTTTTAGTTCTAAAACTTTTCTTTGCTTTTCCTCTTTTTTTATTCAATCTGTCCTTAGCTAAATTAATAAATATAATTATAGTTATACTGGAAGCCTTTTATAGAAAACTTAGGTCAGAGAATCTAAATCAGTATATTAAATTTATACCTCCCTTAGCCATAAGCGTTAGTAGTACACCTTCTACCTACAACTTAATCTTATTTAATTGCACTTATAGAATAATTAATTGATCAGTTCGAATATTTTAAAATTTTCTATTGTCCTAAAATTGCAAAAAATAATTAGATAGAGAAACATTCCTCTAAAACAAACGAAATCCGTAGTGAAGAATAAACGCTTCATCGAATGGCTATTACACTATAAGAGTATCATATAGTTATTTTCTGGATATAATCAGACTTTAAAGATAAATCGTTGCATTCTGTTTCCGCACAAAAAACATTATGCCACCTTTTTAATCTTCTAAGAGTTCTTACCGTTTAACAGAGGAAAAATATGAAATATGTTATAAAATTGGTGAAATTAAAAGAACGACACAAGACTGTAACACTGAATACGGATAATTCAGATGAGATAACGGATTGTAGCCATAAATCAGAGCAATGTGTTGCCTACAAAATATACAAGCATCTGATTCTTAAAAATTCCCACAGTTTGCAGATATCATCTCTGATAAAAAGAATCCTCCATAGTATCACCTTTTGGGACATCGAAGCAAACATAACAAACTCTTTCATCATCTGTCTGAAAGCGATTCGAACGGGATGCAACCGAAAGGGTCTGAATAAAGTACAATGCACTCTCAGTATGCTGCAATCCTACAACTTCGCATATATAATCGGTTTCTGACAAAACATTCACATCCCATTAAAAATGAAAAAAATAAATTCTACCGTTTTACATAAAATAACATTTCTACTTCTGCTTTTCACAAGTATAGAGACTTTTGCATCCTATCATATACCAAGTAGTATCACTGGTACAGCTGTCTATACACATACTAAAGAAAGCACCAGACCGGAAACAAGTAATGCATATGATACACAACCACCTGTAATCACTAACGTAAGCTCATTAAAAGCATCTCCGGGCACTATCATTACCCTGACAGGAAGTGATTTTAACCCTTTGGCGGCCAATAATATAGTGTTTTTTGGAGCAGTGGCAACACCTGCAAGCACAGCCACTACAACCAGCCTTACCGTAAAAGTACCGGTGGGTGCTACCAGCAGTTATATCAAAGTAGTAAATACCACCAACGGACTTACAGGTAGCAGTACCCAATTATTCATTCCGGCTTTCACACCGGTGAAAGACAACATAACCTCAGCAGATATGGCTGAGCCAGTTAACTATACCGCTGGCACCTCTGCATTTTCAATAGTCATAAGCGATTTAGACGGAGATAGCAAGCCCGATCTGGCAATATCAAATTTCGGAGACGGCACCGTGTCAGTATTGCGCAACATTGGCACTGGCAACAATCTTGCATTTGCTTCGGCAGTAAACTATCCAGTAGGCAGTCAGCCCAGGTCAATCGCTGTGAGCGATATTGATGGCGACGGCAAACCCGATCTGGCAGTTGTAAATTACAATTCACACCATATATCCGTATTGCGCAACACCAGTAGCACAGGAAACATATCCTTTGCTTCAGCAGTTAACTTCCCTGTACTATACCGGCCTATTTCAGTTGCCATAGGAGATTTAAACGGAGACGGCAAGCCTGATCTGGCCATTGCAAAAAACAACAGCAATAGAATAACCATATTACAAAATACAGGAAGCACAGGTAATCTGGCATTTTCAGATGAAATTGAATATATCGTAGGGACAGAATATCCAAACGATTCAAGACCTTATTCCATTGCGATGGGCGATCTCGATGCAGACGGTAAATCTGATCTGGTAGTCGCCAACTTCGCTACCGGAACAATAGCCATACTCCACAACACCAGCAGTGGCGAAAATATCTCCTTTGTACGTAAAAATGATGTAGCAATAGGCAGTGGACCCGTAACCGTAACCATAGCCGATTTTGATGGAGACGGCAGGCTTGATATTGCGGCAGGAACCCTGTTTGCAAAAAATGTATTTATATTGCCGAATGCCAGCACTACCGGAAACCTTTCCTTTGCTCAGGTTATCTCACTTACCACAAAAGATCAGATACAGACCTTAGCTGTCGCCGATATTAATGCAGATGGCAAACCCGATCTGATAGTAACACTGCCAGAACTCAATAAAGTATCAATACTGCGCAATACGGGCAATACAGGAAACTTCACATTCGCCAATTATGTAGACTATACTGCAGGTACTCTCCCGTATTCATCAGTTGCAGGTGATCTTAACGGAGACGGCAAACCTGACCTGGTAGTAGCCAACTGGCAGAGCAACAACGTCTCTATATTGCGCAACCTTATCGACTATAAGCCGGATACCAATGGCATATTGTACATCAAAAAAGGAGCAACAGGAGATGGAAGCAGTTGGAACAACGCTATGGGAGAAGTGGCAGATGCGCTCAGATTTGCCAAAAACAATAATGCAGTAGCAGCCAATCCTCAGGTAACACAAATATGGGTAGCTGCAGGCACCTATAATCCCTTATATAGTCCTGCTGATAATAATTTCGGAATTCCGGATGCGAGAAACAATGCATTTTTACTTGTAAAAGATGTGAAACTATACGGGGGATTTGCAGGTACTGAAACCAGTCCCGACCAGCGAGACCTCGCTATCATAGCTAATAAGAGCATATTGAGCGGTGATTTAGATAATGACGGCTCACACAGCAACAATGATGCCTACCATGTACTCATCAGTGTAAAAGAATCAGGAACTGCTGAGCTCAATGGCTTTACCATCACCAGAGGAAATACAAGCGACCTCTCCAGCGTTATTATGGTCAACGGCGTTCCTATTTACCAATATATTGGAGGCGGATTGTATAGCAATTCTTCGTCCCTGAAGATCAGCAACTGTAGCTTTTCGGACAACTCGGCTAAATACGGGGCAGCACTATACCATGAAGGCACATCATTCTCACCAACCATTACCGACTGTAATTTCACCAACAATACGGCAACCGATTATGGTGGTGCTATATACAACTACCAATCCACACTGAATATTACCAAAAGCACTTTTTCCGGAAACAAATCCACTATCACAGGAGGTGCTATATACAATCATACGTCATCAACAGTTATATCGTATTGCCTGTTTTCAGGTAATAGCGCCAACAACAGCGGAGGTGCAATATATAACATTGCGTCGTCTCCAAAAATCACCAACAGCAGCTTTATATCCAACTCTGCTAAGAGAGCAGGAGCCATATTAAATGACACCTCTGCTCCCAAAATATCTAATAGTCTGTTTGTTAAGAATAGTGCGCTTACTGACGGTGCCGGTGCCATCTGGCACAACAGCGGAAATGGATTTACACTCACCAACTGCACACTGTATGGCAATACAGGAGGCAATGCAACCTGGGCAGGAGGCGTCCATGCAGCAAACACCGGATCGTATATCATCTCCAATTCCGTCCTTTGGAACAATGAAGGCGCACAGTTGACTGGTAGTGGAACTTTAAACAACAGTCTGGTACAGGGCTATACCAACACAGCCAACGGCAATCTGGATGCCACCAATATAAACCTTGTACAACTTTTTGAAAACCCGAACGGACCTGATGCAATCCTCGGTACCCCTGATGATAATTTTAGTCTAAAGAAAGGAAGTCCGCTTATTGATAAAGGTAACAATGTACTCTATACCAATGCAGGCGGTAATCTCAGTACCGATAAAGACCTTAAAGGTCACAAAAGGCTACAGGGAACACTGATAGACATAGGAGCCAATGAAATGGATTTAATTTCACAAACCATCACAGCTCCTGACATAACCAAAACCTACGGCGATGCGCCTTTTATACCTAATGCAACAGCAAGTTCAGGTCTTGAGGTAAGCTATGTATCTGCAGACAACAGTATTGCAGAAGCTTTTCAGGACAACGCAAATGGCAATAAATGGAAACTGAAAATCAAAAAAGCAGGACAAGTCAACATCACAGCAAAACAAGCCGGAGACACCATCTACAATCCGGCATCGGATATCATCTTTAAGCTCACCATTGGCAAAGCGCCATTAACCGTCACTGCCAATGCCCTATCCAAAGAATACGGCACAGCAGACCCTGTATTGACTTATACCACTACAGGATTTGTAAACAATGATGATCAGACAGTGCTTAACGGTTTATTAAAGAGAATAACAGGAGAAACTGTAGGAACGTATGCCATTGAACAAGGAACATTAAATAGTGATAATTACAGCATTGCCTATATAGGAGCCAACTTTACCATTACTACTGTAAAAAGAGATTTTATCACCAAATGGGACATGAGCAAGCCTGGAAGTGGCAATAACACGTTAGAGTTCTATATAAATACTTTTAATTCTCTCGTACCGTATACCTGGACGTCATCAGGTGGAAGCAGCGGAAGCGGTACGCTAACACCAGCCGCCTCCATCACCGGATTACCGGCAGGAGAGATCATCACACTGCGTATGGATCCGACTTACCTCAAAATGTTTAGCATGGCAATTTCATTATCCAGTCCCAGTGCCAATCACTTTCCTGATGCAGTACGTCTTATAGAAGTAGTGCAGTGGGGTACTTCCAATTGGGAAACCATGAAACGTGCTTTTACAGAATGTGAAAACCTCAACATCACGGCGACCGACCTGCCCGATCTCAGCAGCGTGACCGATATGAGTGAGATGTTTACTGGATGTAAAACCCTGAACGGCCCTGCCAATATTGGCAATTGGAATACCACAAACGTAACTAATATGAAGAGCCTGTTTAACATCGCGTCTGCCTTTAACCAAAATATCAGCAACTGGAATACGGCAAACGTAACCAACATGTCGAATATGTTTCACAGAGCTAATGCTTTTAATCAAAACATCGGAGGTTGGAATACAGCAAAAGTAACCAATATGAATGGGACGTTTAGGAGTGCATCTGCCTTTAACCAAGACATCGGAGATTGGAATACAGAAAATGTAACAGATATGAGTCATATGTTCAGTGATGCCAAAGTATTTAACCAGCCAATCAGCAACTGGAATACCGCAGCGGTAACCAACATGAATTCCATGTTTCAGAGTGCGATAGCTTTTAACCAGAATATTAGCAGTTGGAATACAACAAAAGTGACTAATATGAGTAATATGTTCAGTAGTGCCAAAGTATTTAACCAGCCTATTGGAAACTGGGATACCGGAAATGTAACAGATATGAAAGCTATGTTCTTCGGTACGAATGCTTTTAACCAGTCTATTAGCAACTGGAATACGGCAAAGGTGACCAATATGAGTTATATGTTCTATCTGACCAAAGTATTTAACCAGCCTATAGGAAACTGGGATACCGGAAATGTAACCGACATGAGTGTTATGTTCTACAGTGCAGCTGCTTTTAACCAACCCATGAGCAACTGGAATACGGCAAAGGTGACCAATATGTATAGTATGTTTTTCCTAGCTCCCGTTTTTAATCAGGATATTAATAATTGGAATACAGCAAATGTAACTTCTATGGCCCAGATGTTTACTAATGCAACTTCTTTTAATGGGGATATCAATAACTGGAATACAGCAAATGTAACTTCCATGTCTGAGATGTTTACTAATGCAACTTCATTCAACCGGGATATAAGCAGTTGGAATACGGGCAAGGTAACTGATATGCGTTCCATGTTTAGCGGAACGGGCATATTCAACCAAAACCTCGGTAAATGGCAGCTCAATCCTGCAGTTAATATGATCAATATGCTGGACAATTCCGGATTGGATTGCCAGAACTACTCCCTGACCCTTGTGGCCTGGGCTAATAATGCAAACACACCTTCAGGGCGTAATCTGGGTGCGCTGGGCAGACAATACGGTACCAATGCTGTAGCAGCAAGAACATTGCTTACTGGCACCAAAGGATGGACCATTACCGGAGATAACCCAAGTGGACAAAGTTGTGGACTACCACAAACCCTTACAGCTACCGATATAGTCAAAACCTACGGCGATGCGCCCTTTATACCCAATGCAACAGCAAGTTCGGGTCTTGAGGTCAGCTATGTATCAGCTGACAACAGCATAGCCGAAGCCTTTCAGGACAGCGCAGACGGTAACAAATGGAAACTGAAAATCAACAAAGCAGGACAAGTCAACATCACAGCAAAACAAGCCGGAGATGCGACTTATAATCCGGCATCGGATGTCATCTTTAAACTGACCATCAACAAGGCAGTACTGAGCGTTACAGCAGATGCCCAAACCAAAGAGCATGGAGCAACTGATCCCGTACTGACCTATACGGCTACCGGATTTGTATACACCGACGATCAGACGGTACTGACAGGTACATTGTCAAGAACAGCAGGCGAAGTGGCGGGCAGCTACCCGATCAATCAGGGAGCTTTAAACACTGAAAACTACACCATTAATTATACCGGAGCAAATCTCACCATTACCAATTCCACAGGAGACTTTGTCACCGTATGGGATCTGAGTAAGTTTGGTACTCTTGGAAACCAAATTGAATTTAAGCTCGTTACAGCAACGGATGAGGTAGTTAACTATAGCTGGACCTCTGCTCAGGGGCTGAGTGGCAGTGGTACCATTCCGGCAAACAGCACCTCCTATTCCTTTAATACAGGCTACCCTCTCAACCAATTGGTTACACTCAGGATAGTACCCACAAACCTCAAAGCATTTAGTATTAATGGAGTATTAGGCAGATCAAGTCTGATTGATGTTGCCCAGTGGGGTACAGCGCAATGGAGTACCATGAACAAGGCGTTCAGAGGAGGTGAAAATGTCAACGTATCGGCTACCGATATTCCGGATCTCAGCCAACTTACCGATATATCAGAGATGTTCTCCGGATGCGAAAAATTAGACGGACCTGCCAACATCAACAGCTGGAATACCGAAAATGTAACCGATATGAGCTGGATGTTTACAACCACTAAGGTCTTTAACAAAGACATCGGTAGCTGGAACACCACAAACGTAACCAATATGAACAAAATGTTTGCTGGTGCAACACTCTTTAATCAGGACATAAGTGGTTGGAATACGGCTAAGGTAACCGATATGAGCAATATGTTTGAGAACGCAAAAGCCTTTGATCAACCTATAGGTACATGGAATACCGCAGCAGTAACCAATATGAGCTATATGTTTCAGCAAGCTACCTCTTTTAATCAGAACATCAATAACTGGAACACAGCTAATGTCACTGATATGGGTTGGATGTTTGACAGAGCATCTGCTTTTAATCAACCTGTTGGTAATTGGAATACAGATAAGGTAACTCGAATAAGGAATGTATTTCAGCAAGCCAAAGCCTTTAATCAGGATATCAGCAGTTGGAATACCGCAAACGTAACGGATATGGGATTTGTATTTTACGGTGCAACTGCCTTTAATCAGAACATCAGTAACTGGAATACAGCAAATGTCAATAGTATGGCTTGGATGTTTCTGGAGGCAACCGCCTTCAATCAACCTCTAGGTACATGGAATACCGCCAACGTAACCGATATGACCCGTATGTTTGAAGAAGCAACGTCCTTTAATCAGGATATCAGTGGCTGGAATACCGCCAACGTAAAAGGAATGGGCAATATGTTTAACGGAGCTACATCTTTTAATCAGGACATCAGCGGATGGAATACAGGCAAGGTAACTTCCATGTTTCAGATGTTTAATGGAGCAGACATATTCAACCAGAATCTTGGTAAATGGAAACTCAATGCTGCCGTCAATATGGCGAATATGCTGGACAATTCCGGATTGGATTGCCAGAACTACTCCCTCACGCTGGTAGGCTGGGCAAACAACCCCAATACACCAAACGGGAGAAACTTAGGTGCTCTGGGCAGACTATACGGTACCAATGCAATAGACGCCAGAACACTATTGACCACTGCCAAAGGCTGGACCATTACCGGAGACAGTCCAAGCGGACAAAGCTGTGGACTACCACAGACCATTACGGTAAATGATATGGTCAAAAACTATGGTGATGCGCACTTTATACCAAACGCCACAGCAAGTTCAGGTCTTGAGGTAAGCTATGTATCTGCTGACAACAGCATAGCCGAAGCCTTTCAGGATGCAACAGACGGTAATAAATGGAAAATCAGAATCAACAAAGCAGGACAAGTAAACATCACGGCAAAACAATCCGGCAACGAAACCTACAATCCGGCAACAGATATTATCTTTAAACTTACCATCAATAAGGCACACCTAACCGTTACTGCCAATGCCTTATCAAAAGTATATGGAACCGCAGATCCGGTACTGACTTATACCGCTACAGGATTTGTATACACCGATGACCAAACCGCATTGACAGGCACATTATCAAGAGCAACAGGCGAAGCAGTGGGAACCTATCCGATCAATCAGGGAACATTAAATACTGAAAATTATAACATTAACTACACCAGCGCGGATTTTAATATTACCAAAGCAACCTTAAACATCGTTGCTGATGCCAAATCCAAAGTATATGGTACAACCGATCCGGCACTGACCTATACTGTAACCGGATTGGAGAATGGGGATAATATGAGCATTATCACAGGTTCATTAATCAGAACAGCAGGTGAAGCCGTAGGAACCTACACTATTGAACAGGGAACATTGACCGCAACAACTGATTATGACCTTGTTTACACCGGAGCAGATTTTAACATTACCAAAGCAACCTTAAGCATCGTTGCCGATACCAAATCCAAAGTCTATGGAACTACCGATCCGGTATTGACCTATACCGTAACCGGATTGGAGAATGGGGATGATCAGTCAATTCTAACAGGTAGTCTTACAAGAGTAGCAGGTGAAGCCGTAGGAAACTACGCGATTGAACAGGGAACATTGACCGCAACAACTGATTATGATCTTGTTTACACCGGAGCAGATTTTGATATTACCAAAGCCACGTTAAACATTGTGGCAGATACTAAAACCAAGCAATACGGTACTGATGATCCGTTACTGACCTATACCGTAACCGGTTTTGAAAACGGAGATGATAGCAATATCATAACAGGTAATCTGATAAGAACAACGGGCGAAGCGGTAGGTACCTATACAATTGAGCAGGGAACTCTGGTAGCAACGTCGGATTATACTATCGTGTATACCGGTGCAGACTTTACCATTACCAAAGCCACATTAAACATTGTGGCAGATGCTAAAACCAAAGTATATGGCACCACCGATCCGGCACTAACCTATACCGTAACCGGATTTAAAAACGGAGATGATCTAAGTATCATCACAGGTGCACTCACCAGAACAGCAGGTGAAACAATCGGTAGCTATGCTATTCAAAGAGGTAGTGTAGCCGCTACAGCGAACTACGATATCCTGTACACCGGAGCCGATTTTACCATCACCAAAACAATATTAAACATTGTCGCCGATGCCAAATCCAAAGTCTATGGTACTACCGATCCGGTACTGACCTATACCGTAACCGGATTTGAAAACGGAGATGATTTAAGTATCATCACAGGAGCGCTCACCAGAACAGCGGGTGAAACCGTAGGAACCTATGCCATTGAACAGGGAACATTGACCGCAACAACTAATTATGACCTTGTTTACACCGGAGCAGATTTTGATATTACCAAAGCAACATTAAACATCGTTGCCGATACCAAATCCAAAGTCTATGGTACTACTGATCCGGCACTCACCTATACCGTAACCGGATTGGAGAATGGGGATGATCAGTCAATTCTAACAGGTAGTCTTACAAGAGTAAATGGTGAAGCCGTAGGAACCTATGCCATTGAGCAGGGAACATTGACCGCAACAACTGACTATAACCTTGTTTACACCGGAGCAGATTTTAATATTACCAAAGCAACCTTAAACATCGTTGCCGATACCAAATCTAAAGTCTATGGTACTACTGATCCGACACTAACCTATACTGTAACCGGATTGGAGAATGGCGATGATATGAGCGTTATCACAGGCGCATTAACCAGAACAGCAGGTGAAGCCGTAGGTACGTATACTATTGAACAGGGAACATTGACTGCAACAACTGACTATGACCTTGTTTACACCGGAGCAGATTTTAATATTACCAAAGCAACCTTAAACATCGTTGCCGATGCCAAATCCAAAGTTTATGGAACCGCCGATCCTGCACTCATCTACACCGTAACCGGTTTTGAAAATGGGGATGATGAATCTATTATCACAGGAGCACTTACAAGAGTAACTGGCGAAACAGTGGGTACGTATGCGATTGAACAGGGAACATTGACCGCAACAACTGACTATAACCTTGTTTACACCGGAGCGGATTTTGATATTACCAAAGCCACGTTAAACATTGTTGCCGATGCCAAATCCAAAGTTTATGGTACTACTGATCCGGCACTCACCTATACCGTAACCGGGTTGGAGAATGGGGATGATATGAGCATTATCACTGGAGCGCTTACTAGAACAGCAGGTGAAGCCGTAGGAACGTACGCGATTGAACAGGGAACATTGACCGCAACAACTGACTATAACCTTGTTTACACCGGAGCAGATTTTGATATTACCAAAGCAACATTAAACATCGTTGCCGATACCAAATCCAAAGTCTATGGTACTACCGATCCGGTACTCACCTATACCGTAACCGGATTGGAGAATGGGGATGATATGAGCATTATCACCGGAGCGCTTACTCGAACAGCAGGTGAAGCCGTAGGTACGTATGCTATTGAGCAGGGAACATTGACTGCAACAACTGATTATGACCTTGTTTACACCGGAGCAGATTTTAATATTACCAAAGCAACCTTAAACATCGTTCCCGATGCCAAATCCAAAGTCTATGGTACTGCCGATCCGGCACTCACCTATACCGTAACCGGATTGGAGAATGGTGATGATCAGTCAATCCTAACAGGTAGTCTTACAAGAGTAGCAGGCGAAGCCGTAGGTACCTATGCCATTGAACAGGGAACATTGACCGCAACAACTGATTATAACCTTGTGTACACCGGAGCAGATTTTGATATTACCAAAGCAACACTGAACATCGTTGCTGATGCTAAAACCAAACGATACGGTACTGCGGATCCTGACCTGACCTACACCGTAACAGGTTTTGAAAACGGGGATGATCAATCCATTATTACAGGTGCATTGACAAGAACGGCAGGTGAAGCTGCAGGTACTTATGCCATCACAGAAGGAACTTTAGCAACGACAATAAATTATAATATTAGTTACACCAGTGCGGATTTCACCATTACCAAAGGGATATTAACTATTGTTGCAGACGCTATAACAAAAGTATATGGTACCGCCAGTCCGGCACTGACCTATACTGTAACCGGATTCGAAAACGGAGATGATTTAAGTATTATTACTGGTGCATTGACCAGAACAGCAGGCGAAGATGTCAGTACTTATGCTATTAAGCAGGGAACTTTAAATGCAAAAGGCTATGACATTACTTATAAAGAAGCTTCTTTTACCATTACCAAAGCAACCTTAAACATCGTTGCAGATAATAAAGCAAAATTCTATGGAACAACCGACCCTGTACTGACCTATACTGTAACCGGATTGGTAAACGGAGATGATCAATCTATTATCACAGGAGCATTAACCAGAGCAGCCGGTGAAGCTGTGGGTAGCTATAATGTTAAACTGGGAACATTGAACGCTGGTAAAAATTATAATATCGACTTTACTAAAGCGGATTTTATCATAGGCAAAATGACGCTATTCAATATTTCTCTTCATGATGCAACATTCACCTATGATGGATCAGCAAAATCCATACAGATAACGGGGACACTTCCAACTGGTGTCAGAGTTAGCTATACCGGCAATACACAGACTGCTGCAGGTCGTTATATTGTCACAGCCAATATAGACGGTGGGGAAAACTATAATAGTTTTTCACAACAAGCTACATTGAATATTAATAAGGCAAAACAGGTTATTACCTTCAATGAAATCTCTCCTGTTTACCGGAATGCCGGCACATTAACATTGGATATCAGCAGCAACAGTCCGCTTCCTATACAAATCTACAGTGACAATACACTAGTCGCTGAAGTAACAGGTCGCCGGGAAGTAACAGTAAAAGGTGTAGGTGTTGCACTTATCAGGGCAGAACAGTCTGGAGATAATAATTACATTGCTGCAGATCCTGTAACCCGTGAACTTAGAGTACGAAATGAAAACGGAGCAAAACTTCCTGTACGTGTGCATAAGGCCGTATCTCCAAACGGAGATGGTATCAATGAATACCTGCGTATTGAGGGCATTAACGAGTATCCAGAAAATCATATCGCAATCTTTGATGCAAACGGTAATCTGATTCAGAAAATCAAAGGATACGTCAACGGAACTAATTGTTTTGACGGAGTAAAAGAAAGCCGAAAAGTTCCGTCCGGCACTTACTTCTATGTATTGGAAGTCAAAATAGATAACAAGTGGCAACATGAAAAAGGATACTTTGTTGTCCGGTATTAGCCTTCAAATCCGGAAGAGCATACACTGTTCTTCCGGTTTCTTATTCCATCTGCATTGAAATTTCTAACTGGGAATATCTAAAAACAAAAAATCAAAAAAAGAAATATGAAATTAAAACATATCCTAACAGTGGTAACTATATTGCTGTTTATTAATCTGTCCTCAGGACAACAATATATAGACCCTGCCCTATTCGGGAGTTTTGGAAAGGTCCTTAATCCATCAAACAATGTTTTATTAGAAAAAGGAGAAGGTGACGCTATGATGTTATACCGCTATCAATGGGTTGGATTCGAAGGCGCTCCCAAGAGCCTTTGGTTCAGTGGCAATATCGGCGTAGGAAATGCAGGAGTAATCATGGGGATCAACGCAAAACAATCTCGTATTGGGGTAGAACGCAATAGCGAAATGTCAGCCAGTTTCACCAAACGGTTACAGATCTCAGAGTCAGAGTATATCGGATTAGGAGCTAATCTGGGATATACCCATCAACAAGGAAACTTCAATCCCCTGGATCCCGGAGATCCTGCTTTTCAGAATGTACAATACGGAACACTACTATATGGTCTCTCTGCTACATTAATATCTCCCGATCGCTACTATATTGGATTTTCAATGCCAAAAGCAATATTCGGAGCCAAAGATTCGCAATATGTCCGTCAGTTCGGAAAAGATAACACATTTTACCTTTCCGGCGGGTTGATAATTGCGCTGAATGGAGGATTCCAGCTTCGTCCCAATCTTTTAATAAGTTACAGAGAGGTGACCGGCTTACTGTTTGACGCATCAGCGATGTTCTATGTTCATCCAAAGATCGGAATCGGTGCCGGTTATCGCCAGCGCGGAGATCTGATGGGTATGGCAGAGTTTAATGTAGGAAAATTGCGTATAGGATACAGTTATCAGCAAAATCTGAAAAACAAAGATCTCAACAGATATATCACCAACAGCACACATGAACTTGGAATTGCTATACGTTTTGGAAAAGATAATTTTTCGATTTTGTAATAGAAGAATTGAAAATCTTTCACTGCTAATTCAACTCTGGTTATAGCGTAAGAACCTAAACACATTAATTATAAATTTATTTTCATCTTCCTCAAACAAAATATCATTTTGAAGGTATTAGATACAGATGAAGGCTAAGGTGGTTATACAAATCGTTTATTCCCAATCTGTTGAGCAGGTATGGAAAGCGATTACAGACAAGGAAGCTATGAAAATCTGGTATTTTGATATTCCGGATTTTCAGGCAGAACCAGGATGTTCTTTTGATTTTTATGAACCGGGAGGTAAAAATGAGTTTCATCATTTTGCTGTAGTACAACAGGTAATTCCTTATAAAAAACTAATGCACAGCTGGACTCATCCCAGCCATAGCAAAGGAATATCTATATTGACATGGGAGCTGGAACAAAAAGAACAAGGTACACTGTTAACACTTACACATGAGGGACTTGAGAATTTTGCGGATGGCGGAGAGGCATTTCTTCCTGTGAATTACGAAAAAGGTTGGCATGAAATCCTCCATAAATCGCTGAAATCATATTTGAATAACATCTGAACACAATAACCTATGCAAAACTTTAATGGCGGAGATCTCGAACGGTAGCCGCCATTTACTTTTTAGAGCTACTCCTGTAAAATAAAACTACAAATCTGATCCCTCGGCTCAGTCCTCCAGTTGATCCAGTATTTTTTTGATCTCTTTCAGATGCTTACCATAATAAGAATAACTCATTATTTCGATTATAAAAATCACTAAAGCAATACTTACGATTGCGGAAAGGATAAACCATACAATAAAGTTAGTATCCTGAGTCAACGTACTACCGATATGATATAATTTATTAAACCAGGATTCAAATTTCCCGTTGGAAAGCATAATCATATACATAATAAGTGCCTGCGGTATCATGACATAGGAAGTCGTCTTATATGAATCGATCGCAAACTTAAGATCATAATACATCTTCAACAGGTTTTCACGTGAGCTAAGCACTTCCGACTGACTGGCACTCTTGTAGAAATAAAAAAATCGACGATAATACACCATACTCGATAAGAGCATCTGAAAAAAGATAAGGTAATATGCAAACCGGGCATATCCTTCTATCTTATAAAGTTCGATCAAAGGCACCACAAGTAAAAATAGCATAGCTACAATCCAGGTGATAAATTCATACCTCACATTTTTACGGACCTTAGCCAATACATTATCGACTGCTTTATATTGATTCAGATCAGGGTTAATCTCCACCTGTTCAGAAGACTGATCATCCCATTGTTTTTTTAATTCATCAAAATTCATATTCGTATTTTTTAATGATCTGCTGTATTTTTTCTTTTGTACGATTCAGTTTCACCCTTGCATTGACTTCCGATATCCCCAGATTGTCTGCTATATCCCGGTGGCTCTGCCCTTCGAGAAATAGAAAAATCAATGCTTTTTCAACCTGATTAAGCTCCTGAACAGCTTTGTAAAAAACAGCCAGTTGTTCTTCTTTCTGCTCATGATCCTGCTCATCGGCTATATCATGATAAGTCTCCAGAGGTATACGGTCTTGTTTGCGTTTGTCTTTTTTGAAATATACCAAAGCAGTGTTGATAGCGACTCTGTACATCCAGGTTGAAAACTGACTTGCATTTTTGAAAGAATCAAAAGATTTCCAGAGTTGAAAAATAATCTCCTGAGAAAGATCGCTCCTGTCATCCGGATCATCCATATACATTCTGGACACCTTATAGATGATACCTTTGTTTTTTTCAATCAAAGTAAGAAATTCGGATTCTCTATCTTTCACTTTAGGATACTTTTTAATCTTTACTGAACGATTAGCCAATTTTAATCAATTAGTAACGCAAACTGAAAAACGTTACACAGAATTAAAAAAAAAGATTATTTTTCTTTAATTTCAGGAATTAGCAAACAATACAATCATTTTTCAAGTTAGTGTAAACATGGAAAACACATTTTATGAAGGTCAGGTAATATGGGCACAGATAGATGCGAACAGGCATATGCGTCATTCGGCATATGCTGACATTTGTGCTCAGGCACGTAGTAATATGCTCAAAAAAATAGGTCTGTCGCTGGATCAGTTTGCCTCAAATGGAATTGGTCCTATCCTGTTCAGAGAAGAATTGATCTATCACAGAGAAGTCAGACTGGATGAATATGTCTCTGTAAGAATAGTGCTGACCAGATTTAATCTGGCCAATGCAAGATTTTCCTTCAGACATGAGGTCTATAAGGAAGATGGAACAAAAGCAGCTACTGTTAACGTAGATGGTGCATGGTTAGATATAAAAGCACGTAAACTGGTCAATATTCCTGAGGAATGGTACGTTTTTATGCAGCATGTACCGAAAGCCGATGATTATGAGGAGATTGATGCGTTATAATATCTTATTTATCAAAAAAATTTATTTTTAAGGCTTAAAAAGAAAATTAATTCATTAAATTCACTGTATATTTGATTCACACTACATACATTTACAACTAAACTGAACATGAAAACCAAGCTGGAATTTACTTTTTGCCATCGCAAACCTGAGCGATCTTTTTTTTGGAAAGGCAAGCAATTTCCTGTTTGTGCACGCTGTACGGGCATCCATCTCGGTTATCTATCCACTTTTTTATTTGTATTTGGCGTAATCACCATGAATTTTTGGGTTGCGGTATTATGCATGTTACCGACAATTATTGACGGTTTGACTCAGGCCTACTGCAACAGAGAAAGTAATAATACGCTTCGCTTTATCACCGGGATTATGGCCGGCGTTGGGACAATGGCTGTCTGCGCCATTATCGGAAGAGCAATCGGAGCATTAATATTAGAAGGAATAAAATTAATCATTAAATATAATTAACCATGGAAGATCAAAACACACCAAATTTTGACCCAAATCAAGGTCAAAACCCAAATCAGTTTAACAATCCTTTTAACCAGCAAAATCAGGAAGACTTGTCTACAGGATTAAAAGTTCTGTCTTTTTGTATTCCTTTGTTTGGTGCCATTTATTATTTCATAAAGAAGGATGAAGCCCCTGTTCAGGCAAAATCAGCATGTAAATTTGCGATCTATGGTGTGGTAGTAGGTATTATATTGAACATTATCTCTATGGTACTCGGAGGTTTAGGTTCAGTAATGGGTGGATAGTAGAACTGGGATCCAAAAAATTAAAAAGACGGTTCACTAAACGGACCGTCTTTTTTCATTAAAAAAGCCGCCACGCAAATTTTGCATGACGGCACTCACATAACCTAAAAAAACTAATCTTATTATTTTACTTCAATCAATCTCTTAGCAACAATTGCTTCTTCTTTCTTACCCACTCGTACAACCAAAATACCATTTTCATAAGAAGCGTCAATATTGCTGTAATCTACAGTATCAGGTAATGTAAAGGAACGTGTAAAGGATGAATAGTTAAATTCTCTTTTACTGAATAATTTTTGTTCTGTTTCTGTCTCTGAGGTTTTTTCAGCAGAGATAGTCATCATATTTTTATCTACATTGATTTTGAAATCAGACTTCTGCAATCCCGGAGCAGCCAGTTCAATTTGAAAAGAATCTTCTGCTTCTGCAATATTCACTGCCGGAACGCGAGTCACCAATCGATCTGTAATAAAGGAATCGTTAAATAAATTATCGAAAACTGAATTTACAAATGGATTTACTGCATCTGTATTTACTGCTTTTGTAGGGAATTTTAATAGTGCCATAATGTTGTCCTCCTTTTAATTTTTCTATTTGTTTTTCTACAACTTATTCAAATGCTGTACCACTTCGAAAATCTATTCAATTAACGACAAAATGTCATTTTAAATTTTCGATACAATGACATTTTGTCGTTTAACACTTTTGATTAATGCTGAACCGTGTAAAAAAGGCACGAGCGACACGCTCGCGCCAGCCGAGGTTGATAAAATTAAATGATTATAAAGAATAACTGCATTGCCTTCGTTATCCCAATTCTCTCCTTTCTAAGGAGAGATGCCCGAAGGGCAGAGAGGTTGGAAGGTGGTAGATTAATAGAGGACACAAGCGACACGCTTGCGCCAGCTAATTGACAGATTAATAGAAAGGCACGCTTGCGCCAGCCACACTTGCGTCAGTTGGTGTCCTCACCAACTGAGACGCACTCGCACCAACTGAAGACAATATTGAATCGTTTTATTTGGTATAAGAGAGTGCTATTCGGGAATTAGCCCGATCTCCGCCGAAGAGAGGGTTAATCTTGGTAATGGAGACATTTACCTGCTCAACAAAGTCAAAGTTAGAGACAATCGTTTCGAGTATTTCCTCAACTGCAGACTCTATTAACTTTCTTTTTTGCTTCATCACTTTTGCAGCTACAGCATACAATTGTTCATAGTTCAATGTATTTGCAAGTTCATCTTCCGACCGGACTTTATAAGGATAGCTCACTTCAATATTGACTAAAAACTCATTTCCGGTCACAATTTCTTCCGAATAATAACCAACAGGCGAATAAAAGCGGGCATCATTGATCGCAATTGTCTGTATACGTGTAGCCATGTAGCAATGATAAAAATATTTATTCGTTTGAAAAAATATTTTTATCATTGCTATACCAAAAATTATAAAAACAAAATTATATTCTGATGAAAAAATACCCCGTTCTTCTCAGCATCTGTTGCTTAAGTCTCTCCCTACCGTCTGCATTTTCACAGACGCAATTCAAACCCGAAGACACAGAATACTATAGCCCGAAGCCGAGAATAGTTACTTCTGCAAACGGCATCCCCACAGATGCTGTAATCCTGTTCAATGGCAAAGACCTGAGTCAGTGGCAGCTTGAAAACAAACCGGGGAGCACTGCTACATGGTCTGTAGAAAACAATGTACTTACAGTAAAACCTTCCTCCGGAAACATACAAACGAAAGAAAAGTTCAATGACTTCCAGCTGCATATAGAATGGCGTAGCCCGCTTACTATTAAAGGTAAAGGTCAGGGAAGAGGAAATAGCGGAATTTTCTTACAGGGACTGTACGAAATACAGGTATTGGACAACAATGATAATCCGACATATGTCAACGGACAGGCTGGCAGTATTTATAAGCAACGTCCCCCATTGGTAGAATCCCGTGTAGACGCAGGTCAGTGGCATAGCTATGATATTATATATACCGCACCCCGGTTTAATAACGACGGAATGCTGATCAGTAAAGCACGTGTAACTGTACTTCAAAATGGAATACTGGTCCAAAATAATACAGAAATTGAAGGAACGACAGAATATATAGGTCTTCCCAAACTCAAGGCACACGGAGCAGGACCTATCGTGCTGCAAGATCATGGTGATCTCGTGAGCTATCGTAATATATGGATACGCAACTTATAATAGTTGTTGCAACAATTCTATACAACTTTAGGTTTTTATTCCCTTAATCTATAATTTTACCTTCCATAACACATATCAATGAGAAGAATTGCATTATTATTTCTTTTGGCCGGCAGCACTGCGGTATATGGCCAAAGGAATTTAAATTTAGAAGAAACGGTCTTTGGTCCACGCACCTATGCACCTGCATCTATAGTAAGTCCCCGTTGGATTCCCAACACAAACAGCATTACCTACCTCGATCCTACCTACCAGAATCTGATCAGCAAAAGTGCGTCCGACAACTGGAAAGAGCAGGTATTATTATCCAAATCTGATCTGGAGCAAGCACTTAAAAGCAAGCTTCCAAACGAAACAATAGCGCTGAGAATGTTTCCGTATAATTACAGCTGGCTGGATGAAAACACGTTATCTCTGGAAGTAGACGGTAAAGAAAAATCGTACAGTCTGGCCTATAATATCAAATCCAAAAGTATCGACAAGCTGATCGGGAGTGATGCGAAAGGGAATAATAAGGAGGTTACAGCTGATCGCTCGAAAGTGGCTTATCTGATTGACAACAATATTATCATCTCGGATGCTGCCGGAAAGATAGCAGAAGTAACTAATGATAAAGATGCCGGCATTGTGAATGGAAGTGACTACACCCATCGTCAGGAATTTGGTATCAATAAAGGGATGTGGTGGAGTCCTGACAACACCAGCTTACTGTATTACCGGAAAGACGAAACTATGGTCAGCAAGTATCCGCTTGTACAATGGAGTCCGCGTGTAGCAGAAGCCAAAGAAATACGCTATCCGATGGCTGGTATGAAGTCTGAGGAAGTAACGCTGGTTATTTATAATAGCGCTACGGGCACGAAAACCAGCTTACAAACAGGCGAGCCTAAAGAACAGTACCTCACTGCGGTGACATGGGATCCCAGCAATGAATATGTATATGTCGGAGTATTAAACCGCGAACAAAATCATTTAAAATTTAATAAGTACAATGCAAAATCCGGAGCATTTGTCAAAACACTCTTTGAAGAGAATGCCACTACATGGGTAGAACCACAGACACCTCTGACTTTTGTACCCAATAACCCTAAATTATTTCTTTACCAGACAGACAAAGAAGGATACAATCAACTTTATCTGTACGATACAGAAGGTAAACTGATTCGCAAACTGGGATACAAAGATATTATCGTAAAAGATTTACTTACTTTTTCTGCAAAAGCAGATAAGGTAACGTATACCGGCGTTACGAATAACGGGCTGGACAGACAGCTCTTCGAAGTAGAACTTAAATCCGGAAAAACAACACAACTCACCAGTGAGTCAGGTACGCATACAGCTTCAGCAAACAGCAACAGCAGCTACGTCCTTGATCAGTACAGCAACCTGACTACCCCTAATATCATTCAGATCAAAGAAGTAAAATCAGGAAAAAACAGCAATCTGATTAAGGCTGAAAATCCGTTTACAGGTAAAATTAATAATCCAAAAATCGAGTTTGTGCAACTCACCACTGCAGATGGAAATACGCCGCTGACAGGTCGTATTATTTATCCTGAAAATTTTGATCCTGCTAAAAAATATCCTGTAATGTACTATTTATACGGAGGCTCGCACTCTCAGCTGGTCAGTAACAAATGGTTAGGCGGAGCCGGGTATTTTGATATATACATGGCACAACAGGGTTATATTGTATTTACGATGGATAACCGCGGAACTGATGCACGAGGACGGGCATTCTCTACAGCAACACACCGTCAACTGGGACAGGCAGAGATGGCTGATCAGATGAAAGGTATCGAATTTTTAAAATCAAAACCTTTCGTAGACCAGGATCGCATGGGTATTTTCGGATGGAGTTTCGGTGGTTTTATGACCACTTCGTTTATGCTACATCACAATGATATCTTCAAAACCGCTGTTGCCGGAGGACCGGTAATAGACTGGAAATATTATGAAGTTATGTACGGCGAGCGTTACATGGATACTCCTCAGGAAAACCAGGAAGGTTACAAATTAACGTCTTTGCTTAACAAAGCAGACCAGCTAAAAGGTGATCTGTTGATTATTCATGGTGCACAGGATCCTGTAGTTGTACAGCAAAACAGTATGCAGTTTATAGAAGCATGTATTAAAGCAGGGAAGCAGGTAGATTATTTCCTTTACCCTACTCATGAACACAATGTTTCCGGCAAGGACCGTATCCATATGTACGAAAAAATTGCCCGGTACTTTGATCTGCATCTTAAAAAATAGAACTCAGTCTTACTGATAAAAAGGAAGGGACTGTCCAAAACGATTGGATAGTCCCTTTTTTATGCGATTTTGTACGTACTCCCCTTAAAGCTTCATTTCAGATATGAAATT
>NZ_DIDX01000003.1:365043-663443 GCF_002418355.1 Sphingobacterium sp. UBA5789 | reverse complement strand
TTCACCCTCCTTTTATTATTCGACAAACCAATTCCCTCTCATTTTTAAGGAGAGGGTTAGGGTGAGGTTTTGCAGTTTTATAATTAACCTTTCTGCCCTTCGGCATCTCTCCTTTAAAAGTAGAGAAAAGTTATAACAATACCACTACAATAGAATTGAGACTGTTCAAAAAGGTTGGATAACCCCATTTTTATGTGATTTACTACTATTCATGCTCCAGACCTTCGCTAAGATTATACAAAGTCCAGTGTCCGGAACGGATAGCTGGATTTTCCTGTTGCAGTAACTTAATAAAATCTTTAACACCAAGCTCTTCATTACCATTACCATGTATCAGCACAATACTGCCGGCTACGGGATGCTGTCCCTTAGCCAGCCATGCATCCGAACCTACAGCAATAAGACCATAGCTCAATAATTTATCTATCACAGCTTTATCCGAAACTAATCCCGGACATCTGAAAAATACAGACGGAAGTATCCCGTTCCGAAGCATCAGCTTTTCATTTTCCAGAACTTCCACATCCATATTTGTACCCTTAGTCAACAGGAAATTGGATGTCAGCGGTTGATTACTAAACACATGAGAATAACTATGATTAACCCATGTGATCTGCAAAGCTCCGTCTTTATCCAGGTTTCTCAGCCAGTTCAGATCCTCCTGATGTTTCAGCATCCATTTTCCTGAAACAGATATAGCGACTGGAAGACGTCCCGATTTGCCTTTGAAGGCCGAGAATAAAGATTGAAAGATTATTCTGTCAAATGGCTTATGCGAAGGACACAGATCAATAGTCAGATTAATTCCTTGTTCCTTAGGCATATGAAAGTCCAATCCTGCATTCTGGAGGTTCTGTTCCGTTCGGCGCACGAGATCAAAACTCCTGATATAGGGCATTTTATTAAATTGTGCGGAGATATCTGCAAATGTTAAACGGGTTCGTTTATATTCATCGGATGGAACCACACGTGTCTGCATTGCAAGAGGATCGACAGCTAACAAATAGGTTTTGTTATTAGCGGTAAAACTACGAATGCCTATAAGCTGGCTATCCTTTTTTTCCAACAACGCCCAGTCAACCTTATAATTACGGATACTGTCAAAGGTCTGTCCCTCCCCTTTCTGTGATAAAAAAATAAAGATCAGACATACCAGCCATAATTTTAGACTCTCCATATATAAACAGTTGGTTAAGGATTTACATCCGGGTAAAATCTAATTTCCACTCGTCCGTTTAGGATTTAATAAGGTCGGCCATTGCATCTGCTTTCCATCTGTATCTGTAGGCATAATCATTTTCTCGCGGGATACCAATTCCGGCTCTTCACATGCCAGATAAGTCAGTATAGCAACTATAACAGCATTCTGCCTAACTTCATCAAATACAATCTTATCATACGTATCCCTATTGGTATGCCAGGTAAGCTTGCCATAATCCCATGAGGTAGAACCTAACATAAAAGCAGGAATTCCCTTCTTGACAAAGGAAGCATGATCTGATCCGCCACTTCCCGGCAGGCCCGGAAATGTTGTTTGGATTTCATTACGGAAAGCCTCAGGTAAATACTGCAACCACCGGCCGATGTACGCATAGGACTGTGCAAATCCATTGCCGGAAATCCGGGCAATTCTGCCTGTACCGTTATCCTGATTCCAGACCACCTGTATCTTATCATGCAATTCAGGATGATCTTCTACAAACGCTGAAGAACCATTTAACCCCTGTTCCTCACTCCCCCAGTTGCCCACCAGAATCGTTCTCTTATTATCGGGATACACTTTTTTCAATATACGCACTGCCTCCATCATCGTGATGATACCCGTACCATTATCTGTTGCACCTGAAGCACCGTCCCATGAATCCAGATGTGCAGACAGCACCACATATTCTTCTGGCTTTTCTTTACCTTTTATCTCCGCTATACTATTATATGTTTTTGTGACACCAAGCTCTTTTGCCTCTGCCTGAATTAATATCCTGGGCTTCAATCCTCTTGTCACCATCCGGTATAGCAGTCCGTAATCTTCCTGCGCAATATCCACAACCGGTATTTTCTTGGTTTTAGCATCAAAAATGCGCGTTACACCAGGCAATTCTGTCCAGTATGAATCCACTACAGCCAGTGCCCCTGCTTCTTCCAAAGCAATAGCCAGCGTCCTTCGTGTACTGCCTGTAGCCTCCAGACTTGCAGCCCATTGATTCGATTGCTCTTTCTTAAGAGCTTGCATTTTATCATAAGCTACTGCTGTAGCTGATTCTTTCCAGTTTGCATCCGAACGTCCTGTAGGCTGATTCATAGCTATCATTACGATTTTTCCTTTCACAGAAGGCAACCAGTTTGTAAATTCTGTACGTGATTTAAAAACCGGAAGCACAATCACCTCCGCTTCAATCCCCTTCCCCTTTGTAGACGGACTGAACGAAAGTTGCGTTCCTTCCAAAGCTTTGATTCTCGGATAGGTCATGGTAATACTGGAAAGTCCCCGCTCCCATGAACGCCACTCTCCGTAAGGCTCATTACGTGCCACAGCACCCATCTCTGTATATTTCCGGACAACCCAATCGTGCGCCTTTTGCATTTGCGGACTACCGACCAGTCGCGGCCCGATCATATCGATAAGTTCAAAAGCATAGTCCTCCAGTTTGGAATTTGTATTTGCTTCCTGAACAATAGCATTGACCATTTGCTTTTTGTCCTGACCGAACACACCGGTACCGGCAAACATAGCTAAAGTGACCGCAACAGGAGAAAGCCAGGTAGAATAAGAGGTTAATTTCATAAGAAATGTTAAGTGTTTTAAAATATACGGAAGTTAGCAAAAATTTACAAAAGGTCAGAATACAGGACGTATTTTATACGTATTCCGGCCCACGAAAGGAAGGGGCAATAAACAAAGAAAAGCCAGAAACATTCGTTTCTGGCTTTAACAGATATAAAGGTTGATTAGCTACACCGCTACTTCCGACTTGGCCTTTTCATAACTTTCGTTATGTACAGCGGCAACAGCTCTGCCGGAAGGGTCATTCAGATTCTGGAAAGAGGCATCCCATGCCAGAGCTTCAGGCGTACTGCAAGCGACAGATTTGACTGAAGGAACTGTTTTTGAAGCAGCTTCCGACGGAAAATGTGATTCAAAAATAGTACGGTACAGGAATTCTTCTTTGTTTTTGGGTGTATTGACCGGAAAACGATCCGCAGCAGTAGCAAATTCAGCATCGGAGACTTTTTCTTCTGCCTGCGCCTTAAGCGTATCGATCCAACTATAGCCTACCCCATCTGAGAACTGCTCTTTTTGTCTCCAGGCAATACTCTCCGGAAGATAGTCTTCAAATGCCTTACGTACCACCCATTTTTCCATACGACCATCTTTAATCATTTTATCTTTAGGATTAATCGTCATGGCGACATCTATAAACTCTTTATCTAAAAATGGCACACGGCCTTCCACACCCCATGCAGCTAATGATTTATTAGCACGCAAACAATCGTACAGGTATAGTTTTTTTAGTTTACGAACCGTTTCTTCATGAAATTCCTGTGCATTCGGCGCTTTATGAAAGTACAGGTATCCTCCGAATAATTCATCCGAGCCTTCTCCGGACAACACCATTTTGATACCCATAGATTTAATAACTCTAGCCAGGAGATACATAGGTGTAGAAGCCCGGATAGTCGTCACATCATATGTTTCCAGATGATAGATAACATCTCTGATTGCATCAAGACCTTCCTGAATCGTAAAATTAATTTCGTGATGAATCGTACCAATATGATCTGCTGCTTTTTGTGCTGCAATAAGATCAGGTGCACCTTTAAGACCTACTGCAAAAGAATGCAATTGCGGATACCAGGCTTCTTCCTGATCACCTGATTCAATACGTTTGGATGCGAATTTTTTAGTGACAGCTGCAATAACGGAAGAATCCAGTCCTCCTGAAAGCAGAACACCATAAGGTACATCAGACATCAGCTGACGGTGTACCGCATCTTCCAGAGCCGTGCGCAATTTATCAATATCCGTATCTGCATCTTGCACTGTTTCATAAGCATCCCAATCCCGCTGATACCATCGCTGTGGTGTTAATCCATCGGCACTATACACATAATGTCCCGGAGGAAACTGATCCATCTGTGTACAGAATCCTTCCAGTGACTTTAATTCAGAGGACACAAAAAACTGTCCCTGCTCATCCGTACCGTAGTACAAGGGGATAATCCCCATATGATCACGAGCTACCAGAAAGACATCTTTACTGGCATCGTAAAGTGCAAAGGCAAAAATACCGTTTAAATCCTCTATAAAAGAAGGTCCTTTAGCCTGATACAAGGCCAATACGACTTCTGAATCGCTATTTGTCGAAAACTCGTAATCCGGCAAAGTCGCTCTCAGTTCTTTATGGTTATAAATCTCACCATTTACCGCCAGCACAATCTGACCGTCAGGACTGTAAAGAGGCTGACTACCTGATTTGGGATCCACAATAGCCAGACGCTCATGCGCAAGAATGGCTTTGCCGGACGTAAAAATACCGGACCAGTCTGGTCCACGGTGACGAATACGTTTTGACATTTCTAAAATCTGAGGTCTTAGCTTCTCAGATGAATCTTTTAAGTCGAATGCTCCAATAATTCCGCACATATGCTTATTTGATTTAGTTGCTATCTAATTTTATACTGTGTCACAAAGTAAAGGATTAAAAAACAAATTTCATAACATTTTTCAATTTTTATTAAAAATATATCAACATTATAAATATTTAAATGAAAAACAATCAATAAAAACACGATAAAACACAAATTAGATCAATTCAACAAAGATCATAAAGGAAATTTGCAGTCTCTCCCGAGATGCCAGGTTACAAAGCGGATGAAGCATCAGTACATCCTGAACATAATGGGAATATTTATTTTGCGTGGATAAAAGTTATACGATAGGTTCTGCAAGCTATAATCAGACAGTAATCGTCTCATTACCGGATCTTTTACGAACCGCTTTATTCTCCAAAATCTTTATAATAATTACTGTTTATTTATCCGGATTTTTCTAACTTCATAGTAAAGTAAACCACTATGACATCAGACCCGTTTAACGTATACCGGAATTCTGCCATCGAGGCTAAAGATCTGGAGAACATCTCTTCCAAACATGAATTGGTTCACTTCTCTAAAGGGGATATGATCTTAAAAGAAGGAAAACTGACACATGAATATTATCTGTTGGAAAGCGGTCTGGTACGGTCATACGTTCACGATTACGAGGGCAATGAGATTACTACAGATTTTTTTGGAGACAATGAAATCGTGATTGAGGTGACCTCTCTTTTTCTAAAGATTCCATCTCAGGAAAATATACAGTGTCTGACAGACTGCAAAGCCTGGAAACTGGACTATGACACTTTCCAGATGCTGTATCACACCATACCTGCATTCAGTGAATGGGGTCGTGCATGGATGACGTACGCTTTACATATTATGAAAAAGCGGTCTATTGAAATGGTATCCTTATCCGCTCTGCAGCGATACAATCAATTAATAGTAAGTAAGCCCCAGATCTTTCAATTCGCACCGCTCAAACATATTGCATCTTATCTGGGAGTTACAGATACTTCCCTTAGCCGTATCCGAAAAGAAGCCGTACAATAAAATACAAGAACTTGCCCTATGACAAGTTCTTTTTTTCATGACATCCTTAAATTTGAATAAGCTTATCCATATATGCAGACTGGGATAATATTCCGCTTCGAACAGATAAAAAGCTGTATAAACTAAGTTTATAACCAATGAGTAAAGCAAAACAAGTTGTAGAGCAGTATATGCAGGGATTTCGGGAAAGCAACCACGAGAAGGTGTTGGAATGCCTGACTGAAGATGTCATTTGGCATATGCCCGGCTATTTTCAGCTGCAGGGTAAAGAAGCTTTTGATAAGGAAATCGAAAACGACCTGTTTACAGGCTCTCCCACCATTCAGGTATTTAGGATGATAGAAGAGGGTGCTGTAGTCATCGCCGAAGGGGCTGTTCAGGGTAAATTCAAAACCGGAGATTTGCTCGATGCGGTATTCTGTGATGTCTTTGAATTCGACGGATTGAAAATAAAAAAGCTGATTTCTTATCAGATGAATAAATAATAATTGACTGCTGACAAACAGCTGTCAATACGACTTTTAATTTTGAATTATAAATCATTAAAAACTAAAAGATATGGCACTATTACACGCGTATTTAAATTTTAACGGAAATTGTGAAGAAGCTTTTGAATTCTACAAAGGCGTTTTCGGTTCGGAATCTTTAGGAGTTTACCGTTTTGGCGATATGCCTGCTGATCCGGAATACCCTATTCAGGATGAAGACAAAAACAAAATCATGCATACGGCAATTAAGATTAACGAATCTGTCATGCTGATGGGATCAGACTGTATCCAAAACTTTGGACACAGCGCAACAGCAGGAACAAATGCTTACCTGATGCTGGATACACAGACAGCTGAAGAGGCTAAACAATTGTATTCCAAACTGAGTGTGGATACGCAGTCCATTGAAATGCCTTTAGGTGAGCAATTTTGGGCTGAGTTATATTCTTCATTTCAGGACAAATACGGAATTTCCTGGATGATCCATTTCGAAGGAAATAAAAAAATGTCCTGATGAACAGCATTGTATACTTTGAAATACAAGCTGAGAATCCCGAAAAATCTGCTCATTTCTATGAGCAGATTTTTGGATGGAAGTTTATAAAAGAAGACAGTCTTCCTATTACTTATTACAGAATAGAGACCACAGGAATACATGGCGGATTATTTCAACGACCGGCAGACACCCCTCCGCTCAATTGCGGAACAAATGCATTTACCTGTTCTATGGAAGTGAATGATTTTGATAATATAGCTGCGCTGATCATACAAAACGGAGGACAGGTGGCAATGCCAAAATTTGCCATTCCCGGTCGTTGCTGGCAAGGATATTTTCTGGATATTGACAACAATGTATTTGGTATTTTTGAAGTAAATGAAAATGCGGGAATGTCTTAAGCAAGACTAACGCTTACAGCACTGTTTAATTCAGATCTACCAACTGGCGGATAGCCCTTAAAAACAAATTACATCCCTATGAAAATAACAGGAGGAAAAAACATTGCAATCAAAGTCCCTGTTTCAAAATATCAGGAAACAGTAGATTTTTACACCCTTACACTGGGATTACAGGCATCAGAAATACTTACCCCAGACCACCCTACTGTAAAGAAAAGTAGTCTTCGGAGATAATACTTTGTGGCTGGATGCTACCGAACAAGTCTCACGTACAGAGGCCTGGTTTGAATTGCTGACAGACAATCTCGCAGAAACCGAAGCACATTTACAACGCGCAAATATTGCATTTGAAGACGATCTGGAACAGATTCCTGCACATATGCACTGGATCAAGGATCCGATCGGGAACGTATTTATTTTAAAAGAATCTCATTAGACTATGTCATTTTTTATCACCAATCTGATATTATCCTCCAAAGTCAATGAACTTATAAATCCTTATGGTATGAAACAAATGATGTACCCTTGCCTATGGTTTGAAGGCAACGCAACAGAAGCTGTAGATTTTTACATCTCGGTTTTCAAAGATAGCCGGATCCTGTCCGCTAATCCGCTTGTTACTTTTTTAGAAATAAAAGGCCAGAAATTTATGGCTCTCAATGGCAGGCCGGATTTTGAGCCAAACCAGGCTTCTTCATTAGTGATCGAATGTACTTCTCAGGATGAGATAGATCAGTATTGGGAAGCCATCACCAAAGAAGGCGAAGAAAGCATGTGTGGCTGGTGTAAAGACAAATACGGATTTTCATGGCAGATTATCCCTGAAAACATCGAAAAACTACTTTTCAAATCTCCAAATGCGGAGCGTGCCGTACAGGCGATGATGGGTATGAAAAAAATTGATATAGCAGCATTGGAAAATGCCTGATTATTCAATACGTTAAAACGGGATAAATAGAAATAAGCTGCAATAGTTCTGTATGGCTACTTATCTTTGTTGCATGAAAAAACTTTTGGCTACATTCTGCTTATTCCTGACACTGACATTATCCTTTGCGCAAAAAAAAGATACTGAAATAACACTAAGAGATATCAAAAGCGGAGATTTGATATTTGTGGGTGCTCAACAACAGGATCTTTCGGGAGCCATTAACCGTGTTACCCAGAAAAGTGAGTCAGCTTCCTTTGATCATATCGGCATAATAGAAATGACAAAAGACTACGTTTTTGTACTGCATGCCAGCAGCACAAAAGGATCTGTACGTCAGGAAATTCGTCAATTCTATGAAGAGCAACAGGATGGAGGTAATGCTCTTATCCTGTACAGACTAAAAGATCCTTTTATTTCTAGTATTCCCGCTGCACTGAAAACAGCCGGAACTATGCTTGGAAAACCCTATAACCGCAGCTATATCATGAACGATAGTTGTTATTACTGTTCTGATTTTATATACCGCGCTTTTGAAAAGAATCAGATATTCAGTTTAGCACCTATGACCTTTATCAATCCCGAAACAGGAAAAACAGATGACTTCTGGAAAACTTTTTACAAAAAGCAAAACCTGGAAGTTCCCGAAGGAAAACCAGGTTGTAATCCTAACGGTATGGCAGCTTCAGAAAAACTTAACCGGCTCGGAAGACTTTATCTGTAGGTAGAATATTTAATTTTTACCTATTTTATGCTCTTTTAACATAGTTTTAAACTTAGGATTGCGGATATATCTTTTGAATTCATGACTTTCCATTCCGGAAAAATCCGTCATTTCAAAAAACGGGTAGTGTTTGCACAGTACATTATATACATCCTCTTTATATCCCAGATCTGTAGGTTCCAGTTTATCCGATAAAAATCCAAATACTTTTTTGAGCATTTTATCGGTATTGTTGGTGGTAATATGAATCTTTTTTACCTGCTCGCTGAATATACAGTACGTGCTGTCTCCTTCCCGGTAATCTTTAGGCCTGAAATCTGCCAGCCCCACTGCCGGAGCTAACATAATGCAGGTAATATTATTCTTATTTTCCTTTAAACTACTTGCGTCATCAATATCGACATGATGGATATCCTTTACCTCTTCCACAAATTTCTCTTTAAACACTGGTGTACTCAATGCACTTAATACGACAGATGCACCTCTGCTATGGGAGATAATATAGATATTCTTATTATGCATGGTATTCAGTAACCGTCGAAGTCCGAACTCACCTGCCATTTGGCTAAAAGAAGTAGCCGCAAACCATATTTTTGCACCGCTGAAAGGGTTGTTAGTAAGCAGTCCGTCCCAGTAAAATCGTATAACCTCGTCCTGACTGGAGTTGACATTCAGCTGCTTGCGGATATAATCATAACTCTGATTACTGGACCGTACATCTGAATTAAATCCATGTACAAAAATAAACACACGCTTCTTATTGGCCAATCTTTTAGCAACCTGCTTCAGTTGCTGCGTTTCGTAACTGCGTAACTTATCATCCTCTCCGCGTTCAGTAGCAATCTTCATTAAGGAATAGTCATTTTTCTTACCATTCTCCGGAGGCGCTCCATATGACTTTTTCCAATTATCCGGATAAAAATTACCGTTCTGATCAACAAAGGAATTGCTGATATTGGGCTTTTCAAAGGAATTTGGAGATTGATTTAAGGGTACATTATGTGTAATACCACAGGATGTGACGACAAAAAGGCAAACAAGACAGGCAATATATCTATTCATACATGCTTAATAATTTACTACAAATCTATTATTTAATCCATTTATTTTACTGACCCCCGAAAACTATTCACCGAAGTCCGGAAAATTGAATATTTTAACCCCTTCTTCTAATTCAGTATCTTTGAGCAACGATTACGTAATATGTCGACATTCTTCAAATCAAATATATTAGTATTTTTTGCTACGTTATTTTGTATCCAAAGTCTTTTGGGGCAGGAGATCCCAAAGATCGGGCATCCCTGGGTACAACAATATACCAAATTCAATTATAATGCCGGAAATCAGAACTGGTCCGTTGCGACGGACTCAAGCGGAGTGATCTATGTAGGAAACGGCGACGGACTGCTGCAGTTTGATGGTCAGGTCTGGTCATTGCATACGCTACCTAACAAATCTACAGTCAGAGCAGTAACTGTGGGACCGCAACAACGCATCTATACCGGAGGTATGGGTGAATTTGGATATTGGGAGAAGTCAAGAACAGGAAAACTTACCTATCACAGTATAAGTAAACTGGTCAGTAAAGAAACAATACTGAAAGACGAGATATGGAAAATCATCATTGACGGGAAACGAATTATCTTTCAGTCATTTGCTAACCTCTACTGTTATGAAAACGGTAAAATAGATTTGGTAAGCGGCAACAACCAGCCATTCTTATTTGCATTCAAAGCAAATAACCGCATTTTTATAGAAAATTTACCAGGTGGACTTTTTGAACTAAAAAACAAGTCACTCCTGCCCCTGAAAGGCAATGAGGTATTACGAAATCAGCTTATCCTTTCCATTCTCCCTTTATCTGATCAGTCTTTATTAATAGGTACAGCTAAAAACGGACTATACAGCTATGACGATCAGTCCGGTATCCGTCCATGGAATAATGAAATCAACGAGCAGCTCAAAAATGCACAGCTCAATAACGGTATACAGGTATTTAAAGATTACTACGCTTACGGAACGATTCTGAACGGGATATATATTATTAATAAAGACGGTCAGCTCATTCAGCACATAAATAAACAAAATGGTTTACAGAACAACACCGTATTATCGCTGACAACCGATCTACAGAAGCAAATCTGGGCAGGACTGGACAATGGTATAGCCCGTATCGATATACAATCCCCCCTATATTTCTATGCAGACAACAGCGGAAGTATAGGTACAGTATATAGTGCAAAAATATTTAACGGTTATCTCTATCTGGGTACCAATCAGGGCTTGTTCTATAGCGCATGGTCTTCAAATACCGCCCAAACCCCAATGAAATTTAATTTAGTTCCACAATCCCAGGGACAGGTATGGGATCTTTCTGTGATTGACGGAGAACTGATATGCGGTCATAATGACGGAACATTTAAAGTATCCGGACAACAGTTTACCAAAATATCGAATATGACTGGTGGTTGGGTGATAAAACAAATAAAAGGACATCGCAATCTCCTCCTGCAGGGAAATTATACAGGAATGGCACTCTTCCGGAAAGGAAATAATGGATGGACACTTGATACTAAAATCAATAATCGGAATCTTCCTGTCAGTGCTATTGAGCAAAAATCCGAAAATCAGTTTTGGGTAAGTAATGCTCAGGGGCTTAACCTGATCACTACAGATTCTGCATACAGAAATATTATACAGACAAAAGCATTCGGCACAAAAGAAGGATTGCCAGCCCCAACTGGCAATCATCCTACGAATCTCAACGGAAGCATTATTTTTTCTACCGACTCCGGCTTTTACAGATATGACGACATCTCCGATAAGTTTGCACCATACCGTTATTTAAATGAAAAACTGGGTTCTTTTGCTTATTCCAACAAAATAATTCAGGCACAGGCCAATCAATTCTGGTTTATTAATAAAGGACATATCGCCTATGCCACCTTCATGCCTAAGGGAGAGCTTCAGATAGATTCCTCCAGATTTGCTACATTGAAAAATCAAATGATGAAATATTATGAGAATATCAATCAGATAAGTCCCAATCTGTTTCTCATCAGTATAGACAATGGGTTTGCGCTTTATAATCCCAAAACTAAGCTTGAAGCGTCATCATATAAACCCAAACCCATCATTCAGGGTGTATATAATATCACCAAAGAAATCAAAGCTTTTACAGACAGTGATGAAGAATTAAGCATTCCTTATAATTCCAACAATATCCGTATCCGGTTTGCGATTCCATGGTACAGCTCCAGAGCCGTCCGCTTTCAATATTTTTTAGAAGGATATTCCCAAGAATGGTCTGACTGGTCCGAAGAATATCAAAAGGACTTCACCAATCTCAGAAACAGAACTTATACATTCAAAGTCCGGGCGCAACTGCCAGATGGTACAATCACAGACGTCACCAGTCTTGAATTCACTGTAAATCCACCCTGGTACCTCACCTGGTGGGCACTGCTGATCTACTTCTTATTATTTGCCATTTGCGTACATTATGGTAGAAAATGGTACGAACATAAACTTGAGAAACATCGGAAAATACTCAGAGAAAAACTCAGCAGACAGCAGGAAGAAACGCTGAAAAAAGAAATGGAAGTGAAAGAGCGTCAGATGGTTCAATTGAAAAATGAACAATTGGAACAGGAACTGGCTGGCAAAAACAGAGAACTGGCAAATTCAGCTATGAACATTGTTTATAAAAATGAACTGCTCAACACCATTCATGAAGAGCTGATCAGCCTGAAAGATAATGACGGCAAAAAGCTTTCCAACGAACATGTTAAGAAGATCAGCAAAATTATCAACGAAGCTTATAATGATGAACGGGACTGGAATCTGTTTGAAAAAAGTTTTAATGAAGCACATGAAAACTTCTTCAAAAAACTAAAGAAAGATTATCCTGCGCTCGTCCCGAATGACCTCAAACTTTGTGCATATCTGAGGATGAATATGAACAGTAAAGAGATTGCTTCACTGCTTAATATTACGACCAGAGGAGTAGAAATCAGAAGATACAGATTGCGCAAAAAACTGAATATTCCGACTGAAAAAAATCTTTCAGAATTCCTGTTGGAGGTCTAAAAACCGAACATCTGACACCTCTCATGTGATGTGAAATTGTGTTAAATGACTACATCATTACCACACACACCTCTGTGTGTAAAAAATACACTTACAACATCGAAAAACTTCATACTAAAACAAAAGCAACTTCTTAATTGTTAATAAGTTAAATAAAATGAAAAACAAATTAAATGATTTCATTTTCTGACGATGTAATAATGTTGAGGTAGGCATCTTTGCTTTTACAGGCTATACATCACATATTTGTGAAGTGTTTATTACATCCCCGAATAATATAACAACCAGTTATAAAGAGGAAAATTCGAAATCATAACTTAATCAGGTTAGCGGACTAACTAAACATTTTAAAACAATTCATTATTTAACTAAACAAAAAATGAGGAACTTTTTTACTTATTTCTTACTGGTATTTAGTTTATCTCTGTCCACCCCCCTGTTCGGACAGCAAATATCAATAAGCGGAACTGTCAAAGACAGCGGGACAGGAATCGGAATTGCCGGGGTGACAATTGCGATCAAAGGGGGAACGACCGCTGTTCAAAGTAATGACGAAGGTCTCTTCACCATTGAGGCAAAACCTACGGATATACTTCAGTTACGGTACATCGGTTATGTTACACAGGATGTCCCTGTAAACAATCAGACAAATCTTAACATCTCTCTTATTTCCGACAGCGAAGCTTTGGAAGAGGTCGTTGTTATTGGTTACGGTACAGCCGCAAAACGCGATCTGACAGGTTCGATTGCATCAGTTAGCGGAAAAGATGTGGCAGACAAACCTTCGCCAAATCCGATTGCCTCTATTCAGGGAAAAGTAGCCGGTGTTCAAATCACCAACAGCGGTGAACCCGGAGGAGCTCCTAACGTAAAAATAAGAGGTACAAACTCCATTAACGGAGCCTCCCCTCTTTATGTTGTTGACGGAATCCTGAATGATAATATTAACTTCTTAAACCCATCGGATATTGAATCCATGGAGATATTAAAAGACCCTTCCTCCCTTGCGATCTTCGGGGTACGTGGTGCCAACGGGGTGATTATTATCTCCACCAAATCCGCAAAACAAGGTGATCTTAATTTCAATTTCAACTCTACTCTAGGCTTTAAAGATGTCAATCACCGTATGAAAATGACGGATGCGGAAGGATTTAAAACCCTGTATAATGAGCAGCTTAAAAATGAAGGCGCAACTCCTTTCGACTATACCAACTGGAATGCAAATACGGATTGGCAGGATCAAATCTTCCAAAGAGGTATTTTAAACTACAACAACCTGAGTGTAAGCGGAGCTACAGACAAGAATAAATTCTATATGGGTCTGGGTTATACCACCGAAGAAGGGGTAGTCAAACATGAAGAGTACAAAAAACTAACGTTGAACATCAACGATGAGCTGAAAATTACTGACAATTTTAAAGTAGGAATGAACTTCAGCGGTTACAAAGCAAGTTTACCACAGATTCAGAGCGGCCTTATCAATACAGCGATTATCGCTTCTCCGGTAACTCCTGTTTTTAATGATGAATACGGTCTTTATCATAATACGCCTCCTTTCCAGACTCCACAGATCTACTCACCGATGGTTGGTCTGGAACTCAGAAAGAATACACGTATCAGTGATGAATACAGAGCGGTAGGAAGTGTATTTGCAGAACTTACGTTCCTGGAGCATTTCACTGCCAAAGCCTCATTCCTGTATGACTATGGCTTTAACGGAATCAGAAGCTATACACCTATTGTAAACGTATATGATCCTAACATACAAGGTACGGATAAAACAAGTACACTTGTCCGCACAACCGGTGTATCACAAGAACAGAACACCTACAAAAAGGCACAGAGTGACTGGCTCCTGACATACAAGAACAATTGGGGAGACCACAGTCTGACCGCTACTGCCGGATTTACAACCTATTACAGAGGATATGAAGGTATCATCACTAATGTAGGTCAGGGCAGCGGCGATCCTATTCCTAATGATCCGCGCTTCTTTTACACAACCATGGGTGATCAGACGACCAGATCTATTGGCGGATCGCAATGGGAACGTGCTACATTATCTTATCTCGTAAGAGGTTTATACAACTATAAAGGCAAATACTTATTGAACGGATCCTTCAGAAGAGACGGTTCTTCTGCATTCCTTGGATCAAACAGATGGCAGAATTCTGGTGCTATCGGTGCAGGCTGGGTTGTATCTGAAGAATCATTTATGCAGGATCAGCAACTTTTTGACAACTTAAAGATCAAAGGTTCATGGGGTGTCTTAGGAAATGAAAACACAGGTGATGGCTACCGCTATCCGGTATATCCGACACTGGTTTCAGGTAGTTCGACTTCATTTGGAGATAATATCTATCCGGCATTATCTCCTGCTTATTCTCCTGACCCTAACTTACGTTGGGAATCCGTACATTCATGGGAAGCAGGTTTTGAAGCTAAGATGCTGAAAAACAGATTAAGTCTGGAAGCTGTTTATTACGACAAGAAAACTAAAGATATATTGGTAGAAGTACCGGGAGTAAACGGATTCTTACCGATATTAAGAAATGCCGGAGAAATTCAAAATAAAGGATTTGAATTTTCTGCAGGATGGAACCAACAACTTACTGATGATCTGAAACTGGGTGTAAATGCAAACTTGACAACACTCAAAAACAAAGTTCTTAATCTGGTAAATGATGATTTCGCTATACTTGCAGGTAATGGTGTATCACGTACTATGTCCGGACAACCGGTAGGTTATTTTTACGGTTTGAGAACTGATGGAGTATACCAAAATCAGGCTGAAGTAGATGCAGGACCGAAATCAGGTCTAGGAGCTGCTTTCAAACCGGGAGATATCAAATATGTAGATATCAACAACGACGGAACAATCAACACGCAGGACAGAACCATCATCGGAAATCCTACTCCTGACTTTATCTATGGTTTCTCTGTCAATCTAAGCTATAAGAATTTTGATTTCGGAACTGAATTTATGGGTGTATCCGGAAACGAGCTGATCCGTACCTGGAACAGAAATCAGTATTCCACATTCAACTTTCTGGAAGACAGATTGGGAAGATGGACAGGCGAAGGAACATCTAACTTCGAGCCTATTATGGATTCCAAAAGAACCAACAACAGAGAATTCTCTTCTTACTTTATCGAAGATGGCAGTTTCTTCCGTGTTCGTAACATCCAGTTAGGATACAACTTCAAGAGAGAAGCGCTGGAAAAAATAAAACTTAAGTCATTAAGATTATTCCTGAATGCACAGAATCCATTCACCTTCTCCAAAAATACAGGGTATACACCTGAAATCGGAGGAAGTGCAATCGCTGTGGGTGTAGACAACGGAACATATCCAATCCCGGCTATCTATACTGTAGGTGTGAATGTTAATTTTTAAAAATTAGAAAGTGATGAAAACAAATATTTCAACATATATATCGGCAGCTCTTGTGGCACTTTTGGTGCTGAGCAGTTGTTCCAAAGATTTTCTGGATCGCAAGCCGTTAGGACAATTGACAGAAGAAGATTTACCTGCAGGATCCTTAGAAGGTCAGGTATTGGCTATCTATGCGGGGTTAAGAAGTGAAGGAACGAGTGGTCTTCCCTATGTAGGTGTACACAATATGCGTTCGGATGATGCCGAAATCGGATCGAGCGTAGGTGATGAAGCCGGATCCGCTCCTAATACGGATGATTTCCAATATACGACCAACTTTTGGTTATGGGGAAATTACTGGACAGACCATTATAAGCTGATTGCATTGACGAATACAGCAATTGAAACAGCTGACTCTCTGGGCGGCCAGAGTCCGGAAGTTGCCAGAGGATTAGCAGAAGCGAAATTTTTCAGAGCATGGGCTTACTTCAACTTAGTACGTGCATTTGGCGAAGTACCAAAAATTGATTTCCGTGTTCGTGATCAGAAGGAAAGTATTCTTCCAAAATCTCCTGTTGCAGATATCTACGCATTGATAGATGCCGATCTGGAATATGCGACACAGCATCTCCCGCTAAACTGGGAATCCAGATTTATAGGCCGTATTACACAAGGAGCAGCATTTGCCGTACAGGCTAAAACATTCCTGGCCAGACAACAGTATAGCAAAGCTCTTGCAGCGAGCCGTATGGTCATCAACTCAGGACAGTATAATCTGAGTGTAGCTTACAATCAGATCTTTAGAGAAAGTTCTGAAAACAGTAAGGAATCTGTATTTGAGATACAAGCATACTATGCACAGGGACAGACAAATCTGGGTATTACCTACGCAGGAAGACAAGGCGTACGAGGGTCCGGTGCTATGAACCTGGGATGGGGCTGGAACGTGCCGAATGAAAGACTTGCAAAAGCATTCGAGGTGGGTGATCCACGGAAAGATGAAACTCTTTTGTATGCAGGCCAGGTAAATACTCCTTACGGAGAACTTATTCCTGCTGCAACTGCAACAGTACCAAGAGCATATTGGAACAAAAAAGTATATACCGATCCTAAAATCCGTACAACAACAGGAAGTCAGGCCGGAGAATGGTTCAATTTCCGCGTAATCAGATATGCAGATGTTGTCCTGATGGCCGCTGAAGCTGCAAATGAAGTTGGCGAACAGGAAGCAGCGCTGGCTTATTTAGAGCAGATAAGAGTTCGGGCAAGAGCTGGCAACAATGCTATCCTTCCGAAAGTTACAACTACAAACCAACAGGAATTGAGACTTGCAATCAGACATGAAAGACAAGTGGAATTAGGTATGGAAAATGAACGTTTTTTCGATTTGATACGTTGGAATATCGATGCAGAAACTTTCAAAGATGCCGGTAAAACAAATTACCAGCTTAGAAACAGATACCTTCCTATTCCTCAAAATGAAATAGACCGCTCAGGTGGTGTTCTGATCCAGAATCCAAACTACTAGTGCGGGTAAGAAGAGCATAGACAGCCGTCTGTGCTCTTCTTTCACAACATTGTATTATTAATAATTAACACCTCTCCGCTTTGAAAGCACTTATTTACACTTTTTTTATTCCGCTCCTCATATTACAATCTTGTTTTTCAAATCAGGAGCAAAAGAGCACGGACACACAACGTGACTCAAAAGACAGTCTGTCTACTGACTCTCTTCTCACACTTATACAAAAACAAACTTTCCAATATTTCTGGGAGGGCGCAGAACCGACTTCCGGCATGGCCCGCGAACGCATACATATAGATGGTGCTTATCCGGAAAATGATCAGAATGTTATTACCATTGGTGGTAGCGGATTTGGCATCATGGCCATTATTACAGGTATCGAGCGTCAGTTTATTTCCAAAGAAGAAGGAGCTCAGAGATTAGATCATATCATGGATTACCTGGGTCGCATAGACCGGTTCAAAGGAGCCTGGTCACATTGGTATTTCGGAGAAACCGGAAAAGCTAAATCGTTTAGTCAACAAGATGATGGGGCTGACATTGTAGAAACGGCTTTTATGGCAGAAGCTCTTATTGTTGTAAGAGAATATTATAAAAACGGTTCGGAAACCGAAAAAGCAATTGCAAACAAAGCAGATGCATTATGGAAAGGAATTGAATGGAACTTCTTCAGAAACGGAAAAGATGTTCTTTTCTGGCACTGGAGCCCAACATACGGATGGGGTATGAACCATGCCATACAAGGATATGATGAATGTCTGATCACGTATATACTGGCAGCCTCCTCCCCTACACATCCTATACCCGCATCTACCTACCACAAGGGATGGGCAAGAGACGGAGCAATCGTAACCGATGCTAAAAAATACGATATCCCGATGATTCTCAAACATAATGCACCCAATGGCGGTGTAGGTCCGCTTTTCTGGGAACATTACTCCTATCTGGGATTAGACCCCAAAGGTCTGAAAGATCAATATGCTAATTACTGGGATGTTGTCGTCAATCACAGCAAAATCAATATTGCACACGCCGAACAAAACCCCAAACAATATAAAGGCTACGGAGCAGACAAAGGTTGGGGACTGACAGCAAGTTATTCCGTGAAAGGTTACGATGCACATCATCCTGATAATGATCATGGTGTCATCAGTCCTACAGCAGCCCTCTCTTCGATGCCCTATACACCAAAGGAAAGTATTGCGTTTGCCCGATACCTGAATCAGCATCTGAGTACCAAAGTCTGGGGACAGTATGGCTTCTATGATGCATACAGCGAGACAGACAATTGGTTTCCGCAGCGATACCTTGCCATAGATCAGGGGCCTATCGTGGTCATGATTGAGAACTATAGAACAGGATTATTCTGGAAACTTTTTATGGGCGCTCCTGATGTACAGAAAGGATTGAAAGGCCTTGGTTTTACAAGCCCGCACTTTTAGTACGTTCAGTAATAATTTTTTAAAAGACAATAGATATGAATATAAGCAGATACAGTCGATTAGTGCTGTCCATATGTACTTTGTACGTGACCAGCACTGTTACAGCACAGCAGAACAACCAAAAGATGGACAGTTTTATTAATACGCTGATGTCTAAAATGACATTGGAGGAAAAAATAGGACAGCTTAATCTGGTGACGGGAGGAGAAGCAACGACAGGAAGTACAGTCAGTACGGGAGTAGAAGGAAAAATCAAATCCGGGGCTATCGGAGGTATATTTAGTATGAGTACACCACAACGCATACGTGCAGCTCAGGATCTGGCTGTCAAACAGTCCCGTTTAGGCATTCCTCTTATCTTTGGTATGGATGTTATTCACGGATATAAAACGATTTTTCCTATTCCTATCGGACTAGCTTCTTCCTGGGACATGAATCTGGTAAGGCAGACTGCTCAGATCGCGGCAACAGAAGCTACCGCAGATGGTATCAACTGGACGTTCTCACCGATGGTAGATATCTCGCGTGATCCGCGCTGGGGCAGATTTTCAGAAGGAAACGGAGAAGATCCTTATCTCAGTTCCAAAATCGCTATCGAAATGGTTAAAGGTTATCAGGGCAATGACCTTGCTGCTCATAATACACTGATGGCATGTGTCAAGCATTTTGCGCTGTATGGAGCAGCAGAAGCCGGAAGAGACTACAACACCACAGACATGAGTCTGCACAGAATGTACAACGAGTATCTTCCGCCCTACAAAGCTGCTATTGATGCAGGAGCTGGCAGTATCATGACTTCATTCAATGATATTAACGGTGTACCAGCTACAGCCAACAAATGGCTTATGACTGATCTGTTACGTCAGCAATGGGGATTTCAGGGTATGGTTGTGACCGATTACACCGCCATAAACGAACTGATTGATCACGGACTGGGAGACCTGCAACAGGTATCTGCACTTTCTCTGAAAGCCGGAGTAGATATGGATATGGTAGGTGAAGGTTACCTCGGAACATTAAAAAAATCATTGCAGGAAGGCAAAGTCACACAAGCTGATATCGACAGAGCGTGCAGATTAGTCTTAGAAGCTAAATATAAACTCGGACTATTTGACGATCCATACAAATACTGCGATGTAAACCGTGCTAAAAATAACATACTCACTAAAGCGCATCTTGCAAAGTCCCGTGAAGTAGCTGCGAAATCATTTGTATTATTAAAAAATGATAAGCAAACTCTTCCTTTTACAAAAAAAGGAAAAATTGCTCTGGTAGGTCCCCTTGCTAATACAGGTGCGAATATGCCGGGTACATGGAGTGTCAGTGCTGATTTGGAACACACGCCATCACTCTTACAGGGAATGAAGGATGCATTGGGTAACAAGGTAACTATTCAGTATGCCTTAGGTACAAATCTGTTAGAAGATCCTGTTTATCAGGAACGTGCTACCATGTTTGGCCGTACAATTCCTCGTGATAACCGCAGCGAACAGGAACTGATAGCAGAAGCAATCAAAGCATCGGAAGGTGCAGATGCGATTGTAGCAGCATTGGGAGAAAGCTCTGAAATGAGTGGGGAAAGCTCCAGTCGCACAGAAATAGGAATACCTGCAAATCAGCAACGTCTGCTACAGGCGTTGTTAAAAACCGGAAAACCGGTAGTACTTGTGCTCTTTACCGGCAGACCATTAACACTGACCTGGGAAAATGAACATGTACCGGCGATCCTGAATGTATGGTTTGGAGGTACTGAAACTGGTAAAGCAGTAGCAGATGTATTATTCGGAGATGTAAATCCTTCAGGAAAATTACCGGCTACTTTTCCTAAAAATGTAGGCCAGATTCCATTATACTATAATGCAAAAACTACAGGAAGACCTTTGGAGCAGGGCAAATGGTTCCAAAAATTCAGATCTAACTATCTGGATGTAGACAACGATCCGCTTTATCCGTTCGGATACGGATTGAGCTATACTGCTTTCCAGTATAACAATCTTCGCCTAAGTACTTCTAAATTAGAGAAACAAGGTAAAATTAAGGTTACTGTCGAAGTAAAGAACACTGGAAAATATGATGGTGAAGAAGTCGTACAATTGTATATCCGTGATATGGTCGGCTCTGTAACCCGTCCTGTGAAAGAGTTGAAAGGATTTCAGAAAATAGCTTTCAAAGCTGGCGAAACAAAAACAATTGAATTCGATCTGACAGAAGAAGATTTAAAATTCTATAATGAAAATTTAGAATTTGTCGCTGAGCCAGGCGAATTTGAAGTATATGTCGGAACAAATTCCAAAGATGTATTAACTTCTAAATTTGAATTACAAAATTAACACTACTCTATTTTATAGCAAAGGTCTTTCCCGTTGGAAAGGCCTTTGCTTTTAAAATCTATTTTCCTCTGTATTTATTATCAATACGATCTTCCTTCTGTTTAAGTAGTTTATTATCGTCATCTCTAAGCGATATAAATATCTGTCTGATAATTAAACACTAACCGCTTATCAATAGCATATTCATCGAAAAGTTCCCGAAGTCCTTCATACAGGCTCTTACTTTCGGTTTCCTCATTTGGAAAGTAAGATGAAGATTTTACCCGTCCGAAAAATGCTTTCAGGTCAAAAGTTTGCTGGTTTGGCAGAGAAAACTTACGGATGGATTTAGGTGCAAAGAAGTCATGTATATGTTCATCTGTGATATTCTTCTGAGTGACTGTCTGATATTCCGGAATATGTCTGACCAGAAATTCTTCGTAAGCACGCTGAAACTCATCTTCAGGACTGCGTTGATTCCATACCAGTACGATATGCCCTTCCGACTTTAAAATCCGCTGAAATTCAGCCTTTGTCTTTACTTTATCAAACCAGTGAAAAGACTGTCCTGCAAATATCAGATCAACGCAATGATCATCAATTTTGGTATCTTCTGCTGTAGCATTTACCGCTATAAAATTTCTATTCTTCTTGAAATGATGAATACAGGCTTCACGCATAGCCTGATTTGGCTCCACACCAAAGGTATTATTACCGTTATCCACAAACAGTTTGGTCGATATACCTGTTCCGCTACCAATATCAGCGACTAACCAATCTTTATTAAACCCGATTTCCTGAGTTAGTAGGGAAAGAATCTGATTCGGGTAACTGGGTCTGTATTTTTCATAATCAACCACCCGGTCTGTAAATCTGTCAACGTTCTTTTTCATTTGTAAATGGTTTTTTTAATGGCATGAAGCGATCAGATTAATCCATCAATCCCTCGTCCTGAAAACTAAAATATTTGCTGTTTGTAAATATGACATGATCCATTACTCTAATATCCATTATTTTTGAAGCATCTACAATTTTTTTTGTCAGCTGAAGGTCCTGATTACTTGGCTTCAGGGAACCTGAAGGATGGTTGTGAACGAGGATCATAGAACTGGCATGGCAATTCAGTGCTTGTCTGAGGATAATACGGACATCTACAGGTGTAAAATCATTCCCTCCCCTCCCTATGAGTTGCTGACTCTGAACAACAGATGCACGGTTAAGGTATAATACCCAGAACTCTTCATGCTGAAGATCCTGTAATTGGAATTTAAAGTACTCAAATACTTTCTGACTGCAATTAAGGACCACAGCTTCCTTCTCCGTACTCTCTTTTCGTCTTCGGCCCAATTCCAAAGCAGCTATAATAGTAATAGCCTTAGCGCTGCCTATGCCTCTATATACCTTTAGATCATCCACATCCAGCTGAGACAAGAAATCAAGATTGTGCTGATGATCTGAAAGTATACGGCGAGCCAGTCCGACAGCATCTTCCCCAAAGGAACCGGAACCGATAAGAATAGCCAGTAACTCTGCATTACTCAGAACCCTTCTTCCACGCCTTTCCAGCTTTTCTCGTGGCCGGTCATTTTCTGCCCATTTATTTATCGCTAACTTACTCATAATTAAAAATTATATAATTCACTCTAAAGATAACAATATCGCTCAAAGAAAAGTTATTTCTCAAAATATTTAATTCATTAAGCAAAGAAAATCATCCACTTTTACGTTTTCCCAAGTCAGTTGTAAATCTTATCTTTGTAATCCAAAAAAATATTGATATGAGCAAAGCGATTATTAAAACAGAAAAAGGCGACATGACTGTGGAATTTTACACAGCTGATGCTCCAAATACCGTAGATAACTTTATCAAACTGGCTAAATCAGGATATTATGACGGATTAGCATTTCACCGTGTTATCCCTGATTTCGTTATTCAAGGAGGTTGCCCTAATTCTAAAGAAGGCGCAGCAGGTGTACCGGGAACAGGTGGTCCGGGTTACAAAATAGATTGTGAACTGACAGGAGAAAACCAGTACCATGACCGTGGAGTACTTTCTATGGCACATGCAGGTCGTAATACCGGAGGTTCTCAGTTTTTTATCTGCCATAGCCGCAACAATACAGCTCACCTAGACCGCAACCATACCTGTTTTGGTAAAGTTGTTGAAAATGTAGATGTAGTGGATGATATCCGTCAGGGCGACCGTATCCTGACTATTGAAGTAATCGAAGATTAATCCCTCTACCGAAAACCATTAAAATGAATTTAAGAGCATTAGTATCCGTAACCGGAAAACCGGGATTATTTAAACTGATCGGACAAAACAAAGGTGGCTTTATCCTGGAAACACTAGATCAAGCTAAGATAAAATCAGTAGTAAACCTGTCTACTACAAAGATGGCAACTCTGGAAGATATCACTATCTATGGAGAAGAAGAAGAAATCAAGTTACTGGACGTATTCGAAACGATCAAAACAAAAGGGCTGGAAACACCTGATGTGAAAGCTAGCGGAGATACATTACGTGATTTTTTCCGTGAAGTAGCACCTGGACATGATGAGTCCCGTGTATATACTTCAGATATCAAGAAAATTATCTCCTGGTATAACATTATTAAAGAGTTACCAATATTTGACGAAGAAGCTCCGGCTCCTTTGGTATAATCAAATCTTTAAATGCGAAAAGGCCTTACAGACAAATCTGTAAGGCCTTTTTTGCGTTTCCATAAATAAAGAAAATGAACTTCCTTAAATAGTACTTAAACACTTTTCAGCGACCTCCAAAAAAAATTTAATAATTTTTCACAACTCATGTAACGTTTCGCTAAACAGTTGTACTAACTCTGTAAAATCTAATATTCAGAAATTATGGAAGCCAAAAATTTAAACACAACTATTGCAGAGCCGGTAAGGAAACAAATGAGAATTGAATTCTTTACACAGATCACTGGTCTGGTCGCACTGTTATTTGTACCATATTACTTTAATTTCAATCAGGCAATGACTTCAGTTTACATGCTGTTTTATTCCCTGACATTATCCTTCTCGGGATATTATATATATAAATTTTATACCTTTTACAAGTCAACACTATCGGTTGATCTGGAAAATTCAAAAGATCTGACCTGGTTCTACCATGAATTGAAATTAAATGTAAACATCTATACCAATTTCAATTTTATTACGATCATCACAGCCCTTGCTTATGGAATCACCTGTTTATATATTAAAAAATTCGACTTCGGACCCCTTGCATATAAGGTGGAATCCCTAATACCCGGAACAACGGCATACATAGCACTCACTATCAGCACGCTTGTATTCCTGTTTACCATTGCAGAATATTCAGCTAAATCTACCTATGAGAAGTATACAAACCGTATAAAAGATATTCTAAAACAATTCGATTAATCTGCTATACGAACTAACCAGAGAAGAATGTAAAACCCAAAAAAACAGACTTCTCTGGTTTTACACCGGAATTTTAACCGAAAAGCAGATCTGCTGCGACTTTTTCACCGATCAGTTTACCTTGTTTACCGATTTTTTGACTGGACTCACCAATTAGCTATGGCCAGGGTTTGTTATTGCTTATACCTTTGGATCAAACAATTAACAAGAACCATAAAAAAATTAAAAACAACCAAAAAAACATCATGAAAAATCTAATCAAAACTGTAGCTTTCTTATTATTCATTGCAATAACAACAAGCTCTTTTGCTTCCGGAATTTATAATCCTGGCAAAAATTATTCAGCAGATGCTGTAATCAGCAATTATATCGAAACGACGACTATGGGAAATCCTGCCAATATTGAAAATTTGTTCACAGACAATTTCTTTCAGACAGTTTCCACTCCTTCAAAAGTGATAACCCATTCAAAAAAACCATTTATAGACTATGTAAAAAGCCAGAAAGGCTATGTGCAGAACTGCCAGACAAGTCATACCATTATCGAACGCAATGACAATTGTGCAATTGCTAAAATCACATTGACGTACAAGAACTTTACAAAAGTAGAATATGTAACTGTTTGCAGCGATGGAGAAATATGGAAAGTAAGTCAGGTCGTTACTTCGTACCCTAAAAAATAAAAAACAAAGCCTTATGCATATAAAACAACTTAAAACAAACAACAACACTACTCGTTCCATAATAAAAAAGCTCAGAAACAATTATTTCTGAGCTTTTCAATTATATCTACAGCAAATATCAAAAAAGTCCCAGTTGTCGCCCTCGGTTAGGAACCTGAAACAGATCAGTTCTTTGTGTTGGAAGATCATTTTTACCCATGTGTTGTTTTACAGATAAGCGAAACAGATCACGTATACTTTCCGCAAGGTTTCCTTCTCCTCTTATCCTTCTTCCAAATTCACTGTCATTCAGTTTTCCGTTGTGGCAATCCTCTATGCCGTGCAACACTTTGTCCGCACGGTCCGGATAATTTTTATATAACCAATCCTTAAAGATGCCAGCTATAGCACCATTTAGCCTGACAACAGTATAGCTGGCCGAACGCGCTCCCGCTTCTGCTGCTCTTTTGATCAGTAACGGTATCTCATCGCTGTTGATTCCGGGTACTATTGGCGCCACCATAAGCATTACCGGCACTCCTTTACCGGTTAGCTTTTCAATCAGCTTCAATCTTGCTGAAGCAGTTACTGTACGGGGTTCCATCTTCTGCCTTACCTCTTCACTCAGAGAATTGATAGTAACAGCTACAGAGATCAACTGCAATGAAGCAAGCTCCTCAATTATATCGAGATCCCGCAACATCAATGTATTCTTACTGATGATAGATACCGGATGTCTGTACTTCAACATGACCTCCAGAATAGACCTTGTAATCTTTAGTTTGCGTTCAATAGGTTGATAGCAATCTGTATTACCGGAAAGCATAATTGTAGAAGGCTGATAGTTTATATTATTAAATTGCTTTTCCAGGAGACGGGCAGCATCATATTTCACCAGTATCTTGCGTTCGAAATCCAATCCCGCACTGAATCCCCAATATTCATGAGCATTGCGGGCATAGCAATAAATACAACCATGCTCACATCCCTGGTAAGGATTAATAGATTGTGTAAAATGGAGATCCGGACTATCCGAAACGGAAATAATTTTCTTAGGATGAGTGGGAATCAATTGCGTAGGCACATGCTCCAGAAAGGGTTCATCTAAACCTTCAATATGCTCCTGTACATATTGAGAGGTAAAAAATTTATTATTTGGATTGACCTGTGCGCCTCTTCCCTTAAAGTAATTCGTCTCTTCCATAATCAAAAATACTAAAAATATTAGCATTTTTGATTATAGATCATTTAATTTTTTACATGCTTGAACATCCAGTCATAAATATCATCCTGATGAAAAAGGCGCTCTACACTACCGTGATTCCCTCCCGGGATAATAGTTAGCGTAACGTCCGCATCTGCATCTGCTTTTTTTATAGCATTGACAATCTTTTTGGATTCGGACATCGGTACGATATAATCTTTATTTCCATGTTGTACCCAAAGAGGTACTTTAGCCAGATTTTGTGCATAACTCAATGTGCCTCCCCCGCAAATAGCTACTGCTGCAGCTATTCTGTCAGGATATTTTCCAGCTACATCCATAGTGCCATATCCACCCATACTCATGCCGGCAACATATATTCTGGAACTGTCCGCATTATATTTCTTGATTGTGTAATCAACTACTTCCATTACTTTATCTGGATCCCATCCACCTCTGGATTGCGGAGCTATTACAATGGCTGGTACTTCCTGACCCTTAGCCATCGCATAGAGTACTCCGTAACGGGTTACCCGATTCAGATTAGTCCCTGATAAACTTCTGCCATGAAGAAACACTAATATAGGAGGCTTATTCTCAAGAATTTCAGCTTTAGGTAACTGGATCATAAAAGGGTATGCAGTCTCTCCCTTAACCGGACTTGGTTGTGCAACTGTTGCCTGAATAAAGAAAGTTAAAAATATTAAAAAACTTACTACAGACTTGATATACATATACATAGGGTCAAAAATTTAATATTCGGGTCACTAAAATACAAACTCTTGACGGATTATTGATACAAATTCTAAATAGATTATTGTATAACCATATGTGATCTTTATATCCTAATTTTACATTAACACGACAATCCACATAAACACTTTACATTATGAGACTTCAAAAAATCGCTATTGTAACTGTTATTTTCTCTGCCATTATCGCTTTGAGTGCATTTATTCCGGCTCCCCAGCCTACGCAGGAAAAAAAAGCAAAAAATCTGAAAGTACTTCCTAAAAATATAAGTAATGAAGAGCTGGACAAAGTTATGGACGACTTTAAAGTGGCATTAGGCGTAAAATGTAATTTCTGCCATGCTAAAAGTACCACTGACCCTCAGAAAATGGACTTTGCAAGCGATGAAAACCCGCATAAAGAAATTGCAAGAAGTATGATGAAGATGACTCAGAAAATCAATAAAAAATATTTCACACATAAAGACGAAAAATCCGGAACAATAGCTCAGATAAGTTGCATGACTTGTCATAACGGTAAAAAACATCCGGAAGTAGTATCCTTATAAAAAAAGATAAAAAAAAGGAGCTGGTGCTCCTTTTTTGTTTTAAAACCGCTTTTCTTTGTCTGTGACTCAGACTCCTGAATCTTTCCGCTTATTTTTGTAAAATCTTTTTTGTCCTTTCCTCTACTTCCTTTATTAATAACGGATAGGCAGGATACTGCATATTATGTCCGAATCCCTGAAGTTCCAGTAAACGAACGTCTTTATGACCTGTTATTTTTAACATACGTGCCAGATAAGCATTCTCTTCATATCGGCCCAACATCTCAAGCTCTCTGTCACCTGTTATTAACAAGATCGGAGGAGCATCCTGACGAACATGAAACAAGGGCGCAAAACGATCTATAGTCGGTTGCTTCTCTGCTATACCGTGCTCCTGACGACTCGTAAAATGTGTTATCGCCTGTCCGCTGAAGGGGATTAATCCGGCTATCTGATCTGCATCTATGGTATACTTTTGCAGATAATGTTTATCTAATATCGTCATCATTCCCAGATATCCGCCTGCCGAATGTCCCGATACAAAAACAAGTCGTCTGGAACCACCATACTCTTCAATATGATTAAATACCCATGCAATAGCCGCAGCAGCATCTTCAATAATACCTTCGACATTGGCCTGAGGTGAAAGACGATACCCTACTCCTACTACTGCCATTCCGCGGTTTTTCAGATATTCCGGAATTTCCTTCTGACCACCGGTCAATCCTCCTCCGTGAAACCACAGTATGGTAGCAAAATCTTTCTTATCGACGGGGTAATAAAAATCAAGTTTACATCTTTCATATTCAGCCGTTTTACCCTTTGCCTCCGGATAATAAGCAACATCTTTCTTTAGATCATATTGTGCTAAAAGTATACCCTGAAAGAGCAAAAGAAAAACAGCAAGAAGTGTAGAGTGTTTCATAGTAAATGGAGTTTTATAAAGAAATGAGATATCTAAAATAGCAAAATATACCCGGATTGCGTGTACAAATCCATAAATTAGTCAAGAATAATGACATAGTTTTTGCGATGAAGCCAACCATTACAATAGAATACTGCCCCAAATGCGGCTGGATGTTACGTGCAGCATATATGGCACAGGAGCTCCTGACTACCTTTACAGAAGAACTCCATGCTGTAACCCTGAAACCCAGCGAAATAAGCGGACGCTACCTGATTACTGTTGATGAAACGGAAATTTTTGACCGCAAACGCATGGGACGCTTTCCTGAAATAAAAGAATTAAAACAATTAGTTCGTGATATCGTTGCCAGAGATAAAGATCTGGGGCATTCTGACAGAAAATCAGACGCATAGGTACAACAACAACTCCTGTCAGCAATGGTACATTGATGCTGTAAGCATATGATAACCTAAAAGGTATTTCGACCTTTTACAGATTAAAGGTATATTAGCATAACAATTAAAAAGCATGAAGATACTGCATACGGGCGATTGGCATCTGGGAAAAAAACTGGACTTCTTCACAAGAATAGAAGAACAACGTGTCGTACTTGAAGAAATATGTAATATTGCAGAAGAAGAACAGGTAGATGCAGTTATTGTAGCAGGAGATCTCTTTGACACGTTCAATCCTCCGGTTGAAGCCGTAGATTTATTATATAAGACCCTCAAGAGGCTTGCTAACAATGGAGCACGCCCCGTGCTTGCAATTGCTGGAAATCACGATAGTCCCGACCGTATAAATGCGCCTGACGCTCTGGCCCGTGAATGCGGAATTATATTTATGGGATACCCTGACACAGCCATCAAGCCTATTCAGATAGAAAACGGATTTACGATTACACGATCCGATCTTGGCTTTATAGAACTGCAGCTGCCAAAGCATTCATCTCCGTTACGCATACTGTCCACTCCCTTTGCAAACGAAATTCGTCTCAAACAGTATCTGGGGATTACTGACAAAGGAGAAAATCTCAATGAGGTGCTCAAAAATACCTGGCGCACACTGGCAGATAGCTATGCAGATAAATATGGTGTAAACATTCTGGTCACTCACCTCTATATGCTAAAGCGAGGAGGCGAAATACTCGAAGAACCGGATGGAGAGAAACCCATCAAAATAGGAAATGCAGATATCGTGTATTCAGACGGTATACCTTTACAAATACAATATACCGCTTTGGGGCATCTCCATCGCTATCAGAATATAGGTGGACCTCTTGCACCGGTAGTCTACAGCGGTAGTCCGCTTGCCTATTCATTTTCCGAAGCCGGACAGGAAAAGAAAGTAGTCATTATTGAAGCCGAAGCAAACAGACAGGTACAGATAAAGACACGCAATCTGCAATCCGGACGCAGGCTTTATCGCAAACGCTTCGATAATACGGACGAAGCGGTATCGTGGCTGCAGACACATCCAAATGCATTGGTAGAACTCACACTGGTAAGTGAAACGTTTGCAACCTCACAGGATCTGAAACGTATTCATGCAGCACATGACGGAATTATCCATATTATACCAATCGTCAGACAACAGGAGCAACAACTGTCTGCTGCAGCGCATATCAACCTTGAGCAGGATATACAGGATCTCTTCAAAGATTATTTTAAATCCAGATACGGACAAGAGGTTAATGATGAACTGATCTCCTTATTTAACGAAGTTTTGAACAGTACCAACGATACAGAAGACTAACAGATGCTACCCATATATTTAAGTATAGAAGGCTTATATTCTTATCAGGAAAAACAGGAAATAGATTTCACCAGGCTTACTGAAGCGGGATTATTTGGTATATTCGGGAATGTCGGTTCCGGAAAATCCTCCATTCTCGAAGCGATTAGTTTTGCCTTGTACGGTAACACCGAACGTCTCAATTCCAAAGAGAACCGTAGCTACAATATGCTCAATCTTAAATCTGCAGCTGCTACTATCATCTTTGATTTCATCAATTTTGAAAACCGCAAGTTCAGATTTGCCGTACACTGGAAAAGAAAAAAGAAATTTGATCAGACCTCCACGATAGAAAGGGTTGCTTATGAATGGTTGCAGCAGAACTGGGTTCCTATGGAATCAGCAGATGCTACCCATATCACCAATTTGACTTATCAGAATTTTAAAAGAACTATCATCATTCCTCAGGGACAGTTTAAAGAGTTTCTTGACCTCAAAGGTAAAGACCGCTCGGATATGATGAAGGAAATCTTCAACCTTGATAAATACGACCTGGGACCAAAAGTATCCGTGCTCCAAATTGACAACAACAGAAAGATGGAGCACCTTCAGGGTGCCTTATCCGGATTTGAAGAAATAAACTCAGGAACAATTGAACTGAAAAAAGTTGCTTTAAACGACGCTAAAGCATTATTAGACACACTAAGATCAGCATATCAACAAACAGAAAACAGTTACAAAATACTGTCTGAAGCGAAAACCAATCGTGAGAATCTGAAGGAAAAAGAAGAACAGTTTGCACAGTTAAAATTAAAACAAGCTGAAATCATTCATCTGGAAAAAGAACTGGATGAATATGAAAAACTGGTGTCCCTGTTTCGGGAACCTCTGGATAGAATCGATTCTTTACAACGGGATCAGGATCAGCTGGAACTAAAAATCCAGAATCTGTTACAGGAGAAACAGCAAACATCCCTGATACTGAAAGAGAAAGAGCATTCTTTTCAGAAAGTTGAAAAAGATTTCCTGAAAACGGAAGAGTTCAGAATAAAAATCAGTGATCTTAAAAATCTGATTCAGATAAGAACACAACAGGCTGAAAAAAATAATCTGCAAAGCCGTTTAGCTAAAGGAACACCTATACTGGAACAGACACGAAAGGAAGAACAGCTTTTTACAGAAGATATAAATCTTCAGGAAACAACTCTCGAACAGCTAAAATCTGTCAAGATCGACACTTCTGAATTGATAGAAATAGACAACTGGTACCAACGTCATGATCTGCTCCTGAAAAACAAATCTGCTCTAATCGAAAAGATTGATCTTTTAAAGGCACAGCAGGAAGAAATAACAGGTTTATTTACAGATAACGGCTATACAGTAGATAATTGGGAATCTGAAATCAGCAGTCAACTCCAGCAGATTACCGTTGATATCAGAGCGCTAACTAAACAGGAAACTGATTTACATGTACAAAAAGAACTCGGTCGCTTTGCAGACAACCTTCATCATGAAGAAGCCTGCCCCCTTTGCGGATCTTTGGATCATCCGCACCCGATGCAGATACATGATGTCAGCATACAGTTAGAGGAATTAAAAGCAAAACAAACGGAGATTACAGAAAGACAACAGCAATTGCAATCCCTTCTCAGTCAGACGACCCGATGGAGTACAACCTATCAGGATAAAAAAGTACAACTGGAAGCTGCCGGAAAAGAGTTGCAACAGGCAGATGAGCAACTCACAGCACTCCGTTCCCGATTCAGCTGGGAAAATTTCCATTGGGACGACCGTACCCTGTTTGACGAAAAGAAAGCAGCTTTAAGACAAAGTGAAATACAGATAAAAGAAGCTGAGCTGCTGTTAAAATCACTGCGTGTACAGCTAACAGAGACACAGAGTAAAGCAGCAAAATTCGAACGGTCATTAAATGAGTTCACTCAACAAATTGCCGTTATAGAAGGCTTGATCACCCAGCATAAGATTCAGATACAAGCTATTCAGATTGAAGATTATAACAATGATAGCGATCAGGATCTCTTAACAGAAATACAAAGCGCCGAGGAACTGATAATAACTACTGAAGAACAGCATAAAACGCTGCAGACAGCGATCAATCAACTCCACACAATAATCGCTTCTATACAAGGAAAACATACAGAGGCACTGGAGAATTACCAGACTACGGTACAAAAGATCGACACGCTGAATCAGGAAATACTCGCTCACATCGAGCAGCAACATCTGCCGGGTATGAGAGCCATTCAGCTCGTATTACAAAAAAATCTGCCTGTCATTGAAAACCGGAAATGTATACAAGACTATAAAGTAGCTTACGAAACACTTCAAAATCAAATCACCGAGCTTATGCAGAACAGTTCGGTTCAGGATTTTGACGAAGAGCTTTTCGAACGTACAAAAATCGAATTAGAAGAAAAGAAATCTGCACAGGAATTGCAGATCGCACACACAGGAGCATTAGAACGTGAATTGCAACGTTTGGAACAGGAATTCGAGAAAAAAGGAAAACTTCTGACAGAGTTTGAAAAGTTGAGCCACCGCAAAGATAATCTGCGCACACTTGATAATATGTTTAAGGGTTCGGGATTTGTAAATTATGTATCGAGCATCCATTTACAACGCTTATGCGATATTGCAAATCAGCGTTTCCACCGGCTCACCAAAAATCAGCTCAGCCTCATTATCAATGAAGCCAACGAATTCGAGGTCATCGATTATCTCAACAACGGCTATCATCGTTCTGTAAAAACACTTTCCGGAGGACAGGGCTTTCAGGCATCCCTTTGTCTGGCATTAGCATTAGCCGAAAATATACAATCGCTCAATAAGGCCGATAAAAATTTCTTCTTTATTGATGAAGGTTTTGGCACACAGGATGCAGAAAGTATGAATACCGTATTCGAGACATTACAATATCTCAATAAGGAAAACAGAATAGTCGGTATCATTTCACATGTGGAAGAGTTGAAAGAACGTATTCCTATGTCCGTAACAGTTATCAAGGATTTGGAAAAAGGAAGTATTGTTAAAATGAGTTCCTGACAAACACAGAAAACAAACAGAATGGGGTTAATTTAATGTTAATCTTAAACCTGCAGATTGTATTTCAGATCAAAAGACCTTATTATTGTAAACAATACAATAAAACATTAACTCCTCTGTATGAAATACCCGTTTCTGATAGTCGTCTTAAGTCTCTATACATCCCTTACATTCGCACAATCCCTCAAACCAGGCTTTGAGAAAGAGGAATACAGAACCATGCTCACCTTAATGAGCCAGGTAAAAGATCATCCCGTATATCAGGATTTTACGTTGAAATACACATCCCCCGTTATGGGACTCGAAAACCGCTGGTGGCTGTGGACAAACGATCAACATAAACAGGCTATAATAGGAATCAGAGGAACAGTATCAAGCTCGGAAAGCTGGATGGCTAATTTCTATGCAGCTATGATTCCTGCCAAAGGGCAGTTACAATTAGACGAATCCCGGATTTTTGAATATAACTTTTCGGACGACCCTAAAGCAGCAGTTCACGTAGGCTGGACATTCAGCATTGGTTTTCTCTCTGCTGATATTTTACCTCATCTGGACTCATGTTATAAAGCTGGTATAAAAGATATCTATATTACAGGACATAGTCAGGGCGGAGCCATCAGTTACCTTTTAACTTCCCATCTTCGCCATCTGCAACAACAGGGACAATTACCAAAAGATATACAGTTTAAAACATACAGTTCTGCTGCACCAAAAGTTGGAAACCTGTATTATGCCTATCAATATGAAGCGGATACGCAGATAGGATGGGCGTTCAATGTCGTCAATACAATGGATTGGGTTCCTGAAACACCGTTTTCTGTACAGAAATTAGATGATTTTAATGAGATTAATCCTTTTCCGCAATTACAGAAAGCAATACAAAAACAATCCTTCGGCAAAAAGATTGTGATAAAACATTATCTTAATAGGATAAAAAAACCTACAGAAAAAAGTCAAAAAAATATAGAAAAATTACTGGGCCATAAAGTTTTCACTTTTCTCAAAAAAAAATATCCTAATTTAGTGGAGCCGAAATATTTCCCCTCATCAAATTATATGCGAGCAGGCCAACACATTGTTTTAAAACCAGATAGCAGCTATACGAGCTCATTTCCGAATGACATAAATCATCCATTTATGCATCATGGTTTTAAATCTTACTTCTTTTTATTGGATAAACTTTAAGAAACCAGCAACAGTTCAGGAAGGTAAATTTATCTTAGGTACGATATTTGCAAGTACCTGATTTAACTATTCAATACTGAACTAAAATGAAAAGAACTCCATTTACAACTTTTGCAATTCTATTGGTCGTAGCTCTCATACTGGTATTTGCGACGACATGTTCGAGCGTTATGTAATAACTCTGCAATGACTGCTTTCAAACATATTTCCATATATAAGCCTTCTCTCACCAGATAGCTTTCTTTGATACAATCTGCCTGATAACGTATCCCTTCCCCTTTTATTCAATTTCCAAAAACTAATAATTACAGATAAGTTCTGAAATAAGGGTACCCTTTAAAATCTTTATTACTGATTTACTGTCATAAAATAATTTTTTTAAACTATATAATCTACCATTCATATAGATTTTATATATTTGCAAAATAATAAATTGCAATGAATACCAAAACACACAAACACTACTGCTTTCGAATGCTCTCAGGAAAATAATGCAAATCATTGTTTTCCTACCCCTATCCTTTTTTTATATTAATATTTTATGAACTAAACTTTTACATTCATGAATTTAAAAATTCATCATTTTCTTATTCTTATCGTCGGCATACTACTTCCGTCTTACCTGCATGCGCAGAATAATAATGTTTCCGGAAAAGTAACAGATGAGCAAAATCTTCCACTATCCGGAGTAACCGTCACTGAAATAGGTGGTACACATACAACACAAACAGATCAGAACGGAGCTTTTACGCTTCAAATTTCCTCTGCAGAAACAAAAATCCGCATCACTTTTATCGGATATGAATCGCAGACACTTACAGTCAAAAGCGGACAGCAGCTGGCAATCAGTCTGAAAAGTGAAAATACACAACTTACAGAAGTAGTGGTAACTGCACTTGGTATATCCCGTGAGAAAAAAGCATTGGGTTATGCGGTACAGGAAGTCAAATCTACTGAACTGCAAACCCGTCCTACAAATGCACTCAGTGCTATTTCAGGAAAAGTAGCAGGCTTACAGGTTGTCTCATCAGGCGGTAACATCGGTGGATCTACACGCGTATTGCTGCGAGGTATCAACTCTATTGCCGGAAATAATCAGCCTCTTTATGTCGTAGACGGTACACCTATGGACAACAGCGATCTTAACAGCAGCGCAACGATAAATGGTAGTGCGGGAAAAGATGTCGGAAACATGATCCAGGATCTTAATCCGGATGATATTGAGAATATTTCGGTATTAAAAGGACCTTCCGCAGCAGCACTTTACGGATCCAGAGCAGCAAACGGGGTCATCCTGATCACTACAAAAAGAGCTGCTAAAGGTGAACGTGTAGATATCAGCCTTAATACAGGTGTAGATTTTGAAAATATCGTACGCCTTCCCAAAAGACAAAAATTATACGGTCAGGGATATGCGACTACCTTCCCGACAGCGAATATCAATGGTACAGATTACAAAATTGTAGATTACGCATCTGATGAAAGCTGGGGACCTCGTCTGGATGGCACACCGGTATTACAGTGGTATAGCCTGAATCCGGAAGATGAAGCAAATTACCTCAAACCGACTCCATGGTCCTACCCTAAGAATGATGTAAATTATTTCTTCAAAACGGGTATTTCCAATACGAATAACCTGTCTATAGCAGGAACAAGTGGAAGTACAAACTACAGATTTTCGTATACCAACAAGAATGTATCCGGGACAATCCCTAATTCCAGTCTTGACCGTAACACCCTGAATTTTTCGGGAGGAACACAGTTAGGCAATCTGAAGATCACTTCTACACTCAACTATATCAAAAATTCTTCTCTTGGTAAACCCTGGAGCGGAGCTTCTAACCGTAATATTATGCTGGAAGCCTTCCAGTGGGGAGCAGTACAGGTGGACTACAAAATATTAGAAAACTATAAACGTGCAGATGGCACTCCGCTGGCGTGGAACCGTACAGGCTGGCAAAATACTCCGGCTGCAGAAGCCACCAGATTTATTGACAACCCGTACTGGTCTGCATATGAAAGTTATATGGAAGAGAGCCGGGATCGCTTTTACGGTAATTTCGGATTACAATATGATGTCAATAACTGGTTGACCGTAGGAGCAAAAGTACATGGAGACATTTACAGCTTTAATTATCAGGATCGCATAGCGGTATACTCCCGCTCTGCTTCGCAATACGAAGAATCCAGTAATAAGCTGAATGAATACAACTACGAATTCCTCGCTACAGCCAAAAAGAACTGGGATAAATTTTCTTTAGTAGCTAACATAGGTGCAAACTTACGCGATCAGCAACGGAAAGTAGATTATGCCATTACACAGGGCGGGTTGATAGTACCTGAATACTATAATTTAAAAAATGCTTCCAGCGTTAAAGTTGATAATAACCGCTTTCACAAAAGAGTATCTTCCCTGTACGGTAGCTTCTCTTTAGGATACAATGATTTACTATATATTGATGGTACGGTACGTAACGACTGGTCCTCTACTCTACCAGTCGATGACAATTCATTTATCTACCCATCATTCACAGGAAGTTTTATCTTCAGTCAGTTAGAAGGTGTTAAAAATCTGGATTGGCTTTCATTCGGTAAATTACGCCTGGGATGGGCGCAGGTGGGAAATGACACAGATCCTTATCAATTATACAAAGTGTATGGTGTAGATCTCTCGTTTGACGGACTTCCTTCCACAAGTTTACAGAATCAACTGAACAACCCGTTACTGAAACCGGAAATTACGACTTCCTGGGAGACGGGGCTGAACCTTCAATTTCTTAAAAACAGAGTCGGAATTGATGTGACTTACTATAATAACAGTTCCAGAAACCAGATCATTCCATTACCTGTCTCTCCTGCATTCGGATATGAATACAAAATTATCAATGCCGGTAAGATCAATAACAAAGGTTTGGAAATAACGCTGAACGGTACGCCTGTTAAATCTCAAAACCTGGAATGGAACAGTACATTAAACTGGTCCCGCAACAGAAATAAAGTAATCAAGCTATCTGATGATGCCAATACGTATACACTGAGCAATTCACTGGTAAGCCTTGTTGCCAGAGAAGGTGAGCAATACGGACAATTGTTAGGGTATGATTTTGTAAAAACAGATGATGGCAGAAGAGTTGTTCAGGCAGATGGTACGTATATGAGAACATCCCAACTCGTACCATTGGGATCTGTACTTCCTGACTACATATTTGGCTTTCAAAACCAGTTCCGCTACAAAAACCTAAGTTTAGGATTTTTAATCGATGGCCGTGTAGGTGGAAGCTTCTTCTCTCAAACGTATAAAGTCGGTATGTATGCAGGTATATTAGATCGTACCGCAGAAAATAATATCCGTGAAACAGGCGTCATATTAGATGGTGTCAAAGGCAATGTAGTTTTTAACTCGGACGGTTCTTACACGGTATCCAATATTTCAGAAAACGACACCCGTATTACAGCTCAGCAGTGGGCTCGTAACGAGTACAACGGACCGACTACGTTCTCCATCTTTGACGGAACCTTTATCAAGTTGCGCGAAGTAACTGTTGGTTATTCATTCAGGCTTAAGAATACCACATTTGTGAAAAATCTTGGCGTATCTCTCTATGGCCGTAACCTTTGGAATATCTATACTAAAAGCAAGTATATCGATCCTGAATTTACCAATAGCGGAGGCAATGTACAAGGTATAGAAGGAGGAAACATTCCTACCCCGGTAACTTATGGTTTTAATGTTAATCTTAAATTCTAATTTTCCATGAAATTACTCAAATTCACATATACAGGTTTACTAGGTCTATCATTATTGATACAGGCTTCATGTTCAGATGAGAAATTTACAGAGATAAATACAAATCCGAATCTTCCGGCTAAAGTATCGACGACAAGTCTGCTGATATCTGCCCAGAAACAAACGATGGACGCTATCCGCAGTGAAGAGATCAACTACAGAGGAGCACAATTGTTTGCACAGTATTTTAGTCAGAATATTTATACCGATCCTTCCCGCTATCAGATACCGACAAGTTATTCGGATAATTTCTGGATCAAATCGTATAAAGCGCTTAATAATCTGAATGAGATTATCAAACTCAACACAGATGAAGCTACACGTATCGGAGTGACGGCGAATAATGCGGGAACCAATACAAACCAGATCGCTATAGCACGCGTATTGAAGTCCTATCTTTTTCATTCGCTGACAGATGTATTCGGTGATATTCCCTACGAATCTTACGGCAACAAGGATGCTGATTTCCAGGCCTTACAACAAAGTCCGGACAATCTGACCCCCAAATATGCTACACAGGAAAAGATCTATAAAGATATTCTCAACGAACTGAAACAGGCCGCAGACACCTTATTCAAATACAGCTCTGCCAACACATTCGGCACATCAGATAATATCTACAAAGGAAGCAATCAAAAATGGTATAAATTTGCAAACTCTTTACGCCTGCGTCTGGCAACACGTATAGCACTCAAAGATGCCGCATTATCCCGTACCCATATTGAAAGTGCGCTGGCACAAGGTGTATTCACATCGAATGATGATAATGCAGCTTTCAAATATTCATCAGCATCCCCAAATGAAGCTCCATTATACCGTGCTACAGTAATTGCAAACAGAAAGGATTTTGCCGTTTCTAATGTTATTATCGATGCCCTGAAAGGAATTCGCGGACCTTTTACAACTCCGGATCCGAGGCTGGCTAAATATGCCAATCCAAATGCAAGTGGTGTATATAACGGACAAATCTACGGACTACCGCTCGAAGCAGGACAACTATTTCCGGAAAACACGATCTCATTACCGGGAACAATCATTAATGCAGCAAACTATGCGGAAGTATTACAGGAATACTCCGAAGTTGAGTTTTTGATTTCTGAATATAAAAACTGGGATCAGACAGCCTATGCTAACGGAGTAAAAGCTTCATTAACAAAATGGGGTGTAAATGATACAGATGCAGCCACATATCTTTCTGCATTACCGGCAGCTAACAAACAAAATGTACTGACTCAAAAATATCTGGCCCTTTACAATCAAGGTATAGAATCCTGGTCAGAAATACGCCGGACAGGATATCCCTTATTCCTGATCAAAAGCGGAGATCTGTTATGGACCGGTCTTGTGGGAGGTGTCACAAAAACCTACTACTTTACACCTGAAGTAGGCACGGCTATTCCAAACAGATTGGTATACCCGATCATTGAACAGAATACCAATAAAGCAAACTATCAGGATGCTTTAAAATCTCAGGGAGACGACGTCATCACCAATAAAATATGGTGGAATAAATAACGCCACACCCCACTTGTTTAAGAGGATATTCCACACCGGTTTATCCTCTTTTTTATTACCCGTTTTTCTGGAAATAAACCGTATCTTTGCGCCATGATTAATGTGTCCAATCTTTCTCTTCGTTTCGGCAAACGTGTGCTGTTCGAAGATGTCAACCTTAAATTTACTGCTGGAAACTGCTACGGTATAATCGGTGCAAATGGTGCCGGAAAATCCACTTTCTTAAAGATTGTCTCCGGAGAGATCGATCCTTCAACAGGATCTGTAGCGTTCACTCCCGGTGAAAGAATGTCTGTATTGAAACAGAATCACTATGAATTTGATAAATTTTCCGTCATTGAGACTATTCTGATTGGTAATCAGGAGCTCTACAAAATCATGAAGGAAAAAGATGCCATTTACTTAAAAGAAGATTTCACAGATGCAGATGGCGAGCGTGCCGGTGAACTGGAAAGTCTTTTTGCGGAAATGGATGGATGGAATGCCGAAAGTAATGCAGCTACCTTATTGAGTAACCTGGGGATTTCAGAAGACCTGCATTATAAATTGTTAGAAGAACTGGATGGTAATCAGAAAGTACGTGTGCTTTTGGCGCAGGCTTTATTCGGAAAACCAGACATCCTGATTCTGGATGAGCCTACCAATGACCTGGACATCAACACCATTGCATGGTTAGAAGATTTTCTGGCAACTTATGAAGCAATCGTACTGGTCGTTTCTCACGACCGTCACTTTCTGGATGCCGTATGTACGCATATCGTAGATATTGATTTCAGCAAAATGACCATCTATACCGGTAACTATTCATTCTGGTATGAGTCTTCTCAACTGGTCCTGAAACAACGTACGGATCAAAATAAAAAGATGGAAGATAAAGTCAAGGAATTACAGGAATTTATCCGTCGCTTCTCGGCCAATGCATCTAAATCCAAACAGGCAACTTCCCGTAAGAAAGCTCTTGATAAAATCAATATAGAAGAGATTAAACCATCTAACCGTAAATATCCGGCTATCATGTTTAATCAGATGAACCGGGAACCGGGAGATCAGACTTTATCAGTAGAAGGTCTTGGCAAAACAGTCAGTGGAGAAGTATTCTTCAAAGACATTAATTTCATGATCAACAAAGGTGATAAGATTGCAGTCTTAGGACGCAATTCACTTGTTACTTCTGCATTTTACGATATCATCACCGGCCGTGATAAAGATTTTCAAGGCGAATTCAAATGGGGAATTACGATTACCCCGGCAGATATGCCAATAGAGAATGCTGAATTCTTTGATGGTAAGAATGACAACCTGATCGATTGGTTGAGAGAATACACGACTAATCCGGAAGCAGATGAACAGTTCCTTCGTGGATTTTTAGGTAAAATGCTATTCTCAGGAGAAGAAGTTCTTAAAAAGGCATCAGTCTTGTCCGGAGGTGAGAAAATGCGTTGTATGTTCTCCAGAATGATGCTTCAGGGAGCTAACTTTTTGATTTTCGACGAACCAACCAATCACCTGGATCTGGAATCTATTACCGCTTTAAACAACGGTTTGAAAGATTTCAAAGGATCTATGCTGTTTACCTCACGTGACCACGAATTGACAGAAACAGTAGCAAATCGTATCATAGAGCTGACTCCTAAAGGAATCATCGATAAGCTGATGACTTATGACGAATACATCAATAGCGAAGCCGTTCAGGCACAAAGAGCAGAGATGTACAGTTAATACATATTATACTTATTATTCGAGACACCTTACTTAAGTTAATTAAGTAAGGTGTTTTTGTATACACTCTTAGCGAACCCCTCCTCTCTCATTTTCAAGGAGAGATCCCGATGTATCGGGAGAGAGGTTAAAAACTAAATCCGTTTGCTTACACCTTCATTAGCAAAATAAAGAGCCTCTCCCTAACCCTCTCCTTAGAAAGGAGAGGGAACTTTTTAACGGAGCTTATCTCTCCTCCTTCCTTAGAAGTAAACTGAAGCTCCTTAGGGAACTACTCCTCTCTCCTTTTCAAGGAGAGATCCTGATGTATCGGGAGAGAGGTTAAAAACTAAATCCGTTTGCTTACACCTTCATTAGCAGAATAAAGAACTTTTCCCTAATCCTATCCTTAGAAAGGAGAGGGAACTTTTTAACGGAGCTTATCTCTCCTCCTTCCTTAGAAGTAAACTGAAGCCCCTTAGCGACCCCCTCCTCTCTCCTTTTCAAGGAGAGATCCCGATGTATCGGGAGAGAGGTTAAAAACCAGATACGTTTGCTGCTCCACTCACCAACAGAGCAAAGAACAACTCCTTAATCCTTCCGACGAGTCAGAACAAGTTTTATTTAGGAGAGTAAATTTACACCTGTTATAAAAAATTAAAACACTGAAAAACAATCAATTACATACACAAACACAAATTAATTTGTAAAATAACATTCATCAAAATATATTTGTCTACTTATTCTATAGACTTTATAAAATTAAATGACAAAACTTCGACCTATCCTTTTTATTTTATTCCTCTTTACAGTGCAATCCGCATACAGTCAGGGCAATAATCTTATTGAATTATCCGGTCACATTATTGATCAGGAATCAAAACAACCTATCTCGGGAGTAACTGTACTCGTCGAAGGAACAGTCAACGGAACATCGACCAATGATAAAGGAGATTTCAAACTGACCACAAGAGCAAAATATCCGTTCAAACTTAAAGTGTCAGCAGTAGGATTCGCAGCGCGGACCTATGAAATCACCGGACCTGAATCCAATTTAAACCTCGAACTGCTCACACAGACTATATTGGGAAAAGAAGTCGTAGTCACGGCATCCCGGGTAGAAGAAAATATTCTTAAATCTCCGGTAGCTATCGAAAAATTAGATATACGGGCTATCCGTCAGTCTCCTGCTCCCAGTTTTTACGATGCTCTGGAAAATGTAAAAGGGGTTCAGATGACAACCTCCAGTATCACTTTTAAAATTCCGAATACCAGAGGGTTTAATATCCCGAACAATTTTCGTTTTGTACAACTGGCTGATGGAGTAGACATGCAGGCAGCGACTCTTGGTGTTCCACTTGGAAACGCTATCGGCCCTACAGAACTGGACATTGCCAGTATAGAAATCACTCCCGGAGCCTCATCTGCACTATATGGCATGAATGCTATTAATGGTATGGCCAATCTGCTCACAAAAAATCCCTTCTTATATCAGGGACTGAGTGTATACAGTAAAAACGGACTCAATCATACCGGAGGCACAGGACGGGAGCTGAGCAATCTAACTGAAAATGCAATCCGATACGCTAAAGCATTTAACAACAAATTTGCATTCAAAGTCAATCTCAGTTATTTGAGAGGAACAGATTGGTTATCTAATTCATATCAGGATCAAAATCCGAATAACCTTGTAACCGCCAATCCTTCCTATCCGGAATTAGATGGCATTAATAATACAGCATATGATGGATGGAACATCTATGGTGATGAAAATAATAATGCAGTGACGGTATCAGGATTAACATATAATGGAAAATCTAATCAGTCTCTGATCGTCAGAAGAACCGGCTACAAAGAACAGGATTTATCCAAACCTACTGTAGAGAATCTCAAATTTGATGCTGCATTACACTACCGGCTAAGCGAAAATGCAGAATTATCCTACAGCTACCGTTTTGGGCGTATGGATGGTGTATTTCAAAGAGGAAACAAAATTCAGCTTGATAATGTAAGAGTTCAGAATCATAAACTGGAGTTAAAAGGAAGTGATTATAGCATCCGGACATATATATCTTCGGAGAATACCGGCGATTCATACAATATCAAACCTCTGGCGGATAATCTGGATCTTACCCACTTATCCAACAATGCCTGGAGAGATAAATTCAAAGCCTCTCTCCAAACACAGCTTAACAACGGAATTGCTTTGGCTGATGCAGCCAGACAAGCACGCGCAGATGCGGATCTGGGACGTGTAGAAGCCGGAACAAAAGCTTTTGATGAACTCAAAAACACAATTATTGGGATCAACAACTGGGATCATACCAATGCAGGAGTATCAACCGGAACAAGTACCGGCGGTGCAAAACTCAAACAAATGAGCCGCACCTATCATGCAAACGGGCAATGGGATCTTTCCCGTCACGTAGAAGTGGTGGACATACTCTTAGGTGCAGATGCGACTATTTATGAAGTCATCCCGGACGGAAATAACTTCGTAGACTTCAAAAGACCTGTTGCCGAGCGTAATATCCCTTTGGAAAATGGCTCTTTCGGAGAAAATGTATACTATAAAAAATTCGGCGGATTCACTCAGGTAACTAAATCTCTGCTGGAAGAAAAGTTAAAGCTTTTTGCTTCCCTTCGTGTAGATTATAACCCCGAATTCAAAGCCAAATTTAACCCACGCTTTGCAGCAGTATACACACTTACAGAAAAGCACAATTTCAGAGCTTCTTTCCAGAACGGCTTCCGTTTTCCTGCACTCTTTGAGGCTCTTTCTTTTGTCAACAATGGAAATGTACGTCGTGTGGGCGGTCTTTCTTATATAAATGAGGGTTTGGGCTACCTGGACAATTCGTATACCCTGGCCTCCGTTAACAATTTCAATGCAGCCGTGAATAAGGACGTCGCAGGAGGATTAACAGCAAATGATGCTGCATTAAAGAATAAAGGGCTTCTGACCGTCACCGATTTGAAAGCCACCGATCCCGAGCGCATTACTTCTTTCGAAATCGGCTATAAGAGCGTTATCCTGGATAATAAACTGGCTATTGACTGGGATATTTACAGCAATGTATATCACGGTTTCTTAGGACAGGTAGAGGTAGCTGTACCGTCAACAGATCGCATCACTACAGATGCTTCTGTAATCGATATGCTGGCCGCCAATCGTGCTAAACAAACCCGTTACAGAGTATATACCAATGCAAAAAACAGCTATAACAACTACGGAAGTTCATTAGGGCTGACGTACAATTTTTACGAAAAGTATACCCTTTCCGGAAATATTAATTACAGTGCCATCACTGAAAATAAAGAGAAAGACATATTCGTCACCGGCTTTAATACCCCCAAATGGGCAACCAATCTTTCTTTTGGTAACAGAGAGATACTCCCAAATTTCGGATTCAATATTGTATGGAAATGGCAGGATGCATTTGACTGGGAGAGTCCGCTCGTCAATGCAAGAGTAAATGCTTACAGCAATATCGATGCGCAGGTAAGCTACAGAGTTGGAAAAGCAGCCATAAAAGCAGGTGGAAGTAACATCTTTAACAAGCACTACATTCAGTATGCCGGAGGCCCTACACTCGGAGCCTTATATTATACGGCTATTACTTTTGACAATATTTTATAGCACTTAATGATCTCCTCATAATTGGTTTATTCAAAGAAAGGCTTTCCCCTCCCCGGGGAAAGACCTTTATGTTATTAGTGAACATTGGACATATCCACTTTATTTTTACCTTGTTTAATTGTCAGTACAAAAGGCACACAAATCAGAAAAACAATTCCCAGATACAGAAATACATCCATATAAGAGAGTACTGCAGCTTGCTTGGTGACTGAAAGATCGAGAAGCTGATGCGCCTTAGCTAACGCTTCATTGGAACTGAATCCCTTAGACATAAAATTAGCCTGCATCTGCTGTATACGCTGCTGCACTTCAAAACTGCTGGAGTCCAGATGTGAAACCAGATCTACCCGGTGTTTTTGTGAATCTCTGGAAATAAAAGTTGTGATCAAGGCTATACCGAAGGATCCGCCCAGCTGACGCATCATCCCTGTAAATGCAGCCCCCTCTCCAATCGCTTTTCCCTGTAAAGTAGAGAGAGATAAAGTCATCACCGGTACAAATAATAATCCCAGACCCACTCCCCGTATAATCAGCGGCCAGAACATATGCTCTGATCCTGTGTCATTCGTCAGTATACCATACATGAAAAATGAGAACCCGAAAAATATACACAAGCCTACTGCAACCATATATTTTTGTGGTAAGCCCGCCTGAATCATTTTCCCTATAAACGGCATCATCAAACCGGTCATAATCGAACTCGGGATCAGCAACAACCCTGCATCTGTGGCAGACCAGCCCAGAATAGACTGCGTATAGATAGGGATGATAAAGGTGGACCCGAACAAACCAAATCCCAGAATGAAACTCATAATAGTTCCCACCTGCAGATTTTTATCTTTCAGCACCCGAAGATTGACAATCGGATTCTTGTATGTCAATTCGCGCCAGATAAAGAAAAACAACCCAAAGAAAGATAAGATCGACAAAGTGACAATCGTACGATTCTCAAACCAGTCGTCTTGTTGTCCATGTTCAAGCACATACTGCAGCGATCCGATAAACATAATCAGAAAGACCACACCCCACCAATCCACTTCACTTGCAGACTGTTTCTTACCATATTTCGGACTTCTGACGAAAGATAAGGTTAAAAGTGTCGCAATAATACCCAAAGGCACATTGATATAAAATATATACGGCCACGAATATTCATCTACGATATATCCACCCAACGGAGGACCTAAGGTAGGCCCCACAATGACACCCATACCGTAGATGGCCTGTGCCATACTTCTTTTCTCCGGAGGATAACTCTCTGTGATAATCGTCTGCGCAGTTACCAGAAGCGCACCTCCACCCATACCCTGAATAAACCTGAAGAAAACGAGTTCCCAGATATTGGTTGCATTACCACACAAAAAGGAAGCAACCGTAAAAATAATAATGGATGCTGCGAAATAGTTTCGTCTTCCGAACTGTTGCGAAAGCCAGCTGGTCATCGGGATTACAATTACATTGGCGATAGCATAAGCTGTAATCACCCATGCAACATCTGTCAACGTAGCGCCCAGGGAGCCCTTCATGTCATTCAAGGCTACATTGACAATAGTCGTATCCACAATTTCCAGCAAGGCACATAATACAGCTGTAATCGTAATGACTACGCGACGGAAACCATATTCAACCAGACTATCCTGTTGTAATGTTTCCATATCTATTTTACATGAACGTCAACGTCCGCATTCATTCCCGGACGCAATAATGCGATTTTATCACTTGTATTTTTATCGGTTAATCTGATCTTGACAGGAAGACGTTGTACCGTCTTCACAAAGTTACCGGTCGCATTATCCGGAGGTAATAAAGAGAAACGGGATCCTGTAGCCGGAGAGAAAGAGTTGATTTCACCTTCAAATTCTGTATCCGGAAAAGCATCAATTTTAATAGTTACTTTCTGACCGGGACGCATTTTATTCAGCTGCGTTTCCTTAAAATTGGCCACCACCCAGGTTTCACTGTTGTCAACAATATAAAACAACGATTGTCCGGGATTGATCATCTGTCCAGGTTGAATTTTGATATTCGATACCTGACCATCTACAGACGCAACTACAGTAGTATAGGAAAGACTTAAATTGGCTGCATCAAGAACCGCTTTTGCACGTTCAATATTCGCCTGTGCAACGGAAGTTTGCTTAGAAGCAACCGTAGTCTTACTCACAACCGCGTTACGCTGAGATGTACTTGCATTACGTTGTTGTTGCAGAATCTCAACCTGTTTCTCTGCTTCCAGCTTGGCTGTCAAAGCCTGCTCGTATTGTTGTTTGGTAATAGAATGATTGTTATACAGATTTGAATACCGTACGTAATCGTTATTAGCTTGTTCAGCACGTATTTTAGCCGCATCTACACTCCCTACATTAGATTTGATACTGGCATCAGAGATGGCTACATTAGCAGAAGAAGCAAAAACATCTGCTTTGGATACTTCCAGAGAACTCTCTGCAGCCAGTAAAGCCGCCTGAGCTTCCTGTACTTTCACCAGGTAATCCTGAGGTTCAATTGTAAACAATGTATCTCCTTTTTTCACGATGTCATTGTCTTTAACAAAAACTTTTGACACATACCCGCCTACACGAGGGATGATAGGACTCATATTTTTGTCTACCTGCGCATCATCTGTCGTCTCATGAGCCTGGCCGTGTAAATATTTATATGTACCATATCCACCTCCCAGCAGTACAAGAACCACCAAGATGATGACAAATTTTTTATTTGATTTTTTACCTTCTTTATTATTAGTTTCCATAACGATTATTTCTGATTGATTTCTCCATTAGTCAATAGTAGATCATAATACTTCTCTACTGTATTTGCTTTTCCGATAGCCAGATTGATTCTGCTTTGCAGTTGTTGTACGTCAGCCTCCAGCAGATCATCCGTATCTGCCACACCGTTATCATATTTATCTTTTACGATTCTGAAGTTTTCATTGGCCTGATCTACCGCCTGTACGTATACCCTGTCCTGCGCTTTTGCCAGCTCATAATTTTCATTAGCCTGCTGTACCTGTACTTTGATCTGATCATTCAGCAAGCTCATATTATCTTCTACCTCACGAACCTTATTGCGGGCAACATTTACATTCTTTTTATTTTTATACAGTGAGCTGATATCATAAGACACCCCTACGCCTACATTCATAGCATTCTTCACTGTAATTACATTTTTCACATCCATAGCTGTGTAGCCACCTGTTGCAAACAAAGTCGGATAGTTAGCAGCTTTAGCGATTTTCACCTGATTCAGGGCTACATCATGCTGTGCTTCTGCAGCTTTAAGATCCGAACGATGAGCCACAGCAGTTTCCATAGAAGCGTGAAGATTTGAAACATTGCCTGTTTCCAGCTCTATCTGTGCAAATTCAGTCTGTTCATCCAGTTTCAGAAAATTTGCCAGTTGATAGTTCATCACTTTCACATTTTTCTGAGCTTCCTGTTGTGCTACCAGATAATTAGACAATTGTAATTCAGCCTTCAACAGATCATTACGGGCAATCACTCCATTCGTTTCCATAGCTTTAAAATCCTCTACACGCTGTCTGGCACGTTTGATATTTTCTTCAATCAGCAGATTAGTCTGCTGTGCCTTATACAAGTTCAGATACAAGGACAATGCCCGCTTGGAAAGCTGATCCTTTGTTGCCTGTGCTGACCATTGTTCAGCCTTCAATGCATTTTCTGAAGCGTGAATACTTTCCGTAATCTTACCTCCGGTGTAGATCGGCATATTGATCGTTGCTCTCCCCAGCATAAGCTGATTAGCTTTAATATCAGGTGCACCTCCCTCTCCCCCGAGTGGGATATGGAAATTGATATCCGGAGTTGTCATCAACATGTACTGACCACTTAATTGTGCTTCCGGCAACTGACTGTTTTTTGCAGATTGTACTTCTAACCTGCGGCTTTCGATTTTGGTATCCGATAAGTGGGCTTCTGTGCTTTGCGTACTGGCCAATTGTATAATTTCAGCCAGTGTCATCTTACGTTTTTCCTGAGAAAACCCATCCAGATGAGCAAACACTAAAAGTGCACCCAAACCCAATAATTTAATTTTCATATGTGAGTAGTGCTTTAATATTCTTTTGTAAATAATGAATCAGTTCTGTCTCAATGTAATTGGAATACTCTTCTTCCGAATCCATATTCAGTGCTGATTTGAGAAATAAATAGTTCATTTGAAAATTCATAAATGTACCCATCAGCGTTGCATGAATATGGATATAGCTGTTTCCAGGCTGGAAAACCCCTTTATCCACTCCATCCTGAACAACTTCTTCAATTACACGCAGATTGTGGTATTTAAGCTCCTGAAATGATTCCGAAAGCAGCAGCTTACGTTTGATCGTCGACTCCACTGCTATTACCTGATATAAACCACGGTTACAGTTCATCGATTTGACATACAGCTCGATCATCTTATCCACTTTTTCCATCGGAGATGAAATATCCTTCAAACTTTCGCCATTCATTTTAAAATTCTCCACGCGTACATTGATCAATGTATCCAGCAGCCCCTCTTTCGATCCGAAGTAATAATTGATCATAGCCACATTTACGTTGGCTTCGCTGGCAATATCCCGAACAGAAGTCCCGTCAAAACCCTTTATCGAAAAAAGATTCTCGGCGACATTCAGTATTTCCAGTTGCTTTTCGTTTATCTCCATGATAAGACATTTATTTTTGACGGGCCAAAATTAAACAAACGTTTAATTTAAACAAATGTTTAATTTATATTTTTTGCATAGATGACATTGAAATGAAAAATAAGACATCACAGGATTTCGTAAACATCTTTCTGCCATTTAATTATGATCACATAAATAGTTTGCTATAGAAAATCAGATAGCTTGTCAGCTACAATTTTGCGGGTAGGAAACCAGCAATATATTAAAGGAAAAGTGGGTAAAGTAGAGCTATCCTGGCCACAGGACTAACTTATGTTGCCGTTGAGGGCAGCAACAAACCCTGAATAAAGGTTGAAAAGTATAATTAAAGCATTTAATAATAAGCTATGCCGGCATCAGTTGACACCACAGTCCATTATTAATTTAATATATTAAAGATCATCTCTCTCAGAATATCATCCGTACCCGTATTACTGCCTACATTCATTCCTTTTGATTTGAGATCTGCTTCTTTCAAATGGTTTATAATATCGAATGCCTTACGACGGTTGTAATTCCGCGCTGCAATCTCATATTCTTTTATAAAAAAGGGATGAACCCCCAGTTCCTTGGCAGCAGCAGATTTATCCGGAAGATAATGATACTTTAATACTTTTGTAAAGTAACCGCCCATTGCCCCCAATACGACTACTAACGGATTATTCTTGGGGTTAGCAGCAAAATAATCGACAATCTGGTACGCTTTCAGCGCATTGCGCTTCGCCAGAGCCGTATTCAGTTCAAACACATTAAAATCTTTGGATATCCCGATATTTCGTTCGATATCTCCTGCTCCTATTTCCGTAGACTTTGGCACATTCAGCATCAGTTTATCGAGCTCATTAGATACCTTGGAAAGATCTGTTCCTAAATACTCAGCCATCATTGCTGCAGCCTGCGGATGAATGGACCAGCCATGATCCTTCACATAAGAAGTAATCCAGCCAGCCACTTTATCTTCATAAAGCTTGTTAGACTCTACAACTTCACCGGTCTTTTCAATAGCCTTATAAAGTTTTTTACGCTTATCAAATTTGCCGTATTTATAGTTGAATACCAGCACGGTACTAGGCGTAAGATGCTCCACATAGTTTAGCAAGAGCTCCTCCCCCTGCTTCCACTTCAGATCCTGAGCTTCTTTGATTAGGATAACCTGATGATCACTCAACATCGGATAACGCTTTGCCGCATTCACTATAGTGATAAAGTCCGTGTCTTTGCCGTACAGGATCGTCTGATCAAATCCTTTCTGTGCATCATCCAGCACCGAACTTTCAATAGTATCGCTGATCAGATCAATAAAGTAAGGTTCCTCCCCGTGTAAAAGATAAACGGGTTTGAGTTTTTTATTTTTGATATCCGAAAGAATAGGACTGACATTCATACCCAACAAAAATACAAATTAATTCCCCTTCCCTTTGTTATAACTTTTAAGAATTTGAAGGATTTACGATTTACAACAGATTTCGTATCTTTGCACATGTTTACACCCATTCCCTTAAATTTACCACCTTTTTCTGCTAAACTATCGAGGGAAAACGACATCATATTCATTTATGATGAGTTACGTAAAAGAAAGCTGGTACTGACACCGGAAGAATGGGTAAGACAACATTGGATCAATTATTTACATCAGGAAAAGAAATATCCAAAATCCTTGATGAAAACGGAAGGAGGACTTAAATTGAATACCCTCCAGAAGAGAAGTGATTTGCTTATTTACAACAATAAAGGAGAAAAGATATTACTGGCTGAATTCAAAGCTCCTCATGTAAAGATTACACAATCTGTGTTCGAGCAGATTGCAAATTACAATACCGTACATCAAATCCCGTTATTGTTAGTAAGTAATGGATTGGATCATTTCTATTGTAAAATTAGTTTTGAGACAAAATCTTACGAATTTTTAAAGGATTTGCCGGACTATTTCGTCATCTGACTTAATTGTTGGCTGGATGTAAAACATAAGGTGCAACATATACAACTTTTAAAATATAGTTTTATATTCGTCTTAATAAAAGGAAAATTAATATTATGAACATAGATAAAAACGAATTCAGAAAATATGCTATCAAGCATCACCGTATCGGAAGCCAACATGTGGACAGCTTCATTTCACGTGTTCAACAAAATATGCCCACTAACCTGACTCCCTACATTGTAGAAGAACGTCAGCTAAATGTGGCACAAATGGACGTATTCTCCAGATTAATGATGGACCGCATCATCTTTTTGGGAGATGCTGTTACCGATCAGGTTGCTAATATTATTCAGGCACAATTATTATTTCTTCAGTCTACGGATGCGCAACGTGATATACAGATCTATATCAATTCACCGGGAGGTAGTGTATATGCCGGATTAGGAATATATGATACAATGCAATATATCTCTCCGGACGTAGCTACAATATGTACTGGTATGGCCGCTTCAATGGGAGCTGTATTATTAGTAGCCGGAGCCAAAGGTAAGCGCGCAGCGTTGAAACATTCACGTGTCATGATCCACCAGCCATCAGGCGGTGCTCAGGGCGTTGCTGCAGATATGGAAATCAATCTTCGTGAGATGCTTAAGCTGAAAGAAGAGCTTTATACTATCATTGCAGAGCATTCAGGTCAGTCGTACGAATGGGTAGAAAAATCTTCTGACCGTGACTACTGGATGAGAGCTGCAGAAGCAAAAGAATTTGGAATGGTGGACGAAGTATTGTCTTCCAAAAAAGAAATCAAATAGATAAATGAGCAAAAATAACACAAAAGATATTCGCTGTTCGTTTTGTGGCATCAGTAAAAATGATGCCCAAATGCTGATTGCCGGAGACGGCGCTCACATCTGTGACCGCTGTGTCATGCAGGCCAATGAAATATTGGCTGAAGAGCTGAAGCAACGCAAGAGCAAATCTTTACAGACTGCTTTAAAACTAATCCGCCCGCTGGAAATCAAACAGCATCTTGATCAATACGTTATTGGTCAGGATGATGCTAAAAAAGTGATTTCGGTTGCGGTATACAATCATTATAAACGTCTGAATCAAAAAATAGACAAAGACGATATTGAGATTGAAAAGTCAAACCTGATCATCGTAGGGGAAACAGGAACCGGAAAAACACTATTGGCAAAGACAGTAGCTAAAATTTTGAATGTACCGTTCAGCATCGTAGATGCTACAGTACTGACAGAAGCTGGCTATGTGGGTGAAGATGTGGAAAGTATACTGACGCGTTTATTACAGGCAGCAGACTATGACGTAGCTGCCGCCGAACGTGGTATTATTTATATCGATGAAATCGATAAGATAGCACGTAAAAGCGATAATCCGTCCATCACAAGGGATGTATCCGGTGAAGGTGTACAGCAGGCGCTGTTAAAAATATTAGAAGGAACAGTGGTCAATGTACCGCCTCAGGGAGGACGTAAACACCCGGATCAGAAAATGATTGCTGTCAACACCAGTAATATCCTGTTTATTTGCGGGGGAGCTTTTGACGGTATTCAGAAAAAGATCGCAAACCGCCTGAGAACACAGACAGTAGGTTACAAAATGAGAGAAGACGAACAGGAGATTGACTTAAACAATCTGTATAAGTACATCACTCCTCAGGATCTGAAAAACTTTGGTTTGATTCCTGAACTGATCGGCCGTCTTCCTGTATTGACCTATTTAAATCCGTTGGACAAGGAAACGTTGTTAAGCATCCTGACGGAACCCAAAAATGCATTGATCAAACAGTATAAAAAACTGTTTAACTATGAAGGTATCGAGTTAGAGTTCGATAAAAATGTCTATCAGTTTATCGTGGACAAAGCAGATGAATTCAAATTAGGAGCCAGAGGATTAAGGGCCATATGCGAAGCAATTATGCTGGATGCGATGTTCGAAATTCCGACTTCAAGAGAAGACATTACCGACAATACATTGCACATTACGCTAGACTACGCCAAACAAAAATTTGAAAAGTCAGACATCAAAAAACTGCATGTCGCGTAACTAAAAGATATAAGGCTCTCCATTGAGGAGAGCCTTGTTTATATTCGGTTCCAATCCGCTTATTACACAATACTGACAACAGTAGATCAGCGCAATGCCGGCCTACATTGGTCATAGCCCAACAGTTTCTTATCCGCTATAACTATTGCTCATGAATACAATCTGACACAGATGTATTCCGGGCAGATGCAGTCGCACACAAAAGTTCTTTTACAGCACTTTAACAGAAAGTTAAACGGATATGCTTATACTTGCTGATCGTTCTTCTCCAATCGGCAGGATAGCGTGTATCCGGTTTTCAGATATATAAAGTAACACCTATTAATAAAATTGTTATGAGCAAAAACAAAGAAGAAAACAGCCCGGTCAAAGCCGGACTTAAATCAAAAGAAGATATCGTACACAACTGGCTTCCTCGTTATACAGGAAGACCTCTTGATGAATTTGGAGAGTATATTTTGTTAACCAATTTTTCAAAGTATCTGCATATTTTTTCCGAAATGCATGATAATGCACCAATCTACGGCACAGATAAACCGATGCAATCGGTGACTGCAGCCGGTATCACGATTATCAATTTCGGAATGGGCAGTCCCATGGCAGCAACGATAATGGATCTGTTGTCAGCCATTGCACCAAAGGCCGTATTATTCCTCGGAAAAGCAGGAGGCTTGAAAAAGAAGAATAAGATCGGTGACCTTGTACTCCCTATTGCCGCAATACGGGGCGAAGGAACATCAAACGACTACTTTCCACCTGAAGTACCCGCTCTGCCGGCATTTGCTTTACAGAAAGCAATATCCACCACGATACGGGATCATTCACGTGACTACTGGACTGGGACAGTATATACCACCAACAGACGTGTATGGGAACATGAGAAATCGTTTAAGAAATACCTCAAATCTATACGCGCAATGTGTGTAGATATGGAGACTGCGACAATATTTAGCGTAGGCTTTGCCAATAAAATCCCTACAGGAGCATTATTGTTGGTATCTGATCAACCGATGATCCCTGAAGGGGTAAAAACGGAAGAAAGCGACGTATCTGTAACTGCTAATTATGTACAAACGCATCTTCTGATCGGTATTGATTCCCTGAAACAGCTGATAAATAATGGTTTAACAGTGAAACACCTGCAGTTCTAATCCCCTCAACGGAAAAGATTACCTTTGCATAAACAAATAAAACAGTATGTGGTATAACAATATTTTGGAAACAATAGGAAATACGCCTCTTGTTAAACTGAATAAAGTCACTAAGCACCTCAAGGGTACAATCCTGGCTAAAATAGAGACAACAAATCCAGGCAACTCTATCAAAGATCGCATGGCAATCAAAATGATAGAGGATGCCGAAAAAGCGGGATTACTAAAACCGGGTGGCACCATCATCGAAGGAACATCCGGAAATACCGGAATGGGCTTGGCCATGGCGGCTGTCGTAAAAGGATACCGTTGTATCTTTACCACTACGGATAAACAGTCCAAAGAGAAAACTGATGCACTTCGTGCATTCGGCGCTGAAGTAATTGTATGCCCAACTAACGTTGAACCTGAAGATCCCCGCTCCTACTATTCTGTTTCGAGCAGATTGCAAAAGGAAGTACCCAATGCATGGAAGGCTAATCAATATGACAACCCTTCCAATGCACAGGCCCATTATGAGACCACAGGTCCTGAGATATGGGAACAGACCGAAGGAAAGATCACGCATCTGATCGTCGGAGTAGGAACCGGCGGAACTATATCGGGAACAGCCCGATATCTCCGGGAGAAAAATCCGGATCTGAAAGTTTGGGGTATCGATACCTACGGATCTGTTTTTAAGAAATACAAGGAAACAGGAATATTCGATAAAAACGAGATATACCCTTATATCACGGAAGGTATAGGTGAAGATTTTCTTCCTGAAAATGTGGACTTCAGCGTCATCGATCTGTTTGAAAAAGTAACAGACAAAGATGCTGCACTTCAGACCAGAGATCTGGCCCGAAAAGAAGGCATATTTGCCGGGAACTCGGCAGGAGCTGCTGTTGCAGGACTCCTGCAGCTGGGAGCATCTCTAAAGGATGAAGATGTAGTTGTGGTTATCTTCCATGATCACGGGTCCCGTTATATGGGTAAGATGTACAATGAAGACTGGTTACGTGAACGCGGGTTTCTGAAAGATGAAAAATTAACGGCTCTGACTATTCTGAAAAAACGGGAAACACAGGACATTGTAACAGCAGATGTTGACCAGACAGTGATTGAAACATTCAACACAATGAAAACATTGAATATTTCCCAGATACCTGTTACACAGCAGGGAATGGTTGTCGGAAAGATAACAGAGTCTGATATTTTGTCGGCACTTCTGGAAAATCCATCCACTAAATCCGCAAAAGTGCAAAGCATCAGTACAAAGCCTTTTCCATTTGTAGATCTTAATGCCTCTATAGACAAAATTTCGGCCTTGATCAATAAGGATTCTCAGGCAGTATTAGTCGAAGATGAATACGGAAGAATCAATATCATTACGCAATATGATATTATCAATGCTATATCTGAGGGATAATCAATATATCTTTTATCAACAAGAAGGGGTATCTGAAATCAGATACCCCTTCTCTTTATATTATTTTTTCTCGGCTTCCTTTTCAAGGATAATGTAGACATCTTCATTATCTTTTTTCATTTGATAGCGTTCCCGTGCTATACGTTGAATCTCACTGGGATTATTCTGTACATCCTTAATAGTCTGCTGAATACCAGCTATCTCCTTCTCATAGTATGCCTTTTCTTTTTCCAGATTAGACTTTTCTTTCTGATAACTGTATTGCGTACTGAAATCATTTCGGTCAAAGAATAACATCCATACCACAAAAGCTACACCTGCAAGCAGGTATTTATTTCGGATAACGTACAAAAATCTTTCCATATGCCAAAAGTACAAACTATTACCTATTAATTTCTAACAAGCTAAAATTAAAGTAATTTTCTGAAAATAAAAAAGAGACTATCGAAATAGTCTCTTTCTATATTAACATTGCTGTTAATGTTTATTTTTTCTTGATTGCGTATTTGAAATCTTTACCAATGAAACGGGCATTTGCACCCAATTCTTCTTCGATACGCAACAATTGATTGTATTTTGCGATCCTGTCAGAACGTGAAGCTGAACCTGTCTTAATCTGGCCACAATTTAACGCAACTGCTAAATCTGCAATAGTTGTATCTTCAGTTTCTCCTGAACGGTGAGACATTACAGAAGTATATCCGCTGGTCTGAGCAAGAGATACCGCATTGATAGTCTCTGTTAACGATCCGATCTGGTTCACTTTTACAAGGATAGAATTACCAGTATGCTGATCGATACCTTGTTGAAGACGTTTAGTATTGGTTACGAACAAATCATCACCAACCAGCTGAACACGGTCACCGATTTTATCTGTTAACAATTTCCATCCTTTCCAGTCATCCTCAGCCATACCATCTTCAATAGAGATAATAGGATACTTCTCTGTCAATTCAGCAAGGTAATCTACTTGTTGTTCGATAGTACGTACAGCACCTTTAGAACCTTCAAATTTTGTATAATCGTATTTGTTGCTTTTGAAGAACTCAGAAGAAGCACAGTCTAAAGCTAAACAGATATCTTTACCTGGTTTGTAACCTGCAGCAGAAATCGCTTTTAATACCGTCTCTATAGCATCTTCAGTACCTTCAAATGTAGGAGCAAAACCACCTTCATCACCTACAGCAGTAGATAATCCTCTGTCGTGAAGAATTTTCTTCAAATTGTGGAATACTTCCGTTCCCCAACGCAAAGCTTCAGAGAATGAAGGCGCACCAACCGGCATAATCATAAATTCCTGAAAAGCAATAGGAGCATCAGAGTGAGAACCACCGTTGATGATATTCATCATCGGGATAGGCAATGTATTTGCATTGACACCACCTACATAACGGTAAAGAGGTTGTCCGCTTTCCTGTGCAGCAGCTTTAGCTACAGCCAGAGAAACACCAAGGATAGCATTAGCTCCCAGTTTACCTTTATTCTCTGTTCCGTCAAGATCAATCATTAACTTGTCGATTGCATTCTGCTCGAATACATCTACACCTTCCAAGGCTTTCGCAATCTTAGTGTTTACGTTTTCAACAGCTTTAAGAACACCTTTACCTAAGTATTTTTTCTTATCGCCATCACGCAATTCTACAGCTTCATGCGCACCGGTAGAAGCACCCGAAGGTACAGCAGCACGACCAGTAAAACCATTTTGTGTAGTTACATCTACTTCAATTGTAGGATTTCCGCGCGAATCCAAAATCTGACGCGCTCTAACATCAATAATTAAACTCATTGTTATTTTTTTCTGGTTGTATGATTATCTTCAAATAAAAATCAGCACTAAGTGTATAAAGTACACTTTTTATGCTTTATCATTTATATACAACCAAATATAACTAAAATATGCTTCTTAGAAAATTATTTGGGAGAGATTTAAATAAAAAAAGCAAGACAGGAGGGCTGTCTTGCTAAACATTGATTACCATTCAAATCATAAACCTAAATATGATTGTATACTCCTAACGGGACAAACTGGCTTTACGCTACAGCAGAATAATAAAAAAGGGTTGAATATTTTCAATTCAACCCTTTCTAACTGTTATACAGCGTTTTATTTTTTGATCAAAGCAACGAAATCGTCGAATAAATATCTCGAATCGTGCGGACCCGGAGATGATTCCGGGTGATACTGCACCGAAAATGCTTTCTTACCTTTGACACGGATACCTTCTATAGAACCATCATTTAGGTTGACATGCGTTATCTCGACCTTTTCTGATTTTTCAATATCTTCTGCTACCACACCAAAACCATGGTTTTGGGAAGTAATCTCACATCTGTTTGCAATAATATTTTTGACAGGGTGATTAATACCTCTGTGGCCATTGTGCATTTTGCTGGTACGGATACCATTCGCTAAAGCTAATATCTGATGTCCTAAACAAATTCCGAACATTGGTTTTTCAGCAGCAATAATCTCTTTAACGGTATCAATCGCATAAGGCATTGCAGACGGATCGCCAGGGCCATTAGAGATAAAGTAACCATCAGCTCCCCATGCTTCCATTTCTGCAAATGTTGTCTTTGCCGGAAAAACTTTTGCATACACCTGACGTGCGTCAAAGTTTCTCAAAATATTACGTTTTATACCCAGATCCAGAACAGCGATGCGTGTCGAAGCATCTTCATCCCCATAAAAATAAGGTTCTTTGGTCGAAACCTTTGAAGACAACTCCAGTCCATCCATCGAAGGAACCTGTGCCAGTTGTGCTTTCAAAGACTCTACATCCAGATTTTCGGAAGATATAATCGCATTCATTGCACCTTTACTGCGAATATGACGGACTAATGAACGGGTATCGATATCTGAAATACCAACAAGATTCTCCTCTTCAAAGTAGTTTTGAATAGAAGTATCAGCCATCTTGCGGCTATAGTTGATATTATAGTTCTTACACACCAATCCTGCGATTTGGATTTGATTAGATTCAGATTCTTCATTGGCAATACCGTAATTCCCGATATGAGCATTGGTCGTTACCATAATCTGTCCAAAATAAGAAGGATCGGTAAAAATTTCCTGATAACCAGTAGTGCCGGTATTGAAACAGATCTCTCCTGTAGTTGTTCCAATTTTCCCAGCAGCTTTACCATGATACACGGTACCGTCTTCTAAAACTAAAATTGCAGGCAATTTGCTGTAGTTGGTCATTATTAACGTTTATTATTTTATGTTTAAGCTTCTCTTTCTTCTCATCATTCAAGGGCACAAAAAAAGCCCTCAACGGGCTAAATAGCAATTAATCGACATATTGATCAATGAATACACTGATAAATTCTGCGCTCACCTTGAAAAGATTTACTTCAATTTTCACGAGGGACAAAGGTACATATTATTCATTAAAATAGTATAATTATTTTAAGAAGTTTTCAACACTTTTATTCCGCACACATTAATCTTCATCTATAATCTCTGCTACTCGACCTACCTGACCATCTGTAAGACGTACTTTGATACCTCTGGAATGGTAAGATGATGATGTCAGAATATCTTTTACAATACCCTCTGTCAATGCTCCCGTACGTTGATCTTTTTTCAAAATAATATTAACCAGTATCCCTGGTTTTATATCTGCTCTGTTCGTTCCGTCCATAGTATATCTTTTAAAAAGCAAGAAGGCCTTTCAAATGAAAGACCTTCTGCTTATCTATTGAAAATCTTTATTTAAAGAGTTTGAAAATATCATTTCCAAACACAAATATCATTAAAGCCAGTAAGATAAAGAAACCTACCATTTGCGCCTTTTCAAGGAATTTTTCGCTCAATGGCTTGCCCTGAATCATTTCCACAAGCAAGAAAATTACATGTCCCCCGTCCAGTGCAGGAATAGGAAGTAGATTCATAAAAGCTAGTGCCATTGACAGCATTCCTACCAGACTCCAGAAACGAACCCAATCGACTTCTGTTCCAAATAACGTAGCAATACCTACAGGACCTGAAAGCGCCTTATCAGCTCTGATTTCTCCTCGGAAGATCTTACCGAATCCTTTAATATTATCTGTGATAACAGAAAAAGCCTGCTTTGCTCCTACCGGAAATGCTTCCGCCAGACTATACTCTGTAATAACTAATGGAAGAGAGTAATCGTAGTTACGGTTGAATCCTAAGGTTCCGTCCTTATCAACCTGCCCTTTCACTGTAATCGTCTGTCCCTTTCTTATTAAAGTCAACATGACAGGCTTACCCGCATCTTTTTCTAAGATGGATTTGAATTCATCGAAGAAACGAACAGGCACTTCATTTACAGCAATCACACTATCTCCTTTTACGAGTCCCATTTTGGCCGCTTCCGAACCTTTTACCACATTATCTACGGCGGTCATCTTGGTACGGATCTGTACGAATTCATTTGCTTTATGGTCTGCTACAGCATTCAGAATATCAGCCGGAACATGAATTTCTTTTGTCTCTCCGTTACGCTCAATTGTCAGATTGGTATTACCCATCAGTACTTTTGAACTCAGAAGCTCTTTGAAAAAACCTACTTTCTGACCGTCTATTGCAACAATACGGTCTCCGGTCTGTATGCCGATCTGCTTACCGATAATCCCCGGCACAACTCCATTTACAAGCTTTTGGTTATCGAAATTAGATTCACCCTGACTGAAAGCCAGCATCCAGTACACCACTACTCCTACTACAATGTTTACAATAATTCCGCCTAGCATTACGATAAGACGTTGCCAGGCTGGTTTCGAACGAAACTCCCAGGGCTGAGGTTCTCCCTTCAGTTGCTCTGTATCCATGGACTCATCGATCATACCGGCAATCTTCACGTATCCTCCGAGAGGTAACCATCCAATACCGTACTCACAACCTTTATAATTGAATTTAAATAATTTGACACCCCAGGCATCAAAAAACAAATAAAACTTTTCTACTTTAATACCGAATGCACGTGCTGCTAAAAAATGCCCCAATTCGTGCAATACAATCAAAATTGACAGGCCTAAGACGACCTGTCCAACCATTATTAAAACTCCCATTTAACTTTTTAATCTTTTACATTAATTCTTAAATCAACTCCTGAGCAATCCTTCTGCTCTCCTGATCGGCATATAAATAATCTTCCAATGTAGGAGTTGCTACATGCTCCACACGTCCCAATGTTTTTTCTATCACTTCACTCATGCCCAGAAACGATACTTTTTCTTTCAGAAAAGCATCAACCACAATCTCATTTGCAGCATTCATGACACAAGCACTGTTGCCCCCCTGACGCAATGCTTCATAAGCAATCGCCAAATTACGAAATGTTTTTGTATCGGCAGGTTCAAATGTAAGACTTGCAAAATTAGCAAAATCAAATCGTTCAAATTTATTCTCCCATCTGGAAGGATAGGTCAATGCATACTGAATAGGCAACTTCATATCCGGCACGCCCATTTGTGCCTTCATAGAACCATCTCTAAACTGCACCAGTGAATGGACGATAGACTGCGGGTGTACAATGACATCCACCTGATCTGCATCCAGATCAAATAACCATTTGGCCTCGATAACTTCCAGCCCTTTATTCATTAAAGAGGCCGAATCAATAGTAATCTTGGCACCCATTGACCAGTTCGGATGCTTTAAAGCCTGCTGCTTTGTCACGGAAGATAAGAAATCCAGATCTTTACCTCTGAAAGGTCCTCCGGAAGCGGTCAGATATATTTTTTCAATCGGATTGGCTTCTTCACCTGTAAGGCACTGAAAAATCGCAGAATGCTCCGAATCCACCGGTAGCATACGTACCTGATGCTTACGGGCAAGCCCCATGACCAGCTCTCCTGCCACCACAAGTGTCTCTTTATTAGCCAGAGCAATATCCTTTCCACTCTGGATTGCACGTACGGTAGAACGAAGTCCCGCCGATCCGACAATTGCATTCAATACGATGTCAATATCCTCATACTGCACCACTTCTTCCAACGCTGCTTCTCCTGATCTGACAACTATTGGATAACCCACAAGGGCTTCCTTGACACGAAGATACTGACTGTCATCTACTATAACGACAGCGCGGGGTTGAAACTGAAGGGCTTGTTTGATAAGTAGATCCGCATTTGATCCTGCGGTAAGTACAGACACCTTTAATCGTTCGGGAAAAGATTCGACTACCTCTAATGCCTGTGTACCCACACTACCTGTCGAACCGAGTACCGCTATTGTTTTATACTCCAAGGGTTGTTAAATTTCTTAAATAATATTCTTTAAAATCTCCGGATTCTCTCCGCCTGCATAAGCAGTCATCATATTCCGGTAGGCAACCGTAATCACAATACTGGATAAAGGTACAACCAGAAAGGAATTGATGATGCTTAAAAATATGGAAAAAAATGTATATCCTGCAAAATTGAAATAAACCTGCAAAATATGGAGCATCGCAAAACAAAAAAGAATCAGCAATAATTTAGTCACATTGCCTTTTGTCAATGCAAAACTCAACCGGATGGACCGGAATGAACTGGCATGCTTGTCCATAATAAAGAACGGATAAAAAGCTACCCGGATTATAAACAGAAACGTTAGTATAGCTGAAACAATCAGAGATACACTAGCCATTGTACTGACTTCTTTTTTGATATAGATTAAAGGCCAGCAAACCACTGAAATAACAAGCAGAATAACCATGGAGACACCCAATATGATCAACATAGCCGTAAAAAAGTAAAGAAGCTCTTTTGTAGTCGGAATAGATACAGACAACTTAGCTCCGTCCTCTTTATCGATAATCTCCATGATATATTTAAACAAGGTAAGGTTCACCCCGAAATAAAAGATCATAAAAATCAACGCCATGAAACCACTTAAAACAATATTGTACTCGCTCATATAGCTGGCCAGCATACTGGACAAATTAGAAGTGACAAATAGTAAAAAACATAGTCCTGCCACCGAAAAATAATGATTTTTCAGAATGTTTACAGATTTTGCAAACACCTCATTTACAGCAAACGTGCTTTCCTTTAAATATTGTATCATTGAACTCATAGAATTACCGCAAAGATGTGATTTATTTTCGTGTGCATCAACTCCTTCCATCCGTTTTTACCAAAAAAAACAGTTTTTAACAATTATAAATGAAAAGAGGTTTTGACTGACAAACAGCAAAACCTCTTTTTCTTATTCGGGCATTATAAAAATCTATTTAAAATCCTGAGGAACAGGCTTCTCTAACAGATACTGATAATAAAAGCGAACGCGCTCATTAAAATCATATTTACGTTTTGATGCCTCAAAACCATGTCTGCTTCCCGGATAGATCATCAGCTCAAACGCTTTGTCTCTGTCTGTAAGTTTGTCCACTAGCTGAATCGTATTCTGAAGATGCACATTATCATCCAGATCACCATGCATAATACGCAGACCACCCTTATATTTATCAGCGTAAGTCAGGACAGATCCGCTCTTGTACCCTTCCGGATTATCCTGAGGTGTATCCATCCAGCGCTCGGTATAATGGGTATCATATAATTCCCAACTGGTCACCGGAGCCCCTGCTATTCCGTAATCAAAATAATCAGATCCTTTAGTCAGCGCCATACAAGTCATATATCCACCATAACTATGTCCTGTGATCAGCAATTTATCTTTTTTGACCCAGGGTTTTGCCTTCAGCCATTTTGCTACAGTGCTATAATCTATCATCTCCCAATGTCCTAGGTTTCTGTGCATAAGAGCAACCCCTTGCTTACCAAAATGACCTGAAGCCCGGTGATCCGCAGCGATTTGGATAACCCCTTCAATAGCCCAATACTGGTTAGAAGTTCCTTTCCAGGTATTCTTGACAGTTCCGGCATCCGGCCCTCCGTAGATGCTCATCACAACAGGATAAGATTTTGATTCGTCGAAATCAGTCGGATAAGTAATAATAACCGGAAGCTGATATTTACCATCATCCGAAGGTATAGTCAGATACTCTGTCTTACCAATTTTATAGTCCGCAAAACTTTCACCCTTACTGTCTGCCAGCTCACGAATCAGTTTTCCATCCGTACGCAATAACGCTACTTTATTAGGTGTATTGATATTGGAATAATTAGTTATAAAATATTTACCATCAGGGGATACAGACACATTGTGTGTATAGTCCCCGAAAGTAAGTCTCTTAAAGTTTTTACCTGAAAAATCTACTCGGTATAAATCTACTGTTGCTGAATTTTCTTTTCGCGCATTCACATACAGAACCTTTGCTTTCTCATCAATGTGTGCAATAGAAGTCACCTGCCAGTCTCCTGAGGTAATAGCATTAATCAGCTTACCATCTAATGTATATAGGTAATAATGCGCCCAGCCAGTCTTGTCGGATTTTAGAATATAATGCTTATTATCCGACAAATAGGTAATACGCTCATCGTGATCCAGATTTATCCAGGAAGGCTGTTTCTCGTCATAGATTTCTTTCTTCGCTCCAGTCTGCGGGTTTACCTGATAGAATTTTAAATTATTCTGCTCACGGTTCATCCACTGCACCATAATATTTTCACTGTTAAATGCCCAGTAAGGCTGGCCAAAATACTGATCGTCCTGCTCATTAAAGTCGGCCCAGACCACAGCGCCTCCGTCAGTATTTACAACACCAACCTTTACCAAAGGATTTTTATCTCCTGCTTTCGGATAGCGTGTCTTTTCCAGATATCCATGCTGACCTTTGGATACATAGATGGGAAACATAGGTACCTCTGTATCATCAAACCGCATAAAGGCAAGCTTTTTACTGTCCGGAGACCACCAGAAAGCCTTATAATTAGTAGATCTCCCCAATATTTCCTCATAATATACCCATGAAGAATAACCGTTATAGATCACATCAGTACCATCGGTTGTATACTGAATCTCCTTACCCGATGACACCTGGACAGCAAAGAGATTACTCGCTCTGGTATAAGCGACATAATTTCCATCCGGAGATAAGGTTGGGTTTTGTTCTTCTATATCGGGAGAATTCGTAAGTTTTTTGACTGTACCATCCGCAAAGCGGATCTGCACATCTTTATCCTTCACTTCTACGGTTGTACCTGATTTTGTCGGAACAGTGTAGCTTTTTCGTTCTCCTGTACTGACATCTACCTGGAACATTTGCTTATCTCTGGGATTACCTTCCAGATAATGCGTCCCGTCTGCCCATCCGGAAAAGGAAGGAATTGGTTTGGTAACAGAAAGCTGTCTTCCCCATGACTGTTCAAAATTCAGACGTTTTGTCTGTGCATCACTATGCTGATAGAACAGTACAAACAAGCCGAAAAAACCGGCAGCATATTTATTCATATTAAGTTTGAAGTTATTTTTTAAGTTCTTCGAAAATAAGCATATTACATCTGCTTTTCAGCAAACAGATGTAACAACTTTATAAAAAAAGCCACTATGGGAATAGTGGCTCTTATTCTAGGCTAGGCACACCTTAGAATGAAAAGTCGTCTCTTTGAGCAATTTTGCTACCCTCAGCATAACCTGCATCTTCAAAATTAGGCTCGTAACGTTTCTCAACAACATCCTGATTCGACTTGATGTATTCCACAACATCTTTTAATCCTTCAGCAAATTTTTCAAAATCTTCTTTATATAAGAAAATCTTGTGTTTGATAAACTGTCCGTCTTCAAAACGTTTTTTACTTTCTGTGATGGTAATGTAATAATCGTCTGAACGAGTTGCCTTTACATCAAAAAAATAAGTACGTTTTCCAGCTCTCACTTTTTTTGAAAATACCTCTTCGCGCTCTTTGTTTTCAAAATCTCCCATTATTAACTATTTAAGTTTAAGTTCCATTTTCCGTCATAAATATATAATAATTATATTCTTTTCTCCAAATTTTAATAATAAAAAACTTATTATTTTTCTCAAAATAGGAAAATATTGCTTTTTTTATGACAAATAATGGTTGGAAAACATTTTACCGATAAAAAAGCGATATTCACCGACTTTTTGATTCTAATAACCTAAATAGTGTTTTGCTCTCCTTATATTAGCTCTACATTTGAACTATCAAAAACATAGTAAAACAAATAAAACAATGAAAACGACAAATAATAACTCGACGCCTCCGAATATCCCACGCATGCCGAACGACAACCGTAATACCATAGGAGCAATCATTATAATAACTGGATTAGCATTACTATTAAAAAACCTTAACATCGGAGATCTGTTCCCGGACTGGTTGTTTAGCTGGCCGATGATATTGGTGGTGGTAGGTCTTATTATAGGTGTCAATTCCAAATTTGAACGTAAGGCTTCTATTATCCTGTTAATCATTGGTGGGCTTTTTCTATTCAGAGAAATTACAGACCTTTCCTTCGGACGAGTAATACTTCCACTTGGTATCATTATACTTGGATACTACCTGATATCTAAAAAGAATTCAAACTACATACCTCCTGTGCCTCCGGTACCACCGGGTCAGGATGACTTTGACTGGGATAAACGAGTAGTTGATTCATCAGAAGAAACAGCTGCAAATTGTTCTTCTGAAAGTAAAACCGAAAATACAGATCCTAATTTTCAGTCCTCGTACCAAAGTACGGGGCAATCTTCTTATGACCGGTTCAATCCACAGTCTGAAGATATCCTGAATGTAAACTCAGCATTCAGTTCAATGAAAAAACTGGTGTTATCCAAAAAATTTCTTGGAGGCCGTGTTTCCAACTTATTCGGTTCTGTAGAAATCAATTTATTACAGGCGGATCTGCAGCAACCAATAGCGATAGAGGTATTTCAGTTATTCGGAAGTACACAAATTATTCTTCCAAGCCACTGGCAGGCTTCTTCCAACATTTCCTCTTTATTGGGTGATGTCGACGACCGCCGGTTTCCTTCCGGAATAGGTCTGGATCCGAATAAGAAGATATACATTACCGGAAGTACAATATTTGGAGGTATTACACTTAAAAACGCATAATACAGACGAGAATGTTATTTTTTAAGTTACCCGCAAATAAAAATTATCTGATCCATGTCTCTGCATGGACAATTTGTATATTATACTTTTTGGTTGTATTTGGTCTGTTGATATGGAGCGGTACAACCAAAGAAATCGCGTTGTATGATGCCGGGATTAATGCCTTAAGCATCACTTTGTGTTGTTATATTCTATCCAGCACCATTAATTTTTTCCTGCCTCGAAAAGGTCAGATGCTTCGGTTGTCCGCAATCGGTCTTATTGTTGTTGCCCTTGGGCTCTACGTAAGCCGCATTATTCTCCTGCAGATTTTCTCTTTGATAGACATCAGTTATTTTGACTTTAGTATCCCCTACCGGGTTATTCTCAATTTTCTTGTTTTATTCTGTATTGCCATTCTGCAGATCGTATGGAATATTCAGGAAGAATATGAAGAAAATAAGAAAAGAAAGGAAGAATCTGAAAAGATGGTCAGAGATGCCGAATTATATAATCTCAGACAGCAGTTGCAGCCCCATTTTTTATTCAATAGTTTAAATTCCATTATAGCACTGATTGGTATTAAACCTGAGAAAGCACGTGAAATGACTTTTCAGCTTTCCGACTTTCTGCGGGGAACAATGAGAAAGGACAATCTCAGTCTGATCTCACTAAAAGACGAGCTCTCTCATCTGCAGCTCTATCTGGACATTGAAAAAGTACGCTTTGGTCATCGCCTGAATACAGAAGTTCATTTCCCTGAAGAGCTGTCTGAAACAAAGCTACCCACTATGATTATCCAGCCTTTGCTGGAAAATGCTATAAAATTCGGGCTTTACAACATTACCGGAGATGTCCTTATCAAAGTCGAGGTTTCCTACGCAGATAATCTTCTTTGGATCAGAATCACCAACCCTATTGAAAATGATCAGTATGAAAACACCAAAGGTACAGGCTTCGGATTAAGCAGTGTACAACGCAGGTTGTTCCTGATCTTCGGTCGCACAGACCTTTTATTTACCGAAACAAAAGATAAGAGCTTTATATCAACCCTAAAAATACCTCAATATGATTAAGACCATTATTATAGATGACGAACCCCTTGCCAGAAGTATTATTTCAGCTTATTTACAACAACATCCGGACTATACGGTTGTTGCAGAATGTAATGATGGATTTGAGGGAATAAAGGCTATTCAGCAGCACAAACCCGATCTTATATTTCTGGATATTCAAATGCCTAAATTAAATGGTTTTGAACTATTGGAGATTATTGACGAACAGCCACAAGTCATTTTTACCACTGCTTTTGATGAATTTGCAATCAAGGCTTTTGAAAAAAATGCAATTGATTATCTGCTGAAACCGATCAGCCAGTCAAGGTTTGACCAGGCAGTCAGCAAATTCAACACGGCATTCAAACAGTCTACTCTGGCGGCCACTCCTGTTAAGATTAAAGAATCTCTGGAAGGAGAAGAGCAAAATCTGGAACGTATAGTTGTTAAGAATGGTGCACAAATCAAAATAATTCCGGTACAACAGGTTATTTTTCTGGAAGCATATGACGATTATGTGAAGATACACACAAAAGAAGGAATGTTTTTGAAAAACAAAACCATGTCATCTTTTGAAAAGCAACTGGATCCGAAAAACTTTGTCCGTGTACATCGTTCTTTCATGATCCGGGTTGATCAGTTATCAAAAATAGAACCTCTGGAAAAAGAGAATTACATTGCTACACTCATCTCAGGAGACAAAATAAATGTCAGCAAATCAGGTTATGCCAGATTAAAACAATTAATTGGTATGTAGCATTTCATTGCTTAATTTTGTCCTGCAATGACAAAATATATAATATCTCTGTCTTGTCTGTTGATCGCTTTATCATTAAAAGCTCAACAGACAAGTTCTCAACAACAGCAAAATAAAGCCGTATTTAATAAAATTGAATTTTTTCTGAACAATCAGCAGGTAGATTCCATTTATAATATGGCAGATGAGAGTTTTCAAAAAGCCATCCCCAAAAGCAGATTGGCATCTATACTTACTCAGAATGTGTTTCCGAAAGGTCGCATCCGTTCAGCTACATTGGAAAGTTTTGACAGCGGAATCGGTGCTTATCGCTTAGATTATGCTGATGGTCCTCTGCAGCTTTTACTGGTTATCGACAAGAGTCTGCATTACAATACTTTTCTGATAAAACCTTATCCAAAAGCAGAGAAACAGGAGGAAACAAAAACGGATACGATACTAACTGATAAATCAGTTAAAGAATCCCCTCTTGACTTTTATGTGGATTCTATTGCGAAAGCATATCTTAAAAAGCCGAACACGGCATCACTTACTATTGGAGTAATCAAAAATAATCAGGTCAAGACTTATTTTTTCGGTGAAACAACAAAAGGAAATTCAACTTTACCAACGGAAACATCCCTTTATGAAATAGGTTCCGTCACCAAGGTATTTACAGCGACATTATTAGCAGATTTAGTATTGAAAAATACAATCTCTCTGGATGACGCCATTACAAAATATCTGCCGGATTCCCTGAAAACCAATACCGATCTTCAGAAAATCACCTTCCGGTCTTTAGCTAACCATACGTCAGGTTTGCCCCGATTGCCCGGCAATCTGGAAACGGTAAAAGGCTATACCGAATTGGATCCCTATAAGGCATATGACCGTAAAGCACTTTATGCCTATCTCAAAACCTTCAAAGCAGAGCAAGCTCCCGGTGAAAAATTTGAATACAGCAATATAGGGTTTGGATTATTAGGCGAGCTGATCAGTGTAATCAGTAAAAAAACATACAACCAACTGATACAGGATATCATTGCAAAACCCCTCAGTTTGAATGCGACTACAGATAAAGTAGATCCAAAAAACAATCAGTTGGTCAGTGTCTATAACAGCAAAGGTGAGCAGGTACCTGTCTGGAATTTCAATGCACTTGCCGGTACAGGGGCTTTAAAATCTACTGTTACAGATATGCTTCAATTTGCACGCACTCAGTTCAAGATGCCGGAGACCGACATTGAAAAAGCGATAGCGGAAACCAAGCAGTTCACTTATTTCCTGCCTCCTGATACCGATCTGGGGATGGCATGGCATATCAATATGCTGGAAGGCATCACATTTTACTGGCATAATGGCGGAACCAACGGAAGCCGTTCGTTTATCGGAATCGCTCCGGATGAAAAATCCGCAGTGGTTGTATTGTCCAATTCAGCTGTTGAGACAGATGAATACGCTATGAAAATTTTAGATTATTTGCTGACTCAGAAAAATTAACAACATTCAGCTGTCAAAAATGATTGGTTTCATGATCTGATGAAACCAATCATTATAAATCTTATTTCAGATAAGTAACCAGTTTACGGGCATCCTCTTCCCCGTCAAAGTGCTTGATCAGCTTCCTGGTCTTTGCATCATACACGTAAACCGATGGATACTGTGTAGGATTAAATTTAGGGATAAACTCAATATCCTTGTCATGCAAAAACACTACGTTTTTCCTGTTCTTTAATGCCGGAATATACATTTCAATAAACCCGTCTACATAAGGCTTATCATTAATGGTCACAAAATAAATCTGGGTTTTCGAAAATTTATCAATGTTTTTGGCGATTCCGGCAGCCATTTTCTGACAATGCCCACAGCCCGGATCATAATAATTGAAGACAATATATCCTGATGAAGGAAGTTTATCCTGTTTGAATGGCTGATTATTCTGTAATAAATAAAAAGTAAAATCCGGTATGCTGGCCGGTGCTTTTTGTGCTGCAGCATGGCTTGTAAAATAGACGCTCAGTAAAATAACAATCAGTTTTTTCATTATATAATATTTAGTCCTTGTGCATTAAAGATACTATTTCATATGATATTACGCCAGTTTTATTATCCGCTCTGTATAGTCCCAACTGGATCTCGTTGCCGTCCGCTTTGATAGGATACATCGCAGATTTATAAGCTCCGCTGGGCGAAAGAGGCGTATTAATAACTTTAAAATTAATACCATCCTGACTATAGGCAATATACAGTTCATTACCATAATAATTATTGACCCGGCCTACATCTACCAACATAAAATAAAGACGTCCTACCATAAAAGCATCCAGATGCCAGGGATCCATTCCCGTACCCCAGGGGCGGTTGATAAATTTACACAGTTGTGTCGTACTGAATTTGCCAAAAGAGTCAATCTGTGCAGAAGTTCGCCTATGAACAAAGGCATGTGTCTGATTGCCCTGAGGACCTATAGGGTGTTTGGCCGAACTGTAGATCACATCGTAGCAGTTATATTTACCAGTGTGATCCTGAAAGATTGCCGGAGACAAAAGCAGGTTTGCAGCATCCACACCTTCAGAATCGGAAGAATACAACATCCATACTTTAGACCAGTTGGCACCATCACGGGAAGAGCGGTGTACAATTGCACGTTCATGATCGCCAAACCGCACGCCCAGTTTACCATTTGGCATAGCATCTCCTCTATAAAAGATATGCATCAGCCCTTTATCATCCAGATACAACTTCGGATCACTCCAGTATGCATGTGAAGGTTTTGCGGGCGGAATATCAATAGGATTGCGGATACCCTTAGGCTCTTCCCAGTGAATGCCGTCATTGGAACAGACTACAGTAGGATTCTCAAAACCGGGATCAGACTTTGTCTGTCCGAAATAGGGAGACATGGCCATCCAGTACCGGAATCCATTCCATTTGTTGTCCACATACACGACACTGGGATGGCAAAAACTATCGTATAACAAGGGCAGCCGCTGTCCGTCATTCTTTCCCTCTGCAGAAGCTCTTCCGACCGCAGTTACCGCAATTTCGATAGCAGGAGCTACCACTTTGGTATTGCTGACCTGCAGATTGAGACGAGGCATATCCATATTCATGATATACGATCGAAGATTGATTCCCGAAGTAGCAAGCTGTGCCGTGACAGTCTGTTGAAATGCACTGCTCACTAAATAGATTACACATGAGAGCTTTAGAAGTATTTGTTTCCTCATAAGGGATAGAAGTCCAATTTAATTGTAAGATTTGGCTCCAATTTCTGCATTTAACGCATATCTTACAATAATTTAATGAAAAATTTAAGTATTTTTGGTTAGTTTTAGTTAATGGTTATCAATAAGGAAGAAAGTCTGTGAAAAAACGTATCGCTATTTTTGCTTCAGGATCAGGTTCTAATGCTCAGAAAATAATGGAGCATTTTAAATATTCAGATACAGCCGAGGTCGCATTGATCTTAAGTAATAATCCCGAGTCATATGTACTGCAACGTGCAGATAACTTTGAGATTCCTTCTCACGTATTTGACAGACATGATTTTTTCCAAACAGATGATATTGTTAAACTACTGAAAAATCTGAATATCGATCTGATTGTATTAGCTGGTTTTCTGTGGCTTGTTCCGGAAAATTTACTGAAAGCTTTTCCAAATAAGATCATCAATATCCACCCGGCCTTGCTTCCTAAATTTGGTGGCAAAGGAATGTATGGGGATCGCGTTCATAAAGCGATACTCGAGGCCAAAGAATCCGAACACGGGATTACTATTCATTTTGTAAATGAGCATTTTGATGAAGGTGAAGTCATTTATCAGGCCAAATTTAAGGTGGAATCCGGCGATACGCTGGAAATTATAAAATTCAAAGGCCAGCAACTGGAACATCTTCACTACCCTAAAGTGATTGAAAACCTGTTAAAAAAGTACAATTGATAATTTACTAAAATACGCCTTAGGCTATTCTGTATTATTTTGTATCTTTGCGGCTTCCAAACAAAATAATAATGAGCCATCCTGTAAAGATTAAAAATGCTTTAGTGTCTGTATATTACAAAGACAATTTAGCGCCTCTCATTCAACTGCTGCACAAACATGGTGTGACCTTCTACTCTACCGGAGGTACCGAAGCATTTATCAAAGATTTAGGTATCGGTGTTGTACCTGTAGAAGATCTGACCAGCTACCCTTCTATTTTAGGCGGACGTGTCAAAACGTTACACCCTAAAGTATTCGGAGGTATTCTGGCAAGAAGACCGTTGGAAGATGACCAGAAACAACTGGAACAATATGAAATTCCGGAAATTGATTTGGTTATCGTTGATCTTTATCCGTTTGAAGAAACAGTTGCTTCCGGAGCTCAGGAACAGGATATTATTGAAAAAATCGATATTGGTGGTATTTCATTGATCCGCGCTGCTGCGAAAAACTTTAATGATGTTGTGATCCTGTCTTCTAAAAATGATTATCAGGAACTTGAAAATATATTAGCGACTCAGGAAGGAAGTACGACACTTGAGCAACGTAAGGAATTTGCAAAACGCGCTTTCAATACATCGTCTCATTACGATACAGCTATTTTTAACTATTTCAATCAGGAGAACCCTCTTGATGTGTTCAAACAGTCTGAACAAGCAGCACAGGTATTACGCTACGGAGAAAATCCGCATCAGAAAGGTGTTTTCTATGGCAACCTGGATGCGATGTTTGACAAGCTGAACGGTAAAGAACTTTCATACAATAATTTAGTAGATGTAGATGCTGCCGTATCTATTATCGATGAATTTGAAGAACCTACTTTTGCGATCCTGAAACATACAAATGCCTGTGGTGTGGCTTCACGTCCAACTGTAAAACAAGCATGGACAGATGCGCTGGCATGTGATCCTGTCTCCGCATTCGGAGGTGTTTTGATTACAAATCGTGAGGTAGATGCAGAAACAGCTACAGAAATTAACAATCTTTTCTTTGAGGTATTGATTGCTCCTGCTTACTCTGAAGAAGCGAAAGCTATCCTCACAGCAAAGAAAAACCGTATCATTCTGGTTCGTAAGGATGTGAAATTACCTCAGCAACAATTCAAAACATTATTGAATGGTGTCATTCAGCAGGATAAAGACAATACGGTAGAAAATCCGGATCAGATGACTTCTGTTACGAATGTTAAGCCTACTGCAGAGCAGTTGGAAGACCTGTACTTTGCCAATAAAATTGTGAAACATACCAAATCCAATACTATTGTTTTTGCAAAAGACGGTCAGCTGTTAGCTTCAGGCGTGGGGCAAACTTCACGCGTAGACGCCCTGAAACAAGCGATCGAGAAAGCTAAATCATTTGGTTTTGATCTTAACGGATCGTCAATGGCTTCAGATGCATTTTTCCCTTTCCCTGATTGCGTAGAGCTTGCCGCAGAAGCTGGTATTGCCGCGGTATTACAACCGGGAGGATCGATCAAAGACCAACTGTCTATTGATATGGCAAATGAAAAAGGCCTTGCAATGGTGACGACAGGTGTACGCCACTTCAAACACTAATAAGACAGACGTTAAACATATAACATAGTACAATATTAAGGCTGGGTTCTCTACAGAACTCAGCCTTATTTTTTTATAACAAAACCGTTGGACAATCGATTGCTTAAACCTCATATATAGCGATTTACGTAGCAAAAGAATATATTTGACTAATTTGTAAATCTAATAACCAATGAAAAAATTATTTCTATGTGCAGTGATCTGTTTAAGTGTATTTACACTGCAGGCACAGATCAAAAAAGCAAAGCATATTGTAGTCATCGGCTGTGATGGATTGGGTGCATATGCCCTACCTAAAGCAGATATGCCAAATGTCAAATCAGTAATGGCATCCGGCGCATGGAGTCTGCATGCCCGCTCAGTTCTTCCTTCTTCCAGTGCTGTTAACTGGGCATCGATGCTGATGGGTGCCGGTCCTACTCAACATGGTTTTACAGAATGGGGAAGTCAAAAGCCGGAGATTCCATCTGCATACACAACTGCTGCATACAAACAGTTTCCAAGTATCTTCAGTGTAATCCGGGATCAAAAGCCAAAGGCTGTCACTGCAGCAGTATACAGCTGGCCGGGAATTGGTTACCTGATCGAAAAAGATGCAATTACACATGTATTACCCGCAAATGATGATGAAGAAAAATGTGTGAACGATGCCATAGAAACAATCAAAACAATAAAACCGCTGTTTACATTTATTCATTTTGATGAACCGGATCATACAGGACATGCCAAAGGCCATCGCACAGCTGAATATTATGAAATTCTGAAAACAGTAGACGCACGGATAGGTAAGATACTGAATGCAATAAAAGATGCAGGTATAGCGAACGAAACTATTGTACTCATCACATCAGATCATGGAGGAATAGATAAAGGCCACGGTGGAAAATCACTGGATGAAGTGGAGATCCCATGGATTATCAGCGGACCGGGTGTGAAAGTAAATCATGAAATCAAAAACACCATTATCACCTATGATACGGGTGCTACCTTAGCCTGGATATTGGGACTTGACCAACCTCAGGCATGGAGAGGTAAAGCTATAACGGAAGCTTTTAAATAGAAATAAACAGCCCTGAAAAATCAATACAGGGTTTTCTCAGTTCAGGCATAAATTTCAGATACCTATAAGGAATTGCAGCACATAAAGATTGTGCTGCAATTCCGGTTCGAATAGGATTACACAAGCAAATTATTGCTTACTTCAAAAAATATTCCCCTACCTCTTTCCAGTTCATCAGTCTTTCATATCCTTGTTCGTTTACATTATGAAAGGAATTAAAAAGGACTGGCTTTCCCTGAAAAGTACGCAAATTACTGATGTGGTCATCAAGAAGATAGTCGGTCTTAATCATGCTTTTATCACCACAGAAAACAATATTTTTCCAGGAAATAAAAGGAAAATATTCCGCCAGCCAGTCAAATTTTTCCCGAAGTGAATGCGGAAATTCCATTGCTGCAGACACTACATATACTTTATACCTGTTCTGCAACTCCCGAACAATTTCTATCGCATCTTCAGCAACAGGTAGGGTTCTGAAAAAGCCCTCAGTATGCAGATAGCGGTATATCGCTGTTTCGTCGGGCAAACCCAAACCCTCAGATTTTCCCAACATGGATAAAGGATCCAGCCGGATTCCTGTTTCATTATAATAATATGAGAGATAATGCTTTTGGTTATCGGCCAGTACACCATCCATATCAAGCGCAATTATTTTCTGTTGTTCCATGCTGCAATATGCAATATTTTGCAATAAATTGCAAATATTTGCTGTTTATTATTTTAAATGCTACTTTAGCTTATGCTAAAACAGGAACGCTTATCTACCATATTAAATGAACTTCACAAAAGAGGAGTTGTCTCTTATGCTGAACTGTCAGCTGTTATAACAGCATCTGAAGACACTGTAAGAAGAGATATCAAAGAACTAGACAGCCAGGGCCTTCTCAAAGCTGTACGTGGAGGTGCAACAACCCTGTCGAAGATTCCGCATCATTACAGACAACGTGAAATAAGAGATATTGAGGAAAAGAAAGTCATTGCCCGCAAAGCATTATCCCTGATCAAACACAATCAGCTTCTTTTTTTCGATGGAGGAACATCCGCTTTGGAGTTGGCTAAAATATTACCACAGGATCTCAGAGCTACGATTATAACAAATAGTTTTCCGGTGGCCAATGTTCTGGAAGATCACCCGACATGCGAACTATTGTTTCTTGGCGGTCGTCTTTCTAAAACAGCATTTGCGACATATGGCAACGAAACTCTTCTGAATATCCAGAAATTCAGGGCAGATTACTACTTCTTTGGTGTATCCAGTATCACGCCTGATGAATTGTATTGTAAAGATCTGGAAGACGCTGAAATGAAACGGGAAATAATTGCTAACAGCACCAATACGATTGGTCTTTGTACGTCAGATAAACTGAACAGTACAGATAATTATTATGTAGCAAAGACAAAATCTCTGCATATGCTGATAACAGAATGCGACCCGGATAGTATCCTGTTAGAAGATTACAATACCATCGGAGTAGAAGTCCGTTAATGAATACGCATATGAAGCTAAAATTGTATAATTAGGTTAAATACTGCTATATGGAAGATCAATTACCTATCTATCAGACTGACATTCTGGGAAGTCCTTATGAACAACTTACACTGAGACTCAAAGATGATTACGAAGGAAAAGCTGTGGCAACGGTCGTTCGGAAAAAAAGTGAAATTGTCACCCGAAAAGCTGTACTGTACATACACGGCTATATTGATTATTTCTTTCAAAAAGAGATGGCAGAGCGATTCAATCATCACGGATATGACTTCTATGCTTTGGATCTGCGAAAATACGGACGCTCTTATCTTCCTCATCAAAAACTATTTAATGTCAGAGACTTACGTGAGTATGACGAAGAAATTGATCTGACCCTGAAATTGATTGCTGATGAAGGGCATAGTTCGGTTATTTTATCTGGTCATTCTACGGGCGGACTCACAGTTACCTATTATGCAATTCGTCATCCGCATCATTCCTTAATCAAAGGCCTATGGGCAAATAGCCCGTTTTATGATTTTAATGTAGATGCTTTGTCTAAACGTATAGCAATACCTTTTGCCAGCAGCATAGCTAAAGTATTCCCCCACCTTCGCCTTCCGAACGGGTTAAACCGTTATTATGCAGGAAGTCTGCATAAGGATCTTTCAGGTGAATGGGATTTTGATCTGAATTGGAAGCCTGTACAATATCCCTACTCTTATGCAGGGTTTATAAGAGCCATACATAAGACGCATAAAGTACTGCACAAGGGTGCAACACTTACGATTCCTGCCCTGATTATGCATTCACATCAAAGCAAAAAGCCAAAAGTATGGAATCAGGAGGTCAACAGCAGTGATCTTGTACTCGAAGTTAAAGATATCCACAAATATGCCTTAAAGCTGACAGGAGATATTACTATCAGGGCTGTTGAAAATGGGGTACATGATCTTGTTCTTTCCGGAAAAGAAGTCAGGACAAAAGTTTACGAGACCTTGTTTTCATGGCTTAAAGAAAAGAATCTTTAGACAGATTTTATCTGCCAATAAAAAAGGTTTACATTTTTCAATGTAAACCTTTTTTGTGCCCAAGACTGGAGTCGAACCAGCAAACCTTGCGGCGCCGCCACCTGAAGACGGTGCGTATACCATTTCGCCACTTGGGCAGCACGACAAATATAAGGAGAAATCGCCTTTTTTCATCTAAAAAATCAAAAATCTTATACAAGTTAGTATAACATCCTGATCAATATAGAATTAAAAAAAAATAAGCTATTATTGCAGGCAAATAAGTCAAAAAATATAAATTTATCAACACGGGTTATGAAGACCATCTTTCAGTATCTTTTCCTTGCCTTGATGTCTATAGGCATTTATAGTAGTTCATATGCGCAGGATTATCTCATCACTTTAAAAGGAGATACAATATGGGGTAAAATGGAAGAATTAAGTTCTATAAAAGTTAAGTTCAGACAGAGTAATACAGCACAGTCAATCATTTATAGCAGTGATGAAATTATTAAAATTTTCAATGATGAGAAAAAGGAAATCTTCAAATCAATAAAATGGGAATATAAAGAAGGTGCCAAACTATTTGAATACTCCCCTGATGAATGGTTAAATAGTAAGATGGCTAAAAATGAATTTCAGCAATGTGTAGTAGATGGAGTTATTGAAATCTTTCATATAAGAGATCGAAAGTGGAAATTCTTAACAGCATTTACTAATACGGGGTCAGGAACCGGATTTGGCTATGCACATTCTGATTATATATTTGGAAGAAAATTGCACTCCAAAACGTTTGTGGAATTAAACAATAAGGTTCTGTTTAAAAAACAAAAGGAAAAACGGAAAGAGAAGCTCCTTAAGCTAATCGGAGATGATGAAGCTTTGACAGACGAGTTATTAAAAGATAACAAATACGATATTGAAACAATCATCGATTATACAACAAGATATAATATCAAAAACGAATATAAATTACATCTATCATCACCTTTTAAAATAAATAAAGTATCTAATCCATAACCTCTAAAAACATTATGACTGCTGCAGTAATAGTTACTACAACAGTCATCGTGTTAACGCTATACCTTACAACTCTTTAAGATGTTTATAGTTGGATTTTACCGTATCAAATACCTCCTGCATTTTCCCTCCTAACATCAGTTTTGTCATTGATTTTGCCATTCCAAACATCTGATCCAGATTCACTTTAGGTGGCATCGCCAGTGCGCTTGGATTGGTAAATACATTCAACAATACAGGTCCCAGGTGCAGCAATGCCGCATCTATAGCTCCGCTCACTTCTTCAGGATTACGTACTGTTATCCCTCTGAAACCCATTGCTTCTGCAATCATTGCAAAATCAGGGTTGATCATATCGGTTTCATTATCCATCAAACCCGTCACCTGCATTTCCAATTTGACCATTCCAAGTGATCGGTTATTAAAAACAATAATCTTAACCGGAATATTATACTGCCGTATAGTGGCAAGATCACCGAGTAACATAGATAACCCTCCGTCTCCACACATCGCAATTACCTGGCGATCCGGATAAGCCAGAGCAGCTCCTATAGCCATAGGCATCGCATTGGCCATAGATCCGTGATTAAAGGATCCAAGCATTTTGCGCTTACCGGTAGCTGTAATGAAGCGGGCTCCCCATACACAGGTCATGCCTGTATCTACCGTAAAAATAGCATCTTCAGAAGCTTTTGTATCAATGATATGCGCCAGATATTCTGGTTGAATGGTATCTTCCTCTCCTTTTGCATTGATATACGTATGCATATTCTCCTTTACTTTTTCATAAAAATCAAGCTGACTTTTCAAAAAACTATCATCCAGCTTTTCATTCAGTAAAGGGAGAAGTGCCACAATAGTATCTTTGATATCCCCGATCAATCCCAAATCCAGTTTTGCACGTCTTCCGAGACGTTCTGCATTGGTATCAATCTGAATAATTTTATTATCAACAGGCATAAAATTTTCATATGGAAAATCCGTTCCCAGCAGAATCACTAAATCAGAATCGTGCATGCTCTGATATGCAGAAGGCATGCCAAGCAGACCTGTCATACCGATTTCGTTTGGATTATGATGTTGTATACCCATCTTTCCCCGGAAAGAATATCCTACAGGAGCTTTAAGATGGTGTGACAACTGAACGACTTCTTCTTGGGCTCCTTCAGCTCCAATACCACAGTAAATAGTGGTACATCGGCTTGAATTTATCAGATTAGCCAGTTTCAAAAGTTCGTCCTCTGAAGGACGGATCGTTGGATTGCAACGGAAGATCTGTGTAGAGGTCTCTGTATCCACAGCTTTCAGCTCGCTGACATCTCCCGGCAAACCGATAACAGCGACTCCTTTTTTACTGATCGCATGTTGAATAGCGGTCTGAATAATTCGGGGAGCCTGTTCTGCAGTAGTAATAAGCTGGTTATAGCAACTGCAATCGTCAAATAATTTGATGGTATTTGTTTCCTGGAAATAATCCATTCCCATCTCATGCGTATTGATGGTAGAGGCAATAACCAGCATAGGGACATGCGACTTATGTGCATCATACATTCCATTGATAAGATGTACATGTCCCGGACCGCAGCTACCCGCACAGCAGGCAATACCATCCAGTTCTGCTTCTGCAGCAGCAGCATATGCTCCTACTTCTTCGTGTCGTACATGAATCCATTTGATACGCCCGTCTTTTCGGATAGCTTCATTAAAAAAATTGAGACTATCTCCCGTAACTGCATATACTCTTTTTACACCCGCCTGCACGAGCATCTCCACCAATTGATCGGCTACAATCTTTGCCATATAGATATGTTTTTAATATTAACAATATAGAGAGGAAGCCTACATTTGCCTCCCATCTCTTTAACAGTTTAAAAGCCTATCTGTTTGACAATAACAGCATGTTTACAATAATTTGCCGCTGAGGAAGAATGCAGCAATAGAAAAATAGATAATAAGACCGGATACATCGACTAATGTAGCCACAAATGGAGCCGAGGCAGTAGCCGGATCCATTCCGAGTCTTCGTAAGATAAAGGGAATAAAAGATCCGGATAATGTCCCCCATAATACGATAAACAATAAAGATATGGATACACTCAAACCTATATAAAACCAGTATTCACCGTAATCATATATACCAAGTTGCTGCCAGAGCAGAATCCGTATAAATCCTATAGAACCCAAGATAGCACCTAAAATAATCCCGGAGGAAATTTCTCTCTTCATGACATACCACCAGTCCTTCAGTTTCAGTTCGCCAAGTGCCATGGCCCGTATAATAAGTGATGCAGCCTGAGATCCGGAATTTCCGCCGGAGGATATAATAAGTGGCACAAACAGAGCCAGTACCACCGCTTTCGCAATCTCTCCGTCATAATAACTCATAGCTGAAGCTGTTAACATTTCACTCAGAAATAGGATAATCAACCATCCTGCACGCTTACGTACCAGTTCCAGCAAAGGAGTCTTTGTATAAGCCAGATCCAGCTCATCCATCCCTCCGAAACGATGGATATCTTCCGTATCACGATCTTCTATACGATCCAGTACATCGTCAAAAGTCACTATACCAACCAATACACCACTATCTGTAATAATAGGAAGCGCACTCCTGTCATACTTTTGAAAGATCTCGAATGCTTCTTCCATTGGTGTGGAGGCCCGGATAGCAGCAAAATTGTAGTCTACCAGTTCAGAGATCTTTGTATTTTCATCAGCCAGCAGCAGCTGACCGATCTTGAGATCATCGATCAGCACATTCTGTCCGTCTACCACATATACAAAATTCAGCGTCTCTGCTTTTCTGCCGAAAAGTTTAATGTGCCGGAATACATCAGCTACGGTATAATGCAGCCTGACCTGTACATACATTGGCGTCATTAGGCGCGCAATGCTATCTTCTTTGTAACCGATCAACTCCAGCGCCATCTGCTTTTCCCGTTCATTGAGAAGGTTGATCAGATACTTGATCATTTCATCCGGCAACTGATAAAACAGCTCATTACGTAAATCAGGTTTTAGATTATTCAGAAATTCGGACAGTTCTTTTTCCGACAATTGTTTTATCAGCTCATATTGCGCAGCATTATCGAAAAAAGAGAAAATTTCGAGCCGGATATCCAGGGGATAATCAGAAAATGCCTGATACAGTTCTCTTCCGGTTAACTCTGCCAGTTGTTCTGCAATGTCTGCAGGATGAAGTAGGTTATTTTGATCCATCGGAACTCCATTATTATAGTGAACAAAACGCGGCAAAGCTAACCTTTTATTTTGGCTTTCAGGCTGAAAGCTGTTTTTCAGAACTTAAAAATCAATCTGTCCGGGAGAGAGTTCCACAGGTGCTGCTCCCTGTCTGAAAAGTCTGGCTGTCAGATTTCCGGCAAGTATGACTTGTCCGTTCTCCACCTCTAACCAGCTTCCTTCCCGTATACCCAGGACAGGTTGTGCATTATAGACATGAAACTCCTGAATACGGGTCTCACGGGTTTCTCCTTTGTGCGTGGAGTTAGGATCCGGATCCAGATAATGGGGATTGATATTAAACGGCAAAATCTGCAAAGCATCAAATCCCTGCGGATAGACAATCGGCATATCATTGGTGGTACTGATAGTTAATCCGGTGATATTAGATCCCGCAGAAGTACCGATATAGGGTTTTCCTTTTTCAATTTCCTCTTTCAATACCGGCAGCAATCCTTTTTCCTGCAAAGTCTTAAGCAGTAAAAAGGTATTTCCCCCACCCGTAAAAATGGAAGAAGCCTCACGTATGGCTTGCGCCGGATCTTCAAACTCATGAATACCTCTTACATTAATACCTAAGGATATAAGAGCCTGACCTACTTTGGAGGTATACTCATCATATGTAACTCCGGACGGACGGGCGTAAGGAATAAACAAAATTTGTTTTTCTCCTGTAAACTCCGCTATCCTGTCACGTATATAAACTAAAAAATCACTTCCATATACTGTACTTGTACTGATCACCATCAGCCGTGTATTCTTTCCAATTTCCATATCACATTACTTCTTTAATACTTTCAAATGTATAGCTTTCAAATAATATTTACCTGAATCCTTATCAAAATGACATTCTTTCCACTCTTGGCACAATGTCCAGATCATCTATTATCAAAATTCTTATCGATTTTAATAAATGTATAATTTAAATACAAATAATCACAAAAAATCAAGTCAATTTTTCAAACAAATCATATTCCTGTTATCAAAAATTGATTTAGCAAATACAAAAAAAATAATGCAGGAGCTTACACACTCTTGCATTATTAACAGGCAGATACCGAAAAGATAGGTTATTTTTCAGACTTATCCCCTGAATCTTTACTTTTAAGACGTTTGTTCTCTTTCAATGCTTTATTCAGGAGATATTCAATCTGACCGTTTACACTTCTGAATTCGTCGGCTGCCCACTTTTCCAATGCCTTGAACATTTCAGCATCGACCCTTAACATAAAATTCTTTTTATCCGACATCCTGTTTTCAATTTTATTGATATAAAGTACCTGCGTTGACTATCGGAGAGGCTGCCTTTTCACCACAAAGTACCACCATAAGATTACTGACCATCGCTGCTTTTTTCTCATTATCCAGCTCCACAATATCCTTCTCCGAAAGCTTATGAAGTGCCATCTCCACCATACCCACAGCACCTTCTACAATCTTAGCTCTAGCCGCTACGATAGCAGTTGCCTGCTGACGTTGTAACATCGCTCCTGCAATCTCTGAAGCATAAGCCAGATGACTGATACGAGCCTCTTTAATAACAATCCCGGCCGGAGCAAGACGATCCGTCAATTCCTGTTCTAAAATATGATTGACGGTCTCTCCTCCTTCACGAAGCGTAATAGAAGCTTCTTCATCTTCAAGATTATCATAAGGAAAACTTCCGGCCAGATGACGCACAGCCGCTTCACTCTGTGTACGAACATATGAAGTGTAGTTTGTTACATCAAAAGAAGCTTTGTATGTATCTCCTACCTGCCACACAATTACAGCTCCGATTTCAATAGGATTACCCATTTTATCATTAACCTTTAACGTCTGCCCCTGTAAGTTATCCGAACGAAGGCTCACTTTGATACTTGAATACAAAGGATTAATAAAGAACAAACCGTTTTCTTTTACTGTTCCTACATACCTGCCGAAAAAGCTCAATACGCGGGAGTGATTCGGACTGATAATCATGAGACCTTTAAGTGTAAAAGCAAATACCAGAAACAACAATGCACTTATAAACCCATATGTCGGATTGTCCTTGACCAGAACAATACAATATATGGCAAGCGCAAAACATATTACCGCAATTAATAAGGCCAGAAAGCCTGAAATAGGTTTGATTAACTTTTCCATAATTTAAATATTAGTGTTATTGATATGATATCAAAATTATATCATTTTAATTTCAAAAACAAGTCCTTTTAAAATTAAAATTTCAAGAAAAGAATCAACGGTAAATAAGGATACTTGGGGTATGCGAATCATGAAAAAAAGGAAAAGTATGTACGCAGCATTAAATTGGATATTCTTGCAAAGCATCAGTATTTGAAATATGAAAATATTCTCAATAAGAGAAATCAGATTGTTCAATTAATGTTTCATAATTTCTTTCAGAAAACCTTCCCGGTAAAAATTACCGATACTTATTTCATTGTCCCCTATAAATACATCATTGTTGCTGAAAGAATCGATCCGGTCTTTATTGATAATATACGAACGGTTGACTCTTAAAAAGTTATTTGATGGCAATAATGTATGAACATTCTTCAGATTCGTGTGGGTAATTAGTTTTTGATTTTCTGTATGAATAATAACATAATCCTTCAATCCCTCGATAAATAAAATATTCTTAAAAACAACTTTAAAATATCTCCGGTCGGATTTTATAAATATAAATTCGCCTTCTATCTGATCGGTTAGCAGATTTTTTTCTTCGTTATCCAGCATTTTATGATAGGAAATCGCTTTTGCCACTGCTTTTTCAAATCGGGATGGTATTTTTAGTAAATAGATAGAATGGCGCTGTTTTTATACAGAATGAAATATTATGTATACAGACCCTCCAAACGCATAGAGATTTTCATAGATTTTGGAATATTTTCATTTGTGGGCAACCTGTTAAACAGCTTATTTCAGCAAAATAAAAGAATTAGTTTGATAATCTGTAAATCTTACAAATTAAACACAAAATTCTATAACAGATAGACACGATATAATTGTCAATTTTACAATGTTTATTCAAAAAGACTATGCTAACAGCTTACATTTAAAATTTAAAAAGCAGTAAATTATGGGAAATAATCACGAACATAGCCAATCGCATACTGCGAATAAAAAGACCTTAACCATTAGCTTGGTAATTATCACGGGTTATATGGCAGTAGAGGTTATTGGTGGTCTGATTACAAATAGCCTTGCCCTATTAGCAGATGCAGGACATATGTTGAGTGATGCTATTTCACTTTTCATTGCTCTGATGGCTTTTACATTCAGCAACAAAGTAGCTGATTATGGAAAAACATATGGCTACAAACGATTTGAAATATTAGCAGCAGTCATTAATGGTGCAACATTAATACTGATTTCGGCTTATATTATTTATGAAGCTGTTGAACGCTTCCAAAACCCGCCAGAGATTGCATCAGGAGGAATGCTCATAATTGCATTTATAGGCTTATTGATAAATGTACTTGTGGCGTGGATCATGATGCGTGGCGCAGATGTCAAGGAAAATCTTAATATGCGTGGAGCCTATCTGCATGTACTAAGTGACATGTTGGGGTCGGTTGGTGCTATAATTGCAGCATTACTCATTATGTTTTTTGGTTGGGGTTGGGCTGATCCACTGGCAAGTGTTATCGTTTCTCTATTGGTTTTGCGAAGCGGTTACATAGTTACTAAATCCGCAATACATGTTCTTATGGAAGGCACTCCGAGTAATGTTGAAGTTGAAAAAGTGACAAAAAAATTACTGGGCACTCCAGGTATTAACAATATACATGACCTGCACATATGGACAATCACCAGTGGATTAAATGCATTGACCTGCCATGCCATAGTCAATGAAAAAATGACAATTGAAGAAAGCGAAAAAATGCTTCGTAAAATAGAACACGATTTGGAACACTTAAACATTCATCATGTAACTATTCAGTTGAAAACAGCAGCTAACCAACATGATAATTCAGTATTGTGTAATATCAAAGCTGGGCCTACAGCACATGAACATCATCATTAAATCTACTATCTGAAACTCAAATGACTAATAGATTTATCATTTTTTGTAATTTTAGAATATGCTAAAAGAATCTTTTCCTCCTGTGTGTGGTCTTTTTCCAAGGTTTTTAATTCTGGGTTCTCTGCCAGGAGATAAATCGCTGGAACAGCAGCAATATTATGCACATCCTCAAAACCGGTTCTGGAAATTATTATTTCATCTTATGGAAAAAGAATATGAATCTGGTTATTCCAGACGCATTCAGCTTTTAGAGGATCATCATATTGCTCTGTGGGATACCTGTGCTTCTGCAATACGTCCGGGCAGTATGGATACAGCAATTCTTTCAGAAATCCCTAACGATATCATCAGCCTGCTAAAATATGTACCTTCTATACAGCACGTCATTTTTAACGGTAATAAAGCAAAACAATTGTATGACAGATACCATAAGAGACTTCCGCAAATATCCTATCACAGCCTGCCCAGCACCAGTCCGGCAAATGCCCGCTTCACCTTTGACAAACTGGTAGACTCCTGGTCCATACTCAAATCCGTTTAATATTCGCCAATTTTCCTGTAAATATCAGGATGATTGACTATTTTTGCCCCAAGATGTCAGATTTAAAATACAACCAAAGAGGTGTGTCCGCAGGTAAAGAGGATGTACACAATGCAATCAAAAACATTGATAAGGGACTGTTTCCTAAAGCTTTTTGTAAAATCATCCCTGATATTCTGGCTGGTGATGAAGAATGGTGTAATATTATGCACGCCGATGGTGCAGGTACAAAATCTTCATTGGCGTATGTATACTGGAAGCAAACAGGAGATGCTTCAGTATGGAGAGGAATCGCACAGGATGCTATTATTATGAATCTTGACGACCTGCTGTGCGTAGGTGCAACAGATAATATCCTGTTATCTTCTACTATTGGAAGAAATAAGAATCTGATCCCTGGAGAAGTAATTGCAGAAATCATCAACGGGACTGAAGAGATACTTTCTGAACTTCGTGATATGGGTATTGGCATCTATTCTACAGGTGGAGAGACTGCAGATGTAGGCGATATTGTGCGTACCATCATTGTTGACAGTACGGTTACTTGTCGTATGCCTCGTAAGGATGTGATTTCCAATCATAACATCAAATCCGGAAATGTAATCGTGGGACTTGCTTCATACGGACAGGCCACATATGAAAAAGAATATAATGGCGGAATGGGATCCAATGGCCTTACATCTGCACGTCATGATGTATTTCATAAAGCGATTGCCGAACAATATCCGGAAAGCTTTGATCCTGCAGTCCCCTATGATCTGGTATTTGCAGGTGGTAAAGGATTGACAGATCCTGTTGAAATAGGCAACGGAGAAACCATCACCGCAGGTAAACTGGTTTTATCACCAACCCGTACATATGCTCCGGTTATCAAGACTATTTTAGATAAATATCGTTCACAAATCGACGGAATGGTGCATTGTTCAGGTGGTGCGCAAACAAAAGTATTACACTTTGTGGATAATGTGCATGTTATCAAAGATAATCTGTTCCCTGTTCCACCTCTGTTTGATCTGATCCAGAAAGAATCAAAAACAGACTGGCAGGAGATGTATAAGGTTTTTAATATGGGACACCGTATGGAATTGTACGTTTCGGAAGACATTGCTCAGGATATTATTGCGATTTCTGAATCATTTGGTATTCCTGCGCAGGTTGTAGGCCGTGTGGAAGAGGCTTTAGGCAAAAAGGTAACGATCCACTCTCCTTACGGAACATTTGAATACGAATAAACGGTAGATATATGGCTGAAATGCGAACCATAGGTTGGTATGAAACGGTAGATCTGCCGGAACTTGGCTTGTACAATTTTAAGGCAAAAATCGATACAGGTGCCCGTACTTCTGTTCTTCATTGTGAAGAATATCATATTGAAGAAGAAAACGGACACAAATTTATACAATGCACGATCATCGACGATTTTGAGACAGAGAGCACACGTGTCATCCGGTTTCCGATAGTACGCCAGGGAGTTGTAAAAAGCTCTTTTGGACATTCAGAGATCAGGTATATGATCTTTACTAAGATTAAACTCTTCGATCAACTATATAATATTAAACTTTCATTCCGAAATCGTTCGGGAATGAAATTTCCAATGCTTCTTGGGCGAAATTTTATAAGCAAAAAATTCCTTGTAGACGTTTCAAAATACAACCTCTCAGAAAACTCTTCCTTATAAATTTGCAAAAGGAAAACCAAGCAGCATATCATTTGTTATAACAATACAATACTAACAGTTCAGTGAAAATCGCTATTCTTTCAACTAATAAATCTTTGTATTCCACACGAAGACTCGTGGAGGCTGCCGAGAAAAGAGGACATGAGTGTGTGGTCATGGATCACAGCAAATGTTACGTAGGCATCCGCCAGGACAGCCCAAGCATTCATTATCGTGGTCAGGAGATCGGCCCTATCGATGCCATTATTCCGCGGATAGGTTCATCTGTTACCTTTTATGGATCTGCTATTGTACGTCAATTTGAGGTTATGGGTGTTATTTCAGCCAACCCAAGTCAGGCTATTACCCGTTCAAGGGACAAACTGCGCTGTATGCAGATCCTTTCGGGTGCCGGCATCGGACTTCCGGTAACAGGATTCGCAAGAACCATCTCCGATGTAGATGACCTGATCAGCATGGTCGGTGGTGCGCCGCTGGTTATCAAATTGCTGGAGGGAACACAGGGTATAGGTGTTGTGCTCGCTGAAACAAAAAAAGCGGCCTCATCCGTTATTGAAGCGTTCTATGGATTAGGGAATAATATCCTTGTACAGGAATTTATTAAAGAATCCAAAGGAACGGACATACGCGCCTTCGTCGTTGGAGGAAAAGTCGTCGGAGCTATGAAAAGAACAGCCAAAGAAGGTGAATTCCGCTCCAATATCCATAGAGGAGGAAGTGCTGAAGTCATCAAACTGACCAAGAAGGAGAAAGATACAGCCATAGCTGCTGCTGCCGAATTGGGTCTGACCGTCTGTGGAGTGGATATGATTCCATCGGAAAGAGGTCCATTAGTACTCGAGGTCAATTCAAGCCCCGGACTGGAAGGAATAGAAAAAGCAACTAAAAAAGATATCGCTGGAGAGATCATTATGTATCTGGAGAGACAATATGAACTCAAGGTTTCAAAACCGGAAATCCGCAAAAAGAAAAAAGAAAGTAAGCTCTAAGCCATTCTTAGCTATATAATGTTATCCTCACCTGCTTATACAGGTGAGGATATTTTTTTACTTCAGTATGCTCCGGATCAGTTTTTCATATGCACGTGCAATCTTCATCATTCCCAGATCATTGGGGTGAGCATAGTCCACCGTTGATTCCAGATCAAGACCGATAGCTGTATTTGACAGCAGATACAGATCTTTTATTCCGGATTGCTGCATATCCCGGAATGCTTTCCTTGCAATCACAGTCGATCGTGTATAAGCTGCGTTTGTTCCCAGATTCATCACCTGTGGATCCATACCCGAACTGTGTTCTGTAATAATTATCGGCGTTTTGGGGTGTTTCAGACGCAATACCGATACTGCATTCTTGAGCAAAGAGTCCAATTGCTTTTCTGACAAATCTTTGGTAATACCCAGATTAGGAATACAATCCAGCACATAAACGCGCGCATCGACAGTATTCATCAGGTTTAGGACAGGTTCTTCTAATCGTCCGTTACCAGAAAACCCCAGATTAATCACAGGTATCTGCAGATGTCTGCCCAGAATATTGGTCCACGCCAAACCAGGTCTTGATGTACAGGCTCCCTGAGCTATAGACGTACCGTATACCACTACAGGCTTACTATCCCTCTTCAAGAACTCCAGTTTGCTCCCTTCCGGCACACCGATATTCATCCAGCCAACGGAGTTATACAAAGGTAGATATAAGCGATACTGCAGAGAGGAGTTGGATGCTATATTCGAAAACACAAATGAAGAGGTATCACTAAAATCATACCTTCCTGCAGCCCAGCTCCAGATCTTTTTGACCGGATCAAAGGCATACAGATCGAGACCACTTACACCGGTGGAAGGCATATGCGGCATTGCGAGTGAACCCTTAAGTGTATACTTCACTATAATAGAATCTGCATCTGTCTGAAAATCTATAAACAAACCAGCTGCATTAGTTCCCAACGACCATACCGGCTCCCTCACCTGTTCTTTTAGAGAAGCAGGAAGTCGGCCATAGTCATGACTCTTTGCTAATCCGGGAACCCTGCCTGACACAGCATTTTCGGTCAAAGGGTCTAACCAATGAATAGCGGTCTGTGCATATCCTTTAAAAAAACAAACCATCAAAAACAGAAGTAAAAAACAAGGTTTAGATTTCATTGTTATAGTTTTAATTAGGCTGAAGATATAAAATTTAGTTAAGTTTACGATATGAAAATATTAGCTTTTGCAGGAAGCAACAGTTCCTCATCTATAAATAAAAAACTGGTATCATCTGTATCCAGATATTACAAAGAAGCCGAAGATATTATTGAGATTGCTGATCTCAATGATTTTCCGTTACCGCTGTTCAGCAAGCAGGTAGAAGCAGAAATAGGAATACCACAGGAAGTGCATAATTTTGTGGACAAGATCGACTGGGCAGATCTTATTCTTATCTCACTGGCTGAAAATAACGGCAATTATAATGTGGGGTACAAAAATCTGGTCGATTGGATTTCCCGCATTCCCAAAAGAAAGATATATGCGGACAAACCGATCTTTCTGATGGCTACAAGTCCCGGTGCCAGAGGCGGACAATCGGTATTGAGCATTGCAACTGCACGGATGCCATTTGACGGAGGAGATGTTCTGGACACCTTTTCGCTGCCTAGTTTCAATGATAACTTTGAAGAAGGAAAAGGAGTAGTTAATATGTTGTTGAGAAGTCAGCTGGAAGCGAAAGTCAGGAAGACAAAAAGAACAATGGCCGAAAAACTTCAAGGCAATTCATGACGTATATTTTACTAAACTGATCTGCCGCTCAAAGCAATTACTTGTATATTTAACACTATAAAAATTTAGAAGATCATGGCAAAAAAAATCTTATTATTAGTAGGCGATTATGTAGAAGATTATGAAGCAATGGTACCTTTTCAGGCAATGGGTGCAATTGGAATTGATGTTGACGCCATCGCTCCTGAACGCAAAAAAGGAGATGTAGTACCTACAGCAGTGCATGATTTTACCGGAGATCAGACATACAAGGAATTACGCGGGCATAACTTCGGTATCAACAAGGACTTCGACAGTGTCAATCCGGAAGAATATGACGGACTCTATATTGCAGGCGGACGTTCTGCAGAATATATCCGTTTGAATAAGCGTGTACTGGAAATTACACAACATTTCTTTGACGCCAACAAACCTGTGGCCGCTATCTGTCATGGTATTCAGGTATTGACTGCCGCAAAAGTATTAGCGGGGCGCACTTTGACAGCTTATGTAGCTGTAGGACCGGACATCGAACTTGCCGGGGGAACATGGAAAAATATACCTGCAGATCAGGCTATAGTAGACGGTAATCTGGTGACATCACCTGCATGGCCGGGACATCAGGCCATTTTAAAAGAATTTTTCAAACTCCTTGATATTAAAATTTCGCTTTAATGAAGAGCAAAAACAAAAAAGCCTGGTTGCTGATCATCCCAATTATACTGATCGTAGGATTTATTTTTAAAGATTCGCTGACTCAAAAAAGTATCGCAGATCTGAAAGGAGATTTCAAAGAAGTTGCTTTTGTGCGTAATGAACAAAATAAGGGTGGTATTATCCGTATTTATGCTATTTCAGTCGGTGATATCGCAAATGCAGATTATGAAGGTGCTGCAGATCTGTTCCCTACGAATGACTACGGAAGCTCTACAACGCTCTATTTCTTTGACAAGAACTTTCCTTTTCCTACAGAACTGAAGCTCGAATCACCTCATTTTGATCTTGATAAATACAAATCCATCATGATTATCAAAAGGACAGGTTCCAAATAACTATTATTCCTATCCTCTCCATCAGCAGAACTGAAAAAGAGGATGGGAAATCTTTTATTTCAACAAATATGCAGCCCAAAGAATTATTTATTCACCAATTGAGACCCATACACAGAGGTTTGATCGCACTGGTAATCGCTGTATTTGTTTTTTTTGTATTACCGAGGAATGAAAACATAATGGTTCAGTTCCTGTATAGCTGGCTGGCTTTTTCGCTGACTTACCTGGTCATAGCCTGGACAACTTTTTATACCATGCCGATTCGGAAGATTATTAAACTAGCCACAATCGAGGACGGAAGCCGGATTGTAGTCACTTTATTTATCTTATTAGCCTCTTTCACCTGTCTTTTTGCGGTATTATTTGTAATCGAATCTCCGGCAGATAACCCTTCTCTCAATATCAGCAATATAGGAATAGCTGTAGCCAGCATGATTGCCTCGTGGGCACTTGTACACACGATTTATACTTTTCATTATGCTCGGCTCTACTACAATGATGACGACAAGAAAGCAGGAGGTCTTGACTTTCCGGGATCAGAGAAGCCCGATTATCTTGACTTTGCTTACTTTTCTTTTGTTTTAGGATGCACATTCCAGGTTTCAGATGTAGAGATATCCAGTAAAAAGATAAGACATGTGGCACTCTTTCACGGATTACTTTCCTTTGCACTGAATACTTTTGTGGTCGCTCTGACCATTAACATAGTCGCCGGGTTCATCAAATAAGCCTAACCACATCAGACTGTTAATCAGCCACATTACTTCCTACCTCCCGTTTTTGGCACCGGGTTTGTCCTTTATTCTGCATATAAACAGAATCTTTAACAAACATAAAAACGTTACCACTATGAAAAAAATGATTAAGATCTTGGGGCTGTTAGTGTTCACTGTTGCTATATTTTCAGCATGTAGTAAAGATGATGATCCGGCTGACAATGATATCTTCGTAGGGAAGTACAATGGTAAAATTTCCTATACTGATCTTGGAAACAGCCAAAACAATAAACCGCTGGCTGATGGAACAGTGACTGTACAGAAATTAGGTAATTCCTATACTTTTTACTTTAACAATGATATTCCGGATCTTAAAGGAGTAGAGTTTGAGAAAAAAGGAGATAACACTCTGGTTAATATAAATTCAGCAGAAGGAGCTTTGATCCGTATTGATGCAGGAAAACTAACTATAGCTTTCACAAAAGAAAATAAGATATGGACAGCTGATTGTCAGCGATAAGCAGTTTAAATCTGTCCAAAAGTAAGAAAGCGGTTCACAAGTGAACCGCTTTCTTTATATAAAACAACAAATTAGTATCGCTCCCAGAATGGCGGAGGCTGAATTCCTAGAGCCCGGAGATACACATACCCCTGCCCGCGATGATGAATCTCATTATCAATAAAATAAAGAAGATTTTCATATATAGGTGATTTGTACTCACCAAAAAGATTAAAGGTATCGTGAAAATCTTCTTCTTTAATCTTGTTAAAGTACAGATCTACATCTTTGGTTACTTTGTCCCATTCGTCAAGAATTTCCTGTTTTGTTTTCAGGTCTATTTTTTCGCTGTAAGGCTCTTCTGCCCTATTCACTATACCTTTTAATCCAGGACCGGCGATGGAGATCAGCTCCTGAGCCATTAATGAAAATGGACGCATAGGACCTACTTTAAATTCGAACAAATCTTTTTCCGGAAATGCTTCTATAACCCGGCGTGTCAGACTGCGGTGTCCCTGCCAGTGTTTCAATAATTCTTCTTTGCTGATGATTTCATTTGTTTTCATATTTCTCCTGTTTTGATTATGATTCAAAGTTAATCCGGGTCAATGACAACAGTATGTCAACAGCGAAATCAGAACTGATTATTTTTTTAATGTCGGTTTAGGAAGGAGATTATAAAAAGAAAGACCAGCATACTTGAACGAAGTATACTGGTCTTTCTCACACCGACAATAAATCCCGGAACGTGTATCAGGCAGTTTCTTTACCTTTTTTCTTTGCTGCAGGTTTTCCGGCTTCTGTAGCTTCCGGAACCACAGCTTTTGCTTGAAATCCGCGAGGGCGTTTGTTACCATACGAACCCATAATAATTTTCCCTTTTCTTGATTTTTTATCTCCTTTACCCATATTATTATATTGTTAAGTGATGTAATAAAAATAGTTAACGATTTACAATTTAACCATTTATATCCTAAAAAACAAAGAATGTGGTCAATAAAAACGGGCATCCAAAAATTGAATGCCCGTTTTTAATATTTTTTCCGATCAGAAATTAGCCTCTGCTGTTGTAGTTAGGAGCTTCTTTTGTAATCGAAATATTATGCGGATGCGACTCGCGAAGTCCTGCTCCTGTAATTTTCACAAACTGCGCTTCCTGAAGACGCGAAATCGTTGCCGCTCCACAGTATCCCATTGATGCACGAAGACCTCCGATATATTGATATACAACTTCTGCCAGTGTACCTTTATAAGGAACACGACCTACAATTCCTTCCGGAACCAGTTTTTTAATATCATCTTCCACATCCTGGAAATAACGATCTTTTGATCCTTTTTCCATAGCCTCAATAGATCCCATACCACGATATGATTTAAACTTACGTCCTTCATATATAATCGTTTCTCCCGGAGCTTCTTCTACTCCTGCAAACAGTGATCCGGCCATAATAGTACTTGCTCCTGCTGCTATCGCTTTTGCAATATCGCCTGTCTGCTTGATACCACCATCAGCAATCAAAGGAACTCCCGTACCTTTAAGTGCTTTGGCAACTTCATAAACAGCATACAACTGTGGTACACCTACACCAGCTATAATACGTGTGGTACAGATAGAACCCGGACCGATTCCTACTTTTACAGCATCGGCACCTGCTGCTGCCAGATCAGCTGCTGCTGCTCCGGTGGCAATATTTCCGACGATAACCTGAAGATCAGGGTATGTTGACTTAACTAATTTAAGTTTATCTATTACTCCCTTTGAATGACCATGTGCAGTATCAATAGTCACGACATCAACACCAGCTTTTACCAAAGCATCTACACGATCCAATGTGTCCGGAGTCACTCCTACTGCAGCTCCTACCAGCAGACGACCATGGGAATCTTTCGCAGCATTAGGGTAATGTTTATATTTCTGGATATCTTTAAAGGTAATCAGTCCTTTTAAAAATCCTTCTTCATTGACAACAGGAAGTTTTTCAATTTTATAATTCTGAAGTATCAGTTCAGCCTGCACCAGATCCGTACCTTCAGGAGCTACAACCAGATTATCCCGGGTCATTAATTCGCTGATAGGGCGTTTCATATCTTTTTGAAAACGCAGATCTCTGTTTGTTACAATTCCGACCAGTTTACCCGATAAGTCTATAATAGGAATACCTCCGATTTTGTGCTCACTCATTATTTTGAATGCGTCACCTACAGTAGCTGTTTCCAGCAACGTAACCGGATCCTGAATCATACCACTTTCTGAACGTTTTACTTTACGGACTTCAGCAGCCTGCTCTGTAATTGTCATATTCTTGTGCAGCATGCCGATACCTCCGGCCTGTGCTATAGCAATAGCCAAGTCAGAACCTGTTACCGTATCCATAGCGGCAGAGACCAAAGGAATATTCAACTTGATTTTTTTAGTCAAATATGTGCTCGTGTCTACATCACGCGGCAAAATTTCAGAATAAGCGGGGATTAATAATACATCGTCGTAGGTAAGACCTTCTGCTACGAATTTTTGTGGATCTAATTGCATGGCAAATACGTGTTGGAGTTTCTATTTGCCAGGCAAAATTACAAATAATATTCGGATTGTAAAACGTTTTTTTATAATTGACAACCAAATGATGATTGCCTGATTACAATTTCTGCATAAAAAATGTATCAATCATGATTTTTGGCAAGCTATTTGCAAAGTGTTGATCGTAATTTAACAGAAAAACAACATAACATTATTATGAAAAAATTATTACTTTCTTTTGCAGCAGCAGCTGTTTTGGCATTAGGTGCCCAAGAAGCAAAAGCACAGTCTCCGCAAAGAGCGGCTATAGGAGTTGTATTTGATTCACCATTTGATGCATTTGGAGTACAATACAAAACTTCTTTTGGAGGAACTAATCAAGGTCAGGTTCAAGTATTATTCGGTGATAATGTTGTAGGTATTGGTGCAGATTATCAGTATGCAAGACCTTTCCGTGGTACTAACGGTTTGGGATGGTATGTAGGTGTTGGTCCTCAAATCTCGTTTATCGATGCTGGTAGCGATGATTTCACTGCAATCGCTTTACGTCCTCAGGCAGGTCTTGAATTCAAAATCCCTAGTGCTCCTATCGGTCTTCACGTAGATTGGAAGCCTTACTGGCAGTTAAATCACAATAGTGATTTTGATGCTTCTGAATTTTCATTAGGTATCAAATACACATTGAAATAGAAAATATCAAATCATTGAGCAGAGCCTGACGGATACCCGTCAGGCTCTTTTTTGTTTCCCCCTCTCTCCTCCATAATAAAAAGCCGAATACTCTTTTATATTTCCCGGCTTACAGTTCCACACATCTGTTTATCAACAAATAGAGAAGCTTTTACAAACAAAATTGTCGATAATTCTTGCTTTTGATAATTATTTTAATCATGTCGGGTTCATTATACAAAAATTTTATACCTTTGCCATTCTTGGTAAAATGTAATACAACCGGAGTAAATTATAAATATACTATATATCAAACTAATACACTAAAATAGACAATGCAAGGTAAAGGGCTGATTAAATTTTTGGTGATAGTGGTATCGTTAGCATGCCTCTATTCCCTATCATTCACTTTTGTGAGCCGTAAAGTAGAAAAAGACGCTGAGGCATTCGCCAAAGGTGACATGACGAAAGAAAAGGCTTATTTAGATTCGATGGCTGGACAGGTTGTATACAATCTGGGAGTAGCGAAATACACGTACAGAGAAGTCAAAGCCAAAGAACTGGCTTTAGGTCTTGACCTAAAAGGCGGTATGAACGTGACAATGGAAATTTCATTAGACGAATTGATCAGAAACTTAGCGAACAATCCGAAAGATGAAAAATTCAACACTTCATTAGGAAATGCTGTAAAGAAAAGCAGATCTTCCAATAAATCATTAGTTGATTTATTTATCGAAGACTACAAATCCAGCGGAGCAAGCACTCCATTAGCTTCATTTTTTGCTACACAATCTAATTCTACCTTAATCAAAGCGACAAGCTCTGATAAAGAAGTAGCTAATTTCTTGCAAAAAGAAGCGGATAATGCTATCCAGAATTCATATAAAGTACTTCGTACCCGTATTGACAAATTCGGAGTAGCATCTCCGAATATCCAGATTCAACAAGGAACAAACCGTATTCTTATTGAGCTTCCAGGTGTCAACGATGAGGAACGTGTACGCAAACTTCTTCAGGGATCTGCCAAACTGGAATTCTATGAAACACATAGCAATTTCCAGGTATATCCACTTTTGGAGAATGTTAACAAAACATTAGCGGCTACCCTGAAAGCACAAAAATCTTCCCCTGCTGATACAACAAAAGCAGATACAACTAAGAAAGAAAATCTGTTAGCCAATCTGGGTGCCGGCAAAGGAAAATCTGACTCAGCTGCTGTAAACGCAAAATTGGGTGAAGAAAATCCGTTATTTGCTGTATTGAGACCGTCAGTTGCTATGGGACCAAACAACCAGATGCAATTAGTACCGGGCCCCATGGTCGGTATTGCGGAACTGAAAGATACTGCAAAAGTAAACGCTTTATTAGCAAAACCGGAGATAAAATCTATTATTCCGGCTAACCTGAAACTTCTTTGGGCAGTAAAACCTGAACAAAATTCACCTAATGCATTATCGCTTTATGCAATCAGACCGTCAGGTATTGATAACGGTGCGGTATTGACAGGTGATGTGATTACAGATGCAAAAAATGACATCGCTCCACAGACAAATCAACCTGTGGTATCGATGCAGATGAATAATGAAGGTGCACGCGAATGGCGCAAAATCACGGCAAAAGCAGCTCAAAATAAAGAAGCTATTGCTATTGTATTAGATAATGTTGTTTACTCTGCTCCGAATGTAAATGAAGAAATTCCAAACGGAAGTTCACAGATCTCCGGATCATTTACAACAGATGATACAAAAGATTTAGCAAACGTATTAAAGGCAGGTCGTCTTCCTACAACAGCTAAGATCGTTGAAGAGGCTATTGTAGGTCCTTCATTAGGTCAGGCAGCAATCGATGCGGGTGTAAACTCTGCCATTATTGCTTTCGTAGTGGTATTGATCTTCATGGTTGTTTATTATAACCGTGCAGGATGGGCAGCAAATATTGCTGTTATTGTCAACGTATTCTTCCTGTTAGGGGTATTAGCCTCCTTAAATGCCGTACTTACCTTACCGGGTATTGCAGGTATCGTATTGACTATGGGTACAGCGGTAGATGCCAACGTACTGATATATGAGCGTATCCGGGAAGAGCTGGGTCTGGGTAAATCTATGCGTCAGGCGATTGCGGATGGTTACAAACATGCGATGCCGTCTATTCTCGATTCACAGATCACAACTTTCCTTGTAGGTATTGTACTCTTCTTCTTAGGTAGCGGACCGATCTTAGGTTTTGCAACAACAATGATGTTAGGTATCGTTACATCATTGTTTACTGCAATTTTCATTTCCCGTCTGATCTTTGAATTCATGTTGGATAAAGACATGAAGATCTCTGTATCTTACCCTTGGTCTGCGAATACGCTGAGAAATGCAAACTTCAACTTTATCAAAAACCGTAAGAAATTCTATATTGTATCGATTATTGCTGCTATTATCTGTTTGGCATCTATCTTTACAAAAGGCTTTACGCTTGGGGTAGATTTCCAGGGAGGTCGTACGTATACAGTACGTTTCGAGAAAGCTGTTAATCTGGAAAGCGTACGTCAGAATCTGGATGAAGTATTCCAGAAAACAACTGAGGTAAAAACTTTCGGAAGTGAAAATCAGGTTCGCATTACGACTACATACAAGATTGACGAAACCAGTGATGCCGTAGATAAAGATGTATTGGATAAACTGAACCTTGGTTTGTCTAAGATTGGAGGAAACAAACATGAAATCCTTTCACAACAGAAAGTAGGACCGTCAATTGCAAATGATATCAAATCAAGAGCTACCTATTCAGCTATCTTCTCGATTATTATCATTGCAACATACATTCTGATCCGTTTCCGCAAATGGCAGTATTCTGCAGGAGCTGCGATTGCAACTATCCACGATGCGGTTATCTTATTAGGTTTGTTCTCTCTGTTAGATGGTATCGTACCATTCTCTCTGGATATCGACCAGCACTTTGTGGCAGCGATATTAACGGTAATTGCTTACTCCGTAAATGATACGGTAGTTGTATTTGACAGACTGAGAGAGTACGTAAACAAGCCAAACAGCCATAATGAAAAAATGAGTGATATTGTAAATCATGCGATTAACACAACATTAAGCCGTACGATCATTACGTCACTGACCATTATCTTCGTATTGGCCGTATTGTTTATCTTCGGAGGTGAAGTAATCCGTGGATTCTCTTTTGCGATCCTTATCGGTATCGTAGTAGGAACATACTCCTCAATTTTCCTTGCAGCACCTTCTGTATATGACTTCCGTAAAGGACGCCACATGGCAGAAAAAGCAGATCTTAAAAAAGTAGAGCCTGCAAGACCATAATCAAGCACATAACTTAGTACCATACAGAGGGCTTTCATCAATGATGAAAGCCCTCTTTTTTTATCATCAATATTGACAATGGACTAACAAAAATGGTTTTAACTTAATGTATTCTTTCATATATTTGTTGTACTAAATATTGTTATGCAAAACGAAAAATTCAACGAATATTCATTTATCCTGGACCGGACTGCGAAAAAGGTCAAGCAATACGCACAATCCTCTTTTACGGAAAAGGGATTCGATATTACAGTGGATCAATGGACAATTATAAAGACACTCTTTGAACATCCGGATCTGTTACAAAAGGAACTGGCTGAAAAATGCGGTAAAGATCAGCCTACACTGACCCGGATTGTGGATTTGCTGATCAAGAAAGGATTGGCCGAACGTCACAATCATCCCACCGACAGACGCTCTCTTTATCTTAAACTGACGGATCTGGGCAACAGTAAAGTACAATCATTAACTCCTCACATCACACAGATCCGTACCAAGGCCTGGGATAATCTGACAGATGAGGATTTCAAACATTTCACCCGAATACTTAATAAAATACACGATAACTTAAACATAGATAGCTATGATAACAACTGACATTTGTATAATCGGAGCTGGTCCGGTGGGACTATTTGCAGTATTTGAAGCAGGCTTATTAAAAATGAGATGCCATTTGATAGATGTCCTCCCACAGGTAGGCGGTCAGCTTTCAGAGATTTATCCGCACAAACCAATCTACGATATTCCCGGCTATCCTGCTATAAATGCACAGGAGCTGATCAATAATCAGATGGAGCAGATAGCGCCCTTCCACCCTACCTTCACTTTAGGAGAACGTGTAGAAGGATTGAATAAACAGGAAGATGGTTCTTATCATGTAATTGGTTCTGAGGGAACAGTTATCCATTGTCAGGTTGTCGTGATTGCCGGAGGATTGGGTTGTTTTGAACCCCGTAAGCCTGAAATTCAGAATCTGGATACTTTTGAACACAACTCCGTACATTATATGGTCCGTGATCCGGAACGTTTCAGAGATAAAAATATCCTGATAGCCGGCGGAGGTGATTCAGCACTGGATTGGACAATTTTCCTGGCCGATGTTGCAAAAAGCATTACGCTGGTACACCGCAGCGACAGTTTCCGCGGAGCTCCGGACTCAGCAGAGAAAGTATACAAACTGGCCAATGAAGGAAAAATTGACCTGTTGCTTTCTCATAATCTGGTGGCCTTACAGGGAAACGGCACTCTTCAGGAAGTGCATTTACAAAACAAGCAAAAAGAAGCCATAGTGGTCCATACCGAACACTTTATTCCACTGTATGGATTAAGTCCTAAGTTAGGGCCTATTGCAGACTGGGGGCTTAATATAGATAAAAATGCAATAGTTGTAGACACCTTTGATTATTCTACTAATGTGGAACGGATATTTGCTATCGGAGACATCAATACCTATCCGGGAAAATTAAAACTTATTCTTTGCGGATATCATGAAGCAGCATTAATGGCACAGAGTGCTTTTAAATATGTATATCCAGATCAGAAACTTTCATTTAAATATACAACAGTAAACGGTGTAAATGCATTTTAATCAAATCACATGGATAATTTAATCACCATTTATGTAGAAGACCGGGAAGGCACAGTAAAAGATGTAGAGATTCCTACAGATATAAATCTGAGCCTGATGGAGATCCTGAAGGCTTCAGAATACGAGATTCTGGCCACCTGTGGAGGGATGGCATTGTGTGCGACCTGTCATGTGCAGATATTGGATGGAGCTGAAAACCTGTCCGAACCACAGGATCAGGAACTGGATATGCTGGATACCTTACCAGATGCGGATGATGAGAGCAGACTTGCCTGTCAGATCAGACTAGGCAATGAAAATGACGGGCTACGAATAAAAATAAAAGGGACCTTACAATAAGCCTTTTTAATTATTATTCTTAAATTTGTGTACTTTGTACACTAAGAATACCCTTGATTGAAAAAGACTTATATACAAACAGGCAAAAAGTGCTTCTGTCTTTTCGATCAACGCACGTTGTTAATCTGCCTTCTTTAAAGATCTCTTTATCGCATGTGTACAAGGTTAGTTGCAAATAATTTAGTTTACTGCAATAAAATTTAAGATATTTGCAAAAACTTGCAAAAGTTAATAGAATAAAGATAAAACAACTAATATGCTAAGCAGTCGTTCAGAGAGAAGTTTTCCAAGAGTTATCGTCATAGGCGGTGGCTTTGGTGGAGTGGAAGTTGCTAAACACCTCAAAAACAAAGATGTAGAAGTATTACTTCTGGATCGCAATAACTATCACACGTTCCAGCCCCTGCTTTATCAGGTCGCCACCGGAACACTTGCAGCCGATGCCATTTCCTTCCCGTTACGGAAGATGTTCAAATCGCAGGAAAATTTTAAATTCAGAATAGCAGAAGTATCGCATATTGATACCGATACTAAAATTGTAAGAACAGATGTCGGAGATTTCGATTACGACTATCTGGTTGTTGCGACAGGCGCTACAACAAACTTCTTCGGAAACCAGGAAGTAGCCAAATACTCTCTTCCGATGAAAAGTATACGCGAAGCACTTAACATCAGAAGTTATGTTCTTCAAAATCTGGAAGCAGCAGTCCTGAAAGAAACTGCTACACAGCGTGCTCCTTACCTCAACTTCGTCGTTGTCGGTGGTGGCCCTACCGGTGTAGAGCTGTCAGGAGCAATCGCCGAGATCCGTAATAATATCCTTAGAAAAGATTACCCTGAGTTATCTACTCAGGAAATGAATGTCTACCTGATAGAGGGGCAGGACAAGATCCTCGCTGCATTATCTCCGCAGGCATCCGAAAAAGCAGAAACATATCTGAAAGAATTAGGAGTAAAAGTATTGTTAAACAAGCAGGTAACAGGATATAATGGAAATACGATCTCTTTCAGCGATGGAGAAAGTATTGATACCAAAACGGTTATCTGGGGAGCAGGTGTCATGGGACAATTCCCAGAAGGTCTGGAAAAAGATATTATCCAGCGTGGCAATCGCATCAAAACAGATGCAACCTGCAGAGTCGAAGGTCTGGAAAATGTATTCGCTATCGGAGACGTCTCTGCTATGATTACAGAAGATCTTCCAAGAGGGTTACCGGGTGTCGCACCTGTTGCACAACAGCAAGGTAAATTCGTAGCACATCAGATCATGCACCTGCTTAATGATCAGCCTCTTGAAAATTTCAGCTATTTTGACAAAGGCTCGATGGCTACAATAGGTCGTAACAGAGCTGTCGTAGATATGGGTAAAATCCGGTTTCAGGGATTCTTCGCCTGGTTTGTATGGATGTTCGTTCACTTGATGTCCATCTTCGGATTTAGAAATAAATTGGTTACTTTCGTCAACTGGTCCATCAAATTCTTTACCATGAATGGTGGAATCCGCCTGATCATTAATAAATATGAACGGCCGAAACCAGAAGAAAAAAAACCGGCACTTACAGAATAAAACAATATTTAAGATATGGATAACAAGGTCATTGCTAAGCTATTTAAGCTGGGAAGTCAGCTTATGGAACTTCATAATGAAAACCCGTTCAGGGCTAAAGCAATGGCCTCCGCATCTTTTAAAATTGACAAATTGCCCTTTGCTGCAGCTACAGCGACTGTTGAAGATCTCAGTGCTCAACAGGGAATCGGCAAAGGCACGGCAGAAAAAATTCAGGAAATTATTCAGACTGGATCCTTTACAGAACTGGATCAGCTGATCGCCAATACGCCTCCCGGATTATTGGATATGCTTCAGATAAAAGGTCTGGGACCAAAAAAAATACTGATCATATGGAAAGAACTCGGTATTGAATCTGTAGGAGAACTGTATTATGCCTGCAACGAAAACCGTCTGGTAGAGGCAAAAGGCTTCGGTCTCAAAACACAGGAAGACATTAAGAAAAATATAGAATTTTCCATTGCCAATCAAGGCTGGTTTTTATATGCAAAAGTATTGCCGTCTGCAGAAGCAATTCTCAATAAATTACGGTTCGCCCTACCTGAACACACAGCGCTTTCTTATACCGGAGCTTTCAGAAGAAAAGTTGAAATATTAGATCGTGTGGATTTTTTGCTGTCCGCTTCAACAGAAGAGCTGCAAAAAGTATTAGCTACGATTCCTGATCTGCAGATTCAGCAACAAGATCCAGATCGGATAGACGCAAAAGATAACAATGGCTTCCTTTTTAGTTTTTTAAATACAGATTCCGAAAATTTTGCGCGAACACTTTTAATAACTACAGGTTCAGAACTCCATATCCAACAATTAGAAGCGATACAACAGCCACTTCCCACAGCTTCTACAGAAGCCGGGATCTATCTGTTGCTGGGATTAGCCTATATCGAGCCCGAACTTAGAGAAGGATTGGATGAAATCCAGAGAGCAAAAAACAGTACACTTCCGCAGCTTATCACTTTTGAAGAATTAAAAGGAACCGTTCACAATCACTCTACATATAGTGACGGTGTACATAGCCTGGCTGAAATGGCGCGATACTGTAAGGAGGATCTGGGATTAGAATATTTTGGCATCTGCGATCACTCCCGTACGGCTGTATATGCCAACGGTCTGTCTATAGATCGTCTGGAACAACAATGGAAAGAAGTAGATGCACTGAATGAAAAAATGGCTCCATTCCGTATTTTCAAAGGTATTGAATCTGATATTCTTTCGGACGGATCTCTCGATTATCCGAATGAGATACTTGCTCAATTCGATTTTGTAGTAGCTTCCGTACATTCCAATCTCAAAATGGATGAAGAGAAAGCGACAGACAGATTAATAAAAGCAATCGAAAATCCTTACACCACTATTCTGGGGCATCCTACAGGAAGATTATTATTAAGCCGCTCGGGATATCCTTTGGATTTCAAAAAAATAATAGATGCCTGTGCAGCAAATCAGGTGGTCATCGAGATTAATGCCAATCCCCTGCGGTTAGATCTGGACTGGAGATGGCACAGGTACGCTATCGAAAAAGGTGTATTGCTATCCATCAATCCGGATGCACACCGTACAGAAGGACTTTTGGATATGCACTATGGTGTCTACGTAGCACGTAAAGGAGGAGTATCTGCTGAAAACTGTCTTAATGCACGTTCGGTCACAGAAATCAGCGAATTCTTTACAAACAGAAAAATTTCAAGGGGAATTTAAGCGCTTTATTTTTCAGGTTCTTTTGCTATTTTTATAGATCAATTTGTGATCGGTTATGCGCTACCCTATTCTTTTGCTGTTATTGTTGTTTTCCTTACATTCTTATTCGCAACTTTTACACCCTAAAAACAGTTTTACCCGGGCTGATTCCTTACGCGGAAAGCTTACCCCCTTACGTACCTGTTATGATGTGCAATTCTATCATCTTAACATAAAAGTCAATCCTGAGCAAAAATCTGTTTCGGGCAGCAATCTCTTCCGGTTCAAGGCAGTGACGGACTTCAAAGACCTACAGTTTGACCTCTTTGAAAACCTCACTATTGACAAAGTTGTGTATCAGGGAAAGACTTTACCTTTCAGAAGAGAATATAATGCTGTTTTTATATCATTTCCGCAAACTATAAAAAAAGGAAATCAGGATTCCTTTGAGGTTTATTATTCCGGCAATCCAGTTGAGGCTAAACGTGCTCCCTGGGATGGTGGATTCGACTGGAAAAAGGATAAAAACGGGAATCCGTGGATAGCAACTGCATGTGAGGGTCTGGGAGCCAGTGCATGGTGGCCCAATAAAGATCACCTATCGGATGAGGTAGACAGTATGCTGATCTCGGTTGCAGTTCCCTCCTCTTTAATGAACGTCTCAAATGGAAGACTTAAAGGCGTAGAAAAGGGCACTGACGGATATACAACTTACCATTGGAGCGTTTCTAACCCAATCAACAACTACAATGTGGCATTGAATATAGGTGATTATGTACATTTGCAGGATGCCTATCAGGGTGAAAACGGTAAACTGGATATTGATTATTATGTCCTCCGTGGAAATGAAACAATAGCTGAAAAGCACTTTGGTGAAAATGTCAAACCCATGCTTGAAGCCCTGGAACACTGGTTTGGTCCCTATCCTTTTTATGAAGATGGATACAAACTTGTCGAAACATCCCATCTGGGCATGGAACATCAGAGCGCCATTGCCTACGGGAATAAATATAAAAACGGTTATCTGGGCACAGAAAGCTCCGGCACAGGATGGGGAATGAAATGGGATTTTATCATTATCCACGAGTCAGGTCACGAATGGTTCGGAAATAATATAACGGCCAAAGATGTCGCTGACCTCTGGATCCATGAGAGCTACACAAACTATTCCGAAGCATTATACATTGACTATCATTATGGCAAACAGGCCAGCCAGGAGTATGTAAACGGCAATCGCAGGGGTATACTGAATGATACAGCAATGCAAGGCCCGTATGATGTAAATAAAGAAGGATCGGGTGATATGTATCTTAAAGGTGGAGTATTACATAATATGATCCGCTCCATGATAAATAATGATGAAAAATGGCGTGCAATCCTCAGAGGATTAAACAAAAAATTTTATCATAAAACTGTAGATTATCAGGATATCACATCTTATGTATCTCGTGAATCGGGTATAGATCTGTCAAAAGTTTTTGAGCAGTATGTACAGCATACCAGCATTCCGACCCTGGAAGTGGTTTGGAACAATAAAGGTCTGCCCGCAGCCCGGTGGATCAGTGAAGTCAAAGATTTCAAAATGCCGGTAGCTATCGGTAAAAAAGGAGAAGTAAAACAACAATACACGTTTGATCAGCAGTTTAAACCCATACCTGTTGCGGAACTGACAAAGCAAAATATTGATATCGATACCTTTAATTATTATATCAAAGTCAAAATGTAAAGGATGAGAAAATCATCCTGTATTAAATTAACGTATTAAACAACAACTATATGTTTGCAGCGCATACCTATCAGGAACGAAGAAATGTCTTAAAGAAAAATATTGGCCATGGTATTCTCCTGTTTTTGGGGAATATTGAAAATCCGATAAATTTCGAACACAACCCCTACAGATTTCGACAGGACAGTACTTTCTTATATTACTTCGGGATACAAGAACCCCGTCTGGCTGCAATTATAGATATTGATGAAGATAAAACAATTGTATTCGGAGATGAATTAAGTATCGATGATATCGTCTGGATGGGTAAACAGGAGACATTAAAAGAGAAAAGTCTACGTTCCGGGATCAGTGAGACACGTCCTTTTTCCGCATTAGCTACTTATCTGCAGGAAAACAAGAATCGTACTGTACATTATCTCCCTCCTTATCAACCTTCCAACATGATCTTACTTACAGAACTATTCAGGATTTCCGTAGGTGCTATTCAACCTTCAGTACCCTTTATAACAGCTGTCGTAAAGCAAAGAGAGATCAAAGAGGATCAGGAAATTAAGGAAATAGAAGAAGCCATTCGCGTTTCTACTGAAATGCATCTCTTAGCTATGCGACTGGTCAGACCGGGAATACGGGAATTTGAAATTGCCAATGCCATCCAGCATCTGGCTGCTGATCAGAGCTGTGAAATGGCTTATCCGCCTATTGTAACTATCAATGGCGGAATACTGCACAATCATTATCGTCAGCATACACTTAAAAGCGGAGATCTTTTTCTGAATGATTCCGGTGCAGAGACAGCGATGGGATATGCAGGTGATCTTACCCGCACATTCCCTGCAGATTCGCGATTCACCACCAAACAAAAAGAAATTTACAACATAGTATTGCAGTCTTTTACGAATGCAAGAAATGCACTCGCTCCGGACACAAACTTCAAAGATATTCATCTTAAAGCCTCCCTTAGCCTTGTTGAAGGACTGAAATCCATTGGATTAATGAAAGGCAACGCTGAAGAAGCCGTACAAGCACATGCTCACACGCTGTTTTTTCAATGTGGACTCGGGCATATGATGGGACTGGATGTACATGATATGGAAGATCTCGGAGAACAATATGTGGGATATACTCCAGACGAACCAAAAGATACCCTTACTTTCGGACTTAAATCACTTCGCCTGGGTAAACCGCTGAAAACTGGTCATGTAGTCACCGTTGAGCCTGGTCTGTATTTTATTCCTGAACTCATTGATATCTGGCAGGCAGAAAATAAAAACAGCACATTTATCAACTATGATAAAGTAAATGAATATCGCAATTTCGGCGGAGTCCGTATAGAAGACGATTTCCTGATCACAGTAGACGGTCATCGCTTATTAGGTCCGGAACTCATTAAAACCGCAGAGGAAATTGAAAACTACAGATCAAACAATTAGCAGCATAATTTTTTATTTTATGATAAAATTCACCAAATACTTTTTATCCATATTTTGCATCTTTTTACTCCATAATAGTTTTGCTCAAAAAATGCAATGGACGGCAGATGGCAATGCCTATTATTCATTCTCTCCCAAGGGAATTGATATGGTAGATCTTCTTCACCCGGATCAGAATAAAGCCTTTCTGACCACACAGGACCTTATCCCAAAAGATTCGGCCGAAGCGTTAGAAGTCCAGAGTTTTCAGGTATCTCCTGATGGCAATAGTCTTTTACTGTTCGCCAATACGCAACGTGTATGGCGGGATAATACGAGAGGAGACTACTGGATATTTGACAAAAAGAGCAAGCAACTTATTCAACTGGGCAAAGGATTGCCTGCATCCTCTCTGATGTTTGCAAAATTTTCACCTGACGGCAAAAAAGTCGCTTATGTATCTAAGCATAATATCTACATAGAAGATCTTTCTACCCATACATACAACGCTATAACCAAAGACGGCACAGACCGTATTATCAACGGTACATTTGACTGGGCTTATGAAGAAGAGTTCGGATGCCAGGACGGATTTCGGTGGTCACCCGACGGAACAAAAATCGCCTATTGGAAATTAGACGCAAAAGAAACACGTAACTTCCTGATGATCAACAATACAGATAGCCTGTATTCGTTCACCATTCCGGTAGAATATCCTAAAGTAGGTATGAACCCTTCTTCCTGTACAATTTGGTTTTATAATATATCAGATGGAAGCACCCAAAAAGCCGGTATTGAAGGAGATGACATCCAGCACTATATTCCCCGAATGGAATGGGTACTGGATTCCAAATCTATTATACTCCAACAGCTTAACCGCAAACAAAATGTAAGCAAAATTATCGTGTGCGATGCTGTAAATGCGACTTCCAAAACCATTCACCAGGAAACTGACGAAGCATGGATAGATATTAAAGCCCGCTGGAATAACGGAGACCCAAGCGGTTGGGACTGGATCAACAATGGCGAGGAATTTATCTGGCTCTCCGAAAAAAACGGATGGAGACAAATTTATAAAATCGACCTTCAGGGTAAAGAAACGCTGATTACAAAAGAAAACTATGATGTTATACAACTAGATAATATTGATCAGAAAGCTAATCTTATTTATTTCTCCGCTTCTCCGACAAATGCAACTCAAAAGTTTTTGTACAAAATCAGCCTGAATGGCGGGCAGTCCAGCCGTGTAACTCCGGCGACATATAAAGGAACAAACACCTATACGATTTCTTCCAATGGCAAACTGGCTATTTTCAACAGCAAGAGCACGACGTTTAGTTCCACAGGATCTATAGTAAGCCTTCCGGAACATAAAGAAATTGTAAAACCAAAGTCTGTTAAAGAAGGAATTGCCACACATGTGGAATTTATCAAAATTAAAACGCAGGATAGCATTGAATTAGACGGGTGGATGGTAAAACCAAAAAACTTCGATCCGAATAAAAAATATCCGGTTGTATTCTATGTTTATGGAGAACCTGCAGCGCAAACAGTAACAGATGATACTTACACCGGATATAATCCATTATATACAGGTAATATGTCGGATGACGGATACATCTATATTTCATTGGAAAACCGTGGTGCACCGGCTCCGAAAGGCAGAGTATGGCGTAAATCTATCTACAGAAATATCGGCCGTCTCAATATTCGTGATCAGGCCATGGGTGCAAAAGAGATATTAAAATGGAAATTTGTAGATCCGGAGCGTATAGCCGTTTGGGGATGGAGCGGAGGCGGATCTTCCACACTCAACCTCCTCGGACAATATCCCGATATCTATAAAACCGGAATATCCATTGCTCCCGTAACAAACCAGTTGTTTTATGACAATATCTATCAGGAACGCTACATGGGGTTGCCACAGGAAAATAAAGAAGACTTTATAAAAGGATCTCCTGTATCTTATGTCAAAAACCTAAAAGGAAACTTATTACTCATACACGGAACAGGAGATGATAATGTGCACTACCAGAATACAGAGGTATATATCAACGAAATGGTAAAATATAACAAACAATTTCAACTGATGTCCTACCCAAACCGCAGCCATTCCATCAATGAAGGAGCAGGAACAACGCGGCATTTATCAACTTTGTTCACCAAATTTCTCAAAACGTATTGCCCTCCGGGAGCAAAATAAATTAAAGAGAGCTGCAAATTGCAGCTCTCTTTAATTTATAAGCGATTTAAAAAGTCAACATCTCGGACAGCACAAATAATCCTAATAAGGATTATCAGTAAACGATTAGTTTACTTAACAACTAATATTAAAAAACAGGGGCCTTTTTAAATTTTAACAATAAAAAAAGCAGTAAAATTATACGATAATCATCTCTTTTCCGTTAACGATTTAATACCTATCAAAAGATTCTTTTCGGTTCATTTTGAACCAAATAATTTTTTTTCATTGTACACAGAGATTGATAATTTTTCAGTAGTTTTGCATATTAATAAAAAATCGTTTAAAATTCACTAAATGGGGTTATTTAACTGGTTTACGCAAGAAGTTGCGATCGATTTGGGTACAGCTAATACCCTGATTATCCATAATGACAAAGTAGTAGTAGACGAACCCTCTATCGTTGCATTTGACCGCACTACCAATAAAGTAATTGCTATTGGTCGTCAGGCAATGCAGATGGAAGGTAAGACTCACGATAATATAAAAACCGTACGACCTCTTCGTGATGGTGTTATCGCTGATTTTACAGCAGCTGAACATCTGATCAGAGGAATGGTAAAATTAGTAAACAACGGAAAAAGTTGGTTTTTCCCTTCTCTTAGAATGGTCGTTTGTATCCCTTCCGGAATCACAGAAGTCGAGAAACGTGCTGTAAGGGATTCTGCAGAAATTGCAGGAGCAAAAGAAGTATACCTGATTCACGAACCTATGGCAGCAGCCGTTGGTATAGGTATCGATGTAGAAGAACCTGTCGGTAATATGATCATCGATATCGGTGGTGGTACGACAGAGATTGCGGTCATCGCATTATCAGGTATCGTTTGTGATCAGTCTATCCGTGTTGCCGGAGATAATTTTGATTCTGACATTGTACAATACATCAGAAGACAACACAATATCATGATCGGTGACCGTACGGCAGAGAAAATCAAAATTGAAGTTGGTGCTGCTCTTCCTGAATTACAGGAGCCACCTGAAGATTTTGCTGTACAGGGACGTGACCTGATGACCGGTATTCCTAAACAAATCACTGTTTCCTATACGGAGATTGCGCATTGTCTGGATAAATCTATTTCGAAGATTGAAGAAGCAATCCTGAAAGCATTAGAAATAACTCCACCCGAATTATCAGCAGATATCTATCAGACCGGTATCTACCTGACCGGAGGAGGGGCATTACTAAGAGGTTTGGATAAACGTATTCAGGCCAAAACAAAACTTCCTGTTCACGTAGCAGAAGATCCTCTTCGTGCGGTTGTACGTGGTACAGGCACAGCATTGAAAAATATTGGAAAATTCAAGTTTTTAATGCAGTAATTCTTTGAATATCAATTCCAGCTACGCGATATAGATAGGTATACCCTGCTATATCGCGTAGTTGTTAAAAAACACCAGCAATAACATGAGAAACCTTTGGTTATTCTTAATCAGATATAACGCCTTTTTTTGGTTTATCCTGTTTTTTGTCTTTTCTGTACTCCTTGTTGTCAAAAACAACACTTTCCAACGTGCTTCAGCCTTTAATTCTTCTAATGTCGTGATCGGCAATATGTATGCTAAGGTAAACTCCTGGAAAAGCTATCTGGCGCTCGCTGATGCCAATGATCAGCTTGTTCAGGAAAATGCAATGCTTCATAACCAGCTCCAACGCTATATTGTCAAAGACAGCTCAGACAGCGTTCGCCTGGTAGACAGTATAGAAGAAGGACGTTATCAGTTTATTGTTGCAAATGTTGCAAATAACAGTATTCATCAGAAAAGCAATTATCTTACGCTGGATAAAGGTTCGAAAGACGGGGTAGAAAAAGATATGGGCGTGATAACTTCGAATGGAGTTGTTGGTATAGTACTGAATGTCTCAAAAGACTTCTGCACAGTACAGTCTTTATTGCATCCCGATACACGTATCTCCGTCACACTTGGCAAATCAGAAGTATTTGGTTCGTTAATGTGGGGCAGTAACAGAGATTCACGGTATGCGATGGTGCGTGATATTCCTAATCATGTCAAGGTCGCCAAAGGAGAAAAAGTATACACTTCCGGTTTTTCAATTTTTCCAAAAGGAATACAGGTCGGCCAAATAGTAGAGACAGGCATTACCTCCGGTGAAAGTTTTTTGGATCTGCGGTTACTGCTTTCCACCAATTTTTCAAATCTTCAGCACGTGTATATTCTTAAAGATAAAATGGCCGAAGAAAAAAGACTTTTAGAAGAAACGAATAACGACAATGGGTAGAACGGTTTTACTTAATTTTTTACGATTTGTAATCCTTATTCTTTTACAGGTTTTCCTGTTCAAGAATATTGGTTATTACAATCTCGCCAGCCCCTTCCCTTATATTCTTATTATCTTTCTTTTACCTATCGGTCTTCCCAATTTATTATTATACGTACTGGCCTTTCTTACCGGACTGACAGTAGACGTATTTTATGATTCACTGGGCGTACATGCTGCTGCATGTGTAGCACTAGCCTGGTACAGGATCTTTTTTCATAACATTACACTGGAAGTAGATATGAAAGAATCCTACCTCACCCCCTCATTAGGAGAAATGGGATTTAAATGGTTCCTTTCCTATACATTTTTTGGCATTTTAGTCCACCATACGGTATTGTATATATTAGAAGTATTTTCATTCTACCAATTTCAATATACACTCTTAAGTATCGGATTAAGTTGTATCTTTACACTGATTATCATCCTATTATCCGGGCTATTATTCTTTAGAAAGAAGACCCGTTATAATGCATAATCGATTCTGTACATTTTTCTAATAACGAAGGAAACCTCCGGTTTATGAACAGTTTTTTTGCTCGTAAATACGTCATTCAAGGGATATTTATTGCCGTTGCCATTATACTGATTGCTCGACTTTTTTATCTTCAAATCATTGACGACACTTATCTTCTGTCTGCAAACAACAATGTCTTGAGGAAAGTCATTGTATATCCTGCGCGCGGGGTCATCTTAGACCGTAACGGCAAGGTAATGGTACAAAACGAACCTGTCTATGATCTGTTGGTTACCCCAAAAGAAGTAAAAGATATAGACACCGCTTTACTCTGTTCATTAATAGATATCGATAAAGCCGGCTTTGACAGCCGGATGGCCAAAGCACGCGCGCATTCTCCGTTCAGAGCCTCTCAATTTGAAAAGCAACTTTCGGCGACTACCTATGCACGTCTTCAGGAACATTTATATAAATTCAGAGGATTCTACGTACAGAATCGTACTGTCCGCAGTTATCCGGACAGTCTGGCTGCACAGTTTTTGGGATATATTGAGGAAGTAAGAGATCGGGACATCGAAAAATCAAATGGCTTTTACAGACCGGGCGATTATATTGGCGCCAGTGGTGTCGAACGGGCATATGAAGATCTTTTACGCGGCAAAAGAGGTGTCAAAAATCTTATGGTTGATGCCCTCAACAGACCAAAAGGAGTTTTTATGGAAGGCAAGTATGATACGCTTGCTGTAGCCGGGGATGGATTAATCTCTTCACTGGATAAAGAACTGCAGATTCTGGGTGAAAAATTAATGAAGAATAAACTGGGATCTATTGTTGCAATCGAGCCTTCCACAGGAGAAATACTAGCCTATGTAAGCAGTCCGAGTTACGACCCCAACCTGATGGTAGGGAGACAAAGAGGCAATAATTATATGAAATTGCTGAATGATCCGACCAAACCCATGTTTAACCGGCCTATTCAGGCTTCTTATCCGCCGGGATCTGTATTCAAGGTGGTTTCAGCTTTGACAGCACAGCAAGCCGGCATGATAGATACGCATACTGTATTTAATTGTCCCGGAGGATACAGCTACGGAGGAGGGCGCGGATTTATGCGTTGTACGCACGTAGATGGACCAACCAGTCTGGTCAAATCTATACAACGGTCCTGCAATACCTATTACGGGTATACGTATGCCCGAATGATAGATTCAAGAGGACTTTCCGGACCAAAGGCATACGATCTGTGGAGAGAGGCTACTATGAAATTTGGTATAGGTCATAAATTAGGAATCGATTTACCCGGCGAAAAACCAGGTTTGCTACCTACTTCAGACTTTTATACAAAACGTTATGGTAATGACAAATGGAGATCTTCATTTAACATTTCATTATCGATCGGACAAGGTGAAATGGGTATTACACCTTTACAGATGGCAAATATCATGGCCATTGTTGCCAACAGAGGTTTTTATTACCGTCCTCACCTGATCAAAGGAATAGGAGACAAAAAAATCCTGAAAGAAGAATTTACAGAAAAAATTTCTGCCGGAGTAGATGCGAAATATTATCAGATGGTGATAGAAGGCTTAAGTCAGGCCGTGAACTCTCCGGGAGGTACCGCGTATTCCAACAGAATTAGTGGAATAGAAATGTGTGGAAAAACAGGAACTGCCCAGAATCCACACGGTGAAAACCATGCTGTATTCTTTGCGTTTGCCCCACGTGAAAATCCGAAAATAGCAATTGCTGTATTTGTAGAAAATGCCGGTTACGGAGGAGTATGGGCTGGACCTATAGCTAGTATGATGGTCGAAAAATATGTTAAGGACACCATCACTATGCCAAAGTATATTCAGGATCGGATCTATAATGCAAGTTTTATGCCGAAGAAGGAAATTCCGAAACCGAAGAAAGAGGACGTGAAAAAGGACAGCACAAAAGCAAAAACAGTGCAGCAGACTGCAGCAATAAGAGACGATAGAAAATCAGTATTAGTTCACCATAGCCAAATCAAAAGAAGATATGAATAATGTTAAGCAAAAATCCTTCTTCGGGAGAATCGATTGGTTAACAATCTTATTGTGGCTAACGTTGTGCCTTATTGGCTGGTTTAATATTCATGCAGCCGTCTTTGATCCGGAACATCCGGAATTGTTCAATCTGCAGACAAACTATGGCAAACAGTCTATTTATATTTTTTCCGCTATCATTATCGGAATCAGTATTTTGATTATTGATGCCAAGTTTTTCAGTTCTTCTGCTCCGGTTATCTATATAGTCGTTACTCTTCTGCTTATAGCCGTATTAGTTGTGGGCCGGAATGTGGGTGGTAACCAGGCCTGGATACCACTTGGAAGCTTCAGGCTGCAGCCTTCTGAATTTGGCAAACTGGCAACCTGCCTTTTACTCGCCTATTACCTCAGCAGTCAGAGCAACAAGGCTCCGACAATGAAAACTCTGGCTATAGGTGCAGGAATTGTATTGTTCCCGGTTATGCTGGTTATGCTACAGCCGGATACAGGATCAGCATTAGCATTCTTTTCTCTGATATTTGTTTTCTACCGCGAAGGATATGTCAACACCGGCTTCCTGTTGTTTATTGGTATGTGTATATTGCTGTTTGTACTTGCACTTCTCGTAAACCAATGGATACTGATAGGCTCTTTACTGGTTATCTGCGGATTCTTCGCCTTCAGCCTAAGAAAAAGACGAAAGTACCTCATCAATATTTCTATACTCTTTGTCGTCTCGACAGCATATATATTGTGTGTGGATTTTGCATACGAACATATTTTACAACCGCATCAGCGTAACCGTATTGATATTATCCTGGGTAAAATGGATGATCCGAAGGGTCAGGGATACAATCTCAACCAATCCATGATCGCTATAGGATCAGGTCAGCTGCTCGGCAAAGGATATTTACAGGGCACACAGACTAAATATAACTTTGTACCTGAACAAAGTACAGATTTTATTTTCTGTACAGTGGGTGAAGAATGGGGATTTGTAGGAAGTACCATACTCATAGCGGTCTATATGACCCTATTGGTTCGTATAGTCAATATAGCCGAACGACAACGCTCAGCATTTGCACGAATATATGCATACGGGGTAGCATCTATCCTATTCTTTCACGTCTTTATCAACATCGGCATGACAATAGGTATAGTTCCTGTTATCGGTATTCCCTTACCTTTTATCAGTTACGGCGGGTCCTCGCTGTGGAGTTTCACCATACTCTTGTTTATTATGCTCAAGTTTGATGCAAACAGAAAAGGGGTAGCTTAATTTAAAACAGCTCCTACCCTAACCTCTGCAATTGAAAGAAAAGGCAAGTTATTCCGAACATTTGGATTGTATATATTATATCCTTTCCAGTATATATTGAATAGCCTCTTCCACGATTTTTTGCGGTTCCGGACTGAATGTTGCATTCACACGACTGGCTAATATAGCATTTATGGACAAAGCATGATGTCCTAAAGCTGCAGCCATAGCATATATTCCGGCTGTTTCCATCTCCAGATTCGTAATCCTTCTGTCTCCCACCCTGAAGCGGTTAATCTTATCTATAAAATCCGGATAAATATTCTGTGTCCTCAGTGCTCTTCCCTGTGGTCCATAAAATCCGGGAGCAGTGACAGTCATTCCTTTCGGAAGATCAGAAGCAAACTGTTTCAACAACTTATCACTGGCCTGTGCCACATAAGGCTGAAAATGTAAGGCCGGGAACTGTTTTCCGATTTCATGTTGAATATCAACTTCCAGAACGGAAAGTTCTCTCTTATAATATTGCATTAAAGCGTCAAAGCCAATTCCGATTTCAGAAGCAAGTATAGTTCCCATTGGTAAATCAGCCTGTACAGCCCCTGAAGTACCTATACGGATAATATTCAGACTGATCAGATCAGATTTAGGTTCTCTTGATTGAAAATCAATATTTACCAATGCATCCAGTTCATTCAGTACGATATCAATATTATCGGTACCAATACCCGTAGATATGACAGAAACTCTTTTACCACGAATTGTACCCGTATGCGTGATAAATTCACGTTTACCTTTTTTAAGTTCTATATGGTCAAAATATTTAGAGACTTCTGCGACTCTGTCCGGATCACCTACTGTGATGACCGTGTTTGCCAGATCTTCCGGCAGAATATTCAGATGGTAAATACTTCCATCTGTATTTATAATGAGTTCAGATGCTGGAATCATATTGTTTTTAAGTAATTAAGATGTACTCCTTCTATGGTATTCATTTTTTGCACAACGGTATTGACCTGCATTTTTCTGATTTCGAGCTCCATATAACAGCTATTATCAAATTCCTGTTTCAACATAGTCAAGTCTTCCTCTTTCACGATCCGCATCACATCATTCATCTGCAGATATTCAAAGGACACACTATACACATCATTCACAGTGCGCTCCACAATAACCGAACTGGCCAAAGCTTCCTGCGCTGCTGTCTTGTAGGCATTGATCAATCCCGGAACTCCTAACAGAGTCCCTCCAAAATATCGCACCACTACAATCAGGACATTGGTCACATCCTGAGAAAGCAATACGTTGAGAATCGGCCGGCCTGCTGTACCCGAAGGTTCGCCATCATCATTTATCCGGAATACAGCCCGATCAGGTGTCAGACGATAAGCCCAGCAGTGGTGTCTCGCTTTAGGGTGTAAATCTTTTAATTCCTGAATGACAGTTTTCAATGCGGCTTCATCTCTGAACGGGTAGGTATAAGCAATAAATTTACTTCCTTTGTCCCGAAAAATCCCTTCGGAGGGCGATTCAATAGTACGATAAGTATCTTCAAATAAACTCACAGATAAGCAATTAATAAGACAGAAATTACAGCCAGACAAAGTCCTGCTTTATTCAATATAGACAATTTTTCTTTAAATAAAAAGATACCAGCCAGTGCACCGAAGGCAATCACACCGATATTCATGGAAGTAAAGACAATAGATGGATTCTCCGGAATAGCACGGTGTGCTTTCATATAAAACATAATATTTCCGAAATTGAAAACACCCAGAACCAGCCCGCCAAACATAGACTGTACATCAAACTTTTGTTTTTTCCAAAACAATAAATAAAACAAACAGCCACATGCCACGACCAGTGCCAGTGCAAAAATGATCAGCATAGAAGCCGTGTAGGGAATCTCTTTATGCTGTGCCACTTGTTTGAAAAGTACATCAATACATCCCATTCCTAAAAATACTATCGCCGGATATATAATAGAGGAAGTCGGCTTTTCGGATTTCTGCCCGCCTTTACTCCATCCTATTGAACAGATTATAGCGACAACTCCTACTGCAAGTCCAATTATTTTACCGGATTCAATACGCTCTCCAAATAACAGAAAAGCGGCGGTCAACGGAATAAACAAGGAAAGTCTTTGGGCAACTTCTGTCTTTACAATACCACTGTATTCTATAGAAAGCGCAATGATCAGAAATAAGGTAGGTAATAGAATACCTAAGGGCAAATACAGATTCCATGGAAGAACAGGGTTATCCCACTTTACAGCCTCCGGATTTAGAAATATCCAGGTCATCAACAGCGCTACAGGATAATTCCACAACACTAACTGTAAATGATTGATACCTCTGCTTTTTGCCCATTTGATACAAATGGCAACCAATACACTGCAGATAACACTTAAAAAAACAAATATCATATTCTTCTATTTCCAGAGTCCGGCTTTGTGCAATCGGGCTTTCCCCTCCAGTTCTCTGAAATACGCTGCATATTTCACATTTGGAGGAACTGTCATCGTTACCGCATAACCCTTTTCTACGAGTTCTGCATTTAACAATACACTATCGATATATACATAAGCCAGCAATCGGCCATACCGATCCCGCTTTGCAACATCAAAAGTAAGACTAACATGCCTATTCTTTAAACGTTCTGTTAAATATTTTTTGGATTCTGCACCGAAATAACCAATCAGCTTTCGCCCAGTATTTCGGGATTCAGGAGCATCTATACCTATAAACCTGACTTTTGTTCCTTTAGAAGAACCATCCTCGATCACAAAGGTGTCTCCATCGATCACCCGACGAACGCTATAACTGTGATCATGCGCAATTTCTAATCTTTTGGATGAATGTACAAAAGACGTAAAAGCAATAAAAAAAGAGGTAAACACCTCAAAAGTATCTTCATATAAATTATAAAAGGGAGGCTGCAAAATTAATAAAACCAAAATAATTAAAGGAAAAGTATAATTTCAAACAAAATAACCATTAAAAAAACATAAATTTTCAAATAAAAATCAGACAAAAAAATCACAAATTTTTACAAAAAAATACGTTAAAAATAGATTAAAAAATAGTCAAAAAATACATCATAAATATTAACACATTTAAAATATAAAAAGCTGTATATAAATGTTTTATTTAATTTAAACCAAAATAAAATAAGCAATTTTAATATAAAATTTACATAAAAATAATATCAAAATGAGCTATTTTTTAACCATAAAAAACAACACAAAAACATACTTATAAAGATTAAAAAAACAATAAATTTTAAATTTTATTTGGATTTTTATTTTTTTGCCGTACATTTGAAATGTCAAACACGAGACACAGACAATGAAACATAATAACACATATCTATTTTTTGGTTTCTTTTATTTTAGCAATAAGAGCAGGGACTAGTATATAGATATAAGTTATACAGATATATAGAGGGTCCCGGAAATATTCGGGACCCTCTTTTTTTGGAAAGTTAACGAGAAAAATGAGCTTAAAAATTGCAATACAGGGGGCAAAGGCCTCTTTTCACGAAGAAGCAGCCTTCAAATATTTTGGCAATGATATAGAAATTGTCGAATGTGATTCTTTCAAAAAGACCTGCGATATCCTCAAACAGAAAAAAGCAGATTATGTGGTCATGGCCATCGAGAATTCAATTGCCGGAAGTATTCTCCAAAATTACAATCTGTTGCGTGATTATCGCTTTCATATTGTAGGCGAAGTCTATCTGCACATTCAACAGCATTTATTAGCACTGCCGGGTGTAAAATTAGCAGATATCAAGATTGTAGAATCGCATCCTATTGCAATCCGTCAGTGTGATGCATTTCTGGAAGATCACCCGCATTTTCTGGTAAAAGAGTTCACAGACACTGCAGCAGCAGCAAAGAAGATTGCGGATGAAAAACTGACCACGACAGCAGCAATTGCCGGAGAACTGGCGGCCAAACTTTATGGTCTTGAAATTATTGAACGCAGAATTGAAACCAACAAAAAGAATGCAACACGTTTTCTGATTCTGGCTGATGAAGTCGTCGAACAGAAAAATGCAAATAAAGCATCATTATCTTTTCAAACCGGCAATGCTGTGGGTGCTCTGGCTAATGTACTTCAGTGTTTTGCAGAGCAAAATGTCAATCTGACCAAAATTCAATCTATGCCGGTCGTAGGACGCCGTAATGACTACGATTTTTATGTAGATGTAGAATGGAAAAAACAATCCGAATACGATGCAGCTATCCGCAAAGTATTGAAGCATACTGTCAACTTCAGTATCATGGGTGAATACATTAAAAATGAGAAATTGTAATTAATAAACTGAAAATATAAAATACACAATAAAATGAAACACACATTAGACATCCTTCCGCTAAAATCCTGGTTAGATACAGGAGACAGACCTTTGATCATCGGAGGCCCTTGTAGTGCAGAGACTGAAGAACAACTGGTTTCAACAGCTCACCTTTTGGCAAACACCGGTAAAGTAAACGTATTGCGCGCCGGAATCTGGAAACCTCGTACCCGTCCGGGAGAATTCGAAGGTATAGGAAGTATTGGTCTGGAATGGTTAAAAAGAGCCAAAGAAGAAACAGGCCTGTTGACTGCGACTGAAGTAGCAACGGCTAAGCACGTGGAAGAAGCTTTAGCTGCAGGAGTAGATATCCTTTGGATTGGTGCCCGTTCTACAGCAAACCCGTTCACTGTTCAGGAAATAGCAGACGCCTTACAAGGTGTGGATGTGCCAGTATTAGTTAAGAATCCTGTGAATCCGGATTTATCTTTATGGGTAGGTGCATTAGAGCGTATCAACCGTGCAGGTATTAAAAAACTGGCTGCTATTCACAGAGGATTCTCTTCATACGAGAAGACAGCTTTCAGAAATGAACCGATGTGGGATCTGGCTATTCAGCTGAAAACCTTAATTCCTGATCTTCCGGTTATCAATGACCCAAGTCATATTTGCGGAAATCGTGAACTGATCCCGTACATTGCACAAAAAGCGATGGATATGGATATGCAGGGATTAATTATTGAATCGCATATCGATCCTTCAGTAGCGTGGACGGATGCCAAACAACAACTTACTCCTGCAGCTTTGGCTGAATTAGTAGGCCACTTATCTTTACGTCGTCCGGAATCCGACAATCCTGCTTTCGAAGATAAACTTTCAGAGTTACGTGCTGAAATCGACAGACTGGATGACAAAATAATCCAGCAAATCGGAGACCGTATGAAAATTGCAGAGAAAATCGGCGAATACAAACGCGATAATAATGTGACCATCTTACAGGTTTCGCGATGGGATGAAATCGTACAAAAACGTGCGAAATTAGCCAATGCATTAAACTTGGATCAGGATTTTACAGTAAAATTCCTGGAACTGTTACACAATGAGTCTATCCGCAGACAAAATGAAGTAATGAACAATACACCAGCTACGGAGGCGTAATGGAGCATTCAGGCATTGCATTAAGCCATCCAGGCAAAACAATAAAAGGTACGGTACAGCTCACAGGTTCTAAATCTGAGAGCAACCGTGCCCTCATTATCCAGGCACTGAGTAAAGGCAACGTCCGTATTGAAAATCTTTCGAATGCAGATGATACCGTGATTATGCAACGTGCTTTAAAGACCGCTGCTGAACCACAATCCGATACCACAACCATTAACATCGGACCTGCTGGTACAGCAATGCGTTTTTTGACATCCTACCTCAACTTAGTAAAAGGTAATTTTACCCTTACAGGTACCGAGCGGATGCAACAGCGTCCTATTGGTATTCTCGTTGATGCACTAAAAACATTAGGTGCAGATATACATTATGAGAAGAAAGCAGGATACCCCCCTTTGAAAATCGAAGGAGGAATGTTCCAGAATAAAAAAGAAGTTTCCATAAAAGGAAACATAAGCAGTCAGTATATTTCCTCGCTGTTGCTGATTGCATCAGCACTGAAAAAAGGTCTTACGCTTCATATTGAAGGAGAGCTGACTTCAAGACCTTATGTATCTATGACATTAGATATGCTCAAGGAAGCGGGCATATCTCATACATGGAATGAAAATTCAATTGAGATAGCTCCTCAACAAGCAAAAGAGGCAACTTTATATATAGAACCGGACTGGAGTGCGGCCTCCTATTGGTATGCGATAGTAGCGTTATCCGAAAATGGACATATTGTACTGCCGGGATTGAAACAAAACAGTTTACAGGGAGACAGTGCAATAGTAGATATAATGACACACTTTGGTGTACGCTCTTCTTTTGAACAGGACGGACTCCATCTTCACAAGTCAGCAGTTGATTCTGATCAAACCCTTTTTGATTTTAAAGAATGTCCGGATCTGGCCCAGACAGTCATTGTATGTGCAGCAGCATTGAAACGCGACATTTCATTTACCGGCCTGGAAACACTTAAAATCAAAGAAACAGACCGTATTGCTGCTCTTCAGAATGAGATTGGTAAATTCGGAGCGTTGCTTGTGGAAGATAATGGAATCTACCACCTGAAGACTTCCAATGTCTTCAAACCTGAACACATAACAATCAAGACATATGAAGATCATCGTATGGCCATGGCATTCGCTCCTCTGGCACTTGTATTTGATCAGATTCATATAGAAGATCCTATTGTGGTCGAAAAATCATATCCTGAATTCTGGGATCACCTAAAAAATCAAAATTTTACGATTACGGCATAGATAAAATAGAATAAGACCATAATATTATGGTCTTATTCTATATCTTTACGCTTTGCTAATACATTATTAAACTTTATGGCAGGAAATTCATTTGGAGAAGTATTCAGGATTACGACTTTCGGGGAGTCACACGGCGAAGCTATAGGTGTGATTATTGACGGTTGCCCGTCAAATATCGAAATCGATGAAACTTTCATCCAATCGGAATTGGATAAAAGAAAACCCGGACAATCCAAGATTACAACTCAACGCAAAGAAAGTGATACTGCAAAAATTCTTTCAGGTGTATTTGAAGGAAAATCAACCGGTACCCCAATTGCTCTGGTCATTCCCAATGAAGACCAGCGATCTAAAGACTATTCTCACATACAGAATAAATTCAGACCTTCTCACGCCGACTATACGTATCATATGAAATACGGGAATCGTGATTATCGCGGGGGCGGTCGTTCATCAGCACGAGAAACTGCTGCAAGAGTAGCTGCAGGTGCTGTTGCCAAATTATTTCTAAAACAACTTGGCATTGAAATATTTGCCCACGTATCTTCTGTAGGAAAGATTGATGCTCCTAACCTGGATCACAGCGATCTGTCTACACTACTGGAACAACGTGAAAATAATATTGTAAGATGTGTAGATCCGGCTACAGCCAATGAAATGATCTCATTTATTGACGGTATACGTAAAGCCGGAGATACTGTAGGAGGAAAAATTTCAACAGTTATCCGTAATGTACCTGCGGGATTAGGAGAGCCTGTATTCGACAAACTGCATGCTGATCTTGCCAAAGCTATGATGAGCATCAATGCAGTACACGGATTTGAATACGGATCCGGATTTGAAGGATCACAAATGATAGGATCCGAACATAACGACATTTTTCTGACCGAAAATCAGGACCTGGATCATGTACATACGATTACAAATTTTTCCGGTGGTATACAGGGCGGAATCTCCAATGGTATGGACATTACATTCCGTACTGCATTCAAACCTGTTGCTACTATTATGAGAGATCAGGAAACGGTTAATACCGAAGGAGAGTCTGTAAGTATTTCAGGCAAAGGAAGACACGATCCTTGTGTAGTACCACGTGCAGTAGTTATAGTAGAAGCTATGGCAGCACTCGTGATTACAGACCATTTATTAAGACAAAAAAGTTATTCGAATGCCCGTTTCTAACCGATACATTTTAGCCTCCGATATCGGAGGCTCTCATATTACCTCAGCTATCGTCGATACAGCTGACTGGTCCATTCTATTTGAAAGTGTAACACGCAATCGTGTTGATTCTTCATCGGATGCTAAATCGATTTTTCAAAGCTGGGCATCTAATCTAAAAGAGACAATAGCCAAATCTCCGAAAGAAATCACACAGCTTGGGATTGCTATGCCGGGTCCCTTCGATTATGAAAAAGGAATTTCCCTGATGCACAATCAGGACAAATATGATAGTTTGTATCAGCTTGATACTTCTGCAGGTATCCGTGAAGCCATGCAAAACCCCTCTATCGAGATCAGATATATAAATGATGCTGCAGCATTTCTTCAGGGTGAAATATTTGCTTCCAAGCTCGATAAGGAGGAAAAAATACTGGGCATTACACTGGGTACAGGATTAGGAAGTGCGGTGTGGAGTAAAGGCAGCAAAGCATTTGATGCGGACCTTTGGAATACAGCATACAGAGATTCTATTTTCGAAGAGCATCTGGTAACGCGTTGGTTTACGAGACGATTTGAAGAGTTGACAGGAAATAAAGCAGAGGGTCTGAAAGAGATTCTGGAGCAACATCAGGATGAAGCAGAATTTGCTACTCTTATTCAGGAATACAGTCAGCAGCTACTGGACTTTTTGAAATTTTTCAGTGAAAAATATAACTGTACACATTATATAATAGGCGGAAATATTGCGAAGGCATTGGACATTATAACACCTTACCGGGCAGAAGAATTCAGCGCCTATACCATTGGCAGAAGCAATCTGGATGAAAAAGCAGCCATTATCGGGGCTGCCAGTATCTTTTAGTTATAAAAAAAATTAAGGTATCCTGCTGACTACCTAATAGAGTGCAGGATACTTTTCCGGATTAGCATCGTTCATCATCTCGTAGACAATCTCAATTACATCATCAGCAGATGGCTTAGTGAAATAGTCTCCGTCTGATCCATACGGAGGGCGATGAGCCTTTGCAGTAAGTGTACGGGGCTGACCATCCAATACATAATATCCTTTCTGGTTTTCCAGTATATGTTGTAATATATATGCGGAAGCACCTCCCGGAACATCTTCATCCACCACCAGTAATCTGTTGGTCTTATCTAAGGACAATTTGCATATCTCCGTTCTATCCAGCGGATACAGACATTGGATATCTACAATTTCTATATTAATTCCCAGTTTTTCAAGTTCTATAGCCGCTTCCTGAACAACTCTCAATGTAGATCCGTATGAAACTACTGTCAGATCTGCTCCCTCTTTGACGACCTCAGCAATACCTAAAGGAACCGTAAATTCACCAATATTCTTTGGCATTTTTTCTTTAAGGCGATATCCGTTAAGACATTCTACAACCACAGCGGGTTCGTCTCCGCGGAGCAGTGTATTGTACATCCCTGCCGCCTGAGTCATATTCCTTGGCACGCAAATATGTAATCCTCTCAAAGCGCCCAGTAACACGGTCATCGGTGAACCAGAATGCCAGATTCCTTCGAGTCTGTGTCCGCGTGTACGTACAATAACCGGAGCTTTCTGCCCTGCTTTGGTACGATAACTCAGACTGGCCAGATCATCACTCAGAATCGGCAATGCATAAATAAGGTAATCCAGATACTGAATTTCTGCAATCGGACGCAGCCCTCTCAGTGAGAGTCCCAGTCCTTTACCAATAATAGCAGATTCCCGGATACCCGTATCGAATATCCGCAATTCACCGAACTTTTGCTGAAGCCCGGCAAATCCCTGATTTACATCCCCTATCTTTCCTACATCTTCTCCAAATGCGACCAATCGTTCATCTCTGGAGAAATTAGCATCAAAACAGGCATTCAGGACTTCCCTGCCATCCACAATCCGTGTTTCCTCATCATATTGTGCAGGAATAACCTGTACATGTAATGGAGAATCCGGAGTATCTGTAAACAGAAAATCGTTAAAGCGGTTTTCATTAACGCGTTGCTGTGCATGATACCAGTTCAGCAAGTCCTGTTTACCTTTAACCTGTACCCCTCTCAGTTCACGGATTGCTCTGCGTACATTGACATACACTTCTTTAAAAGAAGGCTCTGGCAATGATTTTAATGTTTTTAAAGGCATTTCCACTAAAGGAGACTCTACCCGCTCCAACAGATTTATAGCCTGTTCAAGATCTCCGTTAATAGTTTTATGATAATCTGTCCACGCTCTTCGCTGTTCTGTGCGGACATATTCTTTAGCTTCTGCTTCAATCTGGTTCAGCTCTTCTTCCGTAGCCATATCAGACTCCAGAATCCATTGTCTCATTTTTACATTACAGTCAAAATCATGCTCCCACTGCAAGCGTTCAGCAGATTTATATCGTTCGTGTGATCCACTGGTAGAGTGTCCCTGAGGTTGCGTTAATTCTGTAACATGTACCAGACAAGGAACATGTTCTTCCCGAGCATACCGTACAGCCTGTTCGTAAGTCTCCACCAGACCGGCATAATCCCATCCGTTCACTTTAAAAATCTCAAAACCAGTTGTATCTCCCTCCTGGCGTTGAAATCCTTTCAGAACTTCCGAAATATCTCCTTTTGTAGTCTGCACTTCATTAGGCACTGATATACCATAACCATCATCCCATACAGAGATCACAACAGGAATCTGGTTGACGCCTGCCGCATTTATGGTTTCCAGGAAGACACCTTCAGAAGTAGAGGCATTTCCTACAGAACAAAACACCACTTCATTCCCTTTATCTGAGAAATAAGAAAGATGATTCAGATCCGGATTATGACGGTACAATTTTGAAGCCAGCCCCAATCCCATAATGCGGGACATCTGCCCTCCGGTAGTAGAGATATCCGATACCGAATTCTTTTGCTGCATCTGGTTAAACCAGTTTCCGTCTTCATCAATCTGACGGGTAGAAAAATGACAATTCATTTGTCTTCCGCCGGATGAAGGATCCGCTTCCAGATCCGGATGCGCATACAACTGAGAAAAGAAATGATAAACAGTAGAAATCCCGGAAGCAAATACAAAGGTCTGATCACGATAATATCCTGACCGCCAGTCACCTTCCTGGAAAACTTTTGCCAAAGCAATCTGTGCAAGTTCTTTACCGTCTCCGAAAATTCCAAACTTAGCTTTTCCGGTCAATACTTCTTTTCTTCCCAACAAACTTACAAACCTGCTTTCTACCGCCAAACGGTAATCAGCAATAATGATTTGTCTAAAATCATCAAAACTCAGCTTAGAAGGTTCGTATGTTTGCATATGCTGTAATATGGTTCCTGACATCTTTTGTTCTTCAGTTTTAACAAAAATACTAAAAATAAATTCTTTAATCCATCAACACACCCCTAAATTATATGGTGAAAACCTGTGTATGCCAAATAAATGACAAATTCTTATATTTTAATTCGTCAGGTTTAAAGTAACCGGTTATTTTTCTTTTGGTATCTTTATTCGTTTTATCTCAAAATACAAAAAAAGTTGAATTTTCAAGAATTAAATCTTTCAAAGCCGCTGATCGAAAAGCTCAACACCCTTCAGATCACACAACCTACAGGGATACAGAAAGCTGTGATTCCGAACATCTTGAAAGGGAAAGATATCCTCGGTATATCCCCTACAGGGACGGGGAAGACAGAAGCCTTTGCGCTCCCGGTTTTGCATCTTTTGACAGAAAATAAACAATCTGAACATAAAACACTGATCCTAAGTCCGACCCGCGAACTGGCACAACAGACATATCTGCGAATCCTGAACTGTACTCCTTCCGAAGCAAATATCCGTACCATATCTATCTTCGGTGGCCAGTCATATGAAAAGCAGGCAGCAGAGTTAGCTGATGATCCGAATATTGTAGTCGCCACACCCGGCAGACTGCTGGATCTTGTGGATCAGAAACTTATCAACCTGTCTGAATTTAAAAAGGTAATCATAGACGAGGCAGATGAGCTATTACAACTGGGATTTATATCTGCATTGTTTCGTATACTGGGGTATATTCCTGAAGACAGACAAACTCTTCTTTTTTCTGCCACTTTTCCAAAGGAACTGGAAGAACTTGTTCAGAAAGTATTGCATAAACCGTTTCGCTTTGAAGTACAGAACCGGGAAGAACAGCAAAGCAAGATCTATCAGTATTTGTTGTTTGTAGATAAAAACGATAAAAAAAATCTTATAAAACACCTTATTGATCATTATAAAATAGATGCTGCACTAATTTTTACGCGAACCACACACGGAGTAGACCGTATTGTAAGCGACCTCCAAAAACACGGGCTCACTGCACAAGGGTTGTATGGGGACAAATCGCAGGCCGTGCGTACAGCAATAGTAGAAGATTTCAAAAACAGAAATTTCAACTTTCTTGTCGCAACAGATATTGCTTCACGGGGTCTTCACCTTGATAACCTCGATTACGTTATTAATTATGAAATTCCCGATACCGCTGAGCAGTATATGCATCGTATTGGCCGAACAGCAAGAGGAATCAGAGATGGTTATACTTACACCTTCTGTGATGCGGAAGACAACCCCAACCTGATCAAACTGCAGATTGCACTCAAAAAAAACATACCGATTTTATCCGAACATCCTTATGTGCTGAGTTGGCAAAAAATGCTAGCACACAAGGAATTAAAATCTAATTCTAAAAGAAAGGGCAGCAAGCGAAAAAAATAAAGTGAGATTGCGGGGACCTATTTTCATAGAATACCACAATATTCCTTACTTTTAGCCCTTTATATAATTGTAATAATATTCATAGAATGAGTACCATTCATTTATTTAATGATCATAAGAATCAGCCAAACGGCAATAATCTGGGCGATTTAGAAAAAACCGTCATTATCAATTCACTGATGCAGACTCCTATCGCAGAGCGTGACGGCGCATGGGTAGAAGCTTTTGTTACGAATGTTGCTGAAGCTAATCTGACACTGAGCGAACCGGAGGTCATGATGGGATCAGACGGATTCCCTTATTTTAATCTGCGGACTATTGAATCCAATCAGGATTTTAAGGCTTTTGTCATCGCAAATCAACTTGATTACATCTTGAGTCAGGGATTTGGTGTCGCTATTAATGCCGGAGCAGAACAATCGGACTGGATATTCTCTTATGGCGATTTGACCAATCTGAAACTCAACGGAGAATTTTATACTGATGAAAGTATCTTTTCCCCTCAAAACGGGAGTGCTATTATTGGCAAAGACGAAGAGATACTTGTAGGTCAGCCTTCAGAAAGTATATTACCGGCTCAGCTTCGGGCGAATATCCGCGAATATCTTGTATATAACGGAATAAAGAATCCAAAAATCGCTTTAATAGCCCGTGACTATAAAAATGATGAAACGGTAAAACAAGATTTGGTATTTAACATTATCCCCAAACAATTCGCTACCGAAAAAGAGTTTGAAGCAATAATGACGACGATAGTATGGTTTCTTCCCCGTCACTATTCCTTTATAGGTCTGGATGAAATGAGTATCGAGAACGGCTTCCAACCTTTGTAGAATAATATTAATAATAGAATACATGTATCCTTTTAATGTGCGCGTGTACGGAATACTTATCAATGAGCATGATGAAGTATTGATCAGTGATGAAAAAACTGAAAGTGTATCTTTCACCAAATTTCCGGGCGGAGGATTAGAATATGGAGAAGGACTGATAGATGCGCTCAAAAGAGAATATGAGGAAGAGTGTGCTCTCTCTGTGGATGTTGTAAAACATATTTACACAACAGATTTTTGGGAAAAGTCCAGTTTTAACGAAAGTCAGATTATTAGTATCTATTACTTAGTTAAAGCCAACCAGCCACTCCATGTGACTATAAAAGAAAAACTTTTCGATTTTGATAAAGATGAAGCAGGGGAAAAACTTCAGGCCTTCAGACTCGTACCTGTGGATCAGGTAAAATTAACTGAACTTACATTCAAAACAGATCAGGTAGCATGGGAAGAATACCTCAAAAGCCGGATTTTTTAATAATGAAAAGATTCAGATAATTTATTACTGCATATATTATATTATTTGTTAATCAGCAAAAATTCACAAATATTTAAAAATCAAATCCTTAAATGTACAAGCACAAAATAAAATACACACATTAAATAATACTATAGACTCTTTTTTCATTTATAATTTGATTTTGAATAAAAATCAGTATTTTTGGTATAGAAAATTCCTAGTCCTATAGGTTTTTTAATAGTTAGTGTGATTTTAAGGCGATACTCCCCGTATCGCCTTATCTTTTTTTAAATCACTTTTTTCCTATTTGAATATAAAGTATAAAGCAATTACTAAGATCATCCCTATAGCAATCATGATCTTTGCCCTCTTACCTTCATTATACGCCGAATCACTTTTAAAGTGATAATCTCTTTTTTGCATTCTCATATTTCCTCCTTTATTATTTAGATGCAAATTCACTACAATTTACATAATTTTTATGACTATTCATGATGATAGGGTTCACCCTTCATAATAGAAAAAGCACGATATATCTGTTCCACAAAAAACAACCTGATCATCTGATGAGAGAATGTCATCTTAGACAATGAAATCTTCTGTACGGATCTGTCATATACAGTCTGATCAAATCCATATGGCCCTCCTATTACAAAAACGATATGTTGGGTACTGTTGACCATATTCTTCTCGAAGTATCGGGAGAAATCTACTGAACGGTATTCCTTACCAAACTCATCCAGTAATACGACAGTATCCTGTGGATTGACATGTTTCAGGATCAACGCAGCTTCCTTTTCCTTTTGTTGTGCCTGACTCATATTTTTACTGTTTTTGAGATCAGGAATAATTACCATTCCAAAAGTAACATAATGCTTTAACCGATTTGTATACTTCTCAATGCCCTCATTCAAATATTTTTCATCTGTCTTACCGACACAGATCAATGTAATTTTCATCTGTATTTAATTTGGTTTTAAAAAAGAGAGCTGTATGATTCAGATCATCCGGAGATTTCAATAAATAACACCTTATGCTTTCTGCTGTCAAAGATACATAGCACAGCGTTTTTTCATTACATAAAAGTGAATCAAATTACTATCTTTATTCTTAACTAAGTTATTAAGAAATTAATCTTGCAATATGAAGAAATTAAAACTCACACTTATGCTGCTTCTGTCAGCGTTCTCCCTTGTCACTTATGCACAACAGGAAGGTGCAGATTCAACCAGATTGTGGACGATCAAAGGAGAAAATACTTTTCTGATTAATCAGAGTTCTTTTTCCAATTGGGCTGCCGGTGGTGTCAATTCCTTTGCCGGAAACCTGATGTTTAATTACGACTTCAACTACAAGAAAGACAAATGGAGTTGGGACAATAAAGTATTAGCCGCTTACGGACAGACCTTCCAGAAGGAAACAGACTGGAGAAAGAATGATGACAGATTTGCGATCAGCAGTTTACTGGGGTATCAGGCAAAGGAAAGATGGCTTTATACTTTTTTTATGAATTTCAACACACAATTTGCCAAAGGATATAAGTATGACAGCAACAATGCCAGGACATTATTATCAACAGCATTTGCTCCTGCATATCTGAGCTTTGGTCCCGGTATGGCGTATAAAGAGTCTGACAATTTTAAAATAAACATCTCGCCTGCCGCAGCACGTTTTGTATTTGTAACCAATGATTCCCTTTCCAATATAGGGGCTTTCGGTGTAGATCCCGGCAAAAAATCACGTTTTGAATTTGGTGCTTCTCTGGATGCATATTATAAAAAGGAGATTATGGAAAATATAACCTTTGAAAATATCCTTAAACTCTATTCCAATTATCTGGAAGACCCGCAGAATGTAGACGTCGATTATACCGCTAATCTCGTGATGAAAGTAAACAAATGGATCACAGTCAATGCAGGTGTACAGCTGATCTACGACGACAATACCCTTATTCCGAAAGACAACGGAGCTCCAGGAGCTGAGCGGCCGGCTTTACAGGTCAAACAAATTCTTGGTGCAGGTATAACGTACAAATTTTAGAATGACCTCTAAAAAACACAAAGCCCGAATGAAAAACATTCGGGCTTTATTTCTATAATCAGTTTGACTTATTTCTTGTTTGCAACGATATCAATTTTGAAGTTGATTTGTTTTGAAATCAAATCATCTTCTTTACCAGCGTAGTTCACACCCCAATCAGCACGCTCGATATTGAAGTCTGCATGCGTCTTGATTACGCTGTCAGTCGATTCCAATACTTTTGTATCAAATGAAATACTTTTTGTGATACCTTTGATTGTCAGATTACCGGTTACTTTTACATCAGATGCAGTAGCTCCTGCCTCTACTTTTGAAATCACAAAAGTCGCTTCAGGGAATTGCGCTGCATCAAAGAAATCAGCTGCTTTCAAATGTCCGTCCAATTTATCTTTATACTCGCCTTCCAGATCTGTAGAACTGATAGAGTTCATATCCAGTGTGAATGTACCACCTACAAGGGCATTGTTATCAATCTGAATAGAACCTGATTTAACAACTACAGTACCTGTGTGCTGACCTGTTACTTTTGTACCTGTCCATACTACTTTAGACTGCGCAGTATCTACTGTAAAAGAATTACCTGAAACTGTATTTTCAACAATAGCTGTAGAATCAGAAGTTTCAGCTTTTTTACCTTCAGGGTTACCTGCACATGAAGATAATACCAGAGCCGCAAAGGCAGAGAATAAAATGATTTTTTTCATGATGACATTAAATTGTATGTTTAAACATTAATTTGAGACAAAGATATTTAATTTCTCCTTTAATGTAACAATTTACAAGAGAAAAGACATTACTCAGACAATTCTAATGACCCGCAGGTGTTTCATCAATACGACGAATATCAGCTCCTAAAGCTTTCAAACGTTCTTCAATATGCTGGTATCCTCTTTCAATCTGCTCGATATTGTAGATTTTGGATTTACCCTGAGCCGAAAGCGCCGCTATCAATAAGGATACACCTGCCCGGATATCCGGAGATGTCATCTCAATTCCTCTTAACTTAAATGCTTTATCCAGTCCGATCACAGTAGCACGGTGCGGGTCACATAAAATAATCTGGGCACCCATATCGATCAGTTTATCTACAAAAAACAGACGGCTTTCAAACATTTTCTGGTGTATCAGCACATTTCCTTTTGCCTGAATAGCGGTTACCAGTACTATACTTAACAAGTCCGGTGTAAAACCTGGCCATGGTGCGTCAGATACGGTAAGGATAGAACCGTCTATAAACGTTTCTATTTCATAATGTTCCTGAGCAGGGATAAAAATATCATCTCCTCTCAGTTCCATCTTGATTCCCAGACGGCTGAAGATAGTAGGAATAATACCCAATTCCGGATAACACACATCTTTAATTGTAATTTCAGAACCTGTCATTGCAGCCAGTCCGATAAAAGATCCGATCTCGATCATATCCGGCAACATTTTGTGACTAGTTCCTCCAAGGCGTTCTACCCCTTCAATAGTCAACAGATTAGAACCTATACCGGAGATATTAGCGCCCATTCTGTTCAACATCTTACACAGCTGTTGCAAATAAGGCTCACATGCGGCATTATAAATTGTTGTTGTACCTTTAGCCAATACGGCTGCCATCACAATATTTGCAGTTCCCGTTACGGAAGCCTCATCCAGTAGGATATAAGTTCCTTTTAATTCGCTGGCATCGACATTAAAAAAATTATTGTCAGCATCGTACACAAATTTGGCTCCTAATTTTTCAAATCCAAGAAAATGGGTATCCAAACGGCGACGGCCAATTTTATCGCCTCCCGGTTTAGGAATGGCGGCTTTACCAAAGCGTGCAAGTAAAGGACCAACGATCATAATAGATCCGCGGAGCCCTCCACCTTTCACCTTAAATTCTTCCGATTGAAAATAATCAATATTAATATCTTTTGCTTCAAAGACATATGTATCCTGATCTACACGATTCACCTTTACACCTAATGCCTGTAACAGCTCGATCAGCTTATTGACATCTTTAATATCAGGAACATTCGCTATTGTCATTGGTTCTTCTGTTAACAGAACCGCAGAAATAATCTGCAATGCTTCATTTTTTGCGCCCTGAGGAATAATCTCACCTTTTAATGGCTTCCCACCATGTATTTCAAATGCGTTCATGTATACACTAACTATTATATTTCAAAAAAAAAAGCAATTGGAATATGATTGACATTTCAATTGCTCTGTACCATTTATCCAATTTAAAAGATTATCCTCTCTTATAATTATTTGAATGGTTGTTATTGTTGTTGTTATTATTGTGATAGCTCTTTTTAGGGCCACCGTTATTATTGTTGTTATTATTTCTTTTTACAAAACCTCCCGGTTTCTTATTGTTATTATTATTCGATTTCTGCTGATAGCTTCCTTTATTATTGTTGTTATTGTTGCTACCACCTGAAGAAGGGGTCTGGCTTTTTACACGGCTTCCCGGAGGAGGTGTTTTAAAATCAAGTTTGGTAAGAACGGTACCTTCAGGTAAGAAAAGTTCACCTTTTGAAAGTTCTTTCAAATCCTGTAAGATCTGATCATCCGATACAGAATCTTTGTTCCATGTCAGATACGCCATTTTCATAAAATTCGCAATCGACAGGATCATCTGATTTCTTTTGGCTTCATCCGTGATCAATCGGGCCTTACTTACCATTGTTTCTACGGTATGTCCATAGTGCTTGAAACGGATGTTATGCTGAGGATAGCCCAACATCTCAGGCTGATGTTTTACATTTTCTCTGCTCTGAATAGGATATGGAGAATCTACATCAATTTTAAAATCAGAAATAATCTGCAGGTGATCCCAAAGCTTGTGTTTGAAATCGGCCACATCACGTAAATGCGGATTAAGAACACCCATCATATCGATAACGACCTGAGCATGACGGTTACGTTCTTCTTTTGTTGGTAGTGAACTGATATAATCTACCATATTCTGCACATTACGACCATATTCGGCTAGAATAAGTTTTGGTCTTGTGCTGTTATAATCAAAATTCATAAATTGTGGATGATGACGCTTTAATAACGTAAGATACGCGCCGTTATTTTGTAAATATAATAAATGCTATTGTACAATCCTAAGTTTGGCAAATTTAAGCAACAATTGCTTTTGTCCCAACTCTTTAAAGAAAATAGTTGCTTTCAGGTCCGGTTTATTACCTTCCAGATTGATAACCTTGCCAAATCCAAATCTTTCATGTTCCACTTCCATCCCTACCTGGAGTCCGCTTGTATCTGACGGCGCAAAGCCTTCTGTAGGTGTATGCGCTTTTGGTAATATGGAAGTTGTCTTCACTATTTTTGGTTTCGGCTTGGAAAATGTATCCTGATCTTTCTGTTGCCAGGTCATACGTTCTCTCTGAAAACCATCTCCTGCTGAAGAAGGCATGCCTCTTGGTTTGAAATCAAGATCAAGACAGGCCGGATTCAATTCGTCCAGAAATCTGCTCGGTTCACAATTATTCAATGAACCCCATCTGTATCGTGAGGTTGCATACGATAAATGCAGCTTTTTCTCCGCACGCGTAACCGCGACATAGAATAATCGTCTTTCCTCTTCCAGCTCCGATCTGGAATTAAGAGACAACTGAGAAGGAAACAGGTTTTCTTCCAGCCCGACGATAAAGACAATCGGAAACTCCAATCCTTTTGAAGAGTGAATCGTCATCATGGATACGGTATCTGCATTCGGATTCTTATCGTTATCATCATTGGTAAGAAGAGCAATATCCTGCATAAACACATCCAGCCCACGATCTTCTATATCCTCTCTCTCCGAAAACTCCTTGATACCGTTTAAGAGCTCCTGAATATTTTCGTATCTGCTCAGTCCTTCTACTGATTTATCTTCATAGAGGTCCTTCAATACTCCCGAATGCTGTGCTATGTGCATCGCCGTATCAAATGCCGAATGGTTATTAGCCATAGCCTGAAAACTCTGCACCATAGTAGCAAAACCACTTACAGAACCGGCACTTCTTCCATCCAGAAACATCTGCGCATTTGCCACTACATCCCACAGACGGATCTGTTGCTGATCCGCAGCAATCATAATACGTTCGATAGTTGTATCTCCGATTCCACGACGCGGATAGTTAATAACACGCTTCAGTGCTTCCTCGTCATTAGGGTTGAATGTCAATCTGAAATAAGCAATCAGATCCTTTATCTCCTTCCGTTGATAAAAGGAAGTCCCGCCATATATCTTATAAGGAATATTGATCTTGCGAAGTGCCTCCTCCATGGATCGGGACTGTGCATTTGTACGATACAAAATCGCAAAATCTTTAAAATTTAATCCCTTAAGGGCTTTTTCCTGCGCAATAATATCGGCAACAATCTTTCCTTCTTCATTATCAGAAAAAGCTCTGTTTACCTTTATCTTTTCGCCATCTTCATTGTCTGAAAATACGTTCTTCTCCAGCTGGTTCTTGTTATTCGCAATAATACTGTTGGCGGCATTCACGATCATCTTCGTCGACCGGTAATTCTGCTCCAACTTGAAAACCTTTACATCCGGATAATCCTTCTGGAAGTTCAGGATGTTTTGAATATTTGCACCCCGAAAGGCATAAATACTCTGCGCATCATCTCCCACCACACAAATATTCTCATTCACCGCAGCCAGACGCTTCACAATCAGATACTGGGAAAAGTTAGTATCCTGATACTCATCCACCATCAGATATTTAAACTGATGCTGATACTTATGTAAGACATCGGGATGCTTATTCAGAAGCACATTGGTCTTGAATAACAAATCGTCAAAGTCCATCGCTCCTGCACGATAGCAGCGTTGTGCATAGGTCATATAAATCTGTCCCATCTGCCCTCTGCCATTTGAATGATCTTCTGCTTTGATAGCTTCATTCTTATTATATTCCTGCGGAGAGATCAGATTGTTTTTCGCCTGTGAAATACGGCCGTATACATGATTTACATTATACAGTTTATCATCCAGGTTCATCTCCTTTAAAATGGAACGGAGCAAACTCTTGGTGTCGTCTGTATCATAGATCGTAAAATTGCGGGGATAACCAATCAATTCGGCTTCCACACGTAATATCCGGGCAAAAACCGAGTGGAAAGTACCCATCCAGATATTCTTAGCTTCTCCTCCTACGACCTTCATGATACGCTCCCGCATCTCTTTTGCAGCCTTATTGGTAAAAGTCAACACTAATATATTAAAGGGATCCACACCTTTACGTATAAGGTGTGCCACACGATACGTGATTACACGTGTTTTACCCGATCCGGCTCCGGCGACAATCATTACTGGTCCTTCTGTCTGTTCAACAGCCGCACGTTGGGTCGGATTTAATCCTGCTAGATAATCCAAAATAATCTGTAATTTTTGTAATTAGAAAAATAGTCTGTAAAAATACGAAAACTATCTGAGAACAGCGGCACCCTTTTTGAATATCAAAAAAACGATGACCGTATTTAATCGTTAAAAATTTTTGCAGTATGCTATAGAATAAAGACGCTAAGAATGTTTTTTAACAGCGCATCTGTCTTACTTAGGAAGTATTTGTTAATTCCCTTATACAAGAATCTGTCTTTAAAGGATATACCACCCCTTTTATTGACAAAAAACAAATCCTTAACAGGCAAAAATACAATTAATTACTACTGTTATATTATCTTTGCCCCTAAGGCATATAATATGAAAATCATTTTTTTCGTAAACATATCCGGTCTTTTTACGTTGTTTAATAGAACTTTTGACGCTTAAATATAGATTTTTCAAATTTTGAATAAATTAGGACGCATTGCATTAAAGACAATCTTATGGATTGTCGGCTCTATTATAGCCTTACTTTTACTTATTGTTTTTCTGATCCGGCTCCCTTCCGTTCAAAACTTTGTAGTGGGCAAAGTGACGAATTACGTTGAAGGCAAAATCGGTACACCTGTTCGTATAGGTTACATTAAGATAGGCTTCCCTAAGGATCTTGTCCTTGAAAATGTCTATCTAGCCGATCAGTCCAAAGATACACTGGTGTCTGCAGAAGAGCTCAAAGTAGATATTGACATGTTCAAGCTGCTCAAAAACACTGTCGAAATTCAGGAAATATCTTTAAAAGGGGCTACCGCAAAGATTAGCCGCAGTCTGCCTGACAGCGCGTTTAATTTTGACTATATCGTAAAAGCATTTTCTTCGGAAAAAGAAAGTAAAGCAACAGCAGATACTACATCTGCTATGGTATTTAATATTGAAAAGGTAAATTTTGATAAAATAAGGTTTATTTATAAAGATGATGTCATCGGTACAAGAGCCGAAATCAACCTCGGTCACTTCGACACCCGTATCAAGACCTTCGACCTGACTAAAAATATGACTTTTGATATGCCGGTTGTCAATATTGACGGGCTGACAGCCATCGTAAATCAATGGTCACCAATGACCGACACCAATCGTCCCAAGGCCGAAGATTTCGGAATTACAGATCCTTCTGTGAAAGAAGCCTCTCTCCTACCCAATGTAGGCATCAAAACCGCCAATCTAAAGAATATTGATGTACGCTACAGTGATTCATCATCCGCAATGGATACCCGGTTTAATATCAATGACCTTGTAGCAAGCATACATGAAATTGATCTCAATAAGGAAATCGTCACCTTAGATAATATAAAACTGGATGGTTCGGATTCAAAGGTCTTGTTTGGAAAGATCAATAAAAAACCGGAAGTAAAAGCGACAAAAGATTCTACGGCTGCGACTTCCTCAAATAACTGGATAGTATCTGCAAATGAGATAGTCATCAACAAGACCAATTTTCTGTTTAAGGATGATAATCAAGCCCGTATGAAAGGTTTTGATTACGGTAATATCAAAATCCAGGGGCTGTCCGGAGATCTCAAAGACCTGTTTTATTCTGCAGACTCTCTATCCGGTTCCTTATCCATGCTAAAAGCTAAAGATCATTCCGGATTTGAGATTAAACAACTATCCGGTGATTTTGTATATAATAATACCGGTGCGATAATCAAAAATCTGTATGCAGAAACACCCAATACGTTATTAAGAGATTATATTAAGGTCTCCTATCCCTCATTGGATATCATCAGCACACAGCCAGAGAAACTGACATTGGAAGCAAATATCCGTAAAAGCCGTGTAGGCATGAAAGATATCCGCTATTTTGCTCCTTTTCTTGACACCATGCAGGTTATGAAACCGCTAATGACCAAAACCTTTTTTATAGACGGACGTGTCAAAGGCAGGATGAATGACTTACAGATACCAACACTGGAATTCAAAACACTCAACCGGACGCATATTATTGCCAGTGCACATATCACAGGCTTACCTGATCCTGAAAAAATGAACATTGATCTGCGTCTGAAAAAATTAACGACAGGACGCCGTGATCTGGAACAACTGATTGCAAAGTCTATGCTCCCGGATAGTATACAATTGCCAAATTCGATCGGATTGACGGGTACATTTAAAGGAGGAATGAAAGGGTTTGATGCAGATCTGAAACTCAAAACAGAACTGGGAAATGCCTCATTCGACGGTAAACTTAATATGGCTGGACGTGACACCTCCTATGATGCCAGAGTGCGAATTGAAGATTTCAACCTCGGAAATCTGTTAAAAATGGATTCTACATTGGGCATAATTGCCTTTGATGCTGATATAAAAGGACATGGTCTGAATCCTAAAACTATGCAGGCAGATGTAAAAGGGAAACTCCTAAGACTGGATGCTATGGGCTACCGTTATCAGAATATTGATCTGGATTTATTGGCCAACCAAGGAGATATAGGTGCCACGATCAGCAGTAGTGATCCTAATCTGGATCTCCATATGAATGCTAATGCGGATATGCGTGGAAAGTATCCAAAGGTAAACATGGAGATGATGATCGACAGTATCAATTTCAAAAACCTCAAACTGATGACAGACGATCTGCGCTATCATGGAAAGATCGTTGCTGATTTTGAAACTGCTGATCTTAACTTCTTAAATGGCCGTATAGACATTGTCAATTCGTCTATAGCATACAATAATGATCGTTTTGTGCTGGATAGTGTATCTATGATTGCAAAAGCAGATACCAGCCGCAATATGCTGACTCTGCAATCTGAATTCCTGAAAGCTCACCTGGTGGGTAAATATAAACTTACCGAACTGGGAAGTGCTATGCAGGATATTCTACGGGTATATTATCAGCCAAATGCCAATCCTACAAAGATACCTCCATATTCACCTCAGAACTTTGAATTCAGTGCGCAGCTGAATAATTCCAGGTTTATTCGTGACTTCTTCCCTGATCTGGAAGAGTTGAAACCTGTTACACTGGATGGTACTTTCGATAGCCAGTCCAAATCTATTCTGGCAAAACTGGTGGCACCAAAAGTCATCTATGGAGGCACAAAAATTGAAAATGTTTCCCTTGATATCAACACAGTGGACAGTACAATGTACTATTCTACGCTGATCAATAAAATTGCTATCAGTAATATTGAATTGATTAATACTGTATTGAGTGGAAAAGTAATAAAGAATAACCTCGACTTTGGTCTCTGGATAAAAGATAAACAGGAGAAAGAGCAATACTACCTTGGAGCTCAAATGAAAGTCAATGACGATAATTATATCCTGAGTTTGCTCGAAAATGGCCTGATGCTGAACTACGAAACGTGGAACATCAATCAGAATAACAGTCTTTCTTTTGGTAAAGCAGGTATCCGTGCTCAGGATTTTATTCTTAGTAATAAAGGACAGGAACTGAAGATTGTTTCGCAGGATTCGTCACTGAATTCACCCATTAACTTAAGTTTCAACAATTTCAGAATTGAGACATTCTCCCAAATGCTGGAATCCGAAGCACTGAATCTGGGTGGAGGAATAAACGGAAGTGCTACCATATCCCGTTTGGAAAGCAAACCCGTTTTTGTTTCTGATCTGACCATAGATAAATTCTATTTCGGAAAAGATACAGTCGGAAATATTGCTATTAAAGTCAATAATGAAAAAGAGAACACCTATGCCGCAGATGTGAGTATCACAGAAAATGGCAATAATGTACGTCTGCTTGGGGAATACATCAGTCCTCCGGATGGTAAATCTACATTTCAGGCAACATTAGACCTCAAGCCGTTAAAAATGAAAACCGTTGAGGCTTTTAGTCTGGGCTATCTGCAAAATACAGAAGGAAATCTTGAAGGAACACTCAATATCAGTGGTACAACTGCTGATCCGAGTATAAAAGGAGATCTTGTATTTCAGGATGCACGGCTTAACATTACCATGCTTAATGCCGACTTTTATATGGACGATCAGACCATTTCATTCAATGATCAGGGTTTGGCATTTAAGGAATTCAACATTAAAGATAAGAGAGGAAATACAGCCAAAATCAACGGTTCTATCCTGACAAAAGATTATACAGACTTTGATTTTAATCTTAATCTGAATACGAATGATTTCACTGTTGTCAACTCTACACGGGAGGACAATGATCTGTTTTATGGTAAACTATTTGTGACTTCTAACCTGCGTATCAGAGGAGACATGCACAAACCTGTAGTGGATGGTAATATCAAGGCAAATGATAAAACCGACTTCGTATTTATCGTACCAAATGATAATCCGGGCATGGTACAGCGGGATGGTGTGGTCGTATTTGTAAATAAAAGTGATACTTCTGCAGCCAACGTATTTGCAAGACTGGATTCCATGACTACCACATCACATTTATCAGGAATAGACCTTACCCTGAATCTGCAAACGGATAAAGAAGCAAAATTCAAGATTATCATGGACGAAGGCTCTAAAGATGCACTGAATATACAGGGGACGGCAGAACTGAATATGGGAATTGATGCCAGTGAAAAAATCACTATGTCCGGTACATTTACAGTAGAAAAAGGAGATTATTCCTTCAGCTTCGGCCCACTCAGCAAAGAATTTGGTTTTGAAAAAGGTAGCACTATCACGTGGAACGGAGATCCACTCGATGCACAGCTGGCTATTACAGCTCTTTATACAAACAAATTTCCGACCCTTGAACTTGTTCAGAATCAAATTGGTACCGAAAGTGCCAACTTATACAAACAACGTATTCCATTCGCTGTAAAACTGTTGCTGACAGGAGAACTATTCAAACCAAATATCAATTTTGATATTGATCTGGACGAGAAAAATGCTATTGTTTCACAGGATGTGGTCAGTAAGGTCAATATTGCTTTGACCGCCCTTCGTGAAGATCAGTCTGAATTGAATAAACAAGTCTTTTCATTGATTATACTGGGTCGCTTCATGGCCTCTAATCCATTTGAAAGTCTGTCCGGAGGTGGCGGTGTAGAGGGTACTGCCCGTAACACCATGAGTTCCTTCCTGAGTGGACAGTTGAACGCTCTGGCTTCCGATCTGATAAAAGGTGTAGAACTTGATTTCGGTTTAGAATCTTCACAAGACTATCTTACCGGCTCCGGTAATACGCGTACGGATCTTAATATCGGTGTATCCAAAATGCTGTTTGATGATCGTCTCAAAATTACAATCGGCTCTAACTTTGAGGTTGAAGGTAATTCCAGACCGGGGGAGCAAGCCAACAATATTGCCGGTGACATTTCTTTAGATTATCAGCTTTCGCAGGATGGAAGGTATTTTGCACGTGTATACCGCAAAAACCAGTATCAGGCAACATTACAGGGACAATTTGTTGAAACGGGAATTGGTTTCATCATCAATATGGACTACAATAAGTTCCGTGAAATATTCATGAATACCAAGCAATTGCAAAATTATTACGATACGGAAAGCAAAGGGTTCAGAAGAAGATTTGATGTAGAGCGGATGGATAAGGATTCCGTATACCGCGATAGCGTAAGGGCGGTGATACGCGATAGTCTGATGCAGAACAGCCCGGAATACCGTAAGCGTCAGGAGAAAAAATTGCAGGAACAGGAGAAACTTAAAAAAGATTCACTGGAAAAATCCGGCAAAAATGACACAAGCCACAAAAACATTGATACTATAAAATCAGCTATTCGTAATGAAGAAGAGGAAAGGAGACAAAATGCAAAAGGGTAAACTGCAGGCGCTGGGATTTATGACCGTCCTCATCATGCTCTCTTCAGCATGTAGCACGAAAAAGCATTTGCCGGAAGGGGAATCATTATACGATAAAGGTGAAGTAGTCATTAATTCGGATACGATCCCTGTTGACAAAAAGAAGCTTTTATCAACGCATTTGGAGGGACTTCTGATGCCGAAGCCGAATAAAAAACTATTAGGCTTACGCATTAAAAGCGGATTATACTATATGGGGGGCGGAGACTCTGTCACCAATAATATTGTACGTAAATGGATCAAAGGGCTTGGTTCAAAACCTGTTTTTCTGAGTGATGTAAACCGGGAGTATAATGAAAATTTAGTACGGAATAAACTGGAAAATATAGGTTTTTTTAATGCCGAAGTAACATCCGATACGACCATTAATAACAAAGAAGCAACAGTTACCTATACAGCGACCCCCAATCTGATCTACAGAATCAAATCTGTCAAATTTAATATCGACAGTACCTCACAGATAGGTAAAGATATTCTGGAATCAAAAGACAGATCGCTTTTAGTGGTAGGACAGAATTACAGTCTCGATGTTATTCTCAATGAGCGTGACCGTATAGATAATGAACTCAAAAATAAAGGTTATTACTATTTCAATCCCGAAAATTTACTTGTTGAGGTAGACAGCAGCATTGGAAATCACAAGGTAGATATGTATGTGGTATTGAAAAAAGAAACTCCTGAACAGGCTAAACATCCACAAAAAATAGGCAATATTTATATTTATCCCAATTACCAGCTTTCTAATACAGGGTATCAGTTATCTACCCCGAGAAATGCAGAACTTTTCAGGGACAATTACTATATCATCGACAGAAAAAATACGTTCCGTAAACCAGTTATCGCGAATCACATTTTTTTTAAACGCGGAGACACTTACAACCGTCACAATCACAATCTGACGATCAACCATCTGGTCAATCTCAACAGTTTCAAGTTTGTGAAGAACAACTTTGTAGATTCTAAAGACTCTACAAATACACTTGATGTTTATTATTACCTGACGCCACTTCCGAAGAAATCACTTCGTCTGGAACTATTGGGAAAAATGGCATCTGTGTACAACGGCTCCGAACTGAATGTCACATGGAGTATGCGTAATGCCTTCAGAGGAGCTGAACAACTATCGCTCAATGTATTCGGAGGTTATGAAACGCAGACAGGAGGAAGTGTCAATCTGAATTCCAGTTATTACCGCTATGGAGCTGAACTGACTTATTCCTTGCCCCGTCTGCTGACACCATTTAAGTGGTCAGGAACACGTAAGTATATTCCTAAAACATATTTTAAAACAGGATTTGAATTTCTAAACAGAAAAGCAGCTTATCAGCTGAATTCCATTAAATTTGACTATGGATATGCCTGGAAAGAGACAGATGAAAAACAGCATGACCTGAGCGTACTGGAAGTAGTGTATGTACAACCTCGTAATGTATCTGACGATTACCGCGCACAAATGGATACTGTACCTTCCTTGAGACATATTATTGATCCGCAGTTTTCTTTCGGTCCCAACTACAATTACACCTACACCAATACCATGAATACAGCGTTGCAAAATACGTTCTATTTTAAAGGAGGTGTAGATTTATCAGGTAACATTCTGGGATTGATTCAGGGAGCCAATTATGCCGAAGGCAAGCGTCACAAGATCTTCAATGCATATTACGCGCAGTATATTAAGCTGCAGGCGGATGCCAGACATTACTTTAAATTGTCTGAAACGTCGCAGATCGCATCGCGTATTGCTATCGGATACAGTTATTCCTACGGTAACTCCAACTCTCTGCCCTACCTCAAACAGTATTTCGTCGGTGGACCTAACAGCCTGAGAGCATTCAGAGCAAGAGCCATTGGTCCGGGTAGTTCCGCACCACAAAATGTGGGGCAAAACAACTTTTTTGCGGATCAGACGGGTGATCTAAAATTAGAATTGAACACAGAGTACAGAGCTAAATTAGCCAGTATTGTTCATTGGGCAGCTTTTATCGATGCTGGTAACGTGTGGTTACAAAATGCAGATCCCGACAAACCAGGAGGTAAATTTTCAAAAGACTTTATAAGTGAACTGGCAGTAGGCGCCGGTGCAGGTCTGCGCTTTGACTTTACCTTCCTGATCTTACGTACGGATTTTGCTATTCCGTTGCGTGTACCTTATTTGCCTAAAGGTGACAGATGGGTATTCAAGGATATAGATTTCGGAAGTAAAACCTGGAGAAGTAACAATCTGGTATTCAATCTGGCTATTGGATATCCGTTTTAAGGCAGAATTTTCGGATCTGTTTTTCCGGATTTTATTTTTTTTAATCTACAGGAGTTCGTTATTTATTCAGTATATTTACCATATACCGAATAAGTGTAAAACAAGTTAAATTCAAGGTTTATGAAAGTTACAGTCGTAGGTGCAGGAGCTGTTGGAGCAACCACAGCAGACAATCTGGTCAGAAGAAGTGTAGCAGAAGAAATTATTCTTCTGGACATTAAAGAAGGTTTTGCAGAAGGTAAAGCTCAGGACATTTCGCAGACTGCAGCTCTTCTGGGTTTTGATGCAAAAATTAAAGGTGTTACCAACGATTATGCGCAGACTGCAGGATCTACTGTAGCTGTTATTACTTCGGGTATACCACGTAAACCCGGAATGACCCGTGAAGAACTCATCGGCACCAATGCAAACATTGTAAAATCTGTTGTCGAAAATCTGGTAAAACATTCCCCGGACATTATCATTGTTATTGTATCCAATCCTATGGATACCATGACCTATCTTGCTCTTAAATCCAGCGGACTTCCTAAAAACCGTATTATCGGAATGGGCGGAACATTAGACTCAGCACGCTTCAAATACCAGTTAAGTGAGAAGCTAAATGCTTCACCAGCTGACCTTAACGCTATAGTAATAGGTGGTCACGGTGACACAACCATGATCCCGCTGATCCAACATGCCACGTGGAACAGTATACCTGTATCTACATTTTTAACCAAAGAAGAACAGGACGATATCGTACAAAAAACAATGGTCGGTGGTGCTACCTTGACAGCTTTGATCGGCACATCTGCCTGGTATGCTCCCGGAGCAGCATCTGCTGCTGTAGTAGAAAGCATCGTCAGGGATCAAAATAAACTTTTTACAGCTTCCGTGTATCTTGAAGGAGAATTCGGACAGGAAGACATCAATCTTGGTGTACCTGTGATTATCAACAAAAATGGATGGGATCGTATTGTTCCTCTGGAACTTTCGGATGAAGAATCTAAAAAATTCAATGCAAGTGCCGAAGCCGTACGCAATATGAATAATGTGCTGAAAGAGATTAATGCGTTATAATTTTTCTTCAATTACCCCTATAGCGCTCTTCTAAAGCATACATGATTAGTATTCCTTTCACGCTGCTTAATCTTCAGGGAGATGGTTACCACATTATCCTGGAAGTCGAAATATTTGAGAGATCCTTTAATATGGTTTTGGACACAGGTGCTTCCAAAACCGTATTGGACAAGACTACAGTTATCTCCTCCGGTCTGGCCGAACAGGACCTGCAAAGTACAGATATTCTTTCTACGGGACTAGGAACTAATTCCATGGAAAGCTTTATCCTCCATCTGCCCAAATTAAGAATCAATGAATGGGAAACTAAAAAGATCGATGTAGCCGTATTAGATTTAAGTTCAATCAATTATGCTTACGAACAGATGGGTATTGAACCTGTAATCGGTGTATTAGGAGGTGATATTTTAACACGCTACGGCGCTGTGATAGACTATAACAAACATACTGTCAGACTCAGGAATCGCCCCGTTCGTAAAAGCTGAATTTAAACAACCGCCTGTGAATATGTAAGCGGAGGTAAGTATAGTAAGCTACTGAAATAAGTACACCGGCTCCTCCCATTATATACAAGGTATTTCTCAATCCGCAATATTCAGCAATAACACCCACCAGTAAACTCCCTAAAGGAAATATTCCCTGAAAGGCCATTACATAATAGCTTATAGCCCGTGCACGGTACGCCGGTATAGCATGCGTTTGTATATAGGTGTTAATACTGGAATTCTGAACCATCATCGCAAAAGAAATGACAGCGATATAGATTAAAGCAAAAGCCAGCATCTTGGATCCGGCAAGAAAAACCAGTCCTACTCCCATCGCCAGTGCTGAAAACAAGACACCATATCGAAGATTACTCCCTGACTTAAGCCTTGCCATATTAAAGGCGCCAAGCATTGCTCCGAGCCCTGCAGCACTTTCAAACCATGAAAAGGTATCTGCGTTACCGGAAAACATATCTTTCGCTACGGCAGGCAATAAGGAAGTGAAAGGAATAACAAACATGCTGGAAAGTGCCAGCAGCACGATAAGAGAAGAAATGTGAGGAGAATGTCGCAGATAATTAAACCCTTCTACAAGTCCTCTCCAGGTACTCTCTTTGTGATTAAGCGATACAGACTCTTTTACATTCATCAGCATCAACATAGCGATGACCGGAATAAAACTGATAAAATTAAGTCCGAAACACACCAATTCGCCATACTTACTCAGCAAAAAACCTCCTATTGCAGGTCCTACCATGCGGGCGGCATTGAATACAGATGAATTGAGCGCTATAGCATTAGGAAGATCTTTCTTATTGTCTACCAGCAATACCATTAGAGATTGACGTCCCAGCACATCATACGCATTGATAACTCCTTGTACAAACCCCAGAACACTAAGCCAGAATACCGTCTCCCATTTCATATACACCAACAAAGTCAGTAGACCTGCCTGAATCATCAATCCGATCTGAGTCAGAAAAACAAGCCTGTATTTCTTGTGTTTATCTACAAAACTGCCTATAAAAGGAGAGAAGAACAGTGAAGGTGATAACGAAATAAAAGTGACCAGCCCCAGATAAAATACAGAATCGGTAAGGCGATAAACCAGCCAGCTAATGGCCACACGCTGCATCCATGTGCCCAGAAGAGAGATAGCCTGGCCTGTAACATGAAGTCTGAAATTGGGATATGATAAAGATCTAAAAAGTTGCATGCAAGTAATTTCAGGATAAAAGTACCACTTATCTTAGCAGAATAGTGGCATTAAGCGTACATTGTTACATTCTATACAGAATAGAAGCACAAAAGTTTGAAAAATCTGTAATATTTAATTTATGCAGTGAGTATGCGGAGGAATAATTATCTTTACACAAAATTTATTTTTTCAAACAATTAACAATCAATTCAATACACATGAAATTTTTTATTGATACCGCTAACTTAGATCAGATTAAAGAGGCACAGGACTTAGGCGTATTAGACGGTGTAACCACAAACCCAAGTCTGATGGCTAAAGAAGGCATCAGTGGCGAGGAGAATGTAATCAATCATTACAAAGCTATCTGCGCCATTGTTGAAGGTGATGTAAGTGCTGAAGTAATTTCTACAGATTATGAAAACATGATCAAAGAAGGGGAAATACTGGCGGCGCTGGATGACAAGATTGTAGTGAAGGTACCTATGATCAAAGACGGTATTAAAGCGATCAAATATTTCAGTAAAAAAGGTATCAAAACCAACTGTACTTTGGTATTCTCAGCAGGTCAGGCTTTACTGGCTGCCAAAGCCGGAGCGACTTATGTATCTCCTTTTATCGGAAGATTAGATGACATTTCGACAGACGGATTAGCCTTGATCGAAGACATTCGTTTGATCTATGATAACTATGGTTATACAACACAAATCCTTGCTGCTTCAGTACGTCACAGCGCTCACATTTTGGGTTGTGCAAAGATAGGTGCAGATGTTATGACAGGTCCTTTATCAGCTATCGTTTCGTTGTTGAAACACCCGTTGACAGATAGCGGTCTTGCACAGTTTCTGGCGGATCATGCTAAAGCTGCAGGTAAATAAAAAGTAAAACGAAAGTCATAAGAAAACCGAAAACAAGACCGGGCTGCACCGTGACTGTTTTCGGTTTTTTTATACCTGAAAGTTTATGTAAATTTGCAATATGAAATCGATTGAAAATCCGGAAAATAAAACTGCTCAGGAAGCACATTTCACAAGCCTGTTACGTTCAAACAAATTGAAAGTGACACAGCCAAGATTACGTGTTCTGGAGATTGTATCTGCAAAGAATTCTGCGATATCCCAACCCGATTTAGAGAAGATTCTCGGCGCTGAAATAGACCGTGTAACGCTATACAGGATACTGGCAAACTTTGAAGAAAAAGGAATTCTGCACAAGATCATTGACCTCAACGGCACGGCTACATATGCCATATGCTCTACCCAATGTTCGGCACATGATCACCATGATCAGCACGTACATTTTATCTGTACAGTATGTAACAGCATCTTTTGTCTCGAAGAAATTTCACTACCCAAAATCAATCTTCCCAAAAATTTTAAGCTTCATTCGATAGCGGTAAATGCCGTAGGTCTTTGCGACAATTGCCAGTCTTCAGAAGAATAATATCCCTCCGGTTTATCCCCATCTCTTCTTTTTGATAAGATAGTTTTCAAAACTATCCATGCCTTATACTATCCATTTTTTCAAGCTAAATATAATACTTTATAATATGCTAAATTGTATATTTAAATTTTATAATATACTGTATTTAACATAAATATAAAAGTTAAAATAAACAAAATATTTATTTAAATATTTTAGCAAACACCATCAAATCTGATGAATTTAAAACAAAAATGTGCTCATTTACTGTAAACGCACATTACATTCTTTTCAATTTTAGCAAAATAAATCATATAAATCTGTAAATCAGAATAAAATATACGCTAAAATAAATACATGATACATATCAGAATATTTCCATAAAAACTTAATCCTCCATACCCCATCTCCACAAAATTTTCCGTACATTCGAAGTACATAGAATTTCCTAATGTGAGTAAATTCTCACATGAAGAACAGCTCTCCATCTTACTCCCCTCCTCCCCCGTTCTGGAGGAAAAGATCCGGAGACTTAACTGTAAAATTTATTACATGAGAACAAGAAAAGAGAATCCTTATAAAGAAGTGTTAACACAGATGATAGTTGACATTTTTGAAAAATCCGGCAACAAACCTCTTAACTACAAACAGGTCGCAGCGAAACTTAATGTATCGGACTCGGACAGCAAAGCAGCGATAGCTGAAGTCCTCACCATAGACCCTAAGAACAGTCCGTTTATCGAAAGTGAAAGAGGCAAGTTCCAGCTTCGCCAGATCAAGGTATATATCACCGGAAAAGTAGATATGACTGCCGATGGATCGGCCTATGTAATACCCGAGGATGAACTGGAAAATGATATCTTTATCGCACCCCGAAAATTGCGCCAGGCCCTGCATGGAGACATCGTCAAAGTGCACACATATGAGAAACGCAAAGGCCGTAAAAAGGAAGGTGAAGTCGTAGAGATTTTGCAAAGAGCAAAGACTGATTTTACTGGTATAATCAACCTTTCCAAAAGCTTTGCATTCTTCATTGCCGATGACCGAAAAATGCTTCACGACATTTTCATTCCGCTGGACAATCTCAACGGCGCGAAGGACGGCGAAAAGGTAGTGGTATCGATCACCGAATGGCCCAAGGGAAGTAAGAATCCGGTAGGTCGGGTAAAAGATGTATTAGGAAAAAAAGGAGAGAATAACACGGAGATGAATGCCATATTGGCAGACTACGGATTTCCACTTTCCTTCCCTCCGGAAGTCGAAAAAGAAGCCAATAGTTTCTCCGCTGTCATTGACAATACAGAGATCCAAAAGCGTCGTGATTTCCGAACGATTCCGACCTTTACAATCGACCCGGCAGATGCCAAAGATTTTGATGACGCAATCTCTTTTCAGCAATTACCGAATGGCAATTACGAGATTGGTGTACACATCGCAGATGTATCTCATTTTGTAAAACCGGACACCGCCCTTGACAAAGAAGCATTCGAGCGCGCAACATCCGTATACCTGGTAGACCGGGTAATACCAATGCTTCCTGAGCGACTTTCCAATGACCTCTGTTCACTCCGTCCAAACGAAGACAGGCTTTGCTTCTCCGCCGTCTTTGAACTCGATGACAAGGCGAATATACATGACCAGTGGTTTGGAAGAACAGTCATCCATTCAGACCGCAGGTTCTCCTATGAAGAAGCACAGGAAGTCATCGAAAACAAAACAGGTGATTTTGCAACTGAAATACTCAAACTAAACGAACTCGCTTATATCCTTCGTGAGAAAAAATTTAAAAACGGTGCCATCAGCTTTGAAAGCGAAGAAGTCAAATTCACACTGGATGAAAACGGAAAGCCTACAGGAGTATATACAAAAGTCAGAAAAGATGCACATAAGCTGATCGAAGACTTTATGCTACTAGCAAACCGCAAAGTAGCTGAATACATCGGTAAGCAGGGAAAAGGCAAAAACAAGCTTACATTTGTATACCGCTTCCACGACCTTCCGAATCCGGAAACCTTAACAACCTTTTCTCAGTTTGCATCGCGTTTCGGACATAAGCTGACTATACGATCAGATAAAGAAACAGCCAAATCACTGAATGCTCTAATGACCAAAATAGAAGGCAGCAAAGAACAAAACTTGCTGACTTCTCTGGCAGTGCGCTCTATGGCCAAAGCCGTATACACTACAAAAAACACAAGCCACTACGGTCTTGCTTTTGATTATTATACCCATTTTACTTCCCCTATCCGCCGTTACCCCGATGTAATGGTCCACAGACTGCTGCAGTTTTATCTGGATGGAGGTCAAAAAGTAAATGCAGAACATTATGAGAAGATGAGTGAGCATTCTTCACAAATGGAAAAGAAAGCAGCTGAAGCGGAACGTGCATCGATTAAATACAAACAGGCAGAATTCCTGCAGGATCAGATCGGCACAGAATATACAGGTATTGTATCAGGTGTGACTGAATGGGGAATGTATGTAGAGATTGAATCTAATAAATGTGAAGGTATGGTACGTCTCCGTGATATTACAGATGATTTTTATGTGCTTGACGAGAAGAATTACGCCATAATCGGTCAGCGCAAGAAAAAGAAATACCAACTGGGGGATGAGGTACAGATCAAAGTAAAAAAGGTAGATCTGGACAAAAGACAGATTGACTTCACCCTGCTTGGCTAAAATTCTGAATACGCATATCAGAAAAAGGCTTACTTCGAAAGCCTATAATATTCACTCTGATCTGCCGGCTGGCAGATCAGAGTTTGCATAACTTAACGCATCAGCAACCAGGTATAGCTCTCAGCAGGAATAGTCACAGTACAGATAACCATACCTTGCCCGTCTACTTGCAGTTGTTGAGTTTTACCCTCCAGTTCACTCAAACTAACAGTGTTATTCAATCCGGTATAATAAACCGGCAAGCGTAATGTACGGGTTATCGCACTTTTAGTCGGATTGTATAATACCGCCAGTCCTTTTTCTTTCCCTTGCGGATCCACATGCAGAATACCATCCCAATCCCTTCCGTCAGGTCTTCTCAGATGCACCACATCCGCATTAAGGATATAACGATACTTTTTATACCAATCCACGACCTCTGTGACCATCTGTTTCGTTCTTTCCGTATCATAAAGCCTCGGACCGCGATAACAAGCCTGCACCCCGGCCGCATAGTACTGCACCATCAGTTGCTTATAGTCTTCAAGATGCTCATCCAAAGGCTCGATAACAGCATCTGCACCACCACCGTGATAGGCTGTCAGCGGAACAAAGCCCCAACTCATAGAAGGCGTTCGCTCCCAGGTACCATCATAGATATTCTGACGGTTCAATATTTTCTGCTGTGTGCGCGATAATGCAAAATTCACTTCTCTGTATCCCAATCCGATTTTATTCGTACCATCCAGAAAATACCAGTCCGGCGCATTTATATAGACATCCATTGCATTCAGCTCATGGAAGATCTTTTTTTGAATATTCATTTGCGCCCATTGCGAATCTTCAAGCCCCTTATGTCCGGGATGATTATGTGAAGCACATACATCTCCGGGATACGGACCATCCATTTCCAGAATATCAAATCCTGTTTGTTTAAAAAAATCAACAATCGCTTCAGCGTATTTCAATCCCCATTCACTGGCCATACATGGTGCATTTCCAAAAAACGCTCCTCCTGGCTTTCCTGTCTTCGGGTCTATAACATCTGTTTCTGCAGATATCTTGCGGGAACTGAACAGCGTATACCCTCCAATTCTTACTCCTTTACTTTTGGCATATGTCGCCAGTTTTTTCCATTTAACATGATTAGCCTCAGAATTATCTTCCATATGAAGATGACTTCCAAAACTCAATATCACGGCTTCATAACCTACTGCTGCAGCCTGATCAACCGCTGCCCGCACATCATCATCATTTTTACTTACTAAATGCATAAAGATCGGATTTGCAGTCACCCATGGAGACAACAGGCGGTACATTCGCCGAACAGCAAGCCCTCTGCGCTCCCGGTCATAGCTATCATGTAACAGTTCATATGTCTTGACCGACTCAAACTCATTACCATCCGCTACAGCTATATCAGAAACTTTGGCAGGATAGATCTTAACTCTAGCCGGGGTCTTCAGATCATAATTGACCTGAGAAGTGTAGGTTGAATCTGCCTCCCAATGTGTTGTCTGGTCCGAAAGACGGTATTGCATAGCATTATTGTATGCATAATTGGTTTCAAAATATATCCCGCTTTGCTTTAGCATCTGATTGGTCTCCCCTACCACTGCAGATTCTTCCTCAACCAGACTCAGCACTTCGTGAACAACTCTGTTCACTGTCAAAGATTTTCCAGATTGATTTATTATGCTAACCCACTTACGGATCACAGGAAGTTTATCATAGATCTCATAATGTACCTGAACTGTGATTCCTTTTAAATTTGGATGCTGATAACGAAATATAACAGCCTTTCCCTTTGGATTGCTACTGTTGCTACTCCAAAAGACATAATTTGCTTTTATAGGAGTGCTCAGGGGAACAATCTCATGTGACACATAATAAAACCCGTTTTGCTTCTTTTTAAATGACGGAAGCCATTCGGCCAGTAAATACGCTTTCTCTTTCTGGCCATCCAACCCTCCCACAGCATAATCTACACCATTAATATTAACCCATGCTTCCGGCTCCACCGCCCGGATCAGTTGCTGACCGGTACGCAGATTACTGTAATCATAGCACACCAGATCCGGAGCCAGCCGAAATGAGCGACGAACAAGACCATTATCCAGTATCACATCAGCCCGATCCTTTGTTTCGTATATCTCCGCGTTATATTCTTCCGCATTGATCAGCCAGTCTTTACCGGCAGCCCTGGAATAATGAGCATCTGTATACAATGGGTTACTCTGTGCCATTACCCCTATATGAGACAACAACAGCAAACCTAAACAAATAAAGGCAGTCTTTTTCATGGATAAGTTTTCTTAATTGATAGCCCTAACATACGGAATTTAACAGAGAGCCCTATGCAACTTTTTGATTACCTTACAAGTAGGTAAAACAAAAAAAGGAGGATATTTTCATATCCTCCCTTAATTTATTGAATTTCTTTATTGAATTATTGCTTAGTTCCGTTAAATGAATATTCCAATTGTCCTTCAGAAGTTCTTTCTGCTAAAAACATCAATCCTTTATTTTCGAAAGTATAAATAAGAGATCCCTGAGGTTCTGTAGCAACAGCCTGAATAGAGATATTCATATTATTTATTACTTCAAGTTCTCTTACAGGCAGATTCAGGGAAGTATTCTGTGCTGTTACTTTAACCTTTTTATCATTCACTTTTGTAATGACTAATGTTTGATCAAATACTTCTGCGCCACCGATAATTTTGATCGTACCTTTGTAGTTTCCTAATACAGCATCTATACTGCCTCCGCTTGGCGTAGGATCATCTTTATCAGAACAACCCACAAATGCAACCATTACTAAGGCCACTACCATTAAATACATCGCTTTCATTTTCATAATATCAATTGTTTTTTTGTAAATAAATTTTAGTTTTTCATGCTCAGCCTTACAAATCTATGGCCAAAAGAAGATCAAAACCGCATTGCAAACCCATAAAAATGAAAATTACCCGTAAACAGGTACATGATTTTCAGGTACTGAAAAACAACATCTTCAGGTATGTACTAAAAACAACACATCAAAAAAAACAATTAAATTTTATTGGCTAACTATTTAATATTCAAAACAGAATCACTATCTTTGCGGACTTTAAAAAATTATTTTTAATAAATTTTATAATCAAAAACAGGTAAATGCCTACTATTCAACAATTAGTTAGAAAAGGTAGAGTAGCTCTGGTAGACAAGAGTAAGTCTCCAGCGTTGGACAGCTGTCCACAGCGAAGAGGTGTGTGTACACGTGTATACACTACTACCCCTAAAAAACCAAACTCAGCAATGCGTAAAGTAGCTCGTGTACGTTTAACAAACGGTAAAGAGGTCAACGCTTACATCCCCGGAGAAGGTCACAACTTACAAGAGCACTCGATCGTATTGATCCGTGGTGGTCGTGTAAAAGATTTACCAGGTGTACGTTACCACATTATCCGTGGTGCATTAGATACTTCAGGTGTAGCAGGTCGTAACCAACGTCGTTCTAAATACGGAACTAAACGCCCTAAACCAGGACAAGCAGCTGCAGCTCCTGCAAAAGGTAAAAAGAAATAATTAAACGGAGGAAAGAGAAATGAGAAAATCAAAACCAAAAAAGAGAATCATTCTACCTGATCCAAAGTTTAATGACGTTCAGGTAACACGTTTTGTAAACAACATGATGTATGACGGTAAAAAATCTATCGCCTATGACATCTTTTACAAAGCAGTAGAATTAGTAGAACAAAAAACTAGCGAAAGTGGTTTAGAGACTTGGAAAAAAGCTTTAAACAACGTTATGCCAGCCGTAGAGGTTAAATCTCGTCGTGTAGGTGGTGCTAACTTCCAGGTTCCTATGGAAGTACGTCCGGAGCGTAAAATTGCTTTAGGTATGAAATGGTTAATTTCGTACTCACGCAGACGTGGTGAAAAGACGATGTTCGAAAAATTAGCAGGAGAAATCATTTCAGCTTCTAAAGGTGAAGGTGCTGCTGTTAAGAAAAAAGAGGATACGCACAAAATGGCAGAAGCCAACAAAGCGTTCTCACACTTCAGATTTTAATTTTGAAGAATTCAAAAAAATATGGATACACCGATTCCACAGTATAGCTTACGCTGTATTAGAGTCGGTGTACTTATTTAAAAGCAAAACAAAAAGTTCATAGCGAACTAAGCGCATACAAAACTTATATGGCAAGAGACTTAAAATTCACTAGAAATATCGGTATCGCTGCTCACATCGATGCTGGTAAAACTACAACTACAGAGCGTATTCTTTACTACTCTGGAGTTAACCACAAAATTGGAGAGGTACACGAAGGTGCATCTACGATGGACTGGATGGAGCAAGAGGCTGAGCGTGGTATCACGATCACTTCTGCTGCTACAACAGTATTCTGGAACTACCGCGACCAAAAATATCAGGTAAACGTTATCGATACGCCAGGACACGTGGATTTCACGGTTGAAGTAAACCGTTCTTTACGTGTATTGGATGGATTAGTATTCTTATTTTCTGCAGTTGATGGTGTTGAGCCTCAGTCTGAGACAAACTGGAGATTAGCAGATAACTACAAAGTGCCTCGTATCGGATTCGTTAACAAAATGGACCGTTCCGGAGCTGACTTCCTGAAAGTTGTAAAACAAGTTAAGCAAATGTTAGGTTCTGACGCTGTAGCGTTACAATTGCCTATCGGAGCAGAAGATACGTTCACAGGTGTAGTTGACTTAATCAACAACCGTGGTATCGTATGGAATGAGCATGATAAAGGTATGACCTTTACAGAAGTGCCTATCCCTGATGATATGGTTGAAGAAGTAGCAGAATACCGTGAAAAATTACTGGAAGCAGTAGCAGGATATGACGAGTCATTAATGGAGAAATTCTTTGATGATCCTAATTCACTGACTGAGCGTGAAATCTTAGATGCTTTACGTAAAGCTGTATTAGATAACGCTATCGTTCCTATGGTATGTGGTTCATCTTTCAAAAACAAAGGTGTTCAGACTATGCTGGATCTGGTAATGGAATTATTGCCTTCTCCTCTTGATGTAGAGGCTGTAAAAGGTACTAATCCGGATACTGGTGAAGAAATTGAGCGTAAACCATCTGTAAACGAGCCATTCGCAGCTTTAGGTTTTAAAATTGCGACTGACCCGTTTGTAGGTCGTCTATGTTTTATCCGTGCATACTCAGGTAAGTTAGATGCAGGTTCTTATGTATTGAACACTCGTTCAGGAAACAAAGAGCGTATCTCCCGTATCTTCCAGATGCACGCAAACAAACAAAACCCTATTCCATTTATCGAGGCTGGTGATATCGGTGCGGTAGTTGGTTTCAAAGACATCAAAACTGGTGATACGCTTTGTGATGAAAAAGCACCTATCGTATTAGAGTCTATGACTTTCCCTGAGCCGGTTATCGGTTTGGCGATTGAGCCTAAAACTCAGGCTGACGTTGACAAATTAGGTATTGGTCTTGGTAAACTGGCAGAAGAGGATCCTACATTCGTAGTAAAATCTGATGAAGAAACTGGTCAGACAGTTATCTCCGGTATGGGTGAGCTTCACTTAGAGATCCTTATCGATCGTCTGAAACGTGAATTCAAAGTAGAGGTAAACCAAGGTGCACCTCAGGTAGCATACAAAGAGTCTATCAACGGTACTACTGAGCACCGTGAAGTATACAAAAAACAATCCGGTGGTCGTGGTAAGTTTGCGGATATCAAAGTTGTTATCTCTCCTATTGATGAGGATTATGACACTACAAAATCTGCCCTTCAATTCGTAAACGAGATTGTCGGTGGTTCTATCCCTAAAGAATACATTCCTTCTGTTCAAAAAGGTTTCGAAAGCTCATTGAACAATGGTGTATTAGCAGGTTATCCATTATCCGGAATGAAAGTTCGTTTGATCGACGGTTCATTCCACGCAGTCGATTCAGATTCATTATCATTTGAATTGGCAGCACGTATGGCTTACCGTGAAGCATTGCCTAAATGTTCTCCTGTATTGATGGAGCCTATCATGAAAGTGGAGGTCCTTACACCAGAAGAAAACATGGGTGATGTAATGGGTGACTTGAACCGTCGTCGTGGTCAAATGCAAGGTTTGGACTCACGTAACGGAGCACAGGTTATCAAAGCATTAGTTCCACTTTCTGAGATGTTTGGTTATGTAACACAGTTACGTACTATCACTTCAGGTCGTGCAACGTCTACAATGGAATTCGATCACTATTCTGAAGCACCACGTAACGTTGCTGAAGAGGTTATCGCTAAATCAAAAGGTAGAGTTAAAGGATCAGTAGAATAATCCTTACTAAAAATAAACCGACCTCCTATTGCTAATCGCTCTAATAGGAGGTCATTTTAAACAAATATAAAATGAGCCAAAGAATCAGAATCAAATTGAAATCTTACGATTACAATTTAGTTGACAAATCAGCTGAGAAAATCGTAAAAACTGTAAAACCTACAGGTGCAGTTGTTAGTGGACCTATTCCATTGCCTACTGAGAAAAAAATCTATACGGTATTACGTTCACCACACGTTAACAAAAAAGCACGTGAGCAATTCCAATTGTGTGCTTACAAAAGATTGTTAGATATCTATTCATCTAACTCTAAAACTGTTGACGCTCTGATGAAACTTGAATTACCTTCAGGTGTTGAAGTAGAAATCAAAGTGTGATAGATTTCAGTCACTGAAAAAACAAGAAAGGCTTCTAATTTTTGATTAGAAGCCTTTTTTATTGATGTCTGTATAACAAAAAGTACTAAAACTGATAGCCTATTCCTACAGAGATTACACGATTTTTCAGCGATGCATCATCTGAATCCTTTGCAAGATTTGTTAAACCAAAACTATATCCTCCATTTAGCATAAATCCGTTAGCCAGTTTATAGCCTGCAAGAAAATTAGCTCCTGCATCAAACCTGTTGAAGCCATCATCATCAAAACCAATATTTACGGAGAGTTTATCTACTTTCCCTTTGCTTCTAAGCCCTATGCCTGCATAGGGACCAGCTCCAAGGAATACTTTACCCGGACCTGCTGGAATATAATACACAAAATTTAAAGGCACTTCCAGATACATCACATTAATGCTACCGGTCTGCCTTGTTCCGTAAGACTGAGTTGTCTTACCTCCTTTACCCTGCAAAGATAATCCGGGTTGAAAACTGAAAACAGGTGATATGGGAGCATCTACATATCCCATTACATAAAAATTAGTCGAAGCATCAGAAGTAGCTGATATATCGCCAGCAGAAACACGTAATTTAGAAAAGTTAAGCCCAGCCTTAATGCCATAACTGGTCTGTGCCTGTAGGCCTGCTGAAAGTAGAATTGCAGCAGCAACCGTTAATAATGATTTTTTCATTGAATGGTTTATGGTAAATAAACCTCAAATATATATTTTAAACAGCAATTAGTGATCTACTATTAAAAAAAAACAGTAGATAATAACTTTACTCAATAAGAGAATCAAAATTTACATATACTTCAATACTCCATAAAAAATCAGTAAAGAAGATATCTTCGTGCATTATGATAAGATGTGCTATATTGATTTAAAATTTATACGTCAACCCAAATTGAGCTGTATTGAAAAAATTATCAAATACATTTATATTGGTATTAAACTCTGTATATGCCTTTGCTCCTTCTGTATCTTGCTTGACTGTAGCAAAAGAAGCGACATTTGAAAACACAAAACCAGCGGCAATATGCTGTGTCAAAAAGTAGTTGGCACCAATTCCGGCATCAACAGTAAAACGATTCGCCTTAGGCTCTTTAGTCGTATTAGAATTGAATATTCTTTCTGTACTGATACTGCCATAGCTACCTGTTAATTCTGCGTATGTCTTGAAACGTGTGCCGATTTCCAGAAAGTAATACCGTCCAAATACAGCGGCACTGAAAACATTTATTTTTGCTTCAGCTTTACCTAGTGATAATTGTGTAACCTCTTTTTTGTTACTGAAACCTAACCCTGCACCTACTGCGATTTTATCGGTTACAAAGTATCCGAATTTTGGATTAAACAGAAGGTTAGACTTTTTACTGTCTGCAGTTTTATCATTCTTATTGGAAGATTGAAAAAATCCTTCCACAATAAAATCGGCCTTTTTGTATCCGAATTCCTGTGCCTGAGCCATAAAAGAAAAACCTGCGATTGTAATAACCGTAAGTAATAGTTTTTTCATATAGAATATAATTAATTAATCGCAAAATATAACATTTTTCTTCTATAACAAAAAAAGCGTAGATGAAAATTTCATCTACGCTTATATTAAGCATTCGTACGAGACGAATAGTTAAATTAGAATTTGTAAGTCAAACCAAATTTAGCTGTGTTGAAGAAGTTATCAAACACGTTGATATTTGTATTGAAGTTAGTAGTAGATTTAGCACCATCAACATCAACTTTAGATGAGTTGAATGATACTACGTCAGCAAAAGCAAAACTAACAGCGATACTGTTTGTCAGGAAGTAGTTAGCACCTACACCAGCATTAATTCCAAAACCTTTAGTTTTGTCAAATTTAGTAGTAGTTGTACCGTTGTTCAATTCGCCACCGATCTGGTTGTAACCAGCACCTAATTCAGCGTAAGTTTTGAAACGTGAACCTACTTCCAGGAAGTAGTAACGACCAAAAGCACCAATACCGAAAGCATTGTTCTTAGTGTAGCTCTCTACATCGTTTGTAGTTTTTGTAGTTTTAGTGTTACCAACACCTAACTCAAGACCTACAGCGATTTTATCTGTTACGAAGTAACCGAATTTTGGGTTGAAATTGAAGTTAGAAACTTTCTCTTCTTTTGATTTGTCGTTTTTGTTAGAAGACTGGAAGTAACCTTCAACGATAAAATCAGTTTTTTTGAAACCGAATTCCTGTGCTTGAGAAGCGAATGTTAAGCCTGCAACTGCAGCGATTGTAAGTAAAATTTTCTTCATATCTGTATGAATTTTTGTTTTATGATGGCGCAAAGGTAGTGCTTCAAAACACAAAAACAAAACATTTTACTGTCATTAATTAATCCTGAAAATAAGTATTATATACTACAGAAAAACTAACTGCAATTCGGTTAATCTTATAAACTACTCATACTCAGCTTATTTCTCAATCTTTTCTTCGCCTAATAAAAATCCCCATGGCTTTAATTCATCCACTCTGTCCATAACAATTTTTACAATTGCAAGAAGCGGAATCGCCAGAAACATACCTGAAATACCCCAGATCAGCTCTCCACAGACAATTGCCATCATCGCAAAAAGTGAATTTATTTTCACTTTAGATCCCACGACTTTCGGTACAATGACATTGCTATCTATCATATGGATAATGCTCATAGCTACAAACACAAACAGCACATGCGAGAAGGTAGATGTGGCGAAGGTAATCAAGGCTACAATAAACATCGAAGAGAAAATACCTATATACGGTAACACATTAAATACGCCGGTAATAATAGCCAGTAATAAACTGTATTTGACACCAATAATAGCCAAAGCAATATACACCAGGGTCGTGACAATCAACATCTGCAGCAATAACCCTATCAGGTATCTTTTGACCACATACTGGACTTCAGCAACGATCTCCAATACGATAGGATGATCTTCTTTAGCATTTAGATACAGAAGGAACCGAACAATATGCCCTCTGTAAATAAGAATAAAGAAGGTGTACAAAAATGTGAAAACCAGAAATATAGCTATAGATGAAAGTGACATCAGTGCAGTACCTAAGATCAATGTTCCGGAATCCACCGATTTAGATGCCGTCTTATTCAGAAGATTCATTTGTTCATTATACTGAATTCCGAACTGATGATTTACCCAATCCTGCACTACCTCTACTCCGTCAAGAATCTGATGTTTGAATGCTGGCCAGTCTTCCTGCAGCATAGACAACTGAGAGGCCAGCAGATACAGCCCTGTTGCCAATCCGCCGAAAAACAAGACGATACATACAATACCTGCAAGCGTGCGCGGAAAACGAAGCTTCCTTTCCAACAGTGTACTCATTGGTGTCAGCAGCATGGCAAACAGAATGCCCAATATAAGCGGTACAATAATAGTATCTCCTATTTTGGCCAGATATCCGAGAATAACAATACTAATAAGGATACAGGCCAATTTTATATAAAAAGGTAAGGATATAAATTTTCGCATACGATCAGATTTTTTGGATAACAAACCTAAGTTAATAATGTTTTTGGGATAATGGCACAAAAAAGAGGTTGTCTGTCAGACAACCTCTATATACTATTCGATAACTAACAGCTTAGAATTGGAAACCAACTCCAAATGATAGTACATTATTTTTTACTGAACCATTACTTGCTCCTGAGATATCAGTTAATCCGAAACCATAACCAGCATTGATTAAGAAACCATTTGATAATTTGTAGCCTAACATTGTGTTGATACCAAAATCAAATCTTTTAATTCCGTCATCTCCCCACTCTACATCGGTCTTAACGTCACCAGTCTTAGTTTTACCAGAAATACCGTAACCTACATAAGGACCTGCACCTAAAAATACATTACCTGCTCCAGCGGGAATATAGTACACTGCATTAACCGGAACTTCCAGATACATCAAATCTGTTTTGGATTCAATATTATCTGTGATTTTAGATTTTCCACCTTTACCTTGTAGTGATAATCCCGGTTGAATAGAGAAACTAGGTGCTACAGGAAGATCCGCGTATCCAGTAAGATAGAAATTAGTAGAAGTGCTTGTAGAAACTGAAGCATTACCACTTGAAACTGTCATTTTCGGCAAGTTTAGTCCTGCTTTAATACCATAACTTACCTGAGCCTGAGCTCCTGCAGCTAAAAGAAATGCTGCTCCTAATGAAAGTAAAATCTTTTTCATAACAATTTTCTTTAATTTTTTAATGTCCCTTTATAGACAGTAGTCATACAGCAAGTTTGAGACCAAAAAGAAAACCAAACAAAACAATTGACATAATTACCTGAAAACAAGTACATTCAAATAATGTTAAATTTTCTAACCTTAACCTCCGGCTCTTTATAAGCCCATTTTAAATCTACTATATTCTGCTCTGTCACATATTTTAAAAATTTGTTTGTCCAATCCCTTTTTTATATCAAATAATAATTTTAATTTTGCATTCCCTTCAGGGGGATAAGTAATTAATATGGTCGGATGGCCGAGTGGCTAGGCAGAGGTCTGCAAAACCTCCCACAGCGGTTCGAATCCGCTTCCGACCTCGTTTTATTGACAGAAAAAAGATTTAACAAAATGGGAGTTACACGTTTAAAAAGAAAAGATAGAAGAAACAAAACTGTATCACGTGTTGAAGTACAGTTCTTGAAATTAGGTCGTAATATCGAATTAGGTTCTAAATCACAGATGCCTAAAGATAGTCAGATCACTAAAAACAACGCTATCTTAGATCAGTTAGCTTCAAAAGCGAAATAACTAAAGATTTTTTTATTTTTTCCTTTAAAGTTGCTTATCGCAACTTTAAAGGTTTTTTTAAGATGTCTGCCATTAGGTGGACTTTTTTCGTAGAAGACAATACCGTCCCCTCGTCCATTCCTGTTACTTTATCATTCTTATAGAGCATACCACTTGCCTTATCTTCTTTGGCAGAGCTATGTGCGGACACAGCCTTTGTATAAGACAGCAATCCCGCTATATTTTCTTCATTGACTCCGCCACCCGGCATAATCTCTATTCGTCCTTCAGCCTTATCAATCAATTCACGCAACAATTCCTTACCATCCCATGCTGTATTAGCTTGTCCAGAGGTCAGAATGCGGTCACAGCCGAGCGAAATAATATCTTCCAGACTGCTATAGGGATCTCTGCACTTGTCAAATGCGCGATGAAACACCACTTTTAAGGGTCGTGCAGCATCTATTATCTGTTGCATGCGTGGCATGTCTACATTTCCCTCCTTGTCCAGAATACCCACAACGACTCCATCACATTTAACCTCTTTGCAATACTTCACATCCGCTAATATTTCATTAAATTCATCATCTGAATACAGAAAATCCCCGCCTCGGGGACGGATTAGTACATGAATGCCTATGGCAAGTCTTTCACGTGTGATTCGGATCTGTCCGTAAGACGGCGTGGTTCCGCCATTTTCAAGATTCTGGCATAATTCAACCCGGCTTGCACCACCTTCTTCCGCTGCAACAGCAGAGGTAATTGAATTGGCACAGATCTCTAATCTATACCCGTTCAGATCTTTTTCTTTTCCAATCATACTTTTTTTTGCGTGAAAATACCAAAATTGATTAGCTTTAAAAAGATTGAAAAATTTATTACTATGAAATTCAAACTATTTTTATCCCTCTTTATGTGCGCAGCCATGAGTATCTCATTTGCGCAGCATAAAAAATTTAAATTCATAGATGAGCTCTGTGAATACGAAGGAACGTATGACAGCAAAAAGTATACAGAGCAACAACTCAAAGATACGTACAACCTTTATTATGGAGAGAGCTGGTTACTTTCTGCTGCTGATTACAGACATCGAAGCAAACCAACGGAGCAGGTATTAACCGAACTAAAAAATGAATATCAAACTAAAAAAGCCAAACTAAAAGGTTTTCAGCTTGTCAAAAATCCTGTATTCACATCCTTCCGGGATTCTCTGATTCTGTCTCTGGATCAGGAATATCTAGCCAAATCAGCTTTGGTAAAAGCGTTGAAAGACCCCAAAGCTTTGTTGGAATATAAGGCGCCAGACACCTGTGCCATCAACTATACCAAACCTCTGGTAGAAGGAGGTGAAGCCTTGCTGAAAGCTTATGAAGTATTAACAAAGTATCAGATGAAAAATAACGGCAACCCTCAGCGCCTGTATGATAAATATCTCAGTAACATTCAAAGCAGCCAAAAGTATGAAGCCGCGTTTAATGAAGTTATTATTTATGGCTGGTGGAATTGTGTCAATCATTTTATTCCCCGCCCTACATATGACGCCAGATTTAGCGAAAACTATCACAAATTGTTCATCAAAGTCGATACACTAGACTGTGACGAACCTTAATCTGAATATATGCATCTGTCACTGCTGAGAATACATCACGTTGCTGTAATATGCAGCGATTATCCGGTATCCAAAAAATTTTATACGGAAATACTGGGTCTGCATATTATTCAGGAAACATACCGGAAAGAACGGGATTCCTACAAATTGGATCTGGCTATTGGTACGGATTACATCCTGGAACTTTTCTCCTTTCCTACTCCTCCATCTCGTCTATCCCATCCGGAGGCCTGCGGATTGCGGCATCTGTCTTTTTTGGTACAGAATATTAAGGAAGAGGTTGCCAAACTAGATAAGGCTGGTATACCTCATGAACAGATCAGGACTGACGAGCTGACAAACAAAGAGTTTGTATTTTTTGCCGATCCGGACGGTTTGCCCATTGAATTGTACCAACTATAGAATTACTGGAATCTATCCTGTAGTGGGGATGGGCTAACAAAGGAACTGCAATACTAAGAGCTAAAATAAAAAAGGTCTTCAATCGGGGAGATTGAAGACCTTAACTAACCAATTATTAACCTAAATTATGAGCTGTAAAGGTAAGGATGATCCTGACTTTTGCCAAAATTCTACCGACCTTTAACGTACTTTTAACATTCCACCTTCCTCAGACAAATCGTACCTATCTATGATCCCCACATTAAAGCAGCAAGATTAAAAAACCAAAAAAAAACAAACAAAAAATAATACAATGTGTTAGCTATTAATAACATAACTATAAACTACATATTGAATAACACTTAAATACTTCAAGGGTCATGTCTATTATATCAAAAGAAACAGAGATTCAGGAACGTTTGAGTAGTGTCTATGACGCTTTAAAATCAACGAAAGAACAATTGCGTAATGAATTAAGTGTCTTACGGGAACGATATGAAGATGCCTGTCTTCATCATATAGAATCCGGTTTTCAAAAGGAACAAGTATGGATACAGGAATCCGACAATCACCATCGCAAATATCTGGAATATGATATCCACAATTTTTTACTGGACATTATCTCCGACTACCGCGATCTGGACGGATATTTTCCTGAATATTCTTTAATGGTCAACAATATTGAAGAACTTATGTTTGCGTACGTGAATGAAGAGAAATATGAGGTAGCGGCTATCCTTAAACAATGGCTCACCCGCTTCCAAACTATCGACTCTATCTGATATTCATCTACTTACGTAACCGATTCTTCTTACAAACTCCGACATTCAGTATACAGTATTGATGTTCAGATATAGCGCTGAACAGCTTCTAATCCTATTATATATTGACGTTACCGGAGGTTCTTTTTTTGTTGGCCGGGAGCAAATTCTTTTGCTGATTTTTTACCGTAGACTTTTTTTGCCTGCCCAGGAGGCATTCCTCCATTTCCGCGACCCTGACTATGATGCGTAGCACAAGAACCTAGTGTTCCTAATACAAAAACCAGTGCTGACACGTACAAAATAGTTTTTTTCATCTCTTTGTCTTAAAAATTATTTGGCTTCAGAAGTCCAACAATCAGGCCACATTTACGGCATTTTGGATCCCGGCTTTAGCACTTCATCCGTAAAATGTTCGCGATGGGGTTCCTGAGCAAACTTTTCCTGATTATAGGTTTGAGATTTTCCTTTAGGTATGGACAGACTCTTCCAGTTGGATCCGACCTGCATCTTTCCCAGTACCACAATCTGTCCAACGTGATAAGGATAGTGCGCCAGTTGGCGGTTAATAGCTTCCATTACGGTATGCCCCTGATTTCGGATATAGATGATACGGTCCAGATCAGACTCCTTCAATCCGAGAAGTGCTCTGAACAGACAATCCCAGCCTGATTCCCAGTAAATAAGCAATTCATCTCTGTTGTCATAGTGCAGTTCAAATTCCTCATCTCTGTTTCGCCAGGATTTCTCCCCGTCTTCTGTCAGAAAGTTTGTCCATCTGGATAACATGTTTCCGGCCAAATGTTGTATAATAAGCGCAATACTGTTACCATCTTCATGAGATAACCAGAAAAGTTGCTGATCATTCAATTGCAAAAAAGTAGAATCTGCAAGATTTTTATAATATTCAAATTGCTTTAAAACACTTTCCAAATAAGCCATTTTTTTATTTTTAAGTATCCTTAAAGATACCTACTTTTAAAAACAAATTAGATACGGAATGAGAAAATTAGATACTGCCGGATTGGTTATTGTAAAAGAGGACAGTGTATTACTGGCTTTCAGTAAGAACAAGAAAGCCTGGTATCTGCCGGGCGGAAAAGTTGATCCGGGAGAAACTGCACAACAGGCTTTGATAAGAGAAATAGAAGAAGAATTGAATGTTAGTCTGGATCCCGATCATATTCAATACTACAAACACATTCAGGCTCCGGCTTATGGAGAAGATCAGCTGATGATGGAGCAGGAATGTTTTATATATCATGCAGATATACATCCTAAAGCCAGTCAGGAAATCGAAGAGGTATCTTACTTTGATTACGCTACATACCGGAAAGAAGCTATACAGGTTCCGGGTGTTATTAAGCTATTTGAAATACTGAAGGCAGACCAGATCATCCATTATTAAGCAGCGGATTACAGGATTATGGCAGCTCTATAATCCTTAAATTACGAAAATGTATTTCGGCTCCTTCTGATTCAAGACACAGATATCCTTTACGGGAAGAGGATTGGCGAACTCCGTTGACAAACTTACCGTTAACCGAAAGTTTGACAGTACCATCTACACAGACAACCTCATAGGTATTCCATTCACCTTTTCCTTTTGCCCTATTTTCTATTGACTTACTGCGTTCGCCGCGAGGATTATCCGGAATGGTGGTCACTCCACCTGCACCGAAAAGTTCTCCATGCACATATGCGATGGGCGGTTTGACACCATCTCTGATATGCTGATTGACCCAATCCAGTTCCAGCATCTGCACCTCTACGCCCGCCGGCAGACGTGTACCTTCCTGCGGAACGGCATCGCACCAGACAAATACGCCTGAATTCCCACCTGCTTCCATATGCTTCCACTCTACATGAAGTATAAAATTCTCATACATTTTTTCTGACCGCATCACTCCTATCGGAAGTCCTTTGCAAATCAGCAGATCCTTTTGCTTATACCATGTTTCCGGACTGGTATTGACATCTATCCATTGAATAGGCTTTGCTTTTATATGGGTATTACCAGTCAAGGTGCTTAGTGGAATCTCTGTACCGAAAGAAAGTGTTGTCTTATCCTGTGCCCTGAGAGTGGTGCTAAATAAAATCAAAAAGAAAAAAGGAATTAAATAACGTTTCATGCGGGCTTATAATATGCTTGTCAGGTTCTATGATTAACAGCTATGAAAATAAGATATTTTTAATAAACCTGAAAGTTTGCAACTAAAATTATACAACACTTTAATTTTGTGATAAAACCTATTAAAATAAAGAAATAATATCAAACCTTCTTTAATCTTTTAATATTTTGCTTTTGAATAGATTAATAATTACATTAGACTATCAAAATAACGTTTAATTAATTATCCCTTTTCTTCAACTACTAACCTTAAAACTACAGTTATGAAAGTAAAAATGCATTTGCATGCACTTTTGATTCTGGGGTTATCCTATCAACTCCAGCATCCGTTAGATTCTTTTGCAAAAGAAAGTGCAGCTATAAAGTCCTCTCCTCCTGTTTCGTCTATTTATCAGACTACCTTAAGAGGAAAGGTTGTCAACGATAAAGGAGAAGGTATTGCCGGAGTTACGATCAAAAACCTGAGTGCCGGCCATACGGTACAATCTTCAGCTGACGGGACATTCACCATTCAGGGAAAAGTATCCGATAAACTGTCCTTTACCTATGTAGGGTATGATGCTCTCCAGTATACGGTATCAGATACTGCTCCTATGACCATCACATTATCCAATTCCAGTGTTGTACTGGAAGACATTACCATTACAGGTTATACAAGCTATGCGAAGAAGCTTTCCAGTAATGTGGCCACTACGATACAGGCTAAAGCCATTGAACAGGTTCCTATGGCTTCTCTGGATCAGGTACTACAGGGGCGCGTACCGGGGATGAGTGTATTGGCTAGTTCAGGACAGCCGGGAGCCAATGCCAGTGTGATTATCCGTGGTGTAGGAAGTATCAACGGAGTAACGACTCCTCTGTATGTAGTGGATGGTATTCCTATTTCCGCATCGGAGCTCAAAAACTATAATTCCAATGATTTTGAGAACGTCACCGTTTTACGTGACGCTTCTGCGAAGTCTCTGTATGGATCAAGGGGATCAAACGGAGTTATCGTTATTACGACTAAGAAAGGAAAAGCAGGCGGATTATCCGTTAATTACACCTCCCAGTATGGAGTTTCCAAACTAACACGTCCGAAATTCCAGATGATGAACAGTGAACAGCGTCTGCGTTTTGAAGAAGAGGTCGGACTTGAGATGGATGATGATATCGGTCCGGGCTGGACATATTCATCCAAAAACCCTACAAATGCCAACTGGACACCTGCCGAAGCAGCCAACGCGGGCCGTATTCTGGACAGTCTCCGCGGACTGAATGTAGACTGGAGAGATTATTTCTTCCAGACCGGAAAATTTATGGAACAACAGGCCAGTCTGAGTGGTGGAAATGAAAATGTACGCTTCTTTAACAGTGTTGGCTATTACAAACAGGATGGTGTAGCTGTACGTTCCGGTCTGGAAAGGTATACGCTCCGCAGCAATGTAGATTTTAATATGAACAAATTTTCCGGAGGGGTAAATGTAACTATTGGATATTCCAATTCCAGTTTTACAGAAGGTGTAGGCGAAAGCAGAGTCGGCTCCTCTATGGCTTCCGTATTTTATGCTCTTCCATATGAATATCCGTACGCTCCTGACGGCACATTGATTCACTTCGGAAATGAAGATGATTATAATATTCTTGATCAGCGTGAAGGAAGTGCCGGCCTGGAACGTTTACTCAATTCAAGTAGTAAAAGCGAACTGTTCAGCACCAATATAGGGATGAATCTGGCTTATCAGATTACACCACAGCTAAGAGCCCATACACGACTGGGGATTGATTACAAAAATACAGTCACACAAGACTATATTAATCCGGATTCATACTATGGATCCCGCAACCGCGCACCTACTATTGGTGGAAAAGGTTTGTTCGGAGAAGGATATGCCCGAACTACCAGTCTTATTTCCACATCCGGACTGACTTATCAGAATACGTTTGCGGATGAGCATAATGTAGAATTTTCCGGATATTTCGAGTATTTGTATGACCGCTATCGTGCATTTGGTTATCAGGGATACGGTATTGATGGTCGGTTACCAGAAACTCCTGCAGGAGTTAACGTCAGTCCAACCTTTCTTCCGGGAATAAACGGAGGTCGTACCCGAAGTGCATTAGCTTCATTTTTAGGTACAGGACGCTATTCTTATGCTAATAAATACTCACTGACTGCCAGTTACCGTTACGATGGATCTACAAAAGTAGCGAAAGAGAACCGCTGGCATGGATTCTATTCTGTAGGAGCCAACTGGAATGTAAAAGGAGAAGATTTTTTACAAGGTAGTACCTTTATACAAGGGTTGAATGTACGTGCAAGTTATGGTACTACAGCCAGTCAGTTTGCAAGTGATTTTCTATACTTAGCTACATACAAGACTGATATTTCATATGGAGGAGAAACTGCTATTCGTCCGGTCACTCCGGGAAATCCTCAATTTGACTGGGAATATGTAGATGAATTCAATGCCGGATTTGATCTGGAGCTGTTTCCAAAGAAAAGGCTTAGAATCTCTGCAGACTACTATAACAAACTAACAAAGAACATGTTCATCGACCAACCATTATCTATGACCTCTGGTTTTGATATGCTTTCCCTTAGTTCGGGAAAAATGCGTAACCGTGGTATAGAATTCAGTGTACAGGGAGATGTGATCAACAAAGAAGACTTTGGTTTTAGTCTGGGCGTAAATGGAGCTTACAATAAAAATAAAATTTTATTCCTCTCTGATGTTTTGACAGAAACTCCAGATGGAGATACCCGTATCTTAAAAGTAGGCATGCCATACGGTACATATTACGCTCCTGAATGGGCAGGTGTCAATCCGGATACGGGAGAACCTCAATACTACAACCGGGACGGTTCTATTACCACTACTTATGATGAATCCTCGCAAAGTGTCACCAAATCAGGCACGTTATACCCTTCCTTTATCGGAGGATTTACCACCGGATTACGTTGGAAAGACCTGACATTGGATGCCTTATTCTCCTTTGTGACAAATGTACAACGTTGGAACAATGAAGATTTCTACAATGAAAATGCAGATTATATGACCAGTAATCAATCTATACGGATGTTGGAAAACCGGTGGAAAAAAGCAGGAGATCAGGCCATCCTGCAACGTATAGATATCCCGAGACAATATACATCCAAGGATATTCAGGATGCATCCTTTCTGCGTCTTCGTAATGTCAATCTGAGTTACAATCTACCGCAGTCAGCCTTGTCTAAAATTGGTTTTGTAAAAGGGGTACGAATATTTTTTCAGGGACAGAATCTGCTCACCTGGACATCATGGAGAGGTCTGGATCCGGAGAACAGTGAAGCCAGAGGCCGCTTCCAATATCCTGCACCAAGAACATATACTGCTGGCTTAAATGTTAAATTCTAATATCATGAAAAGAAATACAATGTTATTCAAAAAAATAGTTTGGACGATTATCCTTCCGGTAAGTTTACTTTCTTTTCAGGCCTGTAACGAACTGGATATCAAACCAACAGACACAATAGACCCGGATAAGGCATTTCGCAATCTGGAAGATATAGATATGGGGATAAAAGGTGCCTATGAGGGCATAGATTATAGTCTGATCGAGAACAATGTAACGGTGTCTGATGAAGCCATTATGCCTGCAGAAAATGTGGTTAGCAATACTAATGCCTATCGCTGGCTATATAATGCGAGTAGTGGATCCGTAACTACAGCATTTCGAACATACTATATTGTCATTGACAGAACGAACCGTGTATTGGCCGGATTAGAGAAACTTACGAATGTAGATGAAACCGAAAAGAGACACTACAGGGGTGAATTACTTGCTATCCGGGCATATGCACATCTGGAACTTTTAAGAGCATATGCAGGTGGATACGAACCCGCTAATCTGGCTGTTCCTTATATGTTGGAATCCAAAATCAGCTATCCAGCCCGTAATACAGTACAGGAAGTGATCAATTTTATAAAGACAGATCTGAATGAGGCTCTCAATCTCATCGGAGATGAAGCATCTGTAAATCGTATTTCCAAGCCTGCTGTTTATGCAATTCTGGCCCGTACCGCTTTATACAGCAAAGACTGGCCTTTAGCTATATCCGCTTCTACATCGGCAATCAATGCCAAACCTTTGGCTTCCCAACAAAACTTTGCCAGAATATGGACAGATCAGTCAGAAGATGAAGTGATCTGGTCTTTGAAAAAATCTCAAGTCAGTGACTCTTATATAGGAAGCTTTCTGTTCAGAGAAGACGGAGGTATTGCTTTATTTGCGCCTTCCAATAAACTGTTAAATTTATTTGACAAGGACAATGATATTCGTTATTTGAGTTATATCACCTATGATCCCGACAGAGGAGCAGGTAAATCTCCATATTTAATCAAAAAATATGAGGGAAGTAAAATTATTGCCCCGGGACTGACTAATATCAAACTTTTCCGCACAGGCGAAATGTACCTGATACGTGCAGAGGCATATGCCGAAACACCAAACCAATTGTTAGGTACTGCAGATCTTAATCAGCTCCGCAAATCCAGAATTACTGGTTATACAGATCAGACATTTGCTGATAAAGAAGCGCTAATACGTGAGATCTATACGGAGCGCTATAAAGAGCTTGCTTACGAAGGACACCGCTTTTTTGATTTGAAACGCAGAAATCTTCCTGTACAACGTTCGGCTCAGGATGCTGTGAATACATCAGGAGCATTAACATTAGAGTCCGGAAAAGCACAGTATAACTTCCCGATACCGGCAACAGAAATGTCCGTCAATAAAAATATGGTTCAAAATCCGAATTACTCAAATTAGCAGCTCAACTTACTATAACATGAAAAGAACAATAATAATCCTACTGGCGATTGGTACTACTTTGGTTGCATTCAAAAATGCACCTGATCCACCTGTCCGAACATCAAATACGGATAAAACCTATGTTTTGGCTATTCACGGCGGAGCAGGAACTATTCTGCGCTCCAATATGACTCCGGAGATGGAAAAAGCATACAAAGATGCACTGACTCTAGCCCTACAGAAGGGATATGAGCAGATCAAAAATGGCAAGTCGAGTCTTGATGCCGTAGAACAGGCTATTCATGTTATGGAAGATTCTCCTCTCTTTAATGCCGGGAAAGGGGCTGTATTTACCAATGACGGCAAAAACGAGTTGGATGCTTCTATTATGAATGGTAAAACGCTGGAAGCCGGAGCTGTAGCGGGTGTGACAACTATCAAAAATCCGATCAGCGCTGCCCGTGCAGTAATGGAAAAATCCGAACATGTCATGATGGTAGGAAAAGGTGCAGAACTTTTTGCCAGACAAGCTGGCATTGAAATCGTAGATCCTTCTTATTTCTGGACAAAAATGCGGTGGGATGCCTTGCAAAAAATCAAGAAAGAAGACAGCACCAAGGTACAACTGGATCACGATCAGAAGCAGAGCCAACGTTTGGGTATACTTAACAAAGATTCCAAATTTGGAACTGTCGGCTGTGTAGCTCTGGACAAAAACGGAAATCTGGCAGCAGGAACTTCTACAGGCGGTATGACCAATAAGAAGTTTGGCCGCGTGGGTGATTCTCCGATCATTGGAGCCGGAACTTATGCCAACAATGCTACGGTAGCCGTATCCTGCACAGGCTGGGGTGAATATTATATCCGCAATGTAGCTGCCTATACAGTCTCTGCCCTGATGGAATACAAACAGGAATCTGTCAAAGTTGCGAGTCAGACAGTAATCGATAATATTGGAAAAATGGGTGGTGACGGAGGTTTGATCGCCTTAGATAAATCGGGTAATCTTGCTATGCCTTTTAATACTGAAGGTATGTACCGCGGTATGATCACATCAGATGGTCAGATCGAAATATATATTTACAAATAGTTATGAAATTAAAATTCAAGAAAGCACTCCTGATCGTTGGTCTGGGGTGCTTATCCTTAACATCTTTTGCAAAAGAAATAAAGGAGCCCAAAGGCTCTCTGTTTATTATCGGAGGTGGAGCTAAAGATCCGCAGCTGATCCGTAGTATGGTCGATGCTGCAGCATTATCTGCCCAGGATTATATTATGATACTGCCTATGGCCAGTACAGTGGCCGATGCTTCTGTAGCCGATATAAAAGAACAACTGCAGGAAGTAACAGATCATAAAATAACAGCTATAAATTTCTCTAAAGCTGATGCATCAGATCCCAGACTGGTAGATTCTGTAAGAAAAGCAAAACTCATCTATATAACCGGAGGCGATCAGAACAGATTCATGGCTGTGGTCGAGCAGTCTCCCTTATTTGATGCTATTCACAACGCTTATCAACAAGGGGCCTGTATTGCAGGTACAAGTGCAGGTGCTGCAATCATGAGCGATCAGATGATTACCGGTGAGCAAGCTCAGGATTCTACTTATCGGGCTACCTTTAACCGGTTGAACAAAGATAATTTAGTCACTGCAAAAGGAATGGGACTCATCCGCACAGCTATTATTGATCAGCATTTTATCAAGAGAAGCCGTTATAACAGATTATTTTCTGCTTTAGCTGAACATCCGGATAAGATCTGTATTGGTATAGATGAGAGCACTGCAATACTTATTCACAATAAAAAAGCAAAAGTCGTAGGGCAGTTTCAGGTTGTAGTGGCCAGCAAACCAGTAAAACTGGAGGTAAATAAAGACGGCAGAATTATCTGGGATGATATCCGGCTCAGTATTTACGATAACGGAAAAACGTTTCCGATACAATAAGACAACCGGCAGAAAGAGGATTTATTTATGTTTTTCGGCAGGTATCTCTTTGACTTCATCATCAAATAAGATCCGAACCGAAGGCGTGTAAGTATCTTCATTCTGCCCTGTTTTATGTGCCCAGAAAAAAGCACCTAAAAAGATCAATGCCACAAAAATACTGCATCCGATCAGAAAAAATATTATACTCATATCTATATTTTTTAATACCCTACCGGGAATTGTTCCTGTTGTATCTTATTAAAACCTCTCTGCTCTTCGGGCATCTCTCCTTAAAAAGGAGAGAATTCTATAACAGCACACAGCGTAACTTTATAAACTACATTAATCCTCTAAACCTTTTCAACTTCTTATAAACCTCTCTGCCCTACGGGCATCTCTCCTTAAAAAGGAGAGAATTATCAACTTTATTTCATTGCGTTTGCTGGTGTCCACACCAGCAATTGAAAATGCTAAAGCAGTTTTTTGCGTCTGGCATAATACCGGGTCACCAGACTTGTAAATGAAATAATAGTAACTGTACTTATAGGCATCAGGATCGCAGCAAACAACGGTGACATTGTACCTTGTACTGCAAAGCTCAGCCCTATTATATTGTATGTCAAAGAAATCACAAAACTCATATGAATGACCTTGACAGCATCTTTTGCAAAGGAGAAAAACTTCGGTAATTTTTCAAATGCTTCTCCATCTAATATCGCATCACATCCCGGAGAAAAATTATTGATATCATCACTTACCGCAATCCCCAGATTAGCCTTTCTCAGTGCTCCTGCATCATTAAGTCCGTCACCTAACATACACACTGACTTTCCCTGATTCTGCCATTTTTCTATGGCAGACAATTTATCCAAAGGGCTCTGATTGAACAGCAATACCGAACGTATCGGAAAGATAAGCTTCAAACTGTCCGAACGCCGGTCATTATCTCCTGACAGCAGATGTAATTCATAGTTTTGTTCTAATTTATTTACCAATGAGGTTAATCCTGGTCGCCAGGATTGTTCCAGTGTAAAGCAGCCTTTAACTATTCCGTTGATCATCACATACACAGCTGATCCTTTTTCTTCCTGATGTCTGATTTCCAGAAAAGATGCGCTCCCCACCATAAAAGCAAATTCACCAGTAACTGCCTGTATACCTTTTCCCGGAATTTCCGAATAATAATCTAATGGAACAGCACTACTGACACCCAGCCAGCGAACGATTTCACGGCTCAGAGGATGGCTGGAATTGCGACAGATAGAGGAAAGCATGACCTGTTCATCTTTACTTAAAGATCCTTCGTAAAACAGGGAAGACTTTGTCGGAGAAGAAATAGTACCTGTTTTATCGAATACCACAGTATCTATAGCTGCCATCTGCTCAATAGCAGCGGTATTCTTGATGTAGAATTTGTTTTTGTCAAATATACTCAAGGCCGCTGAAAGTGTGAAAGGAGAGCTTAAAGCCAGTGCGCACGGACAGGCAATAATAAGAACAGCTGTAAATGCTCCCCATGCACGACCGGCATCTCCACCTGTCAACCAGATAATCGAAGATACAAATGCTATTAATAAAAGACCTAAAGTGAAATACTTACTGATAAACCCGATAAAAGTATCAAACTGCTTGTCGTATGCTTTAAAACTTTCATTATTCCATAGTTTCGTCAGATAACTCTGGGATACGGGTTTCACCACCTCCAGTTCGATTGCTTCCGCAATCTGTCTTCCTCCGGCATAGACCACCTCCCCCAACACTTTGCTGACTTCCTTGGATTCGCCTGTTACAAAACTAAAATCCACAGAAGCCTGTCCTTTCAGCAGAATTGCATCTGCAGGGATAATTTCATTATTGCGAACCAAAATACGGTCTCCAACTTTCAGATCCCCGATTGGTGTGGGTTTATCTCCTTCATTGGAAATTACAGTTACTGCTACCGGGAAATAAGAACGGTAATCCCGCTCAAATGATATGTGATAGTAGGTCCTTTGCTGTACCCACTTTCCGATCAGAATAAAAAACACTAAACTACATAAAGTGTCCCCAAATCCGGGACCTGAAACCGTCAGTACTTCAATAGCTGTACGTAAAAACAACACAAAAATGCCCAGAGCCAGCGGAACATCCAGATTCAACCGTTTTTGTTTCAGACTTAACCAGGCAGAACGAAAGTAATCAGATGCACTATACAGCAATACAGGAAGAGTAAACAGCAGATTCATATATCCGAAAAAAGCAGAATAACTCTTCTCAAAAGACGCCATTCCAAAATACTCCGGGAAGCTAAGCATCATGGAATTGCCAAAACAAAATCCGGCAACTGCTATTTTCCGAACCAGATTATCCTGATTAAGTTTCTGCCCTTCTTTGACTACATCCTGAAGCGTGATCTTTGGCTCGTATCCTATATCTGTCAGCAATGTCACGATTGCCCGCAGTGATACCTCCTGATGTTTGAATTTGATCGTCGCCTGCTTCTTCATAAAATCTACCTGGGAAGAAACAATTGCAGGATTAAGTTTATACAAATGCTCGAGTAACCAGATACAGGAACTACAGTGAATCACCGGGATATATACTGTAATAATGGCAAGCTCATCATCTTTATAATCCAGCAGTTTTGAAGCGATCTCTTCTTCATCCAGATAGCTAAGATCCACCCGTTTTGTTTTATTTACCTTACCGGGATGCGCATTATAACGGTAATAACTTTCCAGATTATTTGAACTTAATATCTGATAAACGGTCTGACAACCCAGGCAACAAAAATCATGATCATCCAGATGAAACCCGGTCACTTCAACCTGATCGCCACAGTGAAAGCACTTTTCCTTTACCTGAATATTATACTTCGTTTCCATTACTATATTGCTTGACTGAATAATCGGTTCTGTTCTTTTGACTGTTGCAGACGCTCATCAAAAGCCATACAGATATTACGTAAAAAAGATTTTCCGGTTTCTGTAATACATACATTATCTGCTCCCATTGTCAGTAAACCATCCAGAAACATCGGTTCCAGACGCTCTTTGATCGGTGTATTCAGTTTAAAATCTTTTTCAAATTCCATTTCCCCCCTACACATCATATGCAGGATATATCTTCTCAATATCTCATCCTCTTCAGTCAGCAAATGTCCTTTTACAACAGGCAATTTCTCTTCTGCTATTAACTGGTGATATTCTTCTACGGTCTTTACATTCTGAGCAAAACCAGTCCATGCATCACTGATAGAAGATACCCCCAACCCAATCATTAACGGAGTATAGCGATCCGCATATCCCATGAAATTCCGGTGTAACCTTCCTTCCCGGGAAGCCAGAAACAATTCATCATCAGGTCTGGCAAAATGATCCATTCCTACATCTTCATATCCTTCTTTTCTAATCATTTGTTTTCCCAGATTATACAGTCTGAGTTTATTTTCACCCTCTGGCAAATCCATTTCTGTGAACCTGCGCTGACCCGGTTTGATCCAGGGTACATGAGCATAACTATAAAAAGATATGCGATCCGGTCGCATTTCCAATGCTTTATCTATAGTCTGTGTAATCGTATTTTCGGTCTGAAAAGGAAGACCATAGATCAGATCAAAGTTGATGGAAGTATAGCCTATTGCCCGCGCCTGTGCAACGACACGCTCTACATCCTCAACTGTTTGCAGACGATTGATCACGAACTGTACTTTAGCATCAAAATCCTGTATACCCAGACTTAAACGTCTAAAACCCAAACCATAAAGCGTTTCGAGATGCTTTTCAGTTGTATTCGCAGGATGAGCTTCAAAAGAGAAAGAAGCATCTTCAGCACAGCTATTGCCCGCCAGAATACCTGTTATCAACCGTTCCAGATTAGCAGGCTGAAAAAAAGTTGGAGTTCCTCCGCCCAGATGGATTTCACTGATTTTTAAAGTAGTGTCTCCTATAATCTGTTTGTACATATCCCACTCTTTCAATACAGCAGTAATATACGGCTCTTCGACTTTATGATTTTTAGTAATACGGGTATTACAACCACAATAGGTACATAAATCTTCACAAAATGGCAAATGAATATAAATACTGATTCCATTCGCACCAGAGCTTATATAAGTTTGCTTTACCCGATTTTCCCAATCTGGCGTATTAAATCTGTCATTTTCCCAAAACGGAACGGTAGGATAACTGGTGTAACGGGGCGCCGCCACATTATATTTACGAATCAGGTGTTCGATGTTTTTATTCTCCATCTTTCAGATGTTTAGATTTATCTTCCAGGGCAGCACAGTCATTAGAGCAACAACAAGCCCGGCCTACACATTTACCATTTTCCCAGAGATTAAGATTACGGATTGTCTGTCTGGCGACACCTTCTATAGTCTGATTTTCGTAAGGGGTATTGGCTATTTTAATGTTGAGGAGACTGGCTTCCTCTGTATCAATATGTAAAGTCCCGATAGATCTGGTGATCAAATACTGAACGCCAAGCGTTTTGAGTTCACGCAAAATATTTTTATCCAGAATGTCGTCATCCGACACAATGATTGCTTTTTTTCCGATAGCATAGTGGACAGTACTATGATTCAATTCATTGCATATCAATGTCAGATCGTGCAACTTTCCATTGGCAAGTACCAATATCTCTTTCTCTTCAGGCTTAATATTATAGGCAACGACTTTCATGTAATATCTTCTCCATTTATTCGATAACGCAAAACAAATTTAAGTTATATATATACCCTCCTTCGTGAAGGCTATCAAGTAAAGAAGTGATATTCATCACTATATCACAAAAAAAAGGAGAGGCTTTCTGTGCGAAAACCTCTCCTCTTTCTATATTGACATCTGATTACTGTTTAATCTTTCTCAATTTTTCTACAGAAAATATCCGGATTGCATTGCCTTCTTTTTTGATCAGTTTTTCATCTTTAAAATCGGCCAGCATCCTGCTGATCGTTTCATTGGCTGTACCTGCCAAAGCTGCAAGATCATCTCTTGAGATACGGATAAGATACTCATCTTCATGCTCAGCCTCTGATTTTTCAGCGACATCGACCAAAGCATTAGCCACACGTTTACGTACAGAATCATAGGCCAGTTCCAGAAGTTTCTCTTCTTTTTCCCTGATATTACCTGATAACAGTTTGATAAACTTACCTGTAACAGCCGGTTTCCGATAAAGTAATTCAAAGAAATCATCCTTTGCAATCAATGCCACTTCCGAATCTTCCAGAGCAGATGCGTTATCACTGTACTTTTCATTTAACAATACAGACTCATATCCAAAGAAACTGCGGTCTATATGTATATCTGTCGAAAGCTCTCTTCCATCCATATAATACAGAAAACTTCTTATTCGCCCTTTAATAAGGTAGTAAACAAAAATAGGGTTGTCTCCTGATTCATAAATAGCCTGCTTCTTCTTGAAGAGCTTTACTCTTGAAGATTCGATCAGATCTTTTAGAAGTATCTGCTGTTCTTCATCACTCAATTGCAGACCATCATGTCCGGGTGCAGTCTTAGCTACTAATTGCCCTCTTTTCCGCAATCGGCTTTCGATAGCATTTAGCAGTTCGAGATCATCAAATGGCTTAGTAAGATAGTCATCTGCCCCCATTTCCATCGCTTTTCGCATGTCTACCCGTTCACTTTTGGCTGTCAGAAAAATAAAAGGAATGGTAGCGGTTTCTTCATGTTTACTCAACATGTAAAGCACTCCATAGCCGTCCAGCTCAGGCATCATAATATCACAAAGAATCAGATCGGGAAGATGTTTGATAGCAAGATCAACACCAATCTTTCCATTTTCAGCCGTAATGATATTATAATTCCCTGTCAATTCGAGTATTTCAGCTGTACCTTCCCGAATTTCAAAGTTATCTTCAATAATTAAGATATTCTTCTTATCCATTTTTATTAATTATTGTTCAAAAGTGAGTAAAAAAGATGTTCCTTCATTTATAACAGATCTGTACACCAGATGTCCGCCCAGCAATTCGACATAGCGCCTTACGATATTCAGTCCCAATCCTGTTCCCGGTATGTTGCCGGTATTATGAGCCCGGAAAAATGGCTCAAACAGATTGACCTGATCTTCTTCCGGAATACCGATACCATTATCTTTGATACTAACCGTGCAGGTATTTCCTTCAATCATCGTACTGAATTCAATAAACGTATCTTCACCAGAATATTTCACGGCATTGGAGATAAGGTTGATCGCAATACTTTTCCACAGATGCGCATCCATCGTAAACTCTGCTTCCGTACCGGTATGTTCATATACGATATGCTGATTTTTCTTACAGATCATCTGCATCTCTTCTGTGATTTCTTCTGCCAGCGTAACCAGATTGATGCGCTCTTTCTGAACAGCTACCACACCAGCTTCCAGTTTTTCCAGTGAAAGAAAATCATTCAGAATATTAGTCAATAGCTGAACGGATCCTTTGATACGTGACGTGTGTTTACGTACATTCAGAAAATCCGGTTTCTCTATATACTTTTCGATAAGAGAAGCCGACAGCTGGATGGAGCTCAACGGTGTCCTGAATTCATGGGAAGCCATAGACACAAAGCGTGACTTCATCTGACCTAGTTCTTTTTCCTTTTCAAGCGAATTACTGACTTCTGCCTTTGCCTTTTCAAGTTCGGAAACCGTCTTTATGAGATCTTTAGTACGTTCACGGATTCGCTGTTCCAGTTCAAGAGCATGCTTCAACAGTTTATCTTCAGCAGCCTTTTCTTTGGAAAGGTCATGGATAAATCCTGTAAATACATTCTTATGTTCATAGAACACTTCGCTTACAGCCAATCGGAAAGGAAAGGTACTGCCATCCTTACGACGGCCCAGCACTTCTCTTCCGATTCCTATGATTTTTTTTTGACCAGTCTCTTTATAATTATGAATATAGCTGTCATGCTTACTGCGGTCCGGCTCAGGCATAAGTATAGAGATATTATGCCCGATCACCTCTTCCGGCGAATAACCAAACAGACTGGAAGCTGCAGGATTAATACTTTCTACTATCCCTTTATTATCAATCGTAATAATACCATCAATGGCATGATCAATGATTGCTTTTAATAACTTTGCTGCTTCCACTTGTCTTTATTTTACCAACTTTTTATATTTCACACGTTTCGGAGCGACATCTCCCAGTCTTTTCTTACGATTCTCTTCATATTCGCTGTAGTTACCTTCAAAGAAGTAAGCCTGGGAGTCTCCTTCAAAAGCAAGAATATGTGTACAAATACGATCCAGGAACCATCTGTCGTGGGAAATAACAACAGCACAGCCACCAAAATTTTCCAATCCTTCTTCCAGGGCACGCAGTGTATTGACATCGATATCATTGGTAGGCTCATCGAGCAACAGTACATTAGAGCTTTTCTTTAATGTAATAGCCAGATGCACGCGGTTACGCTCACCTCCGGATAGCACGCCAACGTTTTTCTGCTGATCTGCACCGTTAAAATTGAATTTGGAAACATAGGCACGCGAGTTTACCGGACGATTGCCCAATAAAATATTATCATTTCCGTCTGTAATATTTTCCCATACCGATTTATTAGGATCCAGATCATTGTGCATCTGATCCACATAACCCAAAACAACTGTCTCTCCTACTTTGAATGTACCTGTATCCGGACTCTCCTGTCCTGTGATTAATCTGAATAAAGTGGTTTTACCAACTCCGTTTGGCCCGATAATCCCTACAATACCTGCAGGAGGTAGTGAGAAACTCAGGTTTTCAAATAAAATACGGTCGCCGTAAGATTTGGAGATATTGTTTGCTTCTATAACGACATTTCCAAGACGCGGTCCCGGAGGAATAAAAAGCTCCAGTTTTTCTTCGCGCTCTTTTGTTTCTTCAGAAGCCAGTTTTTCATAATTATGAAGACGGGCTTTAGATTTAGCATGACGGGCTTTGGGAGCCATACGTACCCATTCCAATTCACGCTCCAATGTTTTCTGACGTTTAGATTCTGTTTTTTCTTCCTGTGAAAGACGTTTAGCTTTCTGATCCAGCCATGAAGAATAATTTCCCTTCCATGGAATACCCTCTCCACGGTCCAGTTCCAGAATCCATCCGGCAACATTATCCAGAAAGTAACGGTCGTGCGTTACCGCTATAACGGTACCTTTGTATTGTTGTAAGTGTTGTTCCAGCCAGTCAATAGACTCTGCATCGAGGTGATTGGTTGGCTCATCCAGTAATAATACGTCCGGTTCCTGCAGTAATAAGCGACATAGTGCCACTCTTCTGCGCTCCCCTCCTGACAAATTGACAATTTTAGCTTCCGGTTCCGGACAACGGAGTGCATCCATGGCACGCTCCAGTCTGGAATCCAGTTCCCAGGCATTTGTCGCATCGATTTTATCCTGCAATTCTCCCTGTCTTGCCAGAAGTTTATCCATTTCATCTGCATTTTCATATACCTCAGGCAGACCAAATTTATCATTGATTTCTTCGTATTCCTTTAATATGGCTGTAATCTCAGCTACACCCTCTTCAACGATTTCACGAACAGTCTTTTCCGTATCCAATTCGGGTTCCTGAGCAAGATAGCCTACAGAATAGCCCGGTGAGAAAACTACCTCACCCTGAAAGGATTTGTCAAGACCGGCAATGATTTTTAAGAGTGAAGATTTTCCGGATCCATTAAGACCGATAACACCGATTTTGGCACCGTAAAAGAAGGATAAGTATATATTTTTTAAAACTTGTTTTTGAGGTGGGTAAATCTTGTTTACACCAGCCATCGAAAAGATAATTTTTTCGTCAGACATATTGATTTTTGTAACTGTTTTGTAAACAAAGATAAATAATCCGGCCGATAAACTGACATTTTGCTACATTTAGGCATATGGCGTAATTGTTGATAAGAATATTAAAATTAGCGTAAGATTTTTGGATATATATTTCTACATTTATAATATCCTTAATTCTAACCCCAAAACAGAAAGGTAAAACTACATGGAAGCAAAATTTTCACCACGCGTAAAGGATGTGATTTCCTACAGTCGAGAAGAAGCATTACGCCTTCGTCATGATTATATTGGCACGGAGCATCTTTTGCTTGGTCTGATTCGTGAGGGAGATGGAGTGGCGATTAAGATTTTGAAAAATATCGGTATCGATACTGCAGCCTTGCGTCAGTCTATTGAGGATGCAGTAAAGGGTTCTTCGGTGTCGCGTGCACCCATTGGCAATATGCCATTAACCAAACAAGCAGAAAAAGTACTTAAGATCACATACTTAGAAGCAAAAATATTTAAAAGTGATATCATCGGAACGGAGCATCTGATGCTGGCAATTCTGCGCGATGATGAAAATATCGCTTCGCAGATTCTTCAGCAATATCAGATATCATATGATGTCTTCAAAAGTGAAGTGGAACAGAATAAAACCACGATTACAGATGAAGCACCGGGATCATCTGCAGGTGGCGAGGATGAATATCCTGAAGAGGAACAATTCAATCAGCCTAAAAAGGTATCCGATATCAAATCCAAAACTCCGGTATTGGACAATTTCGGACGTGACCTTACAAAAGCTGCAGAAGAAGGTCGTCTGGATCCGATTGTAGGCCGTGAAAAAGAGATCGAACGTGTTTCGCAGATTTTATCACGCCGTAAAAAGAACAATCCGTTGCTGATCGGTGAGCCGGGTGTCGGTAAATCTGCTATCGCAGAAGGTCTGGCACTCCGTATTATTCAACGTAAAGTATCCCGTGTTCTCTTCAACAAACGTGTCGTTACTTTAGATCTGGCATCATTGGTAGCCGGTACTAAATATCGCGGACAGTTTGAAGAACGTATGAAAGCGGTCATGAATGAACTGGAAAAATCACCTGACGTGATCTTGTTTATCGATGAGATCCACACCATAGTCGGTGCAGGAGGAGCGTCCGGTTCACTGGATGCGTCCAATATGTTCAAACCAGCCCTGGCAAGAGGTGAGATTCAATGTATCGGTGCGACTACTCTTGATGAATATCGTCAGTACATCGAGAAAGATGGTGCTTTAGACCGTCGTTTTCAACGTGTCACTATCGAACCAGCAACTCATGATGAGACAGTAGAGATTCTGAACCGTATCAAAGAAAAATACGAAGAGCATCACAATGTAAACTATACTCCTGAAGCTATCGAAGCCTGTGTGTCTCTGACAACGAGATATATCACAGACCGTTTTCTTCCGGATAAAGCTATCGATGCACTGGATGAAGCTGGATCACGTGTTCACTTAAACAATATCCATGTTCCGCAATCCATTATCGATATCGAACAGAAGATTGAAGAAGTGAAAATCGAGAAAAACAAAGTGGTACGCAGTCAGAAATACGAAGAGGCTGCAAAACTTCGTGATTCGGAGAAAAAATTACTCGAAGAGTTAGAACGTGAAAAAACGGCCTGGGAAGCAGAAACCAAAACGAAACGCTACGTTGTTACGGAAGATAATGTAGCTGAAGTCGTATCCATGATGACCGGTATTCCTGTACAACGGGTAAGCCAGACAGATAGCCAGAAGCTATTAAATATGGGTGAATCGATGAAAGGCCGTATTATCGGACAAGACGATGCGGTACAAAAACTGGTTAAAGCTATCCAACGTACGCGTGCAGGACTGAAAGATCCTAAGAAACCTATCGGTTCCTTTATCTTCTTGGGTCCTACAGGTGTAGGTAAGACAGAGCTTGCAAAAGAACTTGCTCGATTTATGTTTGATTCTGAAGATTCACTGATCCAGATTGACATGAGTGAGTATATGGAGAAATTTGCAGTATCCCGATTAGTGGGAGCGCCTCCGGGATATGTAGGTTACGAAGAAGGTGGTCAGCTTACGGAAAAAGTACGTCGTAAACCTTATGCTGTAGTCTTACTGGATGAGATTGAAAAAGCTCACCCGGATGTATTCAACTTATTGTTACAGGTATTGGATGAAGGTCAGTTGACAGATAGTCTGGGACGTCGTGTAGACTTCCGTAATACGATTATTATTATGACTTCCAATATCGGAGCCCGTCAGTTGAAAGAATTCGGACAGGGAGTAGGTTTTACTACTGCTGCAAAAAGCAATCAGGCAGATTCACATTCAAGAGGTGTGATCGAGACAGCCTTGAAACGTGCATTTGCTCCTGAATTCTTAAACCGTATCGATGATGTCATTGTTTTCAATTCGTTAACAAAAGAAAACATTTTCAAAATCATTGATATTGAACTGAGATCACTGTTCACACGTATAGAAGGATTGGGTTATAAAATTCAGTTGACTGATACTGCTAAAGAATTCATTGCAGAAAAAGGCTATGATACCAATTTTGGAGCTCGTCCGTTGAAACGTGCTATTCAAAAATATCTGGAAGATCCGATTGCTGAAGAAATCCTGAAAGGAGAACTTCAGAGCGGGGCTACGTTAACGGTAGATCTGGATAAGGAGAAAAGTGAAATTACAGTTAAAGGCGAATCTCCGAAGGGAGGCAAAGACAAGCCAAAAGAATCTGATGTATCAAAAGATAATTAAGATTATTACTAAATAATTAGAAAAGCACCGAAATACGCGGTGCTTTTCTATTGTGGCCAAATTTTTGCTTAAACACTTTAAACTTTTTTAACATTTCATTGTCTTAATAACATAGATAACAAATATTAATTTTAAAACTCACATAACATGAAAAGAATTCTATTAGCCCTATTAGTGATCGGCACGACAATTGGTTTGTCCAGCTGTACAAAAGAGTATATTACCAACTCTCTGCCAGGAGTGAGTTATGTTTTAGCCGTTAAACAAGGAGACTGGCAGTTGCAAAGTGGAACAGACAGATATAAAACTACTATCTCTATGCCTCAGTTAGATTCAAGATATTTTGAGGATGGAGACGTGAGTGTAGCTATATCTTACGATAACGACAAAACATCCTATAAACTTATTCCTGCGGTAATTCGTAATTATAGCTATGAAGCAAGTTACCGGGTAGGTAGCGTTGAAATTGAAGCGACAGAAGTTGGAACTAATTCAACTATAGTTCCTCCAGGCGATATGCTTGTAAAAATTGTTTTGACAGATGCTGAAATCGGTAACTAAGAATTACTGATTCCTAATAAAAAAATGCCTGCAATACTTATATTGCAGGCATTTTTTTATTATAGTTATTTTCAATAAATATTCCATCAACCCTCAATCAGTTCTGTTGCATGTTTGATTGCAGCTTCTCCGGGATTGGCTCCGCTCAGCATCTGAGCCACCTCAACAACACGCTCCTGATGATTTAACAATACAATATTTGACTGGGTCTTATCTTCTTTATCTTCCTTATATACTTTAAAATGACTTTTTCCTTTGGAAGCTATCTGTGGCAAATGTGTGATTGCCAGTACTTGCATGTGTGAAGCCAGGCGTTGCATAATCTCTCCCACTTTCAGCGCCACCTCTCCTGATATACCCGTATCTATCTCATCAAATATAATGGTTGGCAATGCCGTAGAACGGGCAATTAACGATTTAATGGCAAGCATCACCCGCGAAAGTTCTCCTCCGGATGCTACTTTATGTATGGGTTGTAATTCCTGCCCTTTATTAGCTGAAAAAAGAAACTGTACACTATCTTGTCCGGATTCTTTAAATTGTGTCTCATCGAGGGATTGCAGGTCAATATACAACCTTGCATGTGGCATACCGACTTCTGTCAGGACTGCAGCCACATGGTCCTGAATCTGTGGTAATACATCTTTTCTGGATGCAGAGAGTTGACCGGCAAGATCTTTTAATGCCTGCATAACAGATGTAAGCTGCTTTTCAAGTGTAATCAACAATTCTTCCTGCGAAGAAGCCGATATGATCTTACTCTCCAAATCATTACGTAAGGCTATGAGTTCGCCAACCTCTTCCACACGATGCTTCTTTTGAAGAGTATAAATGATATTCAGGCGATCATTGACCGAATCCAGACGGGACTCATCCAATACAACGGTCTGTTCCAGTCCTTCGATTTCATTAACGATATCCTTGAGTTCAATATGCGTGCTCTGCAGTCTGGTGAAAAGATCTTCTGAAGCCGGCATATATTTTTCAATATGTTGCAGCTGTCCCAGTGCATCTTTAATCAAAGACACAGCATTAGCCTCCTGTTCGGTCAGGTAGTTAACTGCGCTCAACAATCCTCTTTTTATTTCTTCTGCATTCTCCAGCTGCTGCTGTTCTTCTTCAAGTCTGGTCTGTTCTCCTTCCTGCAGATTGGCCTGTTCCAGTTCATCAAACAAGAATTGGTGATAGTCCAGTTCCGCATTTGCATTTTTGATAGCTCCTTTAAGTTCCTCCAGTTTTTTTCTGGTTGCTCTGTATTCCTTAAATGTCTTTTCAAAAGCTACCTTTAATTCCGCATTGCCTGCGATACTGTCTATTACCAATAACTGGAAAGCTTCTGTATTAATCTGCAATGTAGCATGCTGAGAATGCACATCAATCAGTTGCTCTCCCAGGCTTTTCAACAGGGTCAGGTTGACAGGAGAATCATTGATAAAAGCACGTGATTTGCCGTCTACGCTGATTTCTCTCCGAATGATGGTTTCGGTTTCATAGTCCATATCATGCTCATCAAAAAAAGATTGCAGATGATATGCTCCTATATTGAAATATCCTTCGATAATACATTTTTGATCCTGATTGAAAAAGTATTTACCTTCGATACGGCTTCCCAATATCAGAGAAAGTGCACCCATAATAATAGACTTACCGGCACCTGTTTCTCCGGTGATAATATTTAAGCCTTTATCAAAGGAAATATCCAACGTATCGATCAGTGCATAGTTTCGAATATAAAGACGGCTCAGCATATATATAAATCTAAATTCAAAAGTAAAAAATTAATGTTGTGAAGACAGTACCATATGTTAGTTGTCCGTTATCCAGGATTTTCTAATCTATTTTCGGATTTCTTCGTACTTAGTTGAATTTGCAGGATCCAACTCCACCAGCAGATTATAGGCTTTTACGCCTTCATTGCCCGGCATACGGCTGAATATACCTACAAACTCATTAGATTTAGCACTGTAAAATGCAGATGTCAGAATATTTCCACTATTGTTTCTGTCTACTTCTTTAAGCTTAGGAAGAAGTGTTCCCATTTCCGTACGTGCCTGTGGTTCATTTTCAGCCATTTTATCCAATCCGTTTATATGGTAATTATAGGCAAAATCGCGGTATGCCACATAACGGCGATCGGTGAGGTTTGTGATCAGCCAGTATCGATTGTCAAAAGCATCCATAGAGCGCCAACCTACATAGTCGCCGTTTTGGGAGTAATTGACAATATCCCTTGCTACAGAGAAATATGTATTTCCGCCGTACAACTTAAAAGAATCTGCGTCCATACCGATAATTACATTGGCATAAAAGCCCAGCAAAGAGGCCAGATTGCTCATATACTGATTCTCATTATAATCGAGGATATCACCTTCTATATAGGAGAAATTGAAATACTTGTCATTAAATGCCAATATAGGACTGTTGTAATTTGTACCATAGACAGGTCTTGATGAGAAAACCTGTGCTGTACCCTTAAATTCTTTAGAACCATCCCAGGAAGTAATCGTGATGACCAGTGCACCATCAATACGTTCTTCGTTCTGAACTTTATTTCCGGTCCAGGCTCTGTTGTTTAAAAAATCAGAAATTGCTTTCTGCAGAACTTCCAGAGCACGTTTATTTGTATTCTGTACCTGTGGAGACTGCACTTCTACACGAATATTCAGTTCCTGTGCGAAACTTCGTGATATCAGCATACTCAATAAAAGAATACAGACTATTTTATACATAAGATTAATAAGTAAAGCGTTTAGTCAAATATAGGATTATTTTACAGGTTTTCTATATACCTGTCCCCAACTTATCTGCCTTGCGGAAGGCTTCTCTTTTCAGACTGAATTGCTTATTTTTGTCCTAATGCCTGATTATACCAAACAATTACAAAAATACATGCCGGAACTGGCTGCTCCTATTATCTCTCAATGGATCATTGATTCTAAATGTTCTTTTAAGATAAGCCGTGCACGTGCTACAAAATTGGGTGATTATCAGGCTCCGTACCGCGGAGAATCCCATAAGATTTCCGTTAACAACAATCTTAATCCTTATTCTTTTCTGATTACCACTATTCACGAATTTGCACATCTCCGAACGTGGCAACAACATAAGAATAAGGTAAAACCACACGGAACGGAATGGAAAGACAATTTCAAATTCCTGATGCAGCCTTTTCTGAAGCTGCATATTTTTCCGGAAAAAATACTGCATGCTGTTATCAAATACCTCAATAATCCTGCAGCCTCCAGCTGTACCGACCTGCATCTGTTCAGGACTTTAAAGGAATATGACAGTGCACAATCTCCAATCATAACGGTGGAGATGCTCAATCAGGATGATCTGTTTTCAATGAAAAACGGACGTGTATTTCAACGAAAAGAACGAATCCGTAAACGATACAGATGTGTAGAAATCTCTACCAACCGGATTTATCTCTTTCATCCGATCGCAGAGATATATCCTATCCCCGATCCGTCTCTATAATCAGAATATTTCTTGTATTTTTATTCTTCAAACTACTATTTATGAAAAGAACAGGCTTCCTTTTATTATTTTCTGCTGTGCTATTGTTTTCCTGCAAGAGTAAAGAATCAGAAAAAAAATCTGAACATCATACCTCAGGACTTGATTCTGTTGCTCTGAATGCTATTTCAGAGGGCAGCTATAAAAAATATGTAGAAGAACTTTCATCCGATCGTTTTATGGGCAGAAAACCATTTACGAAAGGTGACACTCTGGCGGTAAACTATATCCGCGAGCAATTTGAACAGCTTGGCCTGGCTCCCGGAAATGGGGACAGCTATTTTCAGGAAGTACCCATGGTAGAGATCAACAGCACAGCTCCTGCCCAATTGACTTTCACAGGAGCAAAAGGCAGCGTTACCGTAAAAGATCTGGAAGACTACGTTATAGGCAGCCGCCAGCTGAAGGAACAAATACAACTTGATCAATCCAAACTTGTCTTCGCAGGATTCGGCATTATTGCACCGGAGTACAACTGGAATGACTATGCAGGACTGGATGTAAAGGGTAAAACAGTTATCGTAATGGTCAATGATCCCGGACACTATGACAAGACCTTGTTTAAGGGGGATACTATGACTTACTACGGTCGCTGGACATACAAGTATGAGGAAGCAGCCCGTCAGGGTGCTGCCGGTGTATTGCTGATACATGATAAAGCTGCAGCAAGCTATGACTGGGATGTTGTCAAATCCAGCTGGAGCGGAGCGCAACTGGATCTGGTATCGAAGGATAACGGAGCATCTAACTGTTTATTTGAAGGGTGGATCTCTGCTGCTACAGCCAAAAAATTGCTTGCTCTTTCCGGATCAGGAGAAGCTGTATTTGAAAAAGCTAAAAAACCCGGGTTCAAGCCTGTTGATCTGGGTCTGACAACAAGTCTGACGCTTAAAAACAAATTCAGAAAATCTACGTCCAATAATGTTATTGCCCGGTTAGAGGGAACTTCCCGAAAGGATGAAGTCATTATTTATTCGGCTCACTGGGATCATCTGGGTATTGGAGAAGCCATAGCCGGAGATTCTATTTACAACGGTGCAATTGATAATGCTGCCGGTGTATCTGCTCTTTTTGAAATCGCAAAGGCATTCCAGGCGGCGAAGATTAAACCAGAGCGTACAATTGTATTTATGGCACTCACGGGAGAAGAACAGGGGCTGTTAGGGTCAGCCTACTACGCTTCCAATCCTGTCTACCCCTTCAAAAAAACTGTAGCCAATCTGAATATGGATGCTTTTAGTCCTATGGGTGCGACAAAAGATGTATCCATTGTAGGTATGGGACAATCGGAAGTAGAAGATTACGCTATTCGTTCAGCAGCAAAATTCGGACGTGAAGTTCATGATTCCGGGAATCCTTCTTCAGGCGGATTTTTCCGTTCGGATCATTTTAGCTTTGTCAAAAAAGGAGTTCCTGCTATATTTATGGGAAGTGGCAAGCAATATCTGGAAACGGATTCTGCACGTATTCTCAAACGGACAAAGGCTTTGGCCGGACGTTATCATAATGTAACCGATCAGGTGGATGAAAACTGGGATTTCGGAGGTATACTGGCAGATATCAGGTTGTTTTTTGATATCGGTTACACCATGAGTCTGGAAAACTACTTCCCGAAATGGAAAGAAACATCCGAATTTAAAAATATCGGGGATAAGAGATAGCATATAAATCAACAAATTGCCTTTATATGCAGTCAATTAAATTGCACATAAAGGCAAATTTATCTAAGTTTGTGACCGAACATTAAAAAAGAGAACTCATATGCTACACTTACATTCAACATTAGCGATTGTCTTACTACTTGCATTGGTGGTATCGATAATTATTACGTTGGCCAACTTTGCCGGCAACAAGCCTTACAATCGTAAAATTGCGCTGATAGGACTAATTTCTGCTCACTTACAATTAGTTGTAGGTCTAGTACTATTCTTTGTCTTAAAATACCCTTCTATGATCTCTGGAAGTGTGATGAAAGACCCTACTTTGAGATTCAAAATTATTGAACATCCGTTGACGATGATTATCGCGATCGTCTTGATCACTATCGGATATTCAAAAGCTAAAAGAATCACGGATGCTAAAAAGGCAAATAAAACGGTATTGATCTTCTTTATCTTAGGTCTTATCTTTATCCTTTCACGTATTCCATGGTCTACCTGGTCATTTTTCGTTTAGTCCCATATATTCCATATATACAAGTAAGGCCTGCATATTTCATATGCAGGCCTTACTTTTTTTTGGTCAGAGAGACAGTTGGCGGGGACACCAACTGACACTGTCTTTGTATTTTGTGATGCTACACTTATCCATTTTCTTTAATATCAGGCACAAAAAAAATCCCGTCGGTTGAGCGACAGGATTTTTATATTTTAAGTTTCTTTTTTACTTATTTCTTGCTTCCGAATCCTAAGATTGAAAAAACCGTTTTGAAAGCGATAACAGACGCAATGATCAACAAAATATTTGCAATAGCCGAAAAAAGAAATGAATCCTGAATAAATCTTACAAATACTCCTGCAAGACCAATAACAATAGCAACTGTTAACGTTACATAATATTCTGTACGGTTAGCGTTATTATCTGTCTTTTTCGGCTGTCTTTGCGCTGCTGTATTTTCCATGTTTGTATTTGAATGAATGTTACGGCACAAATGTACAAAGTATAGCAGTAAACAAAAAATTTATTTCCAAAATAGTCAGCATTTTATGCGCTTCCTGAATATGATTTATAAAAATGAATGATTTTATCTATTATTGCAGGGAAATAAAGTATTATGCAGAGGTACCTGATCATTTGTCTATTATTTATGTTGCCGTTTCTTGCTGTGGCGCAACAAAATACTATCGAAAACTTTACGATAAAAGAAAATCTGACTCAGAATGGAAAACTGGCGATAGTAGCATTGGATACCGCTGAGCAGGCTAATGAGCGTATCAATGGCACTTATAGTTTTAGCTTAAACGGACTTAAACAAGACCTTATTTTTCACAATGGTGTAGCTGTAGCGACTAATACAATTGAATCTTCAACTTTTGTATTCTTTAAGCATAAAAATCAGGAACATTCACTGGGTAAGTTATATTATATTTTCAAATCAGACAAAGGACTGAATCCTATTAAGATCAGCGGGCTGATTCTGCTTGTTGTACCTTGTGTCATCTTACTGATTGCTTATACTTTTCGCCGTTTTCTGATGACAGCTGTTATTCTGGCTCTGGTCTATGTGTTCTTCAATTATTCACAGGGACTTAGTGTTTCCAATCTTCTGGAAAGTATATTTATAGGAATTAAGAGCTTCTTCTAAAAAGGGAAACCTATCCCGAAATTATATTGTACAAAATTATAACGGTCCGGTGCATGTGTGGCATTGAAAGCATCTTTGAATTCTTTTTGATTAAACAGATGTTGGATAACCCACTGCTCGCTGCCCTGAAACTGCGGATCCTTGACTTTGACACCTGCATCAATCCGGATGACAAAGTAGTCGGAATCAAAACGTAATCCGAATCCTGAACCAATTGCCATCTGGCCTAAGAATTTATTGAATTTGAATTCCCCTCCCGGATTCTGTTCGTTCTCTTTCAATCGCCATATATTACCAAAATCCACAAAGGTTGCTCCATTCAGTTTTGCTCCCAGAAGCTTGTTCAATATTCGGAATCTATATTCGGCATTTCCTTCAAGTTTTATTTCTCCCAGCTGATCCAAATTACGTAATCTCAGGCGGAGGTCTTCGGTAAGCCCTTCCCTATTGTAATTACCAGGTCCGAGTGTACGTGCCTGCCATGCCCGTATACCATTCATTCCTCCACTGTAAAAATTCTTTTCGAAAATCAACAAGCTGGAATTGTTGCCATAAGGAACAGCTATTCCCGGATTGATACGGAATATAAACTGACGGTTCCCCCCGAGATGTCTGTAAAGACGGTAATCCAGTTCTATTTTGGCATATTGCAGATACGGAACTTTGAAAAGGGTGCGCTGTCCGTCATTCTCCGGAAAGCTAAACAATTTGCTGGCTAATCCGAGTATATTACCACTCAGGTCTAAGGCACCCCGGAAATAACTGAAATTTTCGAGCTTCAGTAGTTTTGGTGCATTCAGGGTGTAAGCATACTGAGATCCCAAACCAAAATACTGGCGATCATTACTTTGTACATATAATAAAAAACCTTCGTTTATCAGCTGTTGTTTGAACGCTTCATTCAGGCGCCCTACGCGATACTCTAAAACGATAGGCGTAAAACTATGCTGTTTATTAGCTGTTTCAAACCAAGTATAGTTCAATGTGTTCGTCAGATAGCGGTTGGAATAGGTATTATCCTGATTAAAGATTTGCAGATTGGAAGAGAATGTCGTTCGGGGCAATCCATATTTTCCTATACTGTTAAAAATACCAAATGGCACCATCAAACGGGGAAAGGACAGATTAGCACCAATCTGAAAGTCATTATTGAAAATTTTATTGGCTAACCCACCTTTGATACGGGGATCAAACAATACACCATAACGCAACTTGACTTCCAGTTGTTCTGCTCCTCCGAAAATATTCCGGTGAGAGAAGGTATTGGCTATATTAAATCCGCTCATACCGGACCCAAACGTATATTCACCTTCAATCTGATTACCCATGATCGGGCGGGGAATAAGTTCGTAACTTACATTCAGTTTATTGGAATCTACCTTTTCATACTGTATCTTAACACTTCTGAATCCGTTCATTTCGTACAATCTGTCATAGGAAAGATTTTCCTTACTCAAATCGTATTTTTCTCCCGAGCGTACAAACATATAGCGGGCGATAGGTTTGAGTCTGAAATTACCCGTCTGATCCTGAAAATGGATATTAAAGCCGGTATCCACATAATTTTTTGCTCTTTTCCCCGCTACATTGTTCAGATTTCGGATCTTCAGTGAAGTCTTATTAATTTCATAAACCGGATGCTCCTGCAGTTGCGGAGGATTTTCGATGGCAATCTTAAGGTCTGTCTGATAATTGCGCAGACTGGAGTCAACCCCTACCCGCATATATTGACGAAGATAGTCGTAGTAACCCTGATTTTTCATCAGGATAAACAACTGTTCCCGTTCTGTCAATAGTTTACCGGCATCATAGATATCTCCTTCTTTGACAGGTGAACTGCTACTCAGTTTCGATTCATAGAGTTCTTTTACCTTAGGATCTTCGAATGTATAGGTTTTGGTTCTGATCTTATAAGGTGTTCCGGGTTCTACTTTAAAATCTATATGTGCTCTCTTTTTTGCAATCTTCACTTCAGGTTGTACCTTTGCATTAAAATACCCTTTAGTCTGCAAGAAACGCTGTATCTGTTGTCCTGAAAGTTCTACCAGAGCTGAATCCAGAATACTGGGAGCCTCTCCTACATTTTTTATATCGGCTTTCTTGTATCTGCCATCTTTGGTATTGAATACATTATAGATAAACAAGTTGACTCTGGAATTTGGTCTTAGTTCACTTGAAATATAAAGGGAAGATTGTTCCTTCAGACTGGCATTTACACCGGAGACACTTACATTTGTCACCAAAGCATGATCGTCTTCGAGGTATTTTGTTGAACGGCAGGATGTAAAAATTAACAACAAAAGCGTTATACTTGCAAATGCGAAAAGGGTCGTTTGTTTAATCATTAAAAATGTTATCAAAAGCGCAAATCAGTCTTATTACATCTCTACAGCACAAAAAGTTCCGTAAGCAGCATGGCCTGTTTGTTGTAGAAGGAATAAAATCCGTAACCGAGTTTTTATCTTCAGCATATGATGTCCATGCACTGTTTTACACAGCAAATGTGACTACAAAAGTGGTTAAAATACCGCACAATATAAAATCTTATGAACTGACTGATAACGAATTCTCAAAAATCAGTCAACTCAAATCGCCACAGGGAATATTAGCACTGGTCACCTTACCGGAGAATAAAACACCTGAGCAGCTGGATTTTTCCAATCAGTTTACACTGGTATTGGATGATGTACAGGATCCGGGTAATCTGGGTACGATTATCCGTACTGCTGAATGGTTTGGATTTAAGCATATTGTATGTTCAGCAGGCACAGTAGACGTCTATAACCCTAAGGTAGTACAGGCCACCATGGGTTCACTTTCGCGGACTCAGATTCACTACACTGATCTGGAATCTTTTATTCGTGAAGTCCGCTTGCCTGTTTTTGGGGCATTACTGAACGGTTCTTCGATCTATGAAACCCAATGGGGCAAAGAGGGACTGATTCTTATGGGAAATGAGGGCAACGGCATCAGTGAAAAACTATTAGATCTTATAGATCATCCTGTCACTATACCGAGGACAGGACAGGCTGAATCGCTCAATGTAGCAGTGGCAACCACTATATTTTGCAATGAAATTGCGAGAATGAATTTTATAAAATGACGGAGTCTCCTCAAAAATCTATCTACACGTTACAATTTGCACTTTTATGTCTTAGTTCTCTGCTCTTCTCCTCGAGTTTTAATATGATTATACCCGAATTGCCTAATTATCTGAGCAATATGGGCGGAGCAGAATATAAGGGACTTATTATAGCATTATTTACACTTACGGCTGGTATATCCAGACCTTTCAGCGGAAAGCTTACCGATCAGTGGGGGCGTGTACCCATTATGGCTGTCGGGTCTGTTGTTTGTTTTTTCTGTGGTTTTCTCTATCCTGTACTGACTTCCGTGTCCGGATTTTTGATGTTACGGCTGATCCATGGATTTTCTACAGGATTCAAACCCACAGCAACTTCGGCTTATGTAGCGGATATTATTCCCCGTGAACGCTGGGGTGAAGCTTTAGGATTACACGGACTTTGTTTCAGTATCGGGGGTGCCATTGGTCCTGCAATAGGGAGTGCCATATTCCAATCTTATGGCATCAATACCATGTTTTACAGTTCTTCTGTATTTGCATTGCTATCTATTGTTATTGTAATTAATATGAAGGAGACGCTGAAAACAAAGCAAAAACTGCATATCTCCATGTTCAAAATATCCCGTTCGGATATTATTGACATCGGAGCTTTACCGGCAGGTATCGTTACTTTTCTGTCTTATTCTGCCTATGGCGTGATCCTGACGCTTATCCCGGACTGGAGTGAACATCTGGGGCTGAGCAATAAAGGTGTTTTCTTTACGGCTTATACCATTACTTCTATACTGATCCGTTTTATTTCGGGTAAAGTCTCTGACAGATACGGACGTACTAAAGTTATTATGGTCGGCCTGGTTATCGTTGCATTATCGCTGTATCTGATCAGCGAAGGTGATTCTTTCTTCCGGCTTATGCTTGGAGCAAGTGTGTATGGCATCGGTACCGGTATTCTGTCTCCGGCAGTAAATGCGTGGACAATTGACCTGAGCCATCCGCAACAACGGGGACGTGCTGTAGCGACCATGTATATTGCACTGGAAGCGGGCATTGGATTAGGTGCATTATGTGCCGGATTTTTCTATCAGGATATTATCTCCAGAATTCCTCAGATCATGCTTATCAATTCAGGCATCCTATTTGTAGCATTGGCGTATATGTTTTGGTGGGAAAAATCAAAAAAGATAAAACCTACAGGGCATATCTAATGTTATTAGATAACAAAATCACAAATCATACTAATCTATATGGAAGAAAAGAAAAGCTCACAACCTTATTCCCTCGTTCTGTCTTCAAGTCTCTTTGCTTTGGTGCTGATTATTGCACTGATGTATGTCACTCAAAGCGTGTTGGTTCCGTTGTTATTTTCTATTATTATTTCGATCACGCTCTTTCCTATTGCTAACTTTTTAGAGAGAAAGCTTCATTTTGTCCGTTCTCTTGCAGCTATTGTATCAGTTCTTATAGCAATACTGATCATCGGAGGCCTCATCTGGTTTATTGTTCACGAAAGTATCATTATTGGTAAAGATGCGACTGATATTACGAAAAAGGTCATGTCTGTGGTGGAGAGTTTCCAGACCTGGGTGGAAGGTCGCTTTGGTGTGCAACGCAGTGAGATGGCTGCTCAATTTCAGGAACAGAGTAACAAAATGCTAAATAATGTTGGTGGTTACTTATCTACCGCATTTGGTTCTATCGGAAGCACACTTGCAGGATTGGTTCTGGTACCTATCTTTATCTTTTTCCTGTTATATTACCGGGATTTTTTCAAGGAGTTTTTCTTTAAAGCTTTTCCAAACACGGAAAATCAGAAAGTACATGGGGTACTCAACAGAATCTACGAAGTGATCCAAAGCTACTTTTTAGGATTGGTCACCGTTATGGGTATAGTGGCTGTACTGAACACGGTAGGATTGATGATTATGGGAATAGAATATGCCTGGTTTTTCGGATCCCTAGCTTCGTTTCTGATGCTCCTTCCCTATATCGGTATCGCTATCGGATCTATTCTGCCTGCTCTGTTCGCATTGGCGACAAAAGACAGTGCCTGGTATGCTATTGGCGTCATTGCCTGGTTTCAGGTGGTACAGTTTCTGGAAGGAAATATCATTACACCAAATATTGTGGGAGGCAAAGTGAGTATTAATCCATTGATGGCTATTATCGCTATTCTTATCGGAGGTATGATCTTCGGATTGGCAGGCTTGATTCTGGCATTACCGATGACCGCTGCACTGAAAGTAATATTTGACGCTATACCTTCTATGCAGGCGATCGGTTTCCTTATCGGAGAACCTGACAAAGGGCATCTCAAACGTAATTCAACACAGGAACTGCTTACTAAATGGGGTATTGTACGTCCGTCAAGGTTGAAAAAGAAAAAAGTTGCGGAAAGCCCAAATCCCAAAGACGATAAGAATACAGAGAATTTATAAGATTTAAATTGCATGGGGCTCAGGCTCCATGCAATTTAAAAACGATAGCCTATTTTCTTCATTCGGCTTACTTCCAGCGAATATACCCCAAACTCTTCCACAACCTTACCCGTCAATTGATAGAATCCATTACCGAGAAAAGGATAATATTGTAATGTCACGGGAAAATGTACTGTATCCAGCCAATCAGCATTACAGTCGAGAAAAGTTCCGAAAACCATCCTCTCCTTGCGGATCGTCGATGTTTCCTTAATCGTTACAAGGCGGCCTATCATACAGACTTCTTTATCTAATAAGTGTACCAGATCTCTCACATGGACTGTATCAACCAGATATTTCGGATCCAGCAGATCGAAAAAATCGCCAACGATAAATCCCATTAATTCCAGCTGATCTTTATAATCTTCCATAGGCTCTTCTTCGAATTCGGGCAACTTAAAATCGAGCACAGGAGTTTCAAAAAGGGATACTTCCAGAATTTGCTGACGGGTCGTCATAAAATTAGCTTCCCACAAAAGAGCCTTTTTATTCTTTCCGGTAAAGCGAAATGCATCAATACGAATCAGCAGATTCAACTGTTCCATACCCGGTGACAACCGGGCAATAAAATCATTCAGATCCAGATATATACCGTTTTTTCTGCGTTCGGCAATGATATTATGTGCAAATTTCTCTTCCAGTCCTTGTAAGTGGATCAATCCAACGTATACCGTATCGTTCACTATATTGGTATAGTAATGACTGTGATTGATGCAAGGAAGCTGTACATGAGCACCTGTCTTAAAAAGTTCCTGAAAGTAAAATTCCGTCCGGTAAAATCCTCCAAAGTTATTGATCACGGCTACGTAAAATTCCCGTGGATAATAGGTCTTCAGAAATAGACTTTGATAACTTTCTACGGCAAAAGATGCACTATGCCCTTTGGCGAAAGAATATCCGCCGAAACTTTCCATCTGCCGCCACACCTCGCTGGTCACCTGCTCTTCATATCCCCTTTCCCGGCAATTATCAAAAAAGGTCTGCCGCAGTTTTTCAAATTTATTTTCAGAACGGTATTTACCGCTCATTGCTCTCCGCAGAATATCAGCCTGATCCAGAGAAATACCCGCAAAATGATGTGCAACTTTGATAACATCTTCCTGATAAACCATCACGCCAAATGTCTCCTCCAGCAGCTCTTTCATCTTCGGATGAAGATAGACAACCTTATCCCGGTCATGATAACGTTCTATATACTGTTTCATCATTCCGGACTGCGCCACTCCCGGCCTGATAATGGAACTGGCAGCGACCAGCGTAAGATAATCAGAGCATTGCAGCTTCCCCAGCAGTTGCCTCATTGCCGGACTTTCGATATAGAAACAGCCGATTGTATCTCCGCAGCGGATCTTCTCTGCCAGTACCGGATCTTCAAAAAAACGCTCCACCTGATGAATATCAATATGTTTTCCCGTATTTTCTCTGACCAGTTGCAAAGCATCTTTGATATGGCCCAATCCTCTCTGGCTTAATATATCGAATTTGAATAACCCGACACGTTCGGCTTCAAACATATCCATGTGGATCGTCTGAAAATCTTTGGGCGGAAGTTCTACAGCAGCATAGTGGCAGATAGGTTTTTCACTGATGAGTACGCCGCCGGCATGTACGCTCAGGTGGTTAGGGAAGTGTTCGAGCAATTTTCCGTACTTATGTATCCAACGCTGTATTTTATCTTCCGTACGCCATTCGCGCTGTGAAACAAGCTGATCGATCTCTGCCTTTGGTAATCCGAATACTTTGCCCAGTTCCCGGATAATAGCACGTCGTTTAAAGGTGCTGTACATCCCCAGTAGTGATACGTGCTGCCGGCCGTACCTTTTGAACATATAATCAAAGATCGCATCCCGGTCTTTCCAGCTGAAATCAATATCAAAGTCCGGGGGTGAGCTCCGGTCGGGATTAAGAAAGCGTTCAAAATACAGATCCAGTTTGATCGGATCGACATCTGTGATCCGCAGGCAATAAGCGACAATAGAATTAGCTCCGCTCCCCCTACCTACATGATAAAATCCGCGTTCATGTGCATACCGCAATATATCCCATATAATCAGAAAATAGGCATTAAAGCCCTGTTTGCCGATCATCTTTAGTTCCTTTTCTACACGTTCGACAGCCTCCTTATGTTCTGTACCATAACGCATAACGCAACCTTCCATCGCCAGTTTACGCAACAGATGACGATCATCTTCTTCTGTAGTGGTAAAATATTTTCGGTTCTTATCAGTCTTCAGCTCCATTGTGATATGACAGCTATCTGCAACCTGTATTGTTCGGGAGATCACTGTAGGAAAGCGGGCAAACTGACGCACCAATTCCACTTCGGACAGTAGTGTTTCATCATTTCCGGCTATATCTTCGGGAAGAAGCTTAGATAACAGCGTATTTTTAGCTATTGCACGCAACAGGCGATGCAGACTAAAGTAAGTCTTGTCCTGAAATGTTACCGGACTCAACATCACAAAACGGTCTGCAGCAAGTTCCTGTTGAAGTTCCAAACGATTCAGATCCTGTGGACGCAGACCAATCAGCTCTCCTTCGCGGAGTGCGTTGACGGACTTCTGTCCATACCGGTAAATAATCCAGAGATGTTCGGTTGACAGTTCAGGTTCTGCCGGGAAGTTTTCCTTACGCTGATTGTATGCAGATAAAAACTCATTGATCTGAAAAAAACCTGTTTCATTACGCGCTAATAGGATATAACAGAATACATGATCATTACGGATTTCTGTTCCCAGAATAGGCTTGATTCCCTGTTCCCGGCATTTTAACACAAAATCCCAGCTATCTGCCGTGTTATTGATATTCGTCAGCGCCAGTGTACGGATATCCAGTGCCTTTGCATCTTCCACCAATTGTTTGGAAGAAAAAGTACCGTAATGGTAACTAAACCATGTTTTACAATTCAAATACATTAATTTCTCTCCTTTTCCGGTGGTTTGGGAACTGATATTGCCCGTTTGACAACCGCGTCTCCATAGCGTTGCCGGATATGATCCATTGCCTGATAGAGCCGTACACTCTCCACTGTATCTTCAAACAAATCAATCTGATACTGTCCCTGTACCAGATGGCTGAAACGTACGCCAAGCAGCCGCACCAATAGCCGCTTGTCGTACAGTTTCGCAAAAAGTTCTTTGGCTTTGGCCAACAATACTGCATCTGAAGCAGTATAGGGAATAACCATTTGTTTGCTCACAGTATCAAAATTGGAATAACGAAGCTTAATGGTAATGCAACCTGTAAGACGGCGATGCTGCCGCAACTGAAACGTCATTCTCTCCGTCATTCGGATGAGTTCGCTCTTCAGATAATAAATATCAATGGTATCTTGTTCAAAAGTCTCTTCGGTGCCTATACTTTTTTGTTCAGAATATGGAACAATAGGTGTAAAATCGATCCCATTGGCTTTACGGGAGAGATCTACCCCGTTCTTCCCCAGAAGATTCTGCATCATGGGAACAGGAATTTCACTCAAGACCTTGATGGTACGAACGCCCATCTGATGCAGTAATCCGGAAGTTTTGTTACCTATACCTGGCATTCGTTCTATCCGGAGCGGAGCGAGGTAATCCTTTTCAAGTCCATGTTCTACTTCCCGCTTTCCGTCAGGTTTGGCATCTTCCGTTGCTACTTTGGATATAAGTTTATTGGAAGCTAAAGCATAACTGATCGGAAGTCCCACTTCTTTTCTTACCTTCTGCTTGAGCTCTGCCATAAACTGACTGCAGCCAAAAAAACGATCTACTCCGGTGAGGTCTGCATAAAATTCATCTATACTTGCCTTTTCCATAACCGGAACATGCTCACGCACTACATCGGTCACCATCCGGGAATAATAACTGTAGCTGTCCATATCTCCGCGAATCACAATGGCCTGAGGACAAAGGCGCAGGGCAAGTTTCATTGGCATAGCACTATGCACGCCATATAACCGCGTTTCATAACTACATGCGGATACGACGGCACGATCACTCATTCCCCCGACAATCAAGGGCTTTCCCACAAATTGCGTATTCTTCAACCGTTCTACACTCACAAAAAATGTATCCAGATCAAGATGCGCTACAAAACGCTTATCTCCCTGCCAAATCATAAGTAGTTTTAAAAACAATCAAAATTACTAATATTTTTAGTATTAAAGCTAATATTTTTAGATTTTTAATCGAATTAAATATTTGATTGTTCAGATCGGCCAAATAATTATGCTCCGTTTCACCGCCTGTTTATTCCTGTTCAGAAATAAAATTTGAGGGTTTAGTTAAAAAACATGTGCTATTTAAAGAATAAAGCTCAATTTTGTATCTTACAATATATATACCGTATTGCTCATACGCTAATTTTTTCAAGTTTGACAGCATACAATAAAGAGGTGATCATTACAGAGAAAAAACTTCCTACAAATAAGGTTAAGAGAATCTTATTAGTTGTTTTTGCCTTCCTGTTATTTTATCTGGTTTCTTTTCTTATAGACCCTTATGCCGAATTCTGGCAGGGTTATTTTAAACGGGGTGTATTCGAAATCATTGAAGAGTTAGCTATTTCCTTTATCTTTTGCTTTCTGATCTCGGAATCCAGTATTTTTATTCATTCGCGTCTGAATAAGTATGCTTCATGGACAAAAAACAAAATAAAAAGACTTATACTGGAACTCAGTCTCAATTTTTTTGTAGTGCTGATTCTCATTGCTCTGAATTCGTTATGTTATTACCTGATCTATGATGACCCTGCATACTCTCAATCCGAGCCATCTATGGAGGAAATCCGAAACCTGCTGCAACTTATTATTGTCAGCATGATTATTTCGTTTATGATTATCTCCATCAATACAGGAAGTTATCTGATCAACAACTGGGTAAACACAGAGACACAGGTCGCAAATCATAAATTGCGTACAGCGGAATGGAAACAGGCTTCTGTAGAAGCAGAACTGAATGCCTTGAAACTACAGCTGAACCCACATTTTATCTTCAATAATCTGAGTGTACTCTCCGAGCTTATACTGGAAGACCAGCAACTCGGATATGCGTATTCGGAGAGTTTTTCCAAAGTATATCGTTTCCTGCTGGTCAATTCTAAAAAGAATATGATCCTTCTGGAAGAAGAGCTTAAATTTCTGAACTCTTATATTTTCCTGATCAAACATCGTATCGGACAGGGGGTGCACTTTGAAATCGACGTCCAGGAAGAGAGTAAAAATATGTATATCCCTCCGCTCACCCTCCAGTTGCTTATAGAAAATGCCCTCAAGCATAATAAAACGGATCGTAAAAATCCGCTCAGAATAACAATCCGCACAAGTACACAACATATATTAACGGTAGAAAACACCTTATCACTGATAGAGAAACCTGAAGGATATTCGACAGGTATAGGACTGACTAATATTATCAGCCGCTTTAATCTTCTGTCCAAACAGCCTCCCGAAATTGTGACGAGTACGGATTCATTTAAAGTAATTATTCATTTAATGGAGTATGATCGATAAGATAGTAATAGTCGAAGACGAAAAACTCAATGCAGATCGCCTTAAGCGTTTGATCCATACCATACGACCCGATGCCTGTGTATTGGCCGTATTGGACAGTGTAAGTGATGCGGTAGTCTGGTTTTCTAAAAACGGAATGCCGGATCTGGTGATGATGGACATCCGGCTGTCTGACGGTGTGAGCTTTGATATTTTTGAACGGGTGAAGATCGATTGCTTCATTATCTTCACTACTGCTTATGACGAATATGCCGTCCAGGCTTTTAAATATAACAGTGTTGATTACCTGCTCAAACCAATCGAACAGGAGGAACTTGAAGTAGCTTTCAGGAAAACAGAAATGTATAATTCCATCAATACCAACCATCTTTCGATAGAACGCTTATTACATTATATCCAGCCAAAAGAATACAGAACAAGATTTTTACTTCCCTTCCGAGATGGCTACAAAACAGTATTGGTAAGTGACGTCAAATGTATCTATGTGGAACTGAAAGCGATAAAGGCCCGTCTCCGAAACGGAACGGATATTTTACTCTCGCAAAGTATGGAGGAACTGGAGCAACAGCTTGATCCCCGTCTGTTTTTCAGAGCCAACCGGCAGTTTATTGTCCATATTGATGCTGTACAGCAAGTGGTCAATTACTTCAACGGTAAACTTAAAGTGATATTAAACGGTATCGATATGGAGGTTATCGTTAGCCGGGAAAAGGCTATCGTATTCAAAGAATGGCTTGACTCTTAATGGTGTCAATCTCCGGAAGAACAAGGTTTTTCTTTTCTGTTGCGTTCAGGAAATTGTCTTTACTCTACTTTCCTATTGCATCAGGATATTGAGTAATATAAAAATAAGACCGGCTCCGGAAAAGAGCCGATCCTTAATATAAACACCCACTAAATTTATTCTGTACCACCACCCAATGCTCTGTATAGCTCTGTCATGGCATCATATTTTTCTTTCTGTATATTGATTGCTTCCAGATCATTCTGTAAGGAATTATTCTGTGCCGTAATAACTTCCAGGTAGGTTGCCATACCACTTTTATATAGCAGCATTGCATCGTTTACGGCCTTTTCCAAAGAGGCTTTCCGTTGTTTTACCAGACCTACACGTTCGTTTGTATATTGTGTTTTGGCCATAGCATCTGATACTTCAGCTACAGCATTCATGACAGACTGGCGAAATTGTTCGGCTGTTTTCTGCTGTTCTATTTTTGCCTGCTCGTAGTTTGTTTGAAGTTCTTTCTTCTGAAATATAGGTTGCGTAATATTTCCGGCAATATTCTTCACCAATGATCCCGGAAGATCAAACCAGTTATTAAACTTAAAGGAGTTGGCTCCAATGGAAGGAGTGAGACTGATGGAAGGATACATCGCCACTTTGTTCAGTCCTACATTGGCATTTGCCACTACGACAGCATATTCTGCTACTTTCAGATCAGGTCTTCTGCTTAATAGCAGCGCAGGTACACCTACCGGAAAATTCTCTTCAAGGCTGTATGTTTCCAATCCTGCAGAACGGTCAATCCGATCCGGATATGCACCGCACAGAATACTCAACGCATTTTCCTGTATGGCGATATTCTGTTTGGCTAAAGGAACCAGTAACTCAGCGGTTTTTTTCTGTGCTTCGGCCTGTTCTACTCCTAATGAATTAACCTGGGCAGATTGAAACTGAAGTCTGATCATCTGCAATGTCTCCTCACTGAGCTCGATATTATTTGCTGCAATTTTCAGCTGTTCATCTAATGTGATCAGATTATAGTAGGCTTGCGCAACTTGCACGATAATACGGGTTTTCAGTGCGGTCAGGTTTTCCTGCTGCATCAGATAATTTGCTCTGGCAGCTTCTTTCTGCAGGCGCACTTTTCCCCAGATATCTGCTTCCCATGATGCTGTAAGTGTTGCAGAAAAATCATCCATGTATTTTTCTCCTGTAAACTGTTCACTCAAAGATCCGTTCAGGGAATTCTTGGACTGATAGACACGGGATGCTCCTACAGCAAGATTAAGTGTTGGCAGCAATCCCCGCTTAGCCTGCTTATAGGATAAATCCAGTTGTTGCAGATTCAGCATTGCAACAGAAATATCTTTATTCTTTTCTAATGCCCTTTCTATCAATATGACAAGATCAGGATCTTTAAAAAAGGTCTTCCATGGCAACAGAACAGTATCTCCTGTCACCTGTACCTGTTCTCTGTAATTTTCCGGTGTGGCCAGATCCGGACGACTATATGGTTTACCAACCGCACAGGAGGATAGCAACACTGCTGTTCCTATGCACATGGCGATATGATTGATGATTGATCTCATTACTCTATATTTTGTACTTGTTGGTTTGTTTTATTTTTCCCTGAAACTTTTTCCTGCAGATATTGAAACAGCATATACAACAATGGAATTACGAATACTCCGAAAATAACTCCTGTCAGCATCCCGATAGCTGCGCCGGTACTGATGGATCGGTTACCCATTGCTGAACCTCCGGTGGCTACCATCAGTGGAATCATTCCCACTATAAAGGCCAGTGATGTCATGATTATCGGTCTCAACCTGGATCGTGCACCGTCTATAGCAGAATCTTTGATAGAAGATCCCGCAGCTCTCCTTTGCACGGCAAATTCGACGATAAGAATAGCATTCTTGGCAAGAAGTCCGACCAACATAATCAGACCAACCTGAACATAGATATTGTTATCCAGTCCGATGGCTTTTATGGAAGCAAAGGCTCCTATAATACCTGTAGGTATGGATAGTAATACAGATAGTGGCAAAAGATAGCTTTCGTATTGGGCTGCCAGCAGGAAATATACAAACAGTAGACAGAGGGTCAGAATAATGACAGTTTGATTTCCGGCAGATTTCTCTTCCAGACTCAGACCTGTCCATTCATATCCATAATCAGTAGGCAGTTTACCGAGTACATCCTTTTCCAGATTGTCCATAACTTGTCCGCTACTTACTCCCGGCACAGGAACGACACTAATGGTCAGTGCATTAAAGAGATTATATCTGGATAAAGATTCCGGACCATATACTTTTTTGAGTACCACCATTGCTTTCACCGGAACCATCTGATTCTGGTCATTACGCACAAATATTTCATTGAAGGCATCTTCGTCCATTCTGAATACGCCATCTGCTTTTACATTGACTCTATAGAATTTACCGAATCTTGTAAAATTCAGGGACTGATCACCTGCAAAATAAGATTGTATCGTACTCATCATGCTATTGATCTGTACGCCCACCTGCTGTGCTTTATCTTCGTCAACTTCGATTTCCAACTGTGGAAAATCGGCTCTGAACGTGGTATAAGCATACTGAACACCCGGTTGTTGCATAATCTCTCCCATGACCTGATCCGCCATCTTTTTGAGGGCTTCCGGAGATTTGCCAGCTTTGTCCTGCAGAACAATCTCTGCTCCTCCGGTAACACCGTAGCCGTCAACCGGCGGACTTCTGAAGGCCATTACTGTACCTTCTTTGATGGCTGCAAATTGTCCGGACAGGATGCCCATGATCTCATCTATATCTTGTATCTGACCACGTTCCTTCTTAGGTTTCAGCTTGATAAATCCCATAGCATATGCCGGACTGGCACTATTGGACAGGATGTTAAATCCGGTAATCGTTGAGCTTGTCTCGACAGATTCTGTTTTTTCCAGAATAGCATCTATTCTTTCAGCTGTCGCTGTGGTTCTGTCCAAAGCGGTTCCCGGGGGCATACTTAAATTATAGATGATAAATCCATCATCTTCCATCGGAACAAAACTTTTTGGCGTACTCATCATTAACCATCCGGCTACCGCAGTGATAAGTACAATGAATCCTGCACCCAGCCATTTTTTTGCCGTCAGAAATTTCAGACCTTTTATATATTTCCCGGTAAGGTTATCAAATCCGGCGTTAAATGCTGTAAAGAATCGTTTTTTGAATCCGGCTTTTGCAGTTGATTCCGAATGTCCTTCTGTATGATTATTTTTCAGCAATAATGCACATAAGGCGGGTGTAAGGGTCAATGCATTGACTGCTGATATAATAATTGCAATCGCTAATGTATATGCAAACTGCTTATAAAATATACCTGATGAACCGGTCATAAATCCAATCGGAATAAATACTGCGGACATCACAAGTGTGATCGAGATAACAGCACCCGTAATTTCACCCATTGCACTGTGCGTAGCTTCTTTACCAGTCAGATTAGTTCCCTCCATCTTACTGTGTACCGCTTCGACCACCACAATAGCATCATCGACAACAATACCAATGGCGAGCACCAGAGCAAAGAGTGTCAATACATTGATCGTAAATCCAAATACAAGAAGGAAAAAGAATGTCCCTACAATAGCGACCGGTACCGCAATAGCTGGAATAATAGTAGATCTGAAATCCTGAAGAAATAGAAATACGACAAGAAATACCAGTATAAAGGCTTCGATCAGTGTTGATTTGACCTGCCCTGTAGCTTCATCCAGGCGCTCTTTTGTACTCATCAGATTCACATATTTCACTCCTGGAGGAAATGTTTTCGAAGCATCGGTAAGCACATCTCTTACACCGATTTCAATATCATTGGCATTGGATCCGGTCGTCTGCAGAATGGCTACCGTCACGGCATTTTTACCGTTAGATGTTGAATTCCCACTATAATTGATCGATCCGAATTCTATACGGGCCACATCTCTCAGCCTTACAAGCTCTGTCCCATTTCTTTTGACAATAATATTCTCATATTCTTCCGTCTGGTTCTTTTTACCTTTGTAACGCATTACATATTCCAAAGCAGCATCAGACTCTTCTCCTAATTTTCCGGGAGCAGCTTCTATACTCTGGCTGGAAATTGCCTGATTGATATCCGCAGGGATCAATCCGTAAGCCGCCATTTTTTGTGGATTCAGCCATACGCGCATAGAATAATCCTTGATACCAAATACTTGCGCCTGTCCTACCCCCGGCACCCGTTTAATCTGCGGAAGTACGTTGATATTGACATAATTTTGCAAAAAGAGTTCATCGTATTTACTGTTATCTTCGGTATATACGTTGAAGATCATGATCATACTGTTTTGCTGTTTGGAAGTGGTAAGTCCCATACGAATCACCTCTTCAGGAAGTATAGGTGTGGCCTGCTGCACTCTGTTTTGTACATTCACCGCAGCCTGGTCAGCATTAACACCTTGTTTGAAAATAATAGAAATGGAAAATGATCCGTCATTACTGGCGCTGGACTTAATGTATTCCATATTTTCCACACCATTTATCTGTTCTTCCAATGGGGTCACCACCGAACGGATCACGGCCTCACTGTTTCCGCCGGGATAGCTTCCTGACACCATAACGGTGGGTGGAGAAATATCCGGAAAACGGGTAACGGGCAGTCTTAATAAACCGATAATACCGAGTATCAATAATACTACGGAAATTACGGTGGCCATTACTGGCCTGTCTATGATCTTTTTTAACATGATTACTTTTTGAAATAATTATTAATGAGCCAACGAGTCTGCTGCAACACTAACAGGAGCTACTTTAACTCCTTCCGCAAGCATATCTATGCGATTGACTGCTATTTTATCGCCGGGTTTTACACCGGATCTGACAATATAATTTTGTCCTGAGCGACCGGAAATCTCAATAGGTCTCATAGCCACCTTACTGCTGTCTGTAAGTGCAAACACAAAAAATCTATCCTGTATATCTTTTACACTTGCCATAGGTACACTTATCGCTTCGTCTATCTTTCGGGTAAGTACGATTCTGCCTGCACCGCCTGAGCGAAGTACTTTTTCCGGATTGGGGAATACAGCTTTCAGCGCAATGGAACCTGTCGCACGATCGATATTACCACTCGCCACCTCTACTCTGCCTTTGTGCCCGTATACTGTACCATCCGCCATGATGATTTCAACAGTATTCATACCCTCATCATTCTTTCTGGCTTTTGTAAAATCTATAAATTCAGCTTCACTCAATGAGAAATAGACAAATACATTATTGATTTCAGACAAGGTCGTTAACGGAGAAGCATCTGTAGGTGTTACCAGATTACCCACTCTGTTTGGAATCCTTCCGATATAACCACTCACAGGTGCTTTGATAACTGCAAAGTCTGCGTTTATGCGGGAAGATCCCAAGGCCGATCTGGCCTGTGCAACCTGTGCGGTCGCTGCATCATACTGCGCCTGTGCAGTCTGAAGCTGTAATTCGGAAACAACTTTTCCCTGTACCAGTGGTCTGATTTTGTCAAGTTCGATTCTGGCATTCGCCTGTGCAGCAATGGCTGCCTTTAAGGATGCCTCACTATTATTGACCTGTTCACTGAATACATCTGCTTTTATTTTGAATAAAGCCTGTCCTTTATTGACATAATCTCCTTCCTGCACAAAAATAGTTTCCAGATAACCGGACACCTGTGCTCTCACATCCACATTAACAGTTCCTTCAATAGTACCCGGATAGGTCTTGATAAGATTGGTGGTTCCTGTTGCTAATGTTATAAAATCGGCATCTACAGCTTGCTCGCCATAGTTTTCCTCTTGCTGATTACCCGTACAAGAGCCTAATATAAAAATGAGTGCAGCGATTGGGATCAAACGATTAAAAGTGCTTCTGAAAATAAATTCCTGCTTTACCATTGTGATATCATTAAAATTTTTCAAGCACAAAGAACCGGAGTTCGTACCTATAATAAATGGAGTAAATTACTGAACCGTAGAAAATCGTATCTGAACCGAATACATTGATTTCTGAATCAGAAAGGGCTTTTCTGTCCCGTCACTTTTATTTTGTACGGCTAGTGGCATGAAGCGTTGGGAGATTCCAAAATCGTTTTGTATTTTTACCCGGATTGAGAAATCAGACCCATACAAATAAGTCTAACGATATTAGTGTACCGTAAATGAGCGACGAAACGAATTACAACAACGATAATCCGGAAGAACTTACACCCCAAGAAAACGAACAGACAAGTAATACGATTCCTATTACCGGTTTATATGAGAACTGGTTTTTGGATTATGCTTCTTATGTGATCCTGGATCGTGCGGTTCCCCATATTAATGACGGCTTCAAGCCTGTACAGCGACGCATCCTTCACTCGCTGAAAGAGATGGATGACGGACGGTATAATAAGGCTGCCAATGTCATAGGTAATACGATGAAGTACCATCCTCACGGAGATGCTTCTATCGGAGATGCTATGGTACAATTGGGTCAGAAAAATTTACTGATCGACTGTCAGGGTAACTGGGGTGATCCGACTACAGGTGATTCGGCAGCAGCTCCGCGTTATATAGAAGGAAGGCTATCGAAGTTTGCTATTGAAGTTGCTTTCAATCCCGAAACTACCGAATGGCAGCTCAGCTATGACGGTCGTAACAAAGAACCGGTCACATTGCCGGTCAAATTTCCATTGCTGCTGGCACAGGGGGCTGAAGGTATCGCAGTAGGTCTGGCGACCAAGATCATGCCGCACAATTTCAACGAGCTGATCGATGGTTCTATACAGGTCCTGAATGGGGAACGTCCCAATATATTGCCTGATTTCCTTACAGGAGGTATGGCAGATTGTTCGGCTTATAACGAGGGACAACGCGGAGGTAAAATACGGGTACGTGCCAAAATTGAGGAACGGGACAAAAAAACTCTTGCCATCACAGAAATCCCGTTTGGTACAACTACAGGAGGGCTTATTGAAAGTGTCGTCGCGGCCAATGACAAAGGAAAGATCAAGATTAAAAAAATCGAAGATAATACAGCTGAAAATGTAGAAATCATTGTTCACCTTGCTCCCGGAATTTCTCCGGATGTGACCATAGACGCTCTGTATGCATTCACAGCCTGCGAAGTTTCGATTTCTCCCAATACATGTGTCATCAAAAACGACAGACCTCATTTTATGAGTGTCAACGATGTACTCATTGAAAATACAAAAAACACAAAAAACCTGTTGAAACAGGAGCTGGAGATTAAGTTGCATGATCTGCATGAAAAGATTTTCTTCAGTACCCTATTGAAAATATTTATTCAGGAGGGCATGTACAAGCATCCTGATTATGAAAACTCCGGGGATTTTGATACCGTTGTTCAGGTATTAAATGAACTGTTCACACCCTTTTTCCACCTCTTTTACCGTCCTATCGAACCGGAAGATTATAAGCGTCTGATCGACAAACCGATGAGTAGCATTACCCGTTTCGACGTAAAGAAAGCGGACGAACAGATGGCAGCACTGGAGGAAGAAATCAAAAATGTAAAACGTCACCTTCGGCAACTGACGGAATATGCCATAGCCTGGTTCGAAAGACTGCGTGATAAATATGGTAAAGGCCGGGAGCGCCGGACTGAACTTCGTGCTTTTGATAAGGTAGAAGCGACACAGGTAGCACTGGCAAATGCGAAATTATATGTCAACCGTGAAGAAGGATTTATCGGTACAGGCATGAAAAAAGATGAATTCGTAAGTGACTGTTCCGATATCGATGATATCATCGTATTCCGCGGAGATGGCAAATATGTGGTCACAAAGATTCAGGACAAGGTTTTTGTCGGTAAAGATATTATTCACGTGGCGGTCTTCAAAAAAGGAGATGAGCGCACCATCTACAATGCGGTATACAAAGAAGGTGGGACAGGTACCAGCTATGTAAAACGATTTGCAGTAGTGGGAGTGACACGTGACAAGGAGTATGATGTATCGAAAGGATCGAAAGGATCAAAAATATTATATTTCACGGCTAACCCTAATGGTGAAGCTGAGGTAATCAATGTACAGTTAAAACCACATTCTAAGCTTCGTAAGCTGACATTTGATCTGGATCTGGCTGAAATTGCAATCAAAGGAAGGGCATCTCAGGGAAATATTGTATCGAAATATCCCGTCAAAAAGATTTCGTTCAAAAGCGCTGGTGTATCGACACTGGCAGGACGTAAAATCTGGTACGACGAAATCCTGAAACGTTTGAATGTCGATGAAAGAGGTAAATATCTGGGTGAGTTTGACGGAGACGACAAAATACTGGTTGTACTATCAGACGGCTCATATGAGTTGTCCAACTTTGATCTGAGTAATCACTTTGATGAGAAGATGATTCGTATTGAGAAGTTCTACCCTGACCATGTATATTCTGCGATTCATCAGGACGGCAAAAGTGGAACTACTTATGTAAAACGTTTTACATTCGATGACCTTCCGATAGGTAAACGTATGACACTGATCAATGACGAGCCGGGATCTAAACTGATCGTATTGACCAATGCTGCTGTACCGGTTGTCAAACTGGAGCTCCTCAAAGGAAAATCACAAACAGAAGAAGTACTGGAACAATCTCTTACCGAGATTATCGATGTAAAAGGTATCAAAGCTCAGGGTAACAGATTATCCTTCCATAATATCAGGAAAATTGAGCTGATTACACCGGAAGAGGATCTGACTTTAATAAAAGAAAAAGCGGCAAACGAAGCCGTTGCCCAAGCAACCGGAGAAGAAGCTAAATCAGATGAATCCGGAAATGTTGAGGCATCAGACGACAAAGGAACGTCTGCAGATTCCGGAATCAAACTGGAGATTACGAATCCGGATGATATACAGATAGATGATAAGGGACAGATGGGATTATTTTAATCTGTACATCTTTTCTATACACGGTAAAAAGCAAAACGGGCTATCTTTTTAAGAATAGCCCGTTTTTTATTTCATAGGATTTATGCCTTATTGTTTATCCCACCATACACGTCCGGATAGATTATCTCCTCCCGGAACGGCAGCAGACGCAGCTTTATAGTAAGCACTATTAGATCCCGCTTCTTCCGCTACAGGATAAGGAAAACGACGTGGTATCGTACCGCCTGTTGCATTTCCCGGATACACAACCGGTGTCAGATTCGGATATCCGGTTCTTCTCCAGTTGAACCATGATTCATAAAAATTCAGTGCTGTATTTTGATGAATCCAGTATTGCTGACCAATCTGAGCCAGTCCTCCTGTCAACGGATGTGAAGTAGCATAGGTCTCGGCATCCGCATCACTTATTGTTAATGCAGCATCATACTGACCTAAGAATGTGATACCGGCTTTTACGGCATTTTTATAATGAGTAGCAGCCGAACCTCCTATCCCCCATCGCTGCGCAGCCTCAGCTAACAAAAGCTCACTCTCCGCATAGGTCAGAATAAATGTAATTCCATCTCTTTTAATCATTCCCGGATGTGGTGACGAATATTCCGGAAAACTGGTGTAGGAAGGATGCGAACTGATCGCATACAAAGGATTACTATTCAGATCTTTCCCGTTTGGCATACCTTTCTGAACCGCAGGGTCGGTCACGTAATTTGGGTTTTGTTTTTTATTTCCATTATCATCCAGTTCATTTGGAGTAAGGAAAAATTTAGTAACGGCTACATTTATACGCGGATCATTTGCACTCTTCAAGGCATTGATAAAGGTATCCGACCATTTTACATAATAATGTTCCTGTCCGCCATCTCCCAATAATACCTGAGCATTACGGTTCTGCGTTACCCGTGCACCACTGACATCATGCTTCAAAAAAGCATTATCCGCATTGCTTTGAAGGGTTTTACCAACCACTTTCTCGGCGTATGCTTTGGCAGTGGTCTCGTCCACTTTAGTCAGACGCATAGCTAATCGTAAAATCAGGGAGTTTCCAAAGCGTTTCCACTTTTCGAGATCACTTTTATAGATCACATCACCTGTTACCTGATCTGCATTGGCGTCTAATGCGGCCATAGCTTCTTCCACTTCTTTCAGCATACTCATATATATTTCCTGCTGCTTATCGTATTTGGCAGACAGATTATTCTGATAGTAACCCTTACCGGCTTCAGAATAAGGAACATCTCCATACAGATCTGTGATCCGGGCAAAAATAAGGGATTTCCAGATACGTGCTACGTTATGCAAATTCTTATATTGTGGTTTATCACGAGTCAGTTCGATTACATCCACTATCGGTTTTACCTGTTCAGCATAAGCCCTTTCCCAATAAGCCGAAGTATACCAGGGAGTAAGCATGTATTTATCTCCCGCCCAATAGCTGACCACTGATGAAAGTCCCTGTATCATGGTACCTGAGTAGATAAGATTACCACGCCAGGTCTCATAAGCAAAGTCTGTACTTCCTGTATAAGTCAACTGTGAAGTGGTGAAATTGAAATTAGGATTAAAAGTTGTCGGCCCGCTATTGACAGGATCCGTATTAATATCCACAAAATCTTTGGTACAGGCTGTCATTCCCAAAAGTCCGGCTACAACCAAAAGACCATATATTTTTATTGTGTTCTTTTTCATACTGTTCTTCTTGATTAAAATTTAACATTTAAGTTTACCCCAAAAGTTCTAGCCGGCGGCATACCTCCCAGTTCCAGACCAGGGAATGTCGCATTGTAGCTGGACTCCGGATCTATATTATCTGTTTTCTTCATCAGAATAAACAGATTACGGGCTACCAGACTGACATTTAAACTATTGATCTTATTATTAAACATCTTCGCAGGGAAACTGTAACCGAAAGTCAACTGTCTGAATTTGATAAAACTGGCATCATTCACAAAACGGAATGATGTATTGTTGGCTGTATTTTCATAAAATTTGGGTGCAGTATTACCCAATGTCTCGCGATTTTCCAGAGTCTCTTTGTGTAATCCTTTGATATAGCCCAGATAGTCTGTTCCGGAGAACAGTTTGCCTCCGAATTTACCGTCAATCAGGAATCCGAAGTTGAATCTTTTGTATGTAAAGTCGTTGTTCCAACCGGCAAACCATTTGTTATAGGCAGAACCATAATCTTTCAATTCGCCTCTGTCAGGAGAACCATCTGCCAGTCTTACAATCTCTCCGTTTGCATCATACTTATAGTCGTATGCTACAATCTGACCCAAAGCTTTTCCAGGAATATTCTTCAGAAAACCTACACCGGAACGAGATGTCGCAATCAGTTGTTCAGGAACACCATCTGCAAGAGAGATAACTGTATTCTTATTGTAAGTCATATTAATAGAAGAAGTCCAGTTGAAATCTTCCTTTTTAATAATAACTCCGGTAATCAATGCTTCTACCCCTTTATTTTCAATAGATCCTGAATTGAGAATCGCTCCGTCATATCCTACTGTGCTTGATGTAGTCACAGCGGTAATCTCATCATCCGAACGTTTTTTATACCAGGTCAGATCGACATTCAAACGGTTATTGAAAAAGCGTAAATCAGTACCGATCTCTAGTTCGGAGGCTTTAGATGCTTTTAATCCGGAATTTGGAATCTCCAGATTATTGATCAGGCCTAAAGAGGCACCATTTAAGGATTCACTCATCACTCTATAGGTCAACGCTGTCTGATAAGGCCGTGTAGCCTGTCCGACAACAGCATAACCGGCTCTTAATTTACCGAAGTTGATAGTGGAAGAATTAAGAAATTCGGTAAAAACAAAGGAACCACTGATAGAAGGATACACCACATTCAGTTTATTATCCTTACCAGGTGCGGCGAGTGTAGAGAACCAGTCTGAACGTGCACTACCTGTCAGATATAAAATATCTCTGTAGGCAAATTCCATTGTTCCATATACAGACTGCGTTTCCTGTTCTGTCTCTGCATAAGCCACAGATTTGTTCTTTAAACCTGCAATATTGTATACTCCCGGAACCAGAACTCCAGATCCCTGATTGATAGTCAGATCTGTCTTTGTATTACGGTAACTCGCACCTACATTAGGAGTCAGGGAAATATCGTCATTTACTTTAAAGGACTTACCTACTAATACGTCCGCATTTATATCTGAAAAACGCATTTTCTGTGACACCAAATTATTAGGCGGTACATATGCAAGTCCCGGAGGGAGTACACTCAGGTAACTATTGGTATAAAAATCCTGTCCTGCACGTCCTTGTATAAACAGGCCGTTATCAAACGTATAGCGGGCAGAAATGGAACTGATCAACCGGTTTCTGTCTGTATTATTCTGGATTTCATAAGCCGCAAACCAGGGATTGGTATCCCATGTATTTCCAGTATTGTAAGGTATTTCTGCTCCCTTATCTGTTTTCCAGGGCTTCAGATCTCTGATATCCAGACTTGTTGGCAGAAATACAGCATTGTAATTGGCACTACCTGCACCATCCGAAAGCATCGGACGATTCTTTGCTTTTTCAATAATATAATTTGCCCGTGCATCAATAGCCAGTCTTTTGATAGGTTCAAATGTACCTGTCAGATTAAAAGATTGTCTGTCTAAACCCGAATTAGGCATGATAGATTTATTTGAAACATCACTGACAGAAAAACGAAGTGCACCTCCGTCAAATGATTTATTCAGGGCTAAAGAATTGGTCCAGGTATGTCCGTCTTTATAGAAGTTTTTTATATTATTTTGCTGCGCAACATAAGGTCTGGAAACCCCGTCAAACTGAGGCACACTGCTTCCGTCCAATTTTGCTCCCCAGCTGGATCCGCCTACCTGAGCAGCAGCAGCTGCACTTATCGGTTTTTCACCATTGGTTCCCTGACCATATACATATTGCCAGTCGGTGCGGTCCATTACCTGTTCTACGACATAGTTACTACTGAAATCAATCCCGGAACCTTTTCCTGATTTGGTTGTGATCAGGATGACCCCTGCTTTGGCACGTGAACCATAAAGCGCTGATGCAGCTGCACCTTTCAGTACAGATATACTTTCGATGTCATCAGGATTCAAGTTACCGATAGCATCTCCCATATCCGGCGCATTGTCCCATTGACTACCTTTATTTCCGTTAGGGTTGGTATTTCCGAATCCTACCGGCGCATTTTCCATAGGAACACCATTGATAACATACAGAGGCTGATTCGTCTGGCTCAGACTGGATGCCCCTCTGATCACCACACTGGTCGCTGACCCGACACCTCCGGAAGTAGCACTCACATCAAGACCGGCCACTTTACCGACAAGAGAGTTGGCAATATTGTTTTCACGAGCCTGTGTCAGTGTCTCCCCGTTAATCTGGGTTACAGAATAACCTAGCGTACGCTTCTCACGGGTCACGCCCAGAGCTGTGACTACGACTTCATTTAAAAGCTGATTGTCTTCCTGCAGTGCGATTTTAATCTCATTGTTGTTTTGAACCGTTACTTCCTGAGACAGATAGCCGGCAAAAGAAATTAACAGTACACTACCGGAATTTACATCTAATTCAAAGCGTCCATTCAGGTCTGTAGCTTTACCGATAGCCGTTCCTTTAAGGCGTACAGTCGCTCCGGATAGTGCTACTCCCTGTGCATCCGTTACTATTCCTCTTACTTTTAATTGTTGTCTGGGTGTAATCACCACGAGTCCGTCACCTGAAACAGAATATTGAAGATCAGATCTTTTGAAAAGTCTATCCAATAAATCGACAACCTTCGTTTCTTTTACAGATAAGGATATTTCTTTGTTCAATAATTGGTTTGTCGAGTTATAGACAAAGTAGTAATCGCTATTTTGTTCTATAATCTTCAACACTTTACTCAGTTTGGTTTTGTTAACATCTAAGGTAACTTTTTGCTGAGAATAGACACCTGCCGACACATGGAGGCAGGCGATTAACATCATAATCAAAGTTAGTTTCATCCAGATAATGAATCTAAAGCGCATAAAACATACCTTATGCACTTGCAATAAGCAATTTTTAATCATACTTTGGTACTTGGTTAAAGTTAAAACTTGGCAGCGCACTTTTTGGCTTAGTTATGCTGCCGGTTTACTAATCATTTTTTAGGAGGATGGTGTTGGCTCACCATCCTTTTTAATTATTCATAAATCGTTATTTTTTTTCCATATATTTTATATTTAAAAGGGTTTACTTTTTGTAATGAACTGAGCACCTGCTCAATATCTTCTTTACTAAAGGTGGCTGTAAATCTAAAATCATTTAACTGATGACCTTCCAGTTCGATATCCACATCATACCAGCGTTCCAGTATATGTTCCAACGATGAGAAGTCCTGATCTACGATCTCCAGGCGGCCTTCTTTCCACGCAATATCCGCTAAAGGTATTTCTGCACTTACCGGCTGCAAGTCCTGAATCGTGATTTCCTGAAGAGGCAATTTTTTGGTTTTCTTTGCTGTTTCCGGAAGAGCTTCTTCTTTTTTATCTGTTTTAGAAATAATTACTTTCTGATTTGGCTTTAATATCAGAGAGTTCTCATTCCCTCTTTTACTTTTCATTTCAATGAGACCGTGGATAAGTACGGCTTCAGAAGTTTTTTCATCCGGATAGGCCTTTACATTGAAAGCAGTACCCAAAACCCGGATATCGAAGTCTTGTGTATGAAGAACAAAAGGTTTGTCTTTGTTTTTACTGACATCAAAAAAAGCCTCTCCTATGAGTGTTACATTTCGTTCATTCTTATTGAAGCTATCGCCAACAAAAAGCTTACTTCCGGCATTTAATGTAACCTTAGTTCCATCAGAAAGCTGAATAGTTTTTTTCTCTCCATTGGCCGTCACATAGCTGATCCGGGAAGTGGAAGAAGGTTCTTCCTGTACATTCCAACGCTGCAGACTCCAGAACAATCCGCCTGCAAGTACGACTACTGCAGCGGCTATTTTGAGCCAGAATGAAAAACGTGCTATTTTATTTTCGGCCGGAGGGGAAATTACTTCCATATCAGCCTTCAGTTTATTCACCTGCACATTTAGCGGCTTCTTATTTCCTACGAGGATAGTATAAAGCTTCTTCGCCTGCAGTATTTTTTCACGTTGTTCGGGATGATGGCGTAAATAGGTTTCCCAATATTGAATACATTGCTGGTTTTCTCCTGAACAATACTGTTGAAAGGTATCGTCAATAAGAAAATCTTCAACATTTTCGTATCTGGTGTTTATCATTTGGTCCTCTTTCCCTTATAGTGTCTTATATGGAAAGAATTGCCTAAGAAAAAAAAATAAAAAATCACAAATGTCTGATTATCAGATACAAATAATTAAAAATCTTTTAGCTCTTGTCGTAATATTTTGAGGGCATCATACACGGTATTATAAGCAGTCTTGATGGTTTGCTGTGTTTGAGCCGCTATCTGCTCGTAGGTAAGTCCTTCGAAAAACTTAAGATGGATAAGTTGTTTTTGCCTGAAGGTAAGCTTTTCGAGTGCCTCTTTCAACCGGTGCTGAATCCACTCATTGGTTTGTACTTTTATTATAAACTCATCATATGGCATTTCAAACCAGTCATCCTCAGCCTTGACATTTTGTAGTGCTTTATTTATTTTATTCTGCTTTTCTACGAGTCTGAGCAGTTTGCGTTTGAGAAAGGTAATGAGGTAAGCCTGTACATTCTCTACTCTTTCCAGTTTATCTCTTTTTTCCCATAATGTCACAAATACCTGATCCGTCGCCTCACTGGACAGCTCTGCGTCTCCACTAGTACGTATACCAAAATTGACCAATTCATAAAACAGTGCTTTATAGAGATCAAAGAAAGCATCTTCATCTCCATTCCGCATCCGTTCCCAAAGAAGTCTATAGGTCAGTTTATTGTTCATATATGATTCGTGCAGTTGCAGTTATTTTTCTTGGACAACTATGCTTTCACAGTAACCTTTTTTATAATGATAAGGAAAGTGTTAAAAGTAATCATATTAGTATTATGAACCTTGAAAAGTTTAATATTATTTAAAATTTATAATTCACTTATTTTCCATTTTGCCATTTTTGCTTCTTACCACTATGCATACCCATAGAAGTTTTTGACTTCCTGTGTGATTTGTGACTATCATAAGCAGAGCATAAGTCCTTAGAACCGGAACAGCTCTGTATGCTGTAAAGTGTACAAATTATAAAAGTTATGAGTATCAGTTTAAACCCCTTTTTTAGCATCTCCCTGAAATTTAAGTTTATCCTTATACCTTTTCTTCTTTTCAAATCTTTTTTCAATTCCATTGTATGAAATGGTATGTAGATATAGAAACATTTTAGTTAGTGAAAATTTAAAAGAAAAAAAATTAAACACAAAGATACAAACAAAACATAAGTATTGCAATTCCATATTTTTAAAGAAAACAATTTTTAAAAATATAGAAACAATGTAAAGCATTATTTTGAAAACAACGTTATTTTACTTCTTTTAATATCCGTATCGGAAGTGAAGAAACAGAGGCAGCAAGATTTTGCTGATACGGTAAATACAGGATTTGAGATCGGTTATAAAAAAAAGGTGGAGATGTATTATCATCTCCACCTTTTTTATGCTTTAAATTCCTTTAGAAATTTCTGCAGTTTTGGTGCTATTACAACAGAACAGAATGGATTCTCAGGATGCGAATTAAAATAATTATGGTGATAATCTTCAGCTTCCCAGAATGTACTTGCCGGTTCTACAGCTGTTACAACAGGGTCTGCATATACATGCTCCGCATCCAGTTGCTGGATAAAGCGTTCAGCTTTCTCCTTTTGCTCATCATTATGATAGAATACAACCGAACGGTACTGTGTACCGACATCGTTGCCTTGTCTGTTAAGTGTGGTAGGATTATGAGTCTTGAAAAAGATTTTAAGCAGATCCTCAAAACTTACTTTTGATTCGTCAATATCCAATTGAACAACTTCTACATGGTCTGTAGTACCTGTACATACCTGTTCATAAGTGGGATGATCGTTCTTGCCACCCATGTATCCCGGTAAAACTGATTTCACTCCGTCTGTATTCTGAAAGATTACTTCGGTACACCAAAAGCATCCCCCTCCAAATGTTACTAGCATGATTATAAAATTAAAAACTCAAATTTAAACAATAATAAACCACTTGTCACCTGAGCTCTATAATGATAACGTCAAAAAACAACGCGCTTATGATGCAGATCCCGTCAGCATGCCAATGGTTAAATACAGAATATAAAACTGTTATTTAAAGATATGTTTACCCTTGATCAGCAAATCTTGTTTTTCTTCTGTACATACAGCGTACGAAAATCCGTTCTGTAACGCATAAGAGCCATATTCTCCCTTTTTATTAAGCGCAAGAAATCCAACCTGTATTTCTTTAGCTGTCTGTGGTTTCTTTTTAATAATACGTTCTACAGCTTCTTTACAGGCTGCCTCAGGAGAATAACCCTGGCGCATAAGTTCGACCACCAGAAAACTTCCTACTGTACGGATTACTTCTTCTCCTACGCCGGTCGAAGTAGCTCCTCCTATTTCATTATCCACATATAGTCCTGCTCCTATAATCGGACTGTCACCAACCCTGCCGTGCATTTTGAATGCCATTCCGCTTGTCGTACAGGCTCCGGCAAGATTACCGTCGCTATCTAAAGCCAGCATTCCGATGGTGTCGTGATTATATTGATTGCCAGGCAATCGCTCTGCAGCAAAACCTTTGTTCTCAATATTCATGACTGGCTTATATTTTTTCTCTTTCAGCCATTCTTTCCACGCTTTTTCTCCCTCCGGAGTAAGCAGGTTTTCCTTCTCAAGTCCCTGCTCTAATGCGAATTGTAAGGCTCCTTCACCTACCAGCATCACATGAGGAGTCTTTTCCATTACTAGTCTTGCCACCGATATCGGATGTGCAATATGTTCCAGAGCTGCAACGGAACCACAGTTACCTTCCGAATCCATGATACAGGCATCTAAGGTTACATTTCCATCTCTGTCCGGATATCCCCCCTTGCCTACAGTCATATTTTTCAGGTCTGCTTCCGGCACACGTACACCCTGCTCTACAGCATCTATAGCTTTTCCTTTTTTACTTAACACTTCCCAGGCAGCCTGGTTCGCCGCTATCCCAAAGTCCCAGGTTGAGATTACGATAGGTTTACCCGGTTTCAGTATTTTGTCTTCAGCAAAACCGCTAAGCGTACTTATACTTCCTAAAGCAGCCGCACCAACGATTCCTTGTTTTATAAATTTACGTCTTGAATGCATACGAATAATATTTGTAGCACAATATTACGAAAAAGCTTTATGATTCGTGTAGATTAGATACGCTTGCTAGCCGTGTTGCGTATGCTTGTATTTCACACGCCAAAGGCGTGCGCTAGCGAAGCTTTTAATTAATATTACCTTGCTGGCGCACGCGTGTCGCGTGTGCATGTACTAAATTTATACTACCCTCAATGCTATTTATTACTTAACGACCACTACCATTCGTTTTTGTGCAACTTTTTTGTTCAAATAATCAAAAACATACAATATAATTATAGCTTTATCATATTTTTAATGGTAACTTAGACTTAAACTATCCAACATGAAGACTTTTATTACTTACTCATTTCTTGCATTTACCTTATTTACAAGTATAAATCATGTAAATGCGCAAGTTATTGACTCTACAACCTATTTCAGAATCAAAGAACTGCAAGAAACCGTAAAAACGGAAATTGCACCGGACAAAAGATTAAAAATTATAGAGTTTTTATCTGTTGATATCCCCAAAAACGTATATGTAATCCAGACAACCGAAAAAACAGCAAAAGATAAACTTGAACACCAGTTAAAAGGGATCAATGCTCAAGTATCAGTCACCTTGCTTCCCGATGCTTCCGTTTCGGACAAGCCAGCAGGAGTGGTCAATCTTTCAGTAGCCAATCTACGCACCAAACCTGAACATTCTGCAGAAATGGCAAGTCAGGTATTATTAGGTGCTCAGGTGGACATCCTGCAAAAAATAAAAGGCGACTATCGTGTACGTACAGCTGAGGGCTATATTGCCTGGGTGCCGACATCCTCTGTTGTCGCCATGACAAATGAAGAGCTGAACGATTGGAAAAAAACAAGGAAAATAATCTTTACCGATGAATACGGCAAGTCTTATGCTACAGCAAATACTCAGGGACAACAGGTCTCTGACCTGGTATACGGAGACTTGCTGATCCTGAATGGCGAAAGCGGCAATTTTTATGCAGTAACCTACCCGGACAAAAGAAAAGCTTATGTCCGAAAAGAACAGGTCATGACCTATGAGAAATGGTTAACATCACGGAAGCCTACCACTGAAAATATTATCAGCAGTGCTAAAACGATGCTGGGTCTGCCTTACCTTTGGGGAGGTACCTCTACTAAAGGTGTAGATTGCAGTGGTTTTACCAAAACAGCCTATTTTATGAATGGCTATATTATTCCGCGTGATGCTTCACAACAGGTTTTGACAGGTCAAAAAATTGACATACTGGACAAAGACGGTCACTTTGATCCTGAGAAGGCCTTAAAGAATTTAAAACCTGCTGACTTACTGTTTTTCGCGGCAGGTAAAAACAGTAATCCCGATGCCCGTGTTACACATGTAGCCCTTTATATCGGCAATGGGACCTTCATTCATTCAGCAGGATCAGTACGGATAAACAGTATGCTTAAAGATTCTCCGGACTATGACGACTTCCAGACCAGAACTGTGGTTGCGGCAAGACGTTACCTTGGAGAACATGAAAGTAACCTTCAAAAAGTAGAGAACAGCACGTATTACAATGCCGGAAAGTAACGGCGGAAAGTGTCTGAAAAATAAAATATATCAAGTAATTTAATACCATAAAAAAACTATTATGAGTACAGCAGCTGATTGGATAGCTAAAGACTTCGGTGCATTCAAATTGCGTTACCGCCCCTATACGTTAGAACTACGTCATGTATTTACTGTTGCATCTTTCAGTCGCAGCACGACTCCTGTAGTCCTCACAGAACTGGAGTATGACGGTATTATAGGATATGGAGAAGCCAGTATGCCACCCTATCTTGGCGAATCACAGGAAAGTGTGATTAATTTTCTGAATCAGATTGATCTGAGCGGTTTCAATTCCCCTTTCCAGACCGAAGAAATCCTACACTACGTAGATCAGACCATGCTCAAAAACACAGCAGCCAAAGCAGCGATAGATATTGCACTGCATGATTTGCTGGGGAAAATCCTGCAACAGCCCTTTTATAAGATATGGGGATTAGATGCGGCACTTATCCCTCCTACATCCTATACCATCGGTATCGATACAGAAGAAATGATCCGTCAGAAAGTAGCTGAAGCGGATCAGTTCAAGATCCTGAAAGTAAAACTCGGGTTGGATACGGATAAAATGATTATCGATACCATTCGTAAAGTAACCGATCGCCCGCTATGTGCGGATGTCAATCAGGGATGGAAATCCAGAGAACAGGCATTGGAAATGGCTCACTGGCTTGCTGAGCGCAATGTGGTTTTCCTGGAACAACCGATGCCTAAGGAACAGATAGATGACAATGCCTGGCTTACCGAACACAGTCCGATCCCGACGATAGCAGATGAGGCCTGTCAGCGACTGGCTGATGTACCGGCATTGAAAGATGTATACACGGGCATCAATATCAAACTCATGAAATGTACCGGAATGCGGGAAGCAAAAAAGATGGCTGAACTCGCAAGAGCACTGGAAATGAAGGTGATGATCGGTTGTATGACGGAAACTTCCTGTGCGATCTCCGCAGCAGCACAGTTAGCCCCTCTTGTGGATTGGGCTGATTTAGATGGAGCCTTATTGATCGCAAATGATATTTATGATGGTATGCAGGTTGTAGAGGGGAAATGCATCCTGCCGGAAAGACCGGGAATTGGAATACTGAAAATTTAGCTTTATTTTTAATCAATAACAGAATACTAACCATATTTTTTTTAACAAATTAACTAACCCTTAACTATGAAACAACTTTTACTTGCATGCTTGTGCTGTATGTTTTGCTTTGCGGTATCTCATGCTCATGCACAACAAAGTACTGTTACCGGTAAAGTGACAGACGCCGCAACAGGCAAACCTATTCCTGGTGTCACGATCACCATTAAGGGCAGCAGCAAGAGTACTTCTTCAGATGAAAAAGGCTCTTTTTCTCTCAGTGAAGTCACCTCTTCCAACACTTTAATCTTTTCCTCTTTAGGTTATCAGACTGCAGAAATGGAAGTCGGTAACCGGTCCTCTCTTACGATCAGTCTGACAGCAAGTGATCAGGCTTTGGAAGAGGTCATGGTCGTAGCATACGGAACTGCCCGAAAGAGCACGTATACCGGATCTGCAGCAACGGTGAGTCCCAAAGAAATTGCAGATGTACCTACTACTTCATTTGAAAATGCATTGAGCGGCCGGGTAGCAGGTGTACAGATTAACTCTGCTTCCGGACAGGCAGGATCCACATCCAGCATACGTATACGGGGTATAGGATCGATGAATGCCTCCAATGATCCCTTATTTGTCATTGATGGTGTACCGGTCGTATCTGGTAATGTCGGACAAATCAGCGGACAGCTTTATTCGACATCCAATGTAATGAGTACGCTAAATCCTGCAGATATTGAATCCATCACCATTCTGAAAGATGCCGCAGCATCCTCACTCTATGGTTCGAGGGCCGCAAATGGCGTGGTGGTTATTACAACCAAACGTGGTAAAACGGGCAAACCTACTCTTAACTTCAGGACGTCAATCGGCCTCACCCCTTCATGGGCAACGGACAATTATGAAATTGCTGATCCTCAGGCTCAGATCAACATGGAGTATCAGATCTTCCATGATTACCGTACATCCAATAAAAACAGTGCTACAGGTGTGAACTATACCGATCAGGAAGCAAGTACGTATGCACTTGGTCAGATCAATCGTCGTTTTAATATCCATGGTTACAAATTTGAGGTGGATAATCCCCTGAGAATGACGAATGTCAAAATTCTGGGGATGACTGACGGTGTCGAAAACAGAGAAGGAAAATTCTTTGACTGGGAAGATTATCTGTTCAGAACAGGTGTATTTCAAACAAATGATCTGTCTTTAAGTGGTGGCACAGAGACTACGAAATATTATTCATCTCTATCCTATACAAAAGATAAAGGCAGAGCTATTATCAATGAGTATGACCGTATTTCAGGACGGATAAACCTCTCTCAGAAAGTATTTAATAATGTAGAGTACAATGTCAATCTGAATGTGGCCAGCACAGCTAAAACCGGATTTAATGATACCAGAAGTACAGGTTCGAATTATTTCTTTCAGGCCCGCAACTTACTATTTCCGTTCTACTGGCCTACAGATTACAAAACGGGAAATCCATGGACTGCGCAATACGGAAGTTTAGCTTACAATTCGGACTATTATAACAAGGAATGGGACAACAATACAAATACCTTGAAACTTGGAGCCGTGCAATCTCTTTCCTGGGAAATCATCACCAACCTGACAGCAAAGACTATCTTCTCGTTTGATAATACAGAAGTAAAAGATGATCTGTTCTACTCAGCTTTGCATTTTAACGGTCTTACAGATAAAGGTAGTTCCAGTAAATGGTCAACAAACATCCGTAAGTATGTTTCTTCTAATACGCTTACGTATGCTAAAAGCTTTGGACTGCACAATCTGAATATCCTGGGCGGTTTTGAGGCGGAAAAGAATAAAACGGATTACCAGTACAGCAATTCTATCAATCTCGGATCCAGTGCTCTAACATCCATCGGAACAGGTGCTAATTTTAAAGCAGACAGCTTTACCTGGGGAAACAATCTGATGTCGTATCTATCCCGGATTGACTATAATTATAATGAAAAATACTTCGCTGGAGCTTCTATCCGCCGGGACGGCTCATCCAGATTAAGCCCCGAAAACCGTTGGGGTACATTCTGGTCGGTTTCAGGAGCCTGGAGTCTGCACAAAGAAGATTTCCTGAAGAATAATGAAACCCTTTCCACTCTGAGACTAAGAGGTTCATATGGTGTCAACGGAACATTACCAACCGATGATTTTGCGTGGAGAACTCTTATGTATTACAAGTATAACTATAAAGGTAATCCGGGAGGTATTGTAAGTGACGGTTCTACAGGGCTTATTGACAGAGGGCTTGGAAATCTCAATCTGGGCTGGGAAGAGAACAAAACTTATGACCTGGCTTTAGAATTTGGATTATTTAATAACCGACTGACAGGATCTGTGGAGTATTTCAACAGAGATTCCAAAGATTTGCTACAGGATGTACCGACTTCGGGAACAACGGGTTTTACCACGATTCTGAGAAATGTAGGTGTAATCAATAACAGCGGTTTAGAAATTGATCTGGGCGGAGATATCATTAAAAATGATAATTTCCGTTGGACAGCCCGTGTGAATGCTTCCTTCCTGGATTCAAAAGTCAAAAGATTAAACGGTGGAAAAGATATTATCTGGAATGATCCTACAGGAGGAGATGCCCGGGCACAATTCATCTACCGTGAAGGAGAGTCTGTATTGTCTTTTTATGGTTATGAATGGGCAGGTGTAGATAAGAACAACGGTAAGAATGTATGGTATACCAATAATGATAAATCTGATTTTGAGTATAACGGTCGTTCGGCCACTTACAATTTTGGAAATGCAAACCGTAAAATTATCGGTTCAGGTGTAGCGGATGTATTTGGTGGGATTAATACGGATCTTGAATACAAAAACATCTCTCTGGGATTTAATTTCAGTTATAAAATAGGTGGCAAATTATATGATGGTGCGGAGAAAGATGTGATGGATGACGGCTATTATTGGGAAAGAATCCGGTCCGCTTATTATTACGAAAATATGTGGTCTCCTGACAATATGGAGGGGAGTCAACCAAAGATTGACGGAAATGATTTGACAGATGCTATTCAGTACAGCAGCCGCCACCTTTATGACGCTTCATTTCTTCGTTTGAAAAACATTAACCTGGCTTACAGATTGCCGGCGGCATGGTTGAGCAAAGCTAAAATTTCCAATGCCCGTGTATTTTTTAACGGAACCAATCTGCTAACGTTCTCCAAATATAAAATTGCGGATCCGGAAGTCAACCAATACTCAACACGTGGCTGGGAAACGCCATATGGTAAAACGTATACTTTCGGTGTAGAATTCAGTTTCTAATTTTTATTGATATTGACATGAAAAAATATATAAAAATAATACTCGCAGCATCTGTACTTAGTACAGCATATTCGTGTAAAGATTTTCTGGAAGTCGAGCCCAGCAATGCCGTAGACTATGACAAGGCTATCCGTACAGCCAATGACGCACAGATCGTGGTCAACGGAATTCTTCGTCAGATGACTTCCTCCAATTACTACGGACGTAATTTTATAATTTACGGAGATGCCAAAGGGGGAGATTTTACGCTCTTTTCTCAGGGAAGGGGATTAGACCCTTTCTATACGTTTAATCACAGTGCCCAGGCCAATAGCTATTCCAGTTTCTGGACTTCTATTTATAATATTATTTATCAGTCTAATAACCTGCTGGAAAATATTGAAAAGCTACAAAGTCAGGGTACACTGGAAAATTTTGCATTGGCCAAATCCGATGCACTTACGATCAGAGCATTAGCCTATTTTGATCTCGTGAGATTATATGGTAAGTCGTATACAGATGATAAAAATGCCTGGGGCGTACCGAATATTACCAAAACATTATTATACGACAGTCAGCCGGCAAGATCCACAGTAGCAGAAAACTACACGCAGATTATCAAGGATCTTAAGGATGCGGAAGCAGGTCTTCCCAAAACGAAAAGAGACGGTTATGTAAACTATTACGCCAACAAAGCCATACAAGCGAGAGTCTACCTGACAATGGGAGATTATGACAATGCACTGAAAGCCTCGGAGGAAGTTATTAATTCGGGTGTTTACAGCCTGTACAGCAATGCGCAATGGGTATCCTCCTGGTCGAATCAGTTTGGATCAGAATCTATTCTTGAATTTGTGATCGAACCTAATCAGGGAGATCTTGCACGTACTTCTCTTGCTTTCTATTTGATGAGGAGAAATCATCAGACAGGTGCTTTAGGGAATTTTCTTGCCAGTACTCCATTCCTGAATGCTTTAAATGCAGATCCGAATGATGTAAGAAAAGGTGTCATGGCGCGTGATGAGTCATCAACAACACGATTAGGTTCATGCTATAAGTATTCCGGTTCGGTAACCTTCAGCGGTGATAAAGGAACTTCTAATTTTACAGCGGTAAACATCAAAGTCATACGTTTATCCGAGATGTATCTTACAGCTGCAGAAGCAGCTTTGAAATCCACTGTTCCTAATCCTACAAAAGCTGCGGAATACCTGCAGGCTATCCGCAAACGTGCTCCGGCATTAGCTGCTGCTACTGCATCCAGTGTAACGGAAGATCTGATATTAGCGGAAAAAAGCAAAGAGTTCTTCGGGGAAGGGATTCGTTATTTTGATATGTTGAGACTGAATAAGACTATCAATTTTGATGATGCTTTTGCCGGGATAAGCGTACCTACCCGTACGTCTTCAATAGACCGCTCATTCTACAGAACTATATTGCCGATATCACAGGATGAGATCAATGCAAATCCGGATATCCAGGGACAGCAAAACCCGGGATATTAAGATTTCCTCAATAAGAAAAAGAAGCAATCTATTTTAACAGATTGCTTCTTTTTGTTTAACTGCTTTTTTTGGTCTACTTCACCAGAAGTAACCAACCTTTTCCCTTTTCTACCGGAATCTGTTCTCCCGGTTTGAATACGTGCGCTTCCTGTACATTCTTGATTGCGGGAGCGGTGACACTTACTTTAGTCGCATCCAGACCTAATGCTTTCCAGTCGATCAACAGATTTACCTTTGTGTCTGTTGCTGCCCAACTTGCCAGAGCGATCATCGTACTACCCTCCTTTTGATATACGGTTGTCAGGATTTTATTATTATCTGTTTTCACCGGATTATTATCGACCCAATAGCCGATCATACGCGATTGCCGGATACCAAATTCATCCCATACCCGCCAGATATCACGGGTATCCTTAGCCTTTTCCCAGGGGTACCGGTTGGTCATTCCGTAGATCATTCCTCTCCAGGGGTTACCTCCATCCTGCAGCATTTCCCCCATTAATCCAAATGGAATACCGCTTACTTCAGTCAAGAAGAAGTCCGGATCATTTTTTTCGTAGTCAAAATACTCGCCAAACCAGAGACGATTGATATATGGAAAATGTTCCATGTAGAGGTTGGCACTGTTATTAAATCCATCGCTCTTGTTAAACTGATTGGCCGAATGAAGGTCGATAATACCCGGATGATTATTTTTTGTCATCACTCTTTTGATTCGCTTCATTGTAACCCGGTCAAAAGCCACATCGTCCAGATAGATACCATCTATTCCCATATGATCCACCAGCCAGTTCATACCTTCTACATAGTAGTTGTGCCAGCGGTTCATTCCACTGTTGATAATAGCTGCGTCGTTGAACCGGGGAACATACCATGCACCGATATAATCGTTATTCAGATGCTCCTGTAACCAGGAGTAGCCTCCGCCCTTGCCGGAAGAAAATACTTCATGTCCCAGACTTCGTAATGGGTAGATTTCATACATGCGGTTAGACACTTCTCGTACGGTGTTGTATATCTTGACTTTTAAGCCTTCCCTATGTGCGGAATCTATATAACTTTTCATCTCTCTGGTTGCCACAAAGGGATAATTTATATAGGGATTCAGATTATTGCCATGGTGTATATTGATGACATTTGCACCGCTTCTCTTTACTTCTTCAATGGGTTTGTAAGCATGAAAGAAACGATTGTCCCATTGCCAGTCAGTATTAATGGTATGGAATGGTGTAATCATCAGGTGAAAATTGTAATACAATGTATCTCCGGCTTTCATATTCCGCTCGCCACTGTAGCTATCGACTAATATGGATTTACCTTTTTGTCCGACCTGTATACCACCTTTATTTTCGTTGCCCCACGAGGCAGGCAATACAAGAGGTTTCTGAAGATAAAAGTTAGTATTTAATGGTCTGGAATAATGCTGATCTCTGAAGGCAAACTGCAGTCCTGCATTTACATTTCCAATCCATCCGCCATCCTGATTTTTATTTGCCACATCCCATTTCCAGTCGATGACATCTTTACGATACCCTCCTTTTTCTCCCAGACCCATAAAATATTTAGCATATTGGGCCTGTAACGGAATGTGAAACTGCACATCCGAAAGGTGTATATCTTTCGTGGCAATAAGCTGTACGGTATAATCTACAAAACCATCAAACTCCAGAGATCCTTTAATATTTAAAATCAGATCGGAGGAGTTTCCTGTTGTGGACCAACTGACTAAGCCTTGTTCCTTACGGTCAAATTTGACAGGACTATATTCAAAAACGACATCCTGATTCGCATTCTTACGGAAATGAAAATGTATAGCTTCTGTTAACAGATCATTACCCTGCTTCCCTATACTCAACATATCCTGTGTAAAAAATGTACGGATTTGCGCCGGAAATCCATTTTTATCCAGTGAAACTGATCTGCCCAACAGACTGATCTCATTGCCGTCTATCTGTAAGGGGATATAAGGAGCAATCACAGTACTCTCCTGCGCCAATGTCGAATTCAACCAGTTGAGACGTGTCAGCTTCCACGGTTCATCATATCCCTGATTCACAGCAGAGCGTTCAGACACCTCCAGACGCACAGGAATATTCCTTGCCGCGGCATTAGCCGGTTTGATGGTGATTATACCTTCGTATACAGCACTTACCGTCTCTTTTGGAACGTCAATCCCGCACCACAGCGCCTGTACTTTTTGCTTAGGTACAGTTACATTAAACTTAACAGGTTGTCCGGTGTAACTCACCCCATCGGTATTGATACAATTGATCCGTCCGGAAGCTATTGTATTTCCGTTTTGACTCTTTAAGTCCGAAAATGAAATTTTGATATCCTGCAAATCCTGCTTATCAGAATAGAGTCCCAACTGGAAAGCCAACAGTTCTCCTTTATCTGATTTGATGCGAAGCGTTTGTCCTTCCACATTGCCGGTTGTCCATCGCTGAGGAAGATCATCAGCCATTTTGATCTGATGATCCCGGTCTTCCGGAAAAACAAAGTAACTGGATTTGCGGTGTTTTTTGAGAAATGCGGTTTGTTCCTGCGGTGTAGAGATCACATCCATGGCATCATTCTGATTGAATGTATCTGCAGCCTCGATACGAACCAGTTTCGCACGTGCCTTTACTGTTTTATCCCATGTGTTTCTTTCATCTTCCTGCTTTAAATAGGCTACATCCGGATAGTTTTCACTTCTCCCGACCAATTTATAAGGCAGAAAGTAAACGTAGTAGATTCCCTTACCTGAACGGGGTTCGAATTGAAATTCTCCTGAAACAGCAGAGATATTACCGTAATGGGAAGGTGAAAATACTTGTTGTGTCGCACTGTCTACAAGTATTATTTTCTGGTCTGCGCGTACATTACGATTACGCCAGGGAATACTCGCGGTGACCTGCTTTGATGCGGATTCTACGCGCAATACAGCACGTTGTGTACCCAGTTCGTCGATATTCCACAATGGTTTTTGTGGAGGATATTCATGCTGAGCCTGTACATGTAATGCCGTCAGCATACACAAGCTGCCAAGGAATGCAATTGGTTTGATCATCTGTAGTGTTATTATTGCTCTGCAAGTTAAAGTATTGTTTTTGTCCAATACGTATGATAAAGCAATAATATAAATTACGCAAACCTTTGAGTAACAGCATTTATACAAGAACTCCTTGTCACCCTGACTTCTCCTGTCTTTAACAGAAGAAAATAAATATGATCTATTTTATCCCGTTAAAAGCATCCGGAAGATTTCCGCTCAGGTCTATCAGATATCCATTAATAATGGCGTAACGGAATTCATTATCTTTTTTTAGAAAAAATGTAGCTTCCTGACCGAGTGACAGTCCTGTGGCATGACGTTGTTCTGTAGGCTGATGTACTATTCTGACCGGCAGCCGCAATGTTTTTTGCTGCTCCTGCTCCCTTACAATTACAGTGGAATATCCTTGCTTTAGCAGGCCAAAAATGACATCAGCTGTAAGTTCACTGTAATGACGGAATGTTGTGGGATAGATTTGTCCATAAGAAAGCGACAGACCAGTGGCATCCAGATCGTCATATCCATAGAACTCTTTCAGATCACCCAGATCTTCTACATATCCTTTGCTGTAATAGTCATCTCCCGAGGTAATCTCATCACGCCGGATTGCAACATCTACCTGCAGGGGTAATCCGGCCGACACTGTACTCACATTGCGGAGTACGACATCGTGCAGTTGTGAAGCATTAAATGGAATACGTTCGTAATCTTTTATATCATATTGTTCATAAGATCCCTGTGCGATCTGTACCAAAGCATTCAGTATAATAGCAAAATTCAGTTTACGGATTTCCTGTTTTTCGGGATCACCTTTGAAGGCTCCTGATTCAATCAGAACGGTACTGGCTCCCCATTTTTGAAAATTATCACCAAAAGCTCTCGGTGAATGTTCATCATCATATTTAGCCACTGCTCCGGGAATATAGTCCTGCAGGAGTTTTTCCATTCCGACGATGATTTTCATTGCATTGCCTCTCACCTCATTGATATCCCGCTCCATATTATAGGCCGGAGCCAATAAAGAAATAGTCACGGGTGTCTGCGTACCTGGAACATTATAATAAATATTCTGGTCATGCAGATTGAAACCGTATTGTGGTTTCAGACTCTCCGCACGTGCACGCAAAAGCTTTCCTTCCGGAGTCGCGGTATTGCGGGCATCGCGGTTCAGGTCTATCTTCTGCGCATTGCGTCTGGTATAGCGTTCTGCACCATCCGGATTGAGCATAGGAATAAAGTGGATAGCCAGATGTGCCTTGAGTAGGGATCTTACTTCTTCAAAATCATCTTCCTTTCCTTCCAGAAAATTAAAAAGGTCAAATAGCGCCATGGTCGCTGTAGGCTCATCTCCATGCATTTGTGACCACAGCATCACGACCTTTTTTCCGACTCCGAAGCGAAGTTCATAGATACTCCGCTGCTCTACCGATGATCCGATCTGCTGTACATCCAGCGCATGTTGCTGCTGATGACGCAGGATGAGTTGTTCCACATCGGAATGTTTGAATCGGCGATGTTTCAAAGCAGACTCTTTATAGGCCATGTGGGCCTTATCTAATTGCGTTTTGCTCAATACTAGTGACTGAGAAAACGAATCTTTTCCAAGAAGCATAAGTAAACAGATAATTAAGAGCTTATTCATTTAATCTTTCAAAGCAGGTTGTACTAATTCTATAGTGCCTTTATCCGCATCTATCCGGACTGCTGCCCCTACAGGCAATATATACTGATCCGCAATATGACCAATCATAGCACCGCTGTATGCCGGTATCCCCAGAGGCTTTATGTAATCGTTCATAACCTGTTGCAGTGTGAGTGAACCATAACCTCCTGAAGGGCCGCAGCCTGTACACTTACCAAATACAAAACCTTTGATTACAGCTAATATTCCGGACAGTTTCAGCTGACAGAACATCCGGTCTACGCGTTCTACTTTTTCATCGACCTCTTCCAGAAATAAAATAGCGTCTTTAAAGTCCGGCAGATAAGGTGTTCCGCAGAGTCCTGTAAGTACTGTCATATTTCCGCCCAGCAATATGCCCTCTGCTTTCCCCGGATGAAGTGTCGTGATCCGCTCTTTATACTGAACTACGTGATCACCTTTATCTGTAGGATTAGTAAATAAAGGAAGCTTATTCTCGACCAACTGACTTTCAAATGCCCTTGCGACTTTATTGGTCCAGGTACTGATCCCCACCGCTCCATGGAAACCGATCAGCCCGGTCTTGCTGTAGAGCGCCAGCAGTAAAGCTGTAATATCGCTGTAGCCTAATAATATCTTGGGGTTACGGCCAATCAGTTTATAATCCAGACGGTCCAGAAGCCGTGATGTACCTGTACCGCCACGAACGCAGACAATAGCTTTTACCTGCCGGTCTTCAAACATTGTATGAATATCGGCTATGCGCTCTTCATCTGTACCTGCCAACTGTCCGTACCGATTGCGTATATGAGCACCTTCCTTTACGTTGAAACCCAGTGTCTGAAAGATTTCTCTGGCTATGCTGATCGATTCTTCATCGTCCAGAACACCTGCCGGAGCTATCAACCCGATCGTATCTCCTTTTTTCAACTTCTGAGCTAACAGTTGCCCTTGTTTGACCCAGGCTGCTGCCTTCTCGCTGTCGCGCGCGAATCCAGTAAGAGGAACTGCCGCAGCAGCCCATGTAATCGATTTGATAAAATCTCTTTTGTTCATCGTATAGGTAGATTTAGGTAAGGCTTAGCGATTGAACAGCAAGCGCTGTCCTGCTCCGTATTCAATGAGTGAACCACCTGTATAAGCCAATTGTCCCGAGACAATTGTATGTTCTACAGTAGAGGTAAAAGTATGTCCTTCAAACGGTGACCAGCCACATTTAGACAGGATATTGGATTTTGAAACGGTATACGGTTTATGGAGATCCACCAGTACCAGATCGGCCCAGTATCCTTCACGGATAAATCCCCGGTCTTCGATCTGAAAACAGATCGCCGTATTATGTGCAGATTTCTGTACCAGCTGTTCCAGCGTCATTCTTCCCTGACTGACCATATCCAGCAGAGCCTGCAGTGCATGTTGCACTAGAGGTCCTCCTGACGGAGCGGCATGATAAGGCTGTAACTTTTCTTCGATCGTATGTGGAGCATGATCCGTAGCGATCACATCAATATGCCCGTCCAACAATGCTTTAACAATCTGATCCCTATCGGAAGCGGTCTTGACTGCCGGATTCCATTTGATAAAATTACCTTTGGCAGCATAGTCCTGATCAGAAAACCACATATGGTGGATACAGGCTTCTGCAGTGATTCGCTTTTGTTCCAAAGGGATATCATTGCGAAACAATGCGGTTTCTTTTCCTGTGGAAATATGCAGAATATGCAAACGGGTATTATTTTTCTTAGCCAGTTCAACTGCTTTTGAAGAAGACAGATAGCACGCTTCTTCCGAACGGATAAGCGGATGCATCTGTATAGTCAGACCTTCCTCGCCATATTGTTCTTTGAAAATCGCAAGGTTAGCTTTTATTGTTGCTTCATCTTCACAATGCGTAGCTACTAATGTAGGAGCGTTGGCAAAGATTCCTTCCAGGGCTTTTTCATTATCGACCAGCATATTTCCTGTTGAAGATCCCATAAAGACTTTGATCCCACATACTTTTCGCGGATCTGTCTTGAGAACTTCCTCCAGGTTATCATTGGCAGCTCCCATAAAAAAGGAGTAATTGGCTAATGCGTTTTTAGCTGCTATATCATATTTATCCTGCAACAGTTCCTGTGTCAATGTATTGGGAACTGTATTGGGCATTTCCATGAAAGAGGTAGTGCCTCCGGCTACGGCTGCACGGCTTTCATGCCAGATATCGGCTTTATGTGTCAGACCGGGTTCACGGAAATGAACCTGATCATCGATCAGTCCCGGAAGAAGATGCAGCCCGGTCGCATCTATTTCTTTATCTGCTTTGACCTGAAGTTCGCTTCCTATTTTTTCGATTCGTCCGTTACGGATATAAACATCTGCTACTGTGGTTGTCCCTTCATTGACAATATGTGCAGATTTGATAAGTATTGAAGACATGGAGTGATTGTATTTGCTTTAGAACAAATATACGCAATACCAAATTAAATAATCCGGCAATTCATATATTGCACGGGATGTGTATATTTATGATTATAAATATGCTATACTGATGAAAAATTTCCTATTGATATTATCGCTTTTACTGTGCTTCACAGCTTACAGCCATGCCAATGATGGTGCATTCTTTGCTAGAGGGAATCAACTTGTACCGATCAACGAAACGGACATCAGTGTCAGAAAGGAAATCCTGACTATCAGAAAGGCAGGAGACCGACAGGTACATATCACCGTATATTATGAATTTGAAAATCCTGTTCAGGATAAAAGAATTACGGTCGGATTTGAAGCGATGTCTCCATCCGGAGATGTAGATGGTACGCCAAAAAATGGCTTTCATCCCTATATGAGAGATTTTACAGTAAAACTGAACAATCAGGATCTTCCGTATAAAGTTGCCTACGTATATGATTCGCTCTATGTCAATAACGGCAAAATTTTATCTGAACCATTGGATAAAATCAAGAAGGAGATTGATAATGTTAATGAGGTTGGTTTTAACTATGTGTATTATTTTGATGCTCCCTTCAGAAAAGGTAAAAACAGTATCCAGCATACCTACACCTATGACCTTTCCGGTTCTATAGATTATCAATACTATCTGGAATATGTACTGACAGCAGCAAAGCGATGGGCAAATAAGCAGATCGACGACTTCACTTTGATTGTAGATATGGGAGATGTAACGGAATTCAATATCCATAAAACATTTTTTGATCAAAAGGAAGACTGGCAGATTAAAGGCTGGGGAAAAACAAAAGATGTAAAAGTGCTTCCTTCTTCTGTACATGAGTCGGATCAGATCCGGTTTACTATCCGTCAAGGCACATTAGTTTTTCATAAGACCAATTTTGCTCCTGCAGGTGAACTTTATCTCTCTGCTGAAAACTACTTTCCTCCGGAAGAATCTTTTGATTCCAAAACAGATATTCTGCCCTTTGCGGCATATGCACAGAATCGCATTCTTAAGGCCAAGGATGAAACAAGCAAAAAAATATTACGTAATCTTCCGTTTGCAAGACGGGGATATGTTTTTAAGTCCAAAGACTTAAAGGATTATTACAGTAATATAGATTGGTATACAGCGGATCCGAAATATATACCTGAACCTAAAAATCTGACTCCGGAGGAGCAGAAATGGCTGAAGGAACTGAAATAGTAAGCTATTCAAAATAAAACATATGTGCCGCCCGGATATGGTTCAGGCGGCACATGTGTTTTATAAAGTAAAAAATACTTCCGTTATTTTCCTTCTTCTTCCAGGTAATTGAGATCTTTTGAAAAAGTCTCCTGCATGCCTCTGATTGCCCAAAAAGCTAACAGCAGACACAGCAAGCCTACACAGATACCAGCATAAATCAGATTGTCAAATGAAGTATAGAGAAACTGAAACAAAATCGTCAGGGGTACAACCGCCCCTCTCACAAAGTTAGGCACTGTAGTCGTAACTGTGGCCCGGATATTGGTACCGAATTGCTCTGCTGCAATGGTCATAAAGATTACCCAATAGCCTACTGAAAGCCCAAGGAAAAAGCAAATAAAGTAGAATGCTGTCACAGACAATCCTGTCAGCGAGAAATAAGCGGAAACACTGATAACTGCCAACGAAAGGAATACATACACGACTTTTTTACGGCTTTTGAGTATTTGGCTGAGAAATCCGCTCAGGATATCACCTACAACTAACCCTCCGTAACAACAGGCTACAGCAGCACCTGCACTTACCTCTCCCTGTACGCCAAGCACTTTACCAAACTCCGGTGATAAGGTAATCAGAATCCCTACCACAAACCATAACGGGACACCTATAATTATACATTTCAGATACTTCAAAAAGCGCCCGGTATCTTTAAACAGAGACAAAAAATCACCTCTCGAAGCGTGTTTCTGATGGAGTGTCTTAGCGAACATGGCAGATTCCCTGACACCTATGCGCAGTGCCAGTAAAGAAAGTCCCAATCCTCCACCGATAAAATAACATACTTCCCAGGAGAAGAACTGTGCTACAAAATAAGCAACTACCGCTCCGCTGACTCCGACCGAGGCAACAATTGTGGTCGCCAGCCCTCGTTTTTCTTTCGGCATAATTTCCGTGACAAGGGTAATACCCGCTCCTAATTCGCCGGCCAGACCTATTCCTGCAACCAAACGCCACAAACTGTAGCCTTCAATTGTCGTTACAAAACCATTGGCAATATTCGCGATGGAGTACAGACAGATCGATCCGAACAATACAGACAACCGTCCCTTCTTATCCCCCAGAATGCCCCAAAAAATACCGCCGACAAGCATACCAATCATCTGTATATTTAACAGAAAAATACCATGATTAGTTAACTGCTCCCCGCTATACCCCAAGGCCTGCAGGCTGGGAACACGGACAATGCTGAAAAGCAGCAGGTCATATATATCTACAAAATAACCCAACGCTGCCACAATAACAGCAGCGTTAAGTATTTTTGGATTATCCACAGTAGCGGATGGACTACTCATTACATTCATAATAAAGGCTTTATAATTGGTTATATACTTAAGCTAAGGTTTGATGAATCTGCCAGAGTGCACGCGGAGCATGGAAGCACCCTTTCCATTTTCCTCCTTTGAGAGGAAGCAGCACCTCTCCTCTTCTGTTCAGATAACCGAACCATTCCCCGTATTCGGCATCTCTGAATTTTTCCCAGCTGTAATCATGTAATTTCACAAACCAGGCTTTAGCACGTTCATCTCCGGTCAGCTTCCAGGCTTTAGCCATACATACCAGAGCTTCCAGATGTACCCACCAGAGTTTTTGATCCCATTCCAGCTGTTGAGGAGGATGTCCCTCACTATCCAGAAAATAAAATATGCCCTCATATTCTTTATCCCAGCCATATTCCAATGCATTCAGGGCTATTTCTAATGCTTTATCAATAAGGGGACGATCTCCTTTCCGAACGGCCAGATCCATAATAAACCACATGGCCTCTAACGTATGTCCGGGATTGAGCAGCCGGCCTTCAAAACTATTGCTGAAGCTACCGTCCGGATTGACATTTTCGAAAATAATACCCCGCTCTTCATTATAAAACACTTCCATTACCTCATGAATGATCTCATCCAGCAATTGTTCCACCACTTGTTTATCTAACAGCTCTTCCATTTCTAAAGCCAGATTACTCAGGATCATGGGAAGGGAAAAGTTACGCAGGTCCCGTGTTCCGGGATATATTTTATTGTATACGCCTTTGGTATTGGATCTCCTCTTCAGTATCTGCTCAAAAGTCTGTTTGGCGATAGCACTGTATGTCGTATTCCCAGTAGCTCTGTATAGTGCACTGAATCCCATTGTTGCAAAGCAATCCGAAAAGATATTATAAGGTTGTACAAGTGGTTTCCCTTCTCTGTTGAGTGAAAAATACCAGTTGCCTTCTGCATCTCTTCCGTATTGCTCCATAAATGAAGCACCGTGCAGGGCAATATCCAGCCACTCCTGTTTTTGTTCACAATGCTGGTAAAGGAATGAAAACATCCAGACCTGACGTCCCTGCAACCACATAAATTTATCCTGATCAAAGACGTTACCCTGCCGATCCAGACATGTGAAATACCCTCCGCACTCCCGGTCTATGGAATATTTTTCCCAAAATGGAATCACCTTTTCTAATAGTTCATTCTTATATATATCACTGTATATCTTCATAACGTGTTGTATCTGCTTAAAATCCTGATGTATTGATGTATTCCTTATATCTGTTGTATAAATGTCCTGCCTGCAGATAAGCCGACTGCGGACTCATAAAATGTGAAAATTCAAATGTTATTGCTTTATCGTAGCCCGCAGCATGGGCAGCTTCGAGCTTTAATCTCAGCTTATCAAACTTAATAGGCAGAAATTTGATCGGCATATCCCGGTCAAAGGATTCGGCATTGGTCCAGCACTCCAGTCCGTAGCGATCAGCAAGTTTCTTATTGATCTCAAAAAATGCCGGCAGCTCATGATAATCAATATGTCCGTCCTGAAAAGCAACTGCATCTATTGCTCCGGAAATTCCATCAAAGATTTCACCCCACTCCTGTTCATGTTCCTTGACAGACACAGCATCTTCTTTACTGAGGGATGCGCTGGAAGCCATCACTGCTTTTTTGCCATCTATCCAGGGAGAAATAAATGTCGGCAGACCATTGCTTACATCTTTACACTGTTTTCCCAGGGTATAAAAAGCCTCTGTGGCACCTTTTGTTCTTCGGCTTATCTCCGTACTGATATACCATCCGCCAAAACTCTTATAATGCCCGTACTTCTGCCATACTTCATCAATCACAAACCTGTTGGCATCGATTTCAAACTGCAGATTTCCGGTATCCCAATACACCCCGCTGTCATAGAGTCCGAAGTAAAATTTCATTTCATACTTGTCAGCGAGCGTAAGATACAGCTCTACCAGGTCCATAGAAGGACGATAACAACCGTGCTTGCTCATCAGGTATGCTGACGGATAAGTAATAAAATTGCGGTATCCGCTGCGGATCATAATCACCGTATCAATACCTACGGCTTTCATATATGCAAAATCCCTGTCCCATTCTTCCGCACCCCAGTTCTGATGCGGAATATCATGCGATATTTCGTCGATAAATGTCCCTGTAATCTTCACTTGATTTTGTTTTTTATAGTAAGGTTAGCTAATGTTATAAATACTTGTTACGCTTCAGAAAATCAACCCATTTCACATAGGCCGCAGGTCTCAGATGTATACCGTCGTTAGTCATTTCAGGCAACAGATTACCCTGACCATCATTGAATAAAGAATATAATTCAATAAACGGAACATTGTACTGAGCAGCTAATGCTTTTATCCGCTTGTTCAATTCGATAATCAGATGACCTTTGTTCTTGATATATTCTGCTTTCAGTATGGCATCATTTACAGGCAATACACTCTGTACATACAAGGTAGTCTTGGGACTTCCCTTTTTGAAGCGCTGAATAATCTTTTCATAATTGGCTGCTGTTACCTCTACAGGAAGATTCCGTGAGATGTCATTGACACCGATCAACAAGAATACTTTCTTAGGCTTGGCGTCTATGACAGGCTGTATCCTCGCCAATACTCCAAACGTATTATCTCCGCCGATACCTCTGTTGACAATGGGCTTTCCGCTCAGTAGTTCATGCCACATTCCTCTCTCGGTAATACTGTTACCCAGAAAGACAATGGCTGAATGCGGAATATGAAGAGAATTGAATAATTCCATCCGTCCCTGATAATACGTGTTGTTATAACTGGAGTCAATTTTTTGTGCCTGTACATGTATGCTGCACAGCACAGCTATCAATGCGATTAAATTCTTATGCATGGTTATAAATATTTCTTAGTTTTCAGGTATTCGATCCATTGTATATAAGCTTCTGCCCGGAGATGTATCCCATCTGTTGTCAGCTCTTGTTTCAGGCGTCCTTCCTTATCCATGAATATAGCCTGATGGACATCTATAAAAGGAACATTATACTGCTGACACAGCGTTTTGATCTGTTCGTTAAGCAGCACTACTTTTTGATTGGTCACACGCTGGTAACCATCTGTAAACATAGATTCCCGAACCGGCAGTACACTCTGAATCAGTAATTTTGTTTTCGGGGAGTCTTTACGTACTCTTTTAATAATCCGTTCTATATTCTGTACTGTATATTCCGGAGGAATACCTCTTTTGACATCGTTAATTCCTACTGTCATAAAGATTTTTTTCGGGTGCAGGGCAGTAACGGAAGACAACCTGTTCAATATACCGTACGTCACATCTCCGCTGATACCTCTGTTGATAATATGAGGTACCTGTGCGATTTCATACCATTGACCTGCTTCTGTGATACTGTTCCCCAGAAAGACAATGGCATTCTTCACTTTAGGCAACTGATCGTAATAAGCCTGACGCTTCTGATAATAACTGTTCGCATAGCTACTGTCTATTACTGCTTCCTGTGCAAATAATCCTGTTATCATCTGCAGACACATGATCAGGATCATATAAATACGCTTCTTCTCCATATGTTATTTATCTGCTTCAGGGAGTTTATTCCACCAGAATTTTTTCAACAGAATACTGGTAAGGATCAGCACCGCACACCAGATCACCATCTTGGTATTTTCTCTTACCATAAAGTAAATCGGTATAACGACCTGTGCCATCTGCCATACAATCCCGATCACAACATTGAACATATCTCTCTTGAATCCGCTGTTGGCGACAAAAGAAGGATCTTCCATTTCAACCTCTTTCTTTATAGGGCCCCAAAAACCCCAGGGCTTTGTTTTCTTGTAGAATTCTTTGACTGTTTCACGATTTTCCAGGGGCTTGAGGTAAGTCCCGATAATACATCCCAGAAGTGAGAAAAGGAAAATAATAGGGAAGATATAAATATCGACAATCTCCGGAAACAGGAATAATTTGAGCGTAGAAGCTATAAGGCCGAAAAGCATACCCCAGAAATAACCGTCTCCTGAAAAACGCCACCAAACCCATTTCAACACGTTCGCAGCCACATAACCTCCATATAAGGCAGAAGTAATCCATAGTGTAATCTTATTAAGTGAAGCTGCATTGAAGCCAAATATAATACCGATAATAACCAGCAGCACTGAGGATATAATACTCAGGCGTATATATTTTGCATTGGAGGCATTCGGGTTTACATACTTTTTATAGATATCGTTGACAATGTATGCCGGGGCAGCATTGACAAATGCGGAGAACGTCCCCATGAAAGCGGAAAGAAACCCGGCGAGGATCAATCCTTTAAGCCCTATCGGTACAAAGCGGTTGACCGCTTCGGGAAGCACTTTTTCGAAATCAATATTGGCTCCCATCTGCCCCATTTCCGGCCCAAGATATACCAGTCCCAGCACGGCGAATGACGCCACCATCAGATAACGAGGTATATACATCACAAAGATGGAACTCACACTCATCTTTGCTGCATCAGACGGAGTACGTGAAGACAATACGCGCTGCATATCGTAACTCGGTACAGGTCCGGCAATTGAGGCAAATATTCCTTTGAATACCATCATCATAAACAAAGCTCCAAACATCCCGAATCCGTCGGATAGTATTTTATCGTTTGCATTGGGAACCTGTGTCTTGCTCCAATCCAGATCAAGTGTCCAGCCAAATGACATATCAAGCCATCCATCCGGTATGGCTGCACGAATCTGCTCAGCAGTCACAGCATTATATGCAATATACCCTATGGCAAAACAAGCCAGCGTCATAATAAAAAACTGCAGCACCTCTGTCGCTACTACACTGTACATACCGCCTTTAACTGTATATAAGGTCGTCAGCGCACAGATAATCAAGGCATATGAGCGGGCTGAAGACAAATGATAGCCGAGTATATCCACACTCAGATCCCACGGAAGAATGGAAGTACAAAACTTACCGATGCCTTCAAAGAAATAGGCTATAAAGCCAATCACACTTATTACCGCAAATGCCACAATGATAATATGTGACAACTTGGAACCTTTGCCGTCACCAAAACGAAAAGTAATCCATTGTGCCCCTGTCATTACCCCCGACCGGCGCATCCATATGGCCAGATAGACAAAGACAAAAACCTGATTCCAGACCGGCCACAGCCAGGGAATCCAGGCACTCTTGAGTCCATAAATGAAAAGTATACTGACGGTCCACATCGTACCGGATGTATCAAACATTCCGGACGCGTTACTCAGCCCCAGGTAATACCATTTCATCGTATTGCCCCCTAAAAAATAAGATTGCAGATCTTTAGATGCTTTTGTAGAGATATAAAATCCCAATCCTATTATACCAATGATATAAACAAATATGATGCTTATATCGACTAAACTTAGACTCATTGATTAAACGCTATAATTATAAAATTTGATAAACTATGATTTCCAAAACCACTTTTTCTCTGTGGTCCAGATCGTAAATAAGGCGACAATACCTGTAAAAATAATACCTCTCAGGGTGCCATCCCCCAATCCGTGATTCAACCGGTTGAGGTATTCCTCCAGTCCGGAAAGACGCAATACCGGAATCAGCAGCAAGTTGCCCGCAGTGTAGGCTACCATTGGGTTTTTACCGACTGAAGCCAGTATCCGGGTCATTCTGCTGAATAATCCGTATACTTCCAGTACATACAGGGAGGACATTGTGAAAAAGGCAAGTCCAGAACACACGAAGTAATAACTGTATGTGGAAAAATCTTTCTTGATCCCTCCTTCATACGACTCCAGCAACAGACCAAGCAACAGCAGATAACTTCCTGTATACACCAGTCTGGATATAATATTGACCGTTCCGATCTTGCGGATCAGATATACAGCAGCTAACATCAATACCACAGACAAGAAAAAGTTAAGAACCAGCTCCCGGCTATACAGCAGAATTACATTAGCCAACAACAACAGAAACCCTATCATTCCTACCATCAGATAAGAAGATTTGCAGATTTTCCAATCCGACGGTGACTTCTGTTCTGCAATGATCCATTCTCCAACCAGTGTAGCCGGCAGAATAATAAACAGATATTTGAGGTAGTAAAACTTATACAGCCAGTCGGCCGGAGTCCAGTTGTAGAGGTAATAATTAATAGATCCTTCGTTTTTAGATGCCAGGAATACAGCCATTATCAACGGAAGAATTCCCATCCTGATCCAGATGTTTCTGGCAGTCAGCCACCATATCAACGTGCCGAAAAGAGCCATGTCGGCCAGTACCAGAATAATAATATCCGGATTGTGGATGTTAAAGGTTTTATCCTGATCCTTACCCATAAACACAATGGCAGCACAGGCCAGATAGGATATGATTTTTACGATCCAGTCATTACGTTTACCAATCTTCTGCTCCAGATCAACATAGATCAGAAACAAGAGACCGAATGACAATATTGACAGCACATATTCTGTTGTGCCGGGACTGTCACTAAGCACCCATGCCCTTGCATGCATCGTGAATAAAGCAAAGAAGACCAACAGTATAAACCGCTTTGCTACAGAGAGCAAAATCTGCCAGGAGGATAACTTGGTCAACTTATTTTGCATAGACAAAGGAATAGCCGCCCCCATTGAAAACAGGAAGAAAGGAAATACCAGATCCACCCAGGTAATACCAGCAATGGCCGGGTTAAACTGATGATCGGGTGGCGGTACCTGCGCATGATACATCCAGCCTGGCATGACTCCAAAAGCAATGCTGGCCGACAAGACCATCAGAAGAATAGCAATTCCGCGTAAGGTGTCCAGACTATTATTTCTTTTGACCTGCATGTTATGGATTCACTTTGATATCAAACTGTTTCACTGCAGTTTCCTCTCCTTTGTAATTTACATTCTGCGCAACAAATGTTACTTTATATGTACCCGGAGTCGTGAACTTGTAGGTCAGGCGTTGTGGCATCGGATCTATCATTGCTTTCTGAACCAATGGTTTATCTGGCTTGACACTTGTTGGTGCAAACGGAGCTGTGATTACCCAGTGGATATGTGGCTCCAGTGTACTGTTAGGTGTAAAGAACAGATACGGGTCTGAAGAGCTGATGGTCCAGTAACTGGCCTTGTTGACTCCTGTGAGTACAGGCACAATCTTCCATCCTGCTGTCCGCACAGTAGCCAGTACAGCACGTGTGCCCTCCGGTGTTTTAGTGGCCAGATCAAATACAGGCAGTCTCCATGATCTTCCGCCGGTAGCGGCAGAGGTAGCCGCCTGACTTTCATACCGGTAAGCAAAATAGATAGGCTTACCTGGTACCAGTAAAGAAGAAAGGTCTGCAGGACCGGAAGCTGTAGTCGTGGCAGCGATTCCGTTAGGAACAGCCGCTGTAGACCAGGTAAATTTATCACTGATATCCGTCCATTCTTCCTCCTTGATTCCTGCTGCCGAATAATTTCCGGAGAATGATGTCGAATACATCAGTTTCACATTTTTCTCCTGCGAACCGTATAACACACGCGAGGCAATGGACAGTTCCATGCTCAATCCCTCCATTTCGGTACGATCCCGGTATTGATATTCCCGGCCTTTTTCTCCCGAATAGAAAGATATAACATCTGCATATCCGGTATAGGTAAAGGTTACAGAATCCTGCAGGCCGATTTCCATACGGTCAGGATTAGCCTCGAAAGATACTTTTTCAGGAATATCTTTCTGACAGGAATTCATATAAAAAATGCTAAGTATAGCTATTGTATTGATCCAAATCTTTTTCATTTTCATTATGATTACTTACCAACCATTATTTTGTTTAGCCTTTTTGTTCATCTGGATCTCCCGCGAAGGAATAGCCAGCACTGTATCACGCTGTGAGATATTATCTCCGTGACGGGAGGCATATGCATAAGTAGCAGATGTACCTGTTGCAGTACTCTTGATATGAACAGCAACATTTTTCATCGTGCTGATGTAATCTCCCCAGCGTACCAGATCAAATCTTCTCAAACCTTCATAGCCTAGCTCTAATGCCCGCTCTCTGCGGACAGCCAGACGAAACGCTACTTTATCAAGAATTTCATTGGTTTTCAGATCAGCATTGACTGTAGCGCGTGGATCTAAAGTAGCCGTAGCCGTGGCTCCTGTTCCGTTTCCTGCAATGACCACATTGGGTACAGAAGTGAATCCCTGCCCGGGATTGAGAAGCATGATACTTGTCACTTTCCCTGCAGATATTACAGCTCTCGCCTCCGCATCGTAACCTCCGCCACCCACGACATTGACCTGTGGCTCCTGTGTATATCCTGTTCCGCCGTTATCGACAGTCACATAGTATACCCCATTGCCCAACGTTTTACCATATGCTCTTCGTCTCACCTGATTTACATATTCAACAGCCTGACTTTGTGGCCCGTTGATCTCATTGTCAGCTTCGGCATACATCAGCAGGACATCAGAATATCTTAACAAAGGAAAGTTGATGGTAGTGGTACCGTTAAATTTAGGATCAGTAGGTTCATATTCTCTTCTCCACTTTGCATCCATCCGGTTGTATATCTGTGTACCGTTATAGCCGGCTTTCAGATTACCGGAGTAGTAATACGATCCGATTGTCCAGTCTCTCCGCATATCGGGAGAAAGGATCTGACTTACCCCATTGATCGTCATCGGATAATTTTCAAACATATTAAAGTAATACGGGATGGCATGCTTTGCACCATAACTGAATCCCCACGGTGTGGTAGCCGAAGCAGCTATACCATTGATGGAACCAAGTGAACCTTCTTCATTCTGTGTGCCATTGTACCGGTTAAATTCAACTTCCCACATAGATTCTTTCACATCATAAGTTCCTTTACTCATATTTTTGAAAACCTCTCTGAAATCCGGGTTCAATGCATTTCCTCCGCCGAGGATTACCTTTTCCGCCCATTTTTTTGCTTCCGCATAGCGGGACTGATCATGCAAAGGGGCTCCGCCCATCTTGAGATTGACACGTGCAAGAATACCCCATACAGTCTGTTTGGTAACCCGTCCTGCATGTCCGTAAGCAGACGCAGGATTGACCATATCCGCTGCCTTTTCCATATCTGCAACAATCATTTTATACACCTCACTGTAAGGAGTAAACTCCAGGTCATTATCAGTCACTGAAGAGGTTGCAGTAGTACGTACAGGAATATTGCCCCAGTAGTTGGTCAATATAAAGTAGTAATACGCTCTTAAGAATAAAGCCTGCCCTTCAATTGCTTTTCTTTTGGTAGCATCCATATCTACGCGGTCAATATTATCAAGCAAGGTGTTGGCTCTGTTGATTCCTGTATAGAGATAATTCCACAGGTCTGTAACTTTTGTATCCGAAGGGTTGTAATTAAATAAGGCAAGATCCTGTGTCCAGGAAGAAAGTGCGACAAAACTATCGTCAGCGATATCAAGCTCAAAATAGATCGTACGACCGTATGTTCCGGATTTGGCCAGAATATCATATACTCCCGTCAGTGCCATTTCTGCTTCTGCCTCATTCCGGAAGAAATTCTGAGGAGCAACAGTACTGGTCGGCAATATTTCCAGAAATTTGTTGCAGGATGTCAATGCAGCTGCTCCAATGACTAAAGATATCAGTATTTTTTTCATAATTATATGCTGTTATAATCCTTTTAAAATGTTGTATTCAAACCCACAGTTATCGTTCTGGCTCTCGGGTAAGCAGAAAAGTCAAAACCCGGAGTCAAAGCAGATCTCCTCACGGAGACTTCCGGATCATAGCCTGAATATTTAGTCCAGGTCACGAGATTCTGAGTGGAGGCATATATCCTCAGTGTCTTCAGTTTGATACCCTGCAAAAACTCCCTTTTGAAATTATAGCCCAGAGCTACTGTCTTCAGCCTCAGAAATGAACCGTCCTCCACTACCCGTGTTGAATATGCTTTGGAAGCATTTCCTTTGATTGCTGCTACGCCCGGGATATCTGAATCCGGATTTTCGGGAGACCATCGGTCCGCATAGGTAGCCCATTGGTTATAACCATACTTATAGGCCGATTCAAATACAATACGATTGGCATTCAGAATATCATTGCCGTAGGACCATTGTAAAAAGACATTCAGGTCAAAACCTTTATATGAAAAGTTATTGGAAAAACCTCCTATGTGAACAGGATTAGGATTACCGATCACTGTCTTATCTGCTTCATTGATAATGTAGTCGCCGTTCAGATCACGGTATTTGATATCTCCTGGCTGAACGGAAGTGCCTGAAGCATTATTAGAAGTCACATTGTCCTTCAGCACATAATTATCCCCGACCTTATTAAAATCATCATACTTATATACACCTTCATAGATATATCCATAGAACATGCCGATAGGCTCACCTATCTTGGCCACATATCCCGGAATATTTTTCCAGTCATCACCCCATCCCTGACTGGTCAGCAGATAGTTTTGATTCTCAGCCAGTGACAAGACTTTATTTCTGTTAAAAGCAATATTAAAAGATGTATTCCAGCTAAAGTCCTTTTTGACAATAGGTGAATAGCTAAGTGTGACTTCCAGTCCTCTGTTACCCACTTTACCGATATTCTTGATAGATCTGTAATATCCGGTGTTCGGAGACATATCGGCATTCAGCAACAGATTGGATGTTTTCTTATCGTATACATCTACTTCTACGGTGAGCTTATCTTTGAATAATCCCAGATTATATCCGATATCGATCTGACTGGTTGACTCCCACTTCAGGTTTGGATTTCCGATACTGATATTTGCCAGTCCATTGGAATAACCTCCACCAAAAGTATATCCCGGAAAATTATTGTAGAAATTACCGGCATCTGTATTGACTGCAGCCATAGCCGGATAAGCAGCAAAGTTGCTGACAGCATTGTTACCGGTGACTCCCCATGATACGCGAAGTTTGGAGGTCGAAATTGCCGGAACCGATTTAAGCCACTCTTCTTTATCCATCTGCCATGCCGCAGCAGCTGAAGGAAAGTAACCCCAGATATTGTCTCCAAGGAAACGGGAAGAACCGTCTACACGTAAGGTAGTTGTAAAAATAAAACGATCCAGCAGCTTATAGTTTAATCTTCCCATAAAGGAAGCTAATGCCCATTCAGAAGAGCCTGCTCCTACCGCATTTGGGATCCCTTCTCCCAGGCCATTCAGGCCCAGACTTTCATTTGGCAGAAGAATAGCACTTCCGTTGAACAGTCTGCTTTTGCCGGATTCGGCAGAGAAACCGACCATCAGATCAAAGTAATGATTCTTATTTAATCTCCGTGCATACGTCAGCGTATTGGCATTTTGCCAGCCTGAACTCATAAAGATAGATTTGGACCCGCTGACCGCAAAGTTGGAAATAAAACCGGATCTTGAGAATCGTCCGTTGAAGACATCATATTCACGCTGACCCTGATTGTAACCACCAGCCAGACGAAGTTTCAGATATTTATTGATTTCGTATTCCAGATAAGCATTTGTATTCAGACTACCACCATAATTTTCCCGAAGCTCATTTCGGGCTGTCAGTATAGGATTGAAGGTATTATTATTTCCCTGTTCAACTTCCGGATCGACCGGCTCATTGATCAGATCCAATGTCGGATCAATGGACAAAGGTCTGAATGACCATACGCTGAAAAGCATATTCGTCTCATTGACATAGCCCGATGCTGAAGTCGGTGTACCAAAGGTTTTGATGTAAGAATAACCGGCATTTAAACCCACTTTCAGTTTATCATTGACCTGCTGATCCAGCACCATCTTACCCAGTATACGTTTGAAACCCGAATTAATTAGTACTCCATCTTGCCCGGTATACGACAATGTGGTAGAATACTTGGTTTTTTCGGTTCCTCCTGACATGTTAAAATAGTGATTCTGCATCGGTGCGATGCGTGTAATCTCATCTTCCCAGTTGATTCCCTTTACTGTACGGTAATAGTCCAGATTACGGCCATCCTGAAAATACAAGGTTCTGGTACGAACAGAATCAATCTCATTTTGCAGACGCACAAATTCGTAAGGATTCAGAGATTGTAGTCTTTTATTATTTTCCTGCAGCCCGTAGTATGTATTAAATGTCAATACCGGTTTTCCTACCTTCCCTCTTTTGGTCGTAACAATAATAACCCCATTGGCTCCCCGTGCTCCGTAGATAGCAGTAGCCGAAGCATCTTTCAGCACATCAATAGATTCGATATCTCCCGGATCAATTGTATTTATGGGATTGATAGACTGGTCTCCCGCACTTTCAAATGGAAAACCATCTATTACAAACAGCGGAAAGTTACTTTGTGTGATCGAGTTATTTCCACGAATGGTAATATCAATACCCGAACCCGGCTGTCCTTCTGCCGAACTGACCTGTACCCCTGCCACTCGTCCGGCAAGTGCTTCATCAAAAGTTTTAACCGGGGCCTTCTGCAGATCTTCAATTTTTACCGATCCCACAGATCCGGTCAGGTCCTTACGTTGCGCAGTACCATATCCGATGACGACCACTTCATCCATCTGTGAGGTAGACACTGCAAGTGACACCTGTAACTGCGTACGATCACCCAGCGCCACGATCTTGCCTTCATAGCCGACATAACTAAATGTTAAGGATTTGTCCGAGGGTTTCACAGCAATACTAAAATTACCTTTCCCATCGGAAAACGTTTGTTTCTGAGATTCTACCACGCTCACAGACACACCTGCCAAAGGTTTCCCGTCCTGATCCAGGACTGTTCCCTGTACCTGCCGGGTCTGACTACTGGCCGTGTGTGATGAAAAAATCAACAGAATCATTAATGTAAGGATACGCCACACAGGACTGTCCTTCCACCTACTAAGCTCATTCATGTTGTTCATAGCATTATTTAGGTTGTTTATAAAATGTTGGTTACTCGGTTTGTTCTATAGCTCCTTCAAAGATGAGCTATATTGTTTTCATAAGATATATTCTCTTTAATCGATTGGGTTGACTGCATTTATTATTTCAGCCGACCCTGAAAATCTATATTTTGCGCAAAAGGGTTCAGGTACTGATCGATAAGCACCGCCGCCTCAGCGCGTGTCAGATACTTGTTGCCGCTGTATGCGTTTATAATTTCTTCTTTGCCTTTTTTCGGATCAATGCTATGAATCAGTGTAGCCAAAAAATCAATTTCCAGATCTTTCCCGGAAGCCTGTACGTCCCGTAGCTGTGGATAATAGGTTCTTAATCCTTCGGTGAGATCATATTCACTGATACGGTGTTCAGGATAAAACCAGGTCTGGTTGGCCCACTTATAAGCGATTCCTTTTCCCTTAAGTATGCCGGTTGCACCAATGCGTTGTACTGCTTCGAAATAGCGATCCTGTGGTTTGACATCTATAAAAGGCATCAGATAAGCGTCATTTTCAAGCAACGTTTGCTGCACAGTTCTTACCTGTAGATGCTGAGGACTACGGCCTTCTTTTACAGCCAGAGCCGCCAGTGCACCGGCTGCCTGACCGATACCCAATACTACCGGTTGAAGACGTGTCGCTCCTGCTACGATATTACTCACACTGATGCTCTTTTCTGCAACAATAAAATTATCTACACCTTTCGGAATAAGGGCCCCAAGAGGCACATTGTAAGAAGGCACTTTGATTTTCACAAAATCAATTTTCGGAGCATCCGGGTTTTTCAGGTGATGATGATCTATGGTATAGTCCCCTACAATACCTCCTGCTCTGTATAAGGGTACATCCTGTTCATACGGCTTTTGAACATAAGGCAATGTCAACGCCGCAATCCCTGTTACTCTTCTGGATTCCCGATGGTAAGGAATAAAAGGCAGTTTATCTGCTGTATCAAACTCGTCATCCGCAAGTCCCAGATGTTTAAATCCAAGTACAGTCTGCAGGTGGTAGATAAAACGCAAGGTATGATCTTTGGCCTCCTGCAACGCTTTCTTACGTTCTTCCGGTGATTTCTCGATTATATTAAGATAAATATCATTGCCATCCTTTGGCCAGTTGATCATATATTTCCCGTTCGGAAGTTTTCCGTACGTGATCATTTGTGAACAGTCAATCTTAGGCGTATTATCATGGGATGCCGGATCGGCTACATCACAGGCATGCTCAAACACCTTTGGATCATACCCCTTTGGTTTCCTGATCGTCTTATCTGCTCCGGGACCGTAATCTTTCAACACTGCTACATAAGTCAGATCCTGAATAATATCGTTTGCTTTTTCGGGAGCATATTCCTCTTTTGTATCCTGATGGCTATCCATACCGATCTTATAGGATGCTCCCACTGCCGGCAGCAGATCTCCAAGCTCCGTTGCATCGATTACAATTCTGGCCGACACCTGTATTTTCTTCCCTTTCTTATCTATCTCGACCTCCCAGCCCTGTGCCGTTTTAGTTATTTTCTTCCATTGTGTAGAATACCAGACTTCCACGTTTTTTTCTGCGGCAATCATGGTTTTCAGAATTTTATTTCCGACGGAAGGTTCAAAGAGCGTATTACTTACCCATCCCGTCTCTACAGCGGCAGGGCCTCCATAATACTTATATAAATGACTTCTGAATTCGCCCCAAAGCCCCGCCGGCATCTGATGATTGCCGTCTATAGCAGAAACCCCGGCAGCCGTAAGCATTCCACCCAGCCATTGTGTTTCTTCAATGACCAGTGTTTTCACCCCGAGACGGGAGGCTTGTATAGCTGCCGTGGTACCACTGGCTCCCCCACCGATGATAAGTACATCGACACGGACAGGAGAAGCACCCTCAGCATGAATTAAACAGGTAAAGAATAAGGTGACGAATACTAGGTAGATTTTCATTTTATCATAATATGGTTTACAGACCACTAATATATAATATATTTAAAATAAACACAACAATTATTAATTTTTTTTATTAATTGACTACCATTTAAAAGCATTTAGTATTTATCAATATATTTCATACATTTGATTTTAAAAAAAATCATATAACAATGACATTCCTTGAAGAGCTTAATGGCGATAATTTTTCGGGTGTTGCCTACAAAAACATACAGTTAAAGAAAAATATCATTTCATTCTTTTGTGCGCACAACAGCGCCACAATCGCTGATCTGTGCAAGGAATTAAACCTAAGCGTCCCTAAAGTCACTAACCTGATTAACGAACTGATTCAGGAAGAACTGGTACAGGATCTGGGAAAAATCAACACGAATGGTGGTAGAAGACCCAATTTATACGGGCTGATCGCTGACTCCGTATTCTTTTTAGGAGTAGATGTCAAACAGAACCATATTAATATCGGGATTACGAACCTGCAAAATGAACTGGTCTATATAAAAGAACACCTTCCGTTTACGCTGAGCAACAGCACAGCTTCTCTGGAAGAATTAATACAACTGATCCACAGTTCACTAAAAACATTCAATATTCCTAAGGAAAAGATTCTGGGCATGGGCATTAACCTTTCGGGCCGGATCAACTACTCTACAGGCTATAGTTACAGTTTTTTCCATTTTCATGAAGAGCCTCTATCCAAAATTCTGGAGAATGAACTGGGAATTAAGACATTTCTGGAGAATGATTCCCGGGCCATGGCTTATGGTGAATTCAACTCTGAAGCTATCAAAACGGAGAAAAATGTCATTTTTCTTAATCTGGACTATGGTCTCGGGATGGGTGTGATGATCAACAGTTCATTATACTATGGTAAATCCGGATTTGCAGGTGAATTTGGTCACATTCCTATTTTTAATAATGAGATCATATGTAACTGTGGTAAAAAAGGATGCCTGGAAACGGAAGCTTCAGGATGGGCCCTGACACGCTTATTTCAGGAAAAACTAAAGGAAGGTTCTTCATCTATTATCCTCTCCCATCCGGTCAAAACTTCACCAAAAACAATCGCAGATATCAAATTAAAGGATATCATTGCTGCTGCAAAAGCGGATGATGTACTTGCAATAGAACTGATCGCTGAAGTAGGTGAAAAAATAGGAAGAGCAATCGCTTTGCTGATCAATGTATTTAATCCTGAGCTGGTGATCCTGGGAGGGATATTATCGGAGACCGGAGAATATATCACTTTACCGATTAAGAGTGCGATCAATAAGTTTTCACTGAGTCTGGTCAATAACGATACTAAGATTATTTCGGCAGTTCTGGGCGAGAAAGCCGGAGTATTAGGAGCCTGTTTTCTGGTCAGAAACAGACTCCTGAACAAGGATTATCAATAAGCCGCACCGCTTATTGAAATCTCTTCTCCACCCTTTGCAGTCCATTCTTTAGCAGATACAATATCAAAGTATTCTGCTTTAGGACAAGCCATTTCAGTGTAACGTTCTTCATGAAAAGGAACTGATAATAATGCTCCTTTTTCATAACGGATCAGATTGGTGTAAGACCATCTGGAGCCTTTTACTTTTGTCGTTGTAGCCTGTGCAGGTTTTCCTTCATTAGACATCTGATCAATTGCATTTACACGCTTAAACTCTCCTTTGCGGCCAAAGGCATATCCAGCACATTCAAAGTCATATTCAAACTTTTTGCCAGCTCCTTCCACGACAAAGCGAAGCAATCCGTCCCGTATCAATACAACGGACATATGCACTTCTTCACCGGGATACCAGTAATAGTCTTTGATAGCAGGGGCATTGACGAATACAGCTGCCTGCTCCGTACCATGACCGGTACGACGCATGAAAGGACGGAAAGCTTTACGCTCTTCGCTAACCACTCCCCGTTCATCTTTTATCACCTCCCAGCTCAGACCAATATCTGTTTCCTGTCTATCCATACAGCCACCAAGATAGACAGATGGATTATCCAGATATTGCAGCGATTTCTTAGGATTGATGCGGGTTTTATCAAATGCTATCTGAGGCAGTAGTACCTTTCCTTCTATACCTACCCAATTATCTTCACTGGAGACTAATTTTCTGTAATAAGCACCTTCAAAACAGGCTTTTGCCGGTTCCGGCCTGATCTCACCTTTAAAAAACCGTACCTCAGAAGATGTAATACCTGCATTTTCTAAAGGCTTAGTATTTTTTTTGATTGATCCACATCCTGCTAACAAAATTCCGATTCCGGTTATAATATATTTATACATAACTATCCGCATACGAATTAATTAAGATCTATAGGGACAAAAACAAGTGGTGTCGGCAGACAGGATGCTCCCGGAGGGGAATATGTCAATTTAAGGACCTGTTCTTTACCAATCTGCTCCGGTTTAAAGATCTGAATCAGCACAGCTTCCGGACTTCCTTTCGTATTGAGACGCTCAGCAGGTAACTGCACTACACCTCCTTTATATACACCATCACTCACGACTACACTGGCAGCCATAGCGCTACACCATTGATTGTCTGATCTGGAATTCCAGGTCAGCAGAGCCAGTCCCTTTCCATCATTACTTTTCCATTTGAGTTCAATATTATACATCACACCGTAATTGCCGGCTAATGTAGATACAGTATTACTTTCCCCTTCTATACCTTTTACCCAGGCATCATCTTTACCATCTGCCACCACGAGCTGTGTGACACCTTTATCTGTGTCCAGCACAGCTTCATTAAATACTTTATAATTGCTTACCCCAAATAATCCTCTTCCTGCATTTTTCTTATTGGTCGGAATTACAGAACCTATTGTTTCATAAGCCTTTGGGCCACTTGTCCCAGGAGCAGTCTGTAATACGGCTACTTCGCCCGGTTCATCGATCAGAAATTCATATATGCCATGTACCAGTTCATCATACTTGACTACGTTGCGCTCCAGCACTTCATCGACAGCGACGGTCTGTCCCGGTTTTATAATACGTTCTTTTGCCAGCCCCTGTGAATTGAAGTAGTCGTATAATCCTTCCTTACCAACTTTGAAATAGTTTGTACTCGGTTTTTGTGAAGAATATTTAAGCATTTTCAGGCGCATATTACCTTTACCGGTATTCTTGATAACAGCCGTTATCTTTCGGTCTGTTTTTGGTTCTTTGACACCGTTTACATTATAGACATACAGTCGCACTGTGCCGGGTTCTACTTTTTCCTTCAGCGCAATTCCTTCCGGAATACGAATATATTCCGGATCGTCCGAAATCATATATTGCGGTCCCGGCCAGATCACTTTATCGTAATTCATTTTATCAAAACTCTCCGTCAGAAAGTTTTCCAGTCTGACAATTTCCCCTTGCCTGGTATTTTTCAATTGCGCTGCAATATGCTGAGGTACCTGCTGTGCATATAGAGCAGATGCACAAAGCAATCCCAATGCTAACGACAGCCCCCTTTTCTTCAGTGTAGTATTCATGTTATAATTTGGTTTTTAGTAAGGTGTTGAAATATTCAAAGTGTACCGGCAGACTCTCTGACCAATACGTACCGGTATGTGCTCCGGGCCGGGCGATATAGGTAGCTTTGATCTTCCACTGATCACAGCTGTCCCTCAGACTTTTGTTTGCTTTGTACAGGTAATCTTCAGTACCACAATCGAAAATGAAGGTTTTGGAAAGATCTTTTAATCGCTTTATGTTCGTGACCACAGAATAACGGTCGAAGTTTTCATTTGTATCGCTGTATTCACCCAGATGTTCTGCTATCGTTGTTTTTTTAAACCCGGAGTGCCTCAGATTAACGACTCCGGAGCTGCTTCCGGCACTTAAAAAGGAAGCCGGATAGTTTACATACAACCACAATGCTCCGTGTCCGCCCATACTGGCTCCGGTGACAAAAGAAGCATCCGCACGACCTCCGAAATGTTTATTGATATACGGCATCAGCTCCCGGATAAAGAAATCTTCGTATTGCAGACCTGATTTCAACGGTGAATTCATAAACCAACTGCTTTTCAGTCCATCCGGACATACAATCAGGAATCCATAGGTGTCGGACAGCCGTTGCAGATCCAATATCCTGGAAAATGTACGATAGTTAGCTCCATGACTATGCAGCAGATAAACAACAGGATATTGTTTCTTCTTCGAGTATCCTTCAGGTTTATATACATACACCGAATCTATAGTCTGCAGACTTTGAGAAGTAATCAACACAGTCTCTTGCGCAAAACATAGTCCGGATGACAAAAACAAAAGAAGAAAGAAGTAAATTTTCACAGGCTTATCATTTCAAGAACTCAAATATAAAATAAATTTTAATAAATAATAATCATTTATTAAAAAAAATTAATAACTAAACTTATGAAATATTGACCTTAATCCATTTAGCCCACACCTGAAAGGAATATCTTATCTTTACACTTTTTAATGTGCAGGGTGTAGTAGTGGACCATAATGCTGCAACATCCGGAAATGAATAATATACTATGAATATACAGCAGGCAACACCTGAAGATTATAAGACAATCATGCAGATATGGGAATCTGCAGTAAGGGCTACACATGATTTTCTAAAGGAAGAGGATTTTTTATTTTTCAAAGAAGCTATTCCCAGAGATTATCTGCCGCAACTTACGACCTATATCCTGTATGATCAGGAACGGGCAATGGGTTATATAGCAGTGGCAGAGCAGCACCTTGAAATGCTGTTTGTACATGCGGACTCCCGGGGTAAAGGATATGGCAAAATTTTGTTGAACTATGCTGTTGAGCAGTTGGGGGTTCGCTACGTAGACGTAAACGAACAGAATGAACAGGCTGTAGGATTTTACTTCAAAATGGGATTTGAACAGACTGGAAGATCGGCTCAAGACGGTTCCGGGAAACCTTACCCTATATTGCATTTACAGCTGCAACTAAAAGAAGCAGCCCGATAAGGCTGCTTCTTAAGCTATTTACTAATTATCCCCCGATTATTGCGGAATATTTTCAATGAGAAGCTCATTTCCAGCTTTATCATAATAGGCACAGGTCATCCGATCCATATCAATAATCCATTTTTCCACTCCCGAGCGCGCACAATCTCTGCAGAAGGTCAGGTAATCGGTAAGACCTTGCTGATGATCTTTAAGATCTTTTCTAAACTGTACGATATCACTCTGACCTGCCACATCCATTCGGTCATACTTTGCTGGAGCCGATGTAGTATATCCTTCTGCACCAAAATAATCTATACGTCCATCTGCTACATAGGCATCATAGCCCAACACACCAAGTGCTCTAATTTCGCGCATATAGGCTGGAAAATCCGCTCCGGATTTCACTTTGGCATGTGCCTGTCTGATTTGTTCTATTGTAAACATATAAGCTATTTAAGAATAACTAAATATAAAAGAATTCTACCATACTGACGAAAAGATTAATCTGACACAGGCAAAATATCATGTATTGTATGCCTTATAATGAAAATTTCATTTAAAGTATATAAAAGACTCTTACTTTAATGTTTCTTTCACTTCACCACATTCCATCATCTTGTCTCCAAAGTACGGATTTCGTATATTCTTTTGATTACTTAACCAAACAGCTCCTGTATCATCCAATGCCATAGGGCAGTAATCAAGGTATATCTCACCTTCTTTCAGGCCTGTCTCTTTTATTCTGTTCATCAGCTCATTGCTCAGCTCTGAAAATACGGCTCTTTGCTTTTCGATATCAGAGACAGCGGTGATTGTTGAAGCAAGTTTAACAAGTTGACTGCTATTGCTTACAGCCTTTGCTGCCAATTCTAAAGCCAGACCTGCTTCCTTCGCCGCAGCCATATCCGAATTGATCAACGCTTCACTAAGGAGCAGATATTGCTGATAAACCACATTAAGTGCATCATCTTTTATACCAACGGCATTCTCTTTAACCTCTGTTACCGCTTTTTGTTGAGTTGCAGCTGTATCAGCTGATTTGGTTGTACTATTACATGCTGTCAAGAGCAGGGCCGCTATACCCAGAACACAGCTATTAAAAAATCCTGTTTTCATATGTTTAATTTGATTTTCAATGGTCATATGGAATATCCAAACTATATTCATTTGCGTTTGTGCAGTCTGTACTACATGGATATTTTCATATACATTTCTTTATTTGTCTATATATTTTTCTTTTTTCTTATCCCAAAGGATGCATACCTCTTTTGAGCACATATTCACTAAATAACAGGTATGCTCCTGTGATGACCACTTCTTCCCCAGCTTCCAGCCCTGATGTAATGCTCACCTGGTCCTGGTTGGTGACACCTGTAACCACGGGTTTCGGTTCAAAACTATCTGTTCCTGTTTTTATCCAGACATGTTGTCCTTTTGCGTCATTTATAACGGCATCTACAGGCAAAATTATTTCTTCAGCACTTTCCTGAACATTTGTCAACAGCACCTGTACCTGCAGTCCTGGTTGCCATTGTTGTTTAGGATTGGGTATACTACCTCTTATTTGTGTAAGCTGTGTACCACTTTGCAGCGATGGATTTATAAAGTCGACTTTCATCCATTGCTCCTGATCTTCCCATCCGGTAATGATTATCTTTAGCCGCTGACTTTTCCTAATCTGTTTGGCCTCATTAGGATATAAATCCGCTTCAACCCATAATTGTCCATAGTTTTCCAAACGCATTATCGAACCCCCTTCTGCTACATATTGACCCTGTGTAATACTCAGCTCAGCCACTGTTCCACTTTGCGGTGCGAGCACCGTTACAAGCGGGCTTTTTTGCCTTGTTTTGGCAAGTTGCTGTATCTGCTGCTCTGTCTGGCCATACAGCAACAGTTTTTGTCTGGCAGAAGCCAACAGTTGTTGCTCCAGTTTATCACCTGCAAACTGCTGCTGTTGAGCCGCGATCATCAGGTATTCCTGTTGCAGAGTGGCCAGTTGCTCAGAATAAAGTACATATAAAGGTTCTCCCTTTTTTACTGCAACTCCGGTTTCGCGGATGTACAACTGTTCAATCCTTCCAGCAATTTTTGCAGATATGTAATTACTATGTTCCGGATTTAACACCAATCTGCCGTTTAATGCTTTCTGCGGCAGTACAATACCTTCACTGCTGACGCGTATAGTTGCGATATTGGCTAACAGCTGACGCTGCTCATCCAGCTTGACACTCTTATCTGCACTGTTTTTCTCAAAAGGCACCAGCTCCATCCCACATATAGGACAGGTGCTCATTTCATGTTTGATTACCTGTGGATGCATAGGGCAGGTATATGTCTGTCTGGCTTCTTCGGTTGTTGCCTCACTTTTCTTTTCCGAAGTACCGGTACAACCCCAAAGCAGGATCACTACACTAAGGAGTATCCCTATTTTTGTTACCGATCTATTCATTTTATGATTCTTATTTTGTTAACATTGCTCAGTCCTCTTCTCCTGCTTTTATAAAACTTTCACTGTCCACCATATAAGCAGCATCTCTGGCAAATTCCCATAGAGAAATATCCTGTTTAATCTGTATCATACCCTCTATTCTTAAGCCTGTCTTTACACTTACTGGTTTAAAAACATTATTTTCCTTTTTGAATACAATGCTTTGCGCACCCGCACTCAGTATAGCTGATGCCGGCAGCCAGTAACTGCCTTCAATGCGTACAGGTATTTTGGCTGTCAGAATTTCACCTGCTTTAAACTTCCCTTTAGCCAGATATACTCTCGCCAGTGTAAAATTCTCTCCGGACTTAATCATGGGTTGTATCAACCCGATAGTGGAGGTCTGAAAAGAGCCCTCTCTGTCTGCGGTTTTATAAAAACCAAGTTTGTATCCTTTGTTTACATAAGCTGCCAGCATGGGTTTTAGAGCAAATTCTGCCAGCAACTGATCCGACTTATAAATCGTAAAAAGACTCTGCCCTGCACTCACATATTGTCCTTCTCTCAGCATGACGGATGTGCTTTGCACAGCAGCAGCAGGGGCCGACGGAGTTGTACTTTCGCTTCCTGTGCTCATACCCCCCATTTCACTCATCCCCCCCCCACTTCCGGCAGAGGATACAGACGGAGCCGAAGCTGCAATGGCATTTGCTACGGATTTCTCCAGTATAAAACCATCCGTAGGGCTATAAACCGGAATACGGTAATTGACTCTTTTGGACAGCAATACCTGTTGAATATCCTGATCAGTCATCCCCAGCAGCAGTAAACGTTGCCGGGCTTGTGACATTAGTTGCTCTTCTCCATTTTGGGAAAGATATAGCAGATCCTGCTGTGCAGCTGCAAGATCCGGAGCGTAGATCTCAAAGAGTAACTGCCCTTTACGAACGGGCTGATAATTGTATTTAATATTAATCTTTTCCAGGCGTCCGCCGACTCGGCTTGCGACTCCGGTCTCAGCTCTGTTGTCATAATTTACAATTCCCTGTACTTCGGCCAACATAATCTTAGATTGATAGATTGCATTAACAACAGCCATATTACCGACCACCTGTTTGTTGGAAGGTTGTAACAATACGCTCAGACTACTGTCAATCGTTATTTTTCCAACATCATGATGTTCTTTCTTTTGTTCCGGTCTGCAGGAAGTAAAAGCAATTGACAGTAATAACATGATGAGTCCCGATACAGCGACAGGCAGTGTTACTCTGGCAAATTTTATGTTGATTAATGCCTTATTTTTCCCAGAAGAGGGTATTCTGTTTCTTCCGTACCAGAGCTGAGCCGGGGCATTACATACTGGATCTACGTATTGTTTACCCTTAACGATATAGTTCTTTTTCATAGTCTGCAATCATTAAGTATAGTTTCAATTTTTCATCCAGCACATTGTTTTGCATCATGTTATATGCTTCCCAGGCTGTAATAACTTCCGGCAGCTGGATTTTATTTTCGCGATAGCTCAACACATTGACTTCTAATGTTTTTCGCAAAGTAGGCACAATTGTTTTTTCCATAGCCTGTATCTGCTGCTGCATGGTTTTGATCTGATACTGCATTCCATATAGCATTCCCTGTGTTTCCTGCAGCATAGCAGCTTTCTCCATCTCCATGGCTTGTATTTCGTACTGCATACCTTTTATTTCCGATTTATACATCTTGGATGACCAGGGAGCTATCGGAATACTCACCATGCCCATTACACTGTAAGCCTTAGCCATACCACTTCCAAAAGGGGACATGTGATCAAAACGAAATCTGAATTCAGGATTACTTTGCTTTTTCATAGCGCTGATATTCAACTGCATAGACTGGATGTTATGATCCATTTTTACAATATCTTTTCTTACAGTCGCCAGACTCGCTGTATCCAGCGATCCTGCAACAATAAATTGTGGCACATATGTAGTATCAATAGTAAAAGCTGTATTGCCTGGCTGGTTCATCATACCATTAAGTGTAGCCATAGCTCTTCCGATTTCTCCTTCCTGCATACGCTTCATATTTTCCGTTTCTTCAAGTTTAGCAGAAGTTTGATAAACTGCTCCCAGTCTGGATTGATTAAAGGGATATCTTACTTCTTCCAATTTCCGCATAGTCTGCATGATCTTCGTGCTTTCCTCCAATACAGCAAGTTTAAGGGTAGCAACCAGCCAGGTAAAATACTGTTTTCGGGCTATTGTTCTCAGATCGTTCAATGTGACATCACGGGTTGCCCGCTCTACATTAGCCTGTGAACGGATATACTTTTTATCCGCATTCAGTTTTGCAAAATTTGGTATATCCTGTTCCAGTTGTATCATCAGGGATCCTCTGTCGCGTCCATCCATTATCATCTGCCCCGGATATGGTGTCATAAAAGTACCCACTCCTACCATGGGTGCCATCCAGGCGGTAGCCGCATTTGCGGTATGCTGAAAGCTTTCTGCTTTTAGTCCATAGGTTTTGAGAAGCAAATTGTGCTGATCTATTCTTTGCAAAATAGTATCAAGCGAAAGTACCTGTTTTTCCTGCGCACCCGCATCAATGCACCAAGCAAAGAACACAATCAGCAAAAATGAAACGATCTTATAGCATGTATCTGAAAACACAGAATAAAGAATCTTCAAATGAACGGATAAGCAGTCAGATGTAAAGATATTCAAGCCTTTAAAAGTTGAAAATTCAGTTATTACATCATTTTTTATCATAAGGCCCAAACAATCCAGATCACAATTCTTAATCTGTTTTGGAGGTTGGATATTATTATCCAACGCGCAAAATCTGAGTGTTTTAGTGCTGTACATTGTGCACCTCCAGTTTTCCGTATTTTCTTAATTCATATTCTTTTGACATCAGAAAGATCAGCGGAGTGACCAGTAAAATGTGTGTCGACGAGGTCAGTACTCCTCCGATCATTGGCAAAACAATAGGCTGCATGACATCGACACCTACTCCGGTTGCCCACAGTACAGGTATCAAACCAAATAACGACACACAGACGGTCATTAACTTGGGTCGAAGCCGCTTAGCTGCTCCGTGAATAACATATTCTCTTAATTCTTCTTTACTGATCGTTTCACTGGAATTACCTCTTAGTTTGACAAGTTGCTGCATGGCATCATTAAGGTAGATCACCATTACAATACCCGTCTCCACCGCTATACCAAACAAAGCAATAAATCCTACCGCCACTCCTACAGAGAGGTTGACACCCCAGAAATAGATCATATAGGCACCTCCGATCAGGGCAAAAGGAACAGTGATAAGACTTAGAAAAGCTTCTCTCACAGAATGAAATGCAAAATACAACGAGAAGAAAATAATAACCAGAACTACCGGAGCAATCCACATCAACGTCTGCTGACCTCTGATCAGATTTTCATACTGCCCGCTCCACTCCAAAAAGTATCCTTCCGGCAATATACCATCTTCTTTATTCAGCCGTTCCATAGCTTCCTTCACTGTACTTCCAAGATCCCTGTCTCTTATATTAAACATGACTGCTCCACGCAAAATGGCATTATCCGAACTGATCATCGGCGGCCCATCCTCAAACTTCACATCGGCGACAGCGGATAAAGGAATTTCACCAAAGCCCTGAGACTGTAACGGGATACGTTCTATCTGGGCCAGACTGTTACGATACTGCTGTGCCAGACGGACGCTAATCGAAAACCGCTGCCTGCCTTCAATAGTATTACCAATGCTAGCTCCACCCAAAGCCGTTTCTACCACCTGATTTACATCATCAATATTGAGCCCGTAACGAGACAGTTCTTCTCTTTTTATATCAATTGCAAGATATTTCCCACCGGTAATGGGCTCTACAAACAAGTCACTTACGCCTGGGGTACCTTCTAAAGCTACTTTTACTTTTTCAGAAACGGCTGCAATTGTATCCAGATTCTGTCCAAACACTTTTATCCCGACATCAGTACGAATACCTGTTGCCAGCATATTGATACGATTAATAATGGGCTGCGTCCATCCATTTACCACACCGGGAATCTGCAACTTAGCGTCCAGCTCGGTTACAATATCCTTTTTGGTAATACCCTCTCTCCATTGATCTTTAGGTTTCAGCGTAATAATGGTCTCTATCATACTGATAGGCGAGTTATCCGTAGCTGTATTGGCCCGGCCTGCTTTACCCAACACTTTATCTACCTCTGGTATAGTTTTGATGATCTTGTCCTGCACCTGCAAAATCCGCTTAATCTCAGCATTTGACACATCCGGCAAGGTGACCGGCATAAACAAGATACTCTGTTCATCCAGTGGGGGAATAAATTCTGTACCTAATTTTTTCAGCAACGGAATTGTAATCAGTAATGCAATTACATTAATGGCAATAGTAGTTTTTCTCCACTTTAAGACTACCCGTATAATTGGCTCATAGACCTTTTCCAGGAATCTGTTGACCGGATTAGCTGTATCCGGTTTAAATTTACCTTTCATAAAGAAAGATATGAGCACCGGTGCCAGGGTGATCACCAAAAGAGCGTCTACAATCATGATAAACGTCTTGGTATAAGCCAGAGGATGAAATAATTTACCTTCTTGCCCGGTAAGCATAAACACTGGCAAAAATGAGGTTATAATGATCACCGTAGCAAAAAATACACCTCTGGAAACCTGCTTACTTGACCTGGTGATAATCTCCAGCCGCTCTTCTTCGCTAATCCACGCTGGTGTTTTGCGAAATTTATTTTTAAACCAATTTTTCATGGCATTCTCTTAATTTTCATTTTTACCTGATCGTTTTCGGAAACAGGTTGTTGCAGATTAACTCTTGCTACAAACCTGTTTTGGGTACTCATTCCTTTCATAACAGACACATCAACTATCTGAATTGCTTTCTTTCGAATGGCTCACTCCGACGACTTGAGCATACCGCTCTGCAAGATGTTTGTAAGCATTTTCACTCATAATAATACCATTATCCACGATTACTCCTATCGCAAGCGCAATACCAGTCAGGGACATAATATTGGATGATATTCCAAAAGCATTTAAAAGAATAAAACTGGCTGCAATTGTTATCGGTATCTGTATAACAATACTGAAGGCGCTGCGCCAATGAAAAAGAAAGATGATAACAATTAACGATACCACAATCATTTCTTCGATCAGTGTATGCCTGATCGAGTCTACCGATTCTTTAATCAGTTCTCCCCGGTCGTAAACAATATCGAATTTCATTCCTTCCGGTAATCCTTTGGCGACTTCCTTCATCTTGGCTTTTACATCATCGATTACCTCTGCAGCATTTTCACCATAGCGCATTACGACTATACCTCCCACCCGCTCCCCTGTTCCGTCCTGATCAAAAATTCCTAACCTTGTTTCGCCGGTCATCTGTACTACAGCAATGTCCGATATACGGATAGGTGTACCATTTTGAGTTTTGATCTGGATATTAGCTATTTCATCTATAGATTTCAAGTAGCCGGACGTTTTGATGATGTAGCCGATATCACTCATCTCGAATTTGCGTCCGCCGGCTTCGTTGTTGTTACTACGTACAGCTGAAATAACCTGCGGGACGGTGAGCTTATAGTACAATAGTTTGTTGGGGTCTATAGCAATTTGATATTGCTTCTGAAAACCTCCAAATGAGGCAATTTCACTTACTCCAGGTACATTCTGTAAAGCAAATTTCACGTACCAGTCTTGTATGGCTCTCTGCTCTCCAAGGTCAGTATCCGGAGCATCCAATGTATACCACAGTACGTGCCCCACCCCAGTACCATCAGGTCCCAGTTGAGGAGTAGCTCCCTGAGGCAAGGTATTGGAGATGGTACTGATACGCTCCATCACCCTTTCCCGCGCCCAATACACATCTACCTCATCCTCAAAAATGACGTAGATAAAACTCATACCAAACATGGAAGAGCCGCGGACATACTTGATTTTCGGAATACCCTGTAAGTTTGTAACTAACGGATAGGTTATCTGGTCCTCTATCAGTTGCGGAGATCGCCCCATCCATTCCGTAAAGACAATTACCTGGTTTTCAGACAAGTCTGGAATAGCATCTATCGGATTTTTTTTAACCGCAAAAATACCCCAAATAAATATCCCTGTGGCCAATACCAACACGATAAACCTGTTGCGCATGGACCATTCTATAATTTGATGTACCATTTTAAAATTATCCTCCTTCTTAACTTAAGTAATATGCCATTTCGGAAGCCGGCTCAACAGATTTAAAATAGCCGGCCCCGAAATCAGGAAAAAAGTAAAGCAACCAGGAAAGCAATTGAGCACCTCATATTCAAAAGCTTATCTCCCTCCCTGAAAATGGCATAAAAAATTAGTGTGATTTTGCAGCTTTGCCTGTACGATCATATTTACAGCAACCCGGTAACTTTTCGTACACTTCATTTTTAGCTTTTACATCAGGTGTATCATGACCTGCGTTAGCTATTTTTTGCTGAATTGTACGATTGTTAATTTTGCCGCTGTCGTAACTAATGGTCAACATCTTACTTGTTTTGTCCCAGTCGGCACTGCTGATAGCTTCATCTTGTAAAGATGCTTCTATTCTTTTTTTGCACATGCCGCAGTTACCCAATACTTTAATTTTTTCTGTTTTGGTTTGTGCCAGTGCAGCAGTTCCAAACATTGTAAATGCCACAATGGCGATCATTCTAAATGATTTCATAAAGATTTAATTTTAGTGTTGCTACTAAAAACTTAGAGAAGTCTTTACTCACAACGAGTTAGTGGAAAATATTTTTTGAATTGATACAGCTAATAAGCCTTTGGGGAATTGATCGGAATAAGTAAATAACCTGAAGCCCCAAAATGAAAAAAGAAAGAGGATACTATATTCGGTAGGTACAATTTTTTATAAAAACAGGAATCTGTTGTCCAGAAGGCGGTGCATTGCTATACACGAGTGATAAAGCATCTACCCAAACTGAAGATGACGGAGACATTTCTGGAGGAACAGGCTGTAATATTGCAGAAGCGAGTTGTTCAAACTTATAACTGTTTACAGTTGAGTTTTGCGCCTTGTCCACATCTGCTTCATAATGTACATCCTGACAACAGCTCTTTTCTTCCGTCTGTTTCTTCTCCATTCCACAAAAACCACAAGCGTCGGATTGATCTTCTATCAGACTCCAATTGACCAGTTGGCCCATACAATAATGAAGATGCACTCCCGTCCCACTGGCAATCGCCAGATAGAAAACAGCTATAAAAGCAACAAGTAACCTCTTCATCATAAAACAAATTTTGCAAAAAAAACAAAATATAGTTTATATAATTTTCGAAATACGTTACAAAATTACAATAAATACGTTAATTTATTTTCATAAACTTCTTAATCAGAATTTCTTTTATAAAAAAACAGCGATACAAAATGCACGCTGTTTAAAAATACACACAAGAATCTCAGCATCTATTTACATATTGAACACTTGATATTCCCGCTAAAAATATATGACAGGATTAACCAATCTTATTAATATACCAGAGTTGATTATCGCCACCGTGCTTCGGAAATAAAATAATTTCTGAACCATTTTTGCAAATTCCTCCCTTTATATCCAGACACGATCCCTGTGTACTCTTTGGAGAGATCGTATACTGAACAGGATAATCACCTGTAGTCGTAATTTTCCATTTCTGACTGTCACTTCCGTTTCTGCTTCGTATGGCCACTTTTGTTTCATTACCACTTCTGTAGTCTGCGTCAAGTACTTTGCCTGTTGCATGCTGGGGTTCCAGATAGTAAAATCCATCTCCGGCATCTGTCAGCTTCCATTTTTGGTTGTTTGACCGTTTGGCTTCGTAAACAATAACAGGAGCGCCGTCCTGACTGTCACCTCCTTTTACATCCATACAGAAATCATACCCGTCCTTAAAAAGTCCTAATGTAGTACATATTTCCACTACGGAGCCTGAAACAGGAGCGTGTACATTCGCTTTATTGCAGTTGATCAGCAGCTTCGTGAGATTGGAGCCGATTTCAGGAAAATCCATCGGGATAATACCGTATCGTGCAGGAGTAGTTTCGGACAGGTATTGGTGAAAAAGCGGAAGTACAGTATCCGCCATGTCACGGGGATTAGTAGTAAGGGGTAACAAGCCACCAAGGAAACCCGTAGCACTTGCAAAATTGATATAAATTATGTTCTTATTATCTTCGGAAGCTTTGATCAGACAATTTTTAACATGTACATTAAACTTTTCTTTTCGGTCATCATCATCTGACCATGAGCTATACACATCCTGCACATAGAAATTAATATTATGATGACTTAAAGGTCCCTCACCATCGACCGGCCAGCCTCCTTGTGTATCCAAACCAAAATCGGCCATATCAAATCTGCGGAATAACACAATCTTGCCACGAATCTGTTTCAACGCAGGATTCTTATTATTCGATAACCACCATCTTTGATTCCAGTCTGTTCGCTTTTCAATAGTGTTCTTTACCCAATCGTGAATCTCTTCACCAAATTCTTTCTTGACCGACATAACAATCGTTTCCTGAGGATTTTTATCCAAAAAGCGGATACAGTCGTTGATGACTTGTTCAAATGTCAGATCCAACGCCACACTAATCGCCCGACTGCCTCCGTGGTACAACCAGAGAACACCGTCGTCACTCGTTCCTCTTGCCAATCGTATATCCAGAAAACGAATACCATTATTTAATTGTTCTGTAATACTCTGCGTCTGACATTTTGCAGCACTATCAATAGGGCCATCTCCGAGTGTGTAAGTTCCGGAGTCATGTGTGCCCGGTATGGTTATTTCGGACAGCAGCTTATTATCATCAAGCTGACTCATCCATGTTTGTGTTAATTTTTCCATTTTTTATAGTTTTTGATCTTGAATAAAGATCCTATAAACAGGAATAATTAGTACTCTATTTAGGCGGACAATAAACGGACAAGGAAGAAGCTTACCAGGTCATAGCTGCACAGGTTATTACAGATACATAAGATTATAGGTTTTGTTAGCAGCCATGCAACCTTTAGAACTACATACTAAAGCTTTCCTTTTACAAATGCAATAAAAGCTGTTTGTTGATCTACAAACAAATAATGAGAACAGTTGTCAACTATCTGCATATTCTCAGCTCCTGTTATTTTTTGTATGTCCGTTATTTGTTTAGGGCTGAAAATACCATCTTCCTTTCCGTAGATGGCATAGATAGGAATCTTTTTATCTTTAATTCGTTTCAGGGCCGGTCTGTTGTCTACATTATTATTCTTTTCATTCTTGTAGAACCTGAAGGGCGATTCATGATTACGGAAATTACTTTTGTTAAATTCACTTTCCTCATACTGTTTACGAAGACGTATACTTTCTGGAGTAGGTCGTGGCATAGTAAAGTGATGCAGTTCACTCGCTATGTTATAGGTTTTCTTTCTATAGTCAGCACTGTGTTTATCAAGCTTTTGGATACCCTGTATTTCCTGCAGCTTGCCATCATCCTGTCGGAAGATCTGCTTAGCCTCTGTAAGGATATGATCGTAGGTTTGCTGCTGCACACATAATGCGCCTGCAAGAAGCAAAGAACTCACCTTTTCCGGATATTGATCGGTAAATAAGGTGGCAATAATACCACCAAAACTATGTCCGATGATATTTGCTTTTTCTATGTTATAGGCTTTGTACAATTGTAACAGATCGGCAAAACTTTCTTTATAGGTCATTGTCGCCTGTTCATCTTTGGAACGTCCCTCTCCTCTTCTGTCATAAACGATCACATAAAACCCTTCGTCTGCAAGCGACTGTGCTGTTGTGCCTTCAAATAAATTCGAGTTACCGCTTGGTCCTCCGTGTATAAATATGATCGCCGGATTACTTTGCACGCCATAAGCTTTGCTGTAGATTTCCTGTGCTGCCACTACAGGTAAAAGATATACAGATAACAGAAGAAGAAGTAGATATTTCATTGTGAAAAATGGTTTTCTTAAAATTGCTGAAAAGGCACAAATATGCTTATTTTATTAGATAGTGCTTACAAAATTTAAAAAGTCCTTAATGGGTTGAGAATTAGCAGCCACAAAGAAAATTATTCCTCATCATCCCATGGTTCAAAGTCATATTTCCATCTAAAAACATGGTCTTTTAGATTTCCACTCGTTAATCCTTCGCTTCTGTTTTCTTTTAAATTCAGCGTCTTATCAAATTCTTTTGATAGCACATATACTCTTACACGTGATTGTGGTATCAGTTCGAGGTAATGCTTAAATACTTTGCTTATATCAGTTGCATTGTATGTTTCCGGAAGCCCAATATTCTTATCAATTTCCTTATCAAACAAATCATCGGGCACATCATCTATAGCCAGCCGCACAACCTTATCTTTCCCTGTCCAGCTGACTGCAAAAAAACTATGTATACCAAGGGAAGTTTTATCATCGTAAATCATGGGAAGACCGAATTGTGCTAATGAATCTCCGGTAAGTTTGTCGGAAATAGCATCAAACAGATTGCTGATTACAGACTTATCCATATTATTTTGATAAACTATAATTGCTTCCACTTTACTATTGACAGCATTACTGACAAGTTCTATATTATCAAAATGTACAGCATTGATGCTTGCAGCAGGTAAGTCTAGACGGTTCATGTTTTCAACGCCTGAAATGCTGTATTCTGTTTTATTTTTCTCCTTTGCCAATACCAGTTTATTGGAGGTTACTTTAAATCCATTCCTTACATCTGCCAAGTCCTCTGCTAATTGCACCGGATTTAAATCCGAAAGTTCTTTTACTTTGACATAATCTGGTGTGGTAACCGGCAGATTAAGAGAAGATAAATCTATTGTTTTGATCTTTGCAAGAATCTGCTGTTTATCTTTTTTTAGCCCCTCAACTTCTTTGGCATATACATCCTTTTTTACAGGAATAAGATTAAGTGAAAAACGATTATCCTTCTCTGCTGTACCGATGTAATTAAATTTGATCTTTAACGTGTCTTTTTCAATAGTGACTTCATATACACTATCCAGCAATTCTCCCGTATTTTTTAATCTGCAATCCGTTAACGACCGGAGATCTGAGATTTTAATTTTCTTTTCAAAAGGATAGGAAAAGTACAGTGAATCATTACTTTCAGAAATATGAATCCGCATTTCAGCAATCATATCCATATACGCAAGCGTAATTCCCCACATGGATTTATTATTCACTTTTGTTACGTTTTCGGATTTCCAATAGGTCCGTTTTTCTTGCGCATTTGTCTTTGTGCAGAATATCGTGAGTAATATGCAGGATAGTATAGTGTAATATGATTTCATTTTATATAGTTTGATCTTACATTGTTAATCATCTGAATTAGCAATGTATCCTAAATATACAAACATCCTCTTAATCCACAAATGTAGAACCTCACCCCGCCCCTCTCCTTCAAAAAGAGAGGGAGATATTTAGCGAACTGTTTTTCTCTCCTTTTAAGGAGTTAAAAACTTACAAATTAAATCCTACCGAGAGCATAAAGTTACGGGGAGTACCTACAAATCCTCTTGTATAGTCAAATCCTCCCAGATAATAATATTTATCAAATACATTATTGATATTCGCCGTAAAACGCATCCCTTTCAGGTGATAATATACAGCCGTATTGACTGTTGTATACGATGGCCACATATCCCATACACCATTCCCATTCTGATCTTTACGTGCAGCATTATCCATTCGCCGCTCATCAACATAATAGACACCGGCCCCAAAGCCCAGACCTTTGACCGCATATCGGGAAAATATATACTTCAGCCACATCCCTGCCATATTTTTAGGAGCATTGCTCAAAGCCAGTCCTTCTTCACCTGCTAATGAAGATGATTTCACTTCCGTATGGTTAAAACTATAGTTGGCCATCACCTGAAATTCCTTGTTTATCTGTCCTCTGAAATCAAGCTCTACTCCCCTGGAGATAACCTGTCCGGATTGACGATAAACCGGCAGTCCGCTCTCGGATATACCTCCCGTTGCAATCAGCATATTCTCTCTCCCTATATGAAATACAGACAACTCCGTTTGCAGATTATTCTTAAAAAAACCTGTCTTTAATCCTGTCTCTACCTGAAAGCTCCGCTCAGGATTAAAAGGACGATCCGCTCCATAGTTTTCATAATTATAAATAAAATCTGCCCCTACCGGAACATAGCCTTGCGAATAGCTGGCAAAATAGTTAACCTGCTCATTAATCTTATAGGTCAATCCCAATCGTGGTAACCATGCATTCTGTTTGGTTTTGAAAGACTCTTTGAGATCCGCACTGCTGGAGCGGTAATATTCATGACGTAATCCCAATACTACGTGCAGACGTTCTCCTACACTCACCTGATCCTGTATGTAGAATCCCATACTTTGGTAAGGATTAAGGAAAGGGAATTCCGCCTGCGGACGCCAGATATAGGAAGAAATATCTATGACTTCCCGATTAGGATTTTCCAGATCAATGGTCAGCGGTACTTCTTTGCCGTTCAGCATCCGGCTACGGGACTCGCGCAGAATATTATCTTTATCACCTCGGTATTGTGCATAATCAACACCCAATACCAACCTATGCTGATGCCCGGGTCTATCCAATGCGTAACGAAGATAACTCACCAGATTGTCCGTGTAATCTGTAATTTGCTTTGACTGGAAGCGCATATTCATTACGGTATTCTGTGGCGGATTAGCGTAGGTATTCAATGTGCGAAATTCATTTAATTTTTCCTTATAGATCGACTTCATATAGTTCACATGAAGAGACAAATCTTCTGTGAGTTGCTGATTTAGCCGGGCAGATAGTGTAAGGAAATTTGTCTTAAAGAAGTCGGTTGGCTGGCTCACATTGAAGGATCGGGACTGTGCATAGAAATCATTGTTGCGTATACCTAATCCACGATCCAGATAACCATCAAAATTGTCATAGGTCAGATCAACATCAATCGCGGTTCCTTCTGCCGGACGAAAACTGAATGAAGGTGCAACAAGTATGTTTTTACGCTGATTAACATCTCTGAACGTTCTGGAATTTTCATAACCTACATTCAGTCTGTAAAGTACTCTTTTAGCAGAATCCAGTGGCCCGCCAATATCGAGAGTAGTACGGTAGGTCTGGAAACTTCCAATTGCAAAATTAACACTTGCATGTTTCTTTTCTAATGGTTTCTTGGTAACCATATTAATGGTTCCGCCGGGAGTAATATCTCCAAACAGGGATGCTCCGGGCCCTTTCAGAACTTCTACACTTTCCAGATTGACCGTAAGTGGCGTACGCCAGAAACTCGTACCGTATCCATATCCTGAACGCATACCGTTTACCAGACGCATACCGCTGGTATAACCGCTGTTAAATCCACGAATAGTCAGATCATCATAGGCAGAAGCCTGATTGACACCTGCCAGATCCTGTACAACATCTGTAATCACAAAGGCCTGTTTATCTTCCATAAACTCCTTGCTGACAAGAGATATGGATTGTGGCAAATCCTTGAGTGAACCTGAAAATTTACCTCCAAGTTCGGTCGTATTAATAAGGTACGAATTGTTGCGTCTGCCGGTAACCAGCACTTCATCTACTTCTACACTGGCTGGAAACAACTGAACATTGAGTCCCTTTTTGTTATTCCAGTTTAACTGATCTACTGACACGGAAAGTGTCTTATAACCAACCGCACGGAAAGAAAGTATTGCCGGAAGCTTTACTGTTGCCGGAAGCCGGAAGGTACCATCACTATTCGTCTGTATCAGTTCTTTCGATTTAAGGATAATGGTAATACCTCTGAGTCCCTTTCCTTCTGTGTCGGTTACTTTTCCGAAGATCACAGGCTCCGTCTGTGCATACACCTGCCCGTTGAGTATACAGAATAAAAAGATGGAGATGTAAAAAGTATATTTTAATATATGCATATCTAACTGTTTTTATAACTTCAGTGGCCTGATGGTGTAATATTATAGCTCACACTTCATATGTATAGTTTCAAAACCACTATGATCCTTCCGGATAAGTGTTTTGAAACCGCATTGTAACCAAAATTCGTAGGCGCCTGTGAGAAACGGATGAGTATGCAGGTATAAGGTTGATATAGCCTGTGCCTTTGCAACTTCCACTAATTCCTGAAACAGAGCGGTAGCCACTCCTTTTCTCCGTCCTTTAGGATTCACATATAAGCGTACGACTTCTACTGTATTTTCCTGCTCTAAACGGAGAAAAGAAAACCGTTGATCATAAGCCAACATTCCAATCACAGCAATCAGATTACCCGATTGGTCGCGTGCTTCCAGAAATGTACCAATCCGGGCATGAATATAGGTCTGTGCAAAATGCTGCAGATCATATGGCATTTTATGATGGTCCAGCATGGGAAAAAGTAACTTACGAGCATCTGATACATAAGTGATCAGCTCAGGTACATCCTGTTCCGAAACACGTTTTATAATCAAATCTTTATTCATAATGGTGTTGAGGATCGGGTAAAATTATTATTTTGCCACGGTGCGGAATCTGCTGCAGACGTACCTGATAAGCCTGTTCTAATAAATGATGAATGCTATCTGTATTTTGTCCTTCCAGACTGGTGAGGATTTGCTGCTGCATCAGAAAAAAACGATCCCCGTAGAGAAATGCCAGATTAGGATCATGCATAATACAAATCACGGTTTTACCAGCTTCAACTAATTTTTTAAGATTATCCAGCACTGCTACCTGATAGTGCAGATCCAGATGATTCGTCGGTTCATCCAATAAGATAATATCCGGATCCTGCACTAATACCCGGCACAAAAGCACCAATTGCCGTTCACCTCCCGAAAGCCGGGTATATGGCTTATCTTTGTATTTCCAGAGATCAAACCTTTTTAATACTTTCCGAACCTGCTCTGTGTCTTCTTCTTTTGGTGAAAAGCGGGAAAAAGAGGCCCGGCCTGTCATCACCACATCATATACGGAAAATGGAAAATTGGTCTGGTGAAACTGAGTCATAAAACCGAGTCTGATTCCATTGGCGTTTCCGATTTTAACGGCCCTTCGTTCCACTCCATTGATATGTATCTGTCCCTGATATTCTCGTTGGACTCCAGCCAGAATATTAAACAGGGTAGATTTTCCGCTTCCGTTTCGCCCCAGAATAACGGACATCTCCCCTTTGTAGAAGGTAGCCCGAAGTCCGTCAAGTACAGTTTGTTTTCCGTAGTGAAAGGCTAAATTTCTGATTTCTATTGCTTCCATTATCCGTTCCAGTTTATAGCGTTTTTACGCATCAGGTAAATAAATAGCGGCGTGCCCAGCATCATGGTAAATACACCTACGGGAATTTCAAAAGGGAGCAGTGTACGTGAGAAATCATCAATCAGTAACAGAAAAGTACCTCCAATACTGATATTGGCCCATACTCCTATACTGTTGCTCGGCCCGAAGAGCATCCGGCTGATATGAGGTACAATAAGTCCGAAGAGACTGATCATGCCAACCGCAGCGACCGCAGAAGCGGTGATCATGGTGGCTGCACCTATCATAATAAGTTTGATGATTTTGGGATTGACACCTACAGCCAGCGCTTCCTGATCACCCAGAGCAAGAAGATTGAGCTTCCAGCGGAACAGAATAATTATTCCAAGCCCCAGTAATATGGGTAGAATGGCAACCTTTAATTTTGACCAGGAAGCGGTATGCAGATTTCCCATAGTCCACTGGACTATGGCCTGCAACTTGTACGGATCACTCAGATACTGCAAAATGGTAAGGAATGCCGTAAATACGCCTGAAATAATCATACCGGCCAGTACCATGGTCACTAATGATCCTTTGGCGCCGCTGTAGGATACAAAGTATGTAATAGCAACGGCCAGCACTCCAAATAAAAAAGCAGAGAGGTTGAGTGGAATCAGAGATACCAGCATTGATAAGGCAGCTCCAAAGGCTGCTCCTGAAGAAATCCCTAAAGAAAACGGATCCACAATAGGATTACGAAATACAGCCTGCAGCACTCCTCCGGCCACAGCCAGTGAAGCTCCGACACTAAAGGTCAGCAACACACGCGGAAGTCTGACCTGCCAGACAATGGTCTCCATACTGGAATCGACCACAGCAACTTCCCACCCTAACGAGGAAGCAAGACCGGCATATATCAGATTTGCCAGTTCAGATAAACGGAGAAATCCTGTATTCCCTAACGCAAGAGAGAAAAACAGGACAAATAAAGGCAGACAGATGAGTAAGCTTAATTTCCAAAATTTCATATTTCGTCTTCCCATATTTTTTCACTGTACAGAAACTCCAGAGTCTGCTGCAGATCTGTTTTAAATTGTTGTTCAGAATAGCTTGGATAGCACCATTGCCGCAGCTGTTTGGCAAACAAAAGAAATTTAACAGTATGCGGATCGTAGTAAAAAGTGGGTTCCATGCTATACACTTGCTTATCGATTACTGCCGGCAGCGCTTCAAGTTCTTTTAAACTGTAGACATCCTGTAATTTTGAATTCCACAATACGATAAGATCAGGATTCCACTTGTAAAGAGATTCCGCACTGATATTCGGGGCTTCGAGATTAAGCGGACACGCATTTTCGGCACCTGAAACCTCCATGGACAGATCTACAAGGGAACCCTTACATGATGTAGAAAAAACACGTCCTTTAGACCATGCATAGTATACCTTTTTCCGTTCTATATCTTCGTGAAGCTTCATTTTCTCTACTTCCTTCTCCACATACCCCACAATCTCCTGAGCACGCTCTTCCTGACCTAATAATGTCCCTACGTCGACAAGTTCATTATAGATATGCTCTTTATCTCTGCTGGATACGACATACACAGGAATATGAAGATCTTCAAGTTGAGCGATCGTCTCTTTATCATGCTCATATACGATGGCAAGATCTGCTTCTAAGGCCACCAGTGTCTCTACGTGCGTAGACCGACCTCCGAAAGTGGGTGTCACAATCTGCTTACGGGCAATACGCGTATCGAGTAAAGACAGAAAATGATAGGTAGAAGGGTTCTGATAAATCTGCTGCGGAATACCGACCAGCTTGTCTCCGGCATTAAGCATGTATATCTGATCGACAAACGGTTCAAACAGAACAACAACACGTTGTGCATACGTTTCCAGTGTGATCTCTTTACCACGTGCATCTGTTGCTGAAATTTTTTCAACCGTTTGTTTTTTTTCACCGGAATTACTGCAGGCAATGATCAACATCAGAAGAATGAAACTACTGACCCATCGCCAAGTTGTTTTTCTTCTATTTGTCATATTGTAACTTTATTTTTCCGGAACATATGCAATGCCTGATCAGGCAATAATCGAGCTGAGGTCAGCTCGATATATCCGGCATATTTGGCGGATAATGCACTGTACAACCTGCCGTCATAAGCCACAGCAAAGGATTGGTCATTCAGGCAGAAGACAGGTAAGTGTCGGTTGCCGACATCAAAACTGAATTGTCCTGCCATCTGTGCATCCTTTGCATGCAGTATAATGCAATCACAAGGTTTGATATACAATCTGATTGCATAGTTATCATTCAGATGCACGACCTGACCATCATGGAGCTGCTCACCATATTCACGCTGCAGACGGACCAATCTTCCTGCTGAAGTTTCCCGTTCCAACACCGTCTTTCGTACTTCATACCATTCCATGTATACAAATTCTTCAGCTATACCCTGCGGTATAGCTGTATAGTTATTGTCTGAAATATAAAGCATTCTGGCTACTGCTTTATTTTGGAGGCTTTCTTTTCTTCGACTTTACTATTTAGCCATGCACACCATTCATCCATACCATCCCCATTCAGACTGCTGATCGTAAGGACTTCCAGCTTTGGATTGACTTCCTGTGCATCTTTAGTTACAGCATCAATTGAAAAGGGCACATGGGGCAAAAGATCTGCTTTTGAAACGACCATCAGTTCGCTGGTCAAAAACATCCGTGCATATTTCTTGGGCTTGTCGTCTCCTTCTGTTGCAGCAAGCAAAGTTACACGATAGTCTTCTCCCAGATCAAAGGCTGCAGGGCATACCAGATTGCCTACATTCTCTATAAACAGTAGATCCACATTATCCAGATTGATATGATCTAATGCCTGCAGAATCATCTGCGCTTCTATATGACACATTCCTCCCGTCACGATCTGTAAAGCATTTATTCCTACTTCACGCATACGTACGGCATCTCTTTCCGTTTCCGGATCTCCGACCAGTACAGCGATATTCAGCTGCTTTCCCAGACGTTTGCCAGTCTCCTGCATTAACGTAGTTTTACCACTACCCGGGGAGGAACAGATATTGATGATACAAATATCTGCCAATCGCTCACGGATAGCTTTTGCCACAAAATCATTGGCCTTTAGTAGATTTAATGATGTATTTTCGCATTGTACCGATCCTACCGGCATTTGATTGCTTTTAGGTATTGCTGTATTACTCATGTTCCTTATTTTTAAATGTAACCTGTGTTATTCTTAACTCTTCTCCCTGAACTACTTTGTCGGATGTGATACCGCAATTACAGACAAACCGGTGAAAAACGACCTCAAAAGACTTTTTACAGTTATCGCAAAAGGCCAGTATGGGTAGCACCTTTACCTCGAGCTCTGTATCGCGAAACCACGCATCATCTGTAATGTAGGCTTCAAAAGCATTCTGTATCAGAATAGGCTGAATATTACTTAATAGTCCTGCTTCCAGTCTGATTTTCACGATTTCCTGATATCGGTCGGGGTATTCTTCCCGCAGGGTCTCAAATATCTCTTGTATTATTCCGGTTTCGTGCATAGTCGTAATGTTAAGCAGCTGCTTGTTTTCTACTTTTCTTTCTCTTTGCAGCAGGAGCTTTAGGCTCCGGAATTTCTGTATCTCCAGCCTCCTGGTTCTCTTGTGCTGGCAATACACTTTCGTTCATCAACAATTGCTGCTGATGCAGGGTAAACTCCCAGCACATTTGCGACAGCATCGTCAGAAAGCTGTACAATAATTCACCATCATGTCCGAGTGCCCGCAACAAAATGCTGTTATCAGCACAGTATGTAAAACCGAAAGTAATATCTTCATATGATCCCGCCAGTATCTCATCAAACTCTTCCTTCATCAATTTGGCAAACGGACCTGAATAGATAAAAGCGGCCTGATGGGTATAGTTTTCAAAGAATAATAACTTCCTTACAGGTTGCTCATGTGGCATCAGGCATTGATTGTCTGTGTAGATCAGTTTCCCGTCTCTGTACAATGTTGTACGGCTGTGTACTTTCTGAAACTGGAAAGCTTCATTCATATAAATTCTGCCGGCACTGATAATATCTCCCCAAATCAATGTTGCCGTCTCGTGCATATCAATACGATTGGTTGCACGAAAGATGGCATCTTTGAAAGGAGTAACAGGATGCGGGACGTACTGCAGTATACTGTTTGCTTCCAGTTTGATTACCGTATCCTGAGTTGCTCCCTTTTTCATGGGATGCAGTTTATTAAAAGACTGCGTAAACAGTTTGAAACGGGCATCTTTCTTTACACGGATATCAATAGCCAAATGATCTTCGTCCATAATACCGGGCGAGGCACTCATAATGATCATCTCCAGATGTTCCTGTGCCCGCGGAGCGCCATAATGTGTCAGTTTGTAAGGAGCATTATGATAACTTTCCTTCAACACACTATAGGTACCTTCTCTTTCGACATTGATCTTAATACTACTTTCCATTCCGGGTCTAGTTTTCTAACAGTGCATATTTTTTTATCCAGCTTTTTACATCTTCCAGTCCTTCTAATGTCATCAGATTGGTAAAGATGAATGGTCTTTCTCCGCGCATACGTTTTGCATCACGCTCCATGACAGACAGATCTGCATGCACATAAGGCGCAAGATCTATTTTATTGATCAGCAGCAGATCCGAGCGGGTAATCCCCGGGCCACCTTTACGTGGAATTTTTTCTCCCTCTGCCACATCGATTACGAAGATGGTAATGTCTGCCAGATCAGGGCTAAATGTTGCGGTAAGATTATCTCCTCCACTTTCCACAAATACGATTTCCGTATCCGGAAAACGCTGAACCAGCTCTTCTACTGCTTCAATGTTCATAGAAGCATCTTCCCGTATTGCTGTATGCGGACAACCTCCTGTCTCTACACCTGAAATACGTTCTGCAGGAAGAGTAGAGTTTTTTTGCAGAAACTGTGCATCTTCACGGGTGTATATATCATTGGTCACTACACAGATGCTGTAATCCGTAGCCATCTGTCTGGTCAGTCTTTCTATTAAAGCGGTCTTACCTGAACCTACAGGTCCGGCCACTCCTATTTTCACATATTTTCTATCCATGTCTGTTATTCTTATGAAATGTAAATCCTGGTATAAAGTTTCTCATGCTGCATACAGCGTACATCCTGTGCCACGCAACAGTTGCCAAGCATATCAGGATCCATATCTTTTTGTTTTCCGACGAGCTCCTGTATCAATCCCTGAAGATTAAACATCATTTTCTGTCCGTCCATCTGACTGATAGGAACGAGTTTGGCGCAGTTGGTGACCATACCATTGAGGGTATTGTAATAAAATGCACTTAACGCATCGGAATATGCTATTTGCTGGGACTGTGCATACATCGCCAGTGCAATTGCATAATGTCCTCCGGCCTCTCCTGATTGTATCGCCTCCAGATAAGTCCGGCATCGTTTTACGGACTTAAAACTCTCTACCACCTTTAGAAAACGAATAGCCAGCTTACGGCTTGCCTCTCTGATTTCAGCAGGAGATTTGAGAGAAGTAACCAGATTATCCAGCTTCAGCAATGCTGTTTTACTAAACTTACCTTCACACAAGGTCCAGGCCTGATGAAAAAATGCAGCATCATTATAAAACACACTATGTCTCAGCATGGATTCTGCATATTCCTGTGCCGTCACACTGTTGTGTACGATACGTTCGTGTATATACGTTTCCAAGCCATAGGAATGTGTAAAACTCCCGATTGGAAATACAGAATCATTGATCTGCAGCAGGGTCAACAAAGGATTCATTTATCTTACTTGCTAATGTTATTTTAAATTTTGTTTTCTGCGTCCATTCATGGATACGCAACGTCTGTGTCTGCTGTAATACCCGGTCTTCAATTACAGTATGATAGCCCTGCTTTACAAGTAACCGGTATAATGGGTCCTCATAAGCAATCACTACCTCGGATGAGGAGCGGATAGAAACAGGCAAATGCCGGTTTCCTATTTCGAAACAAACATTTGCCATTTCCAGCATATTTACCGGATGTATCACTAAACATAAACAAGGCAAAATCCGGATCGCCACACACAAGGACGTGTCCCTGAAGATAACATCACCATTCTCCAGGGATTGGGCCGTCTGATTACGAAAGCCAATCTCACGTCCTCCGGTTGTAAACCGACGTAAAATACCTTTGTCTGTTTCATACCATTCCAGTTCCAGATAATCTTTTTCAAGTTCTTGAAACGATTCGGATGAACGATAGATATTGCCTGCTATGTTATGTGAACGAATCATTAGAACAGGAAGTAGCGTTGTGCCATTGGAAGTTCACCCATAGGCTCACATGTAGCTAATACGCCATCTACTGTTACATCATATGTTTCAGGATCCACCACAATATTCGGGGTCGCATCATTATGTACCATGTCCTTCTTCATCACTTTACGACACCCTTCTACCGGCAGGCTTTTTCTGGCCAGTTTGAGTGAATCGATCGTTCCGTTTTCAATAGAGACTTTAGACACAAAGTTGAAACAAATATTAGACACAGCCTTTCCGAAATTACCGAACATCTGGCGGTATATAATGGGCTGCGGTGTAGGGATAGATGCATTGGCATCTCCCATTTTTGCTCCCAGAACCATTCCGGCTTTGATTATCATTTCGGGTTTGACTCCAAACAATTCAGGTTTCCAAAGAATGAGATCGGCATATTTTCCGGGTTCAATAGAACCAACATATTTATCGATACCATGGGCTTTGGCCGGATTGATCGTAAATTTGGAAATGTATCTTTTTACACGGAAATTGTCATTACCTGTACCGCTGTCACGATCCAGCGGACCACGTTGTACTTTCATTTTATGCGCAGTCTGGAAGGTACGGGAGATAACTTCACCTACACGTCCCATAGCCTGACTGTCTGAACTCATAATGGAAAAGACACCCATGTCCTGTAGAATATCTTCGGCAGCAATGGTCTGCGGACGTATACGGGAATCAGCAAAGGCAAGATCTTCTTTCACATTCTTGTCCAGATGGTGGCATACCATCAGCATGTCAAGATGTTCTTCTGCAGTATTGACTGTAAACGGCTTTGTGGGATTGGTGGATGCCGGAAGAATGTTAGGATACATCGCAATCTTGATAATATCAGGAGCATGTCCTCCACCGGCACCTTCAGTATGGAATGTGTGAATCACACGACCATCGATAGCGGCTACTGTGTCTTCAAGAAAACCTGCCTCATTCAGGGTATCGGTATGGATCGCCACCTGTACATCATACTTGTCAGCCACTTTCAGAGCTGCATCAATAGTAGAGGGTGTAGCTCCCCAATCTTCGTGTATCTTAACACCTAATGCGCCTGCTTCAATCTGTTCTTCAATAGGTCTGGTTGTAGACACGTTCCCTTTACCAAAGAAACCGACATTGATCGGAAGATTTTCGAATGCTTCCAGCATTTTATGGATAAACCACTTTCCGGAAGTAACTGTAGTAGCATTGGTACCATCAGCAGGTCCGGTTCCTCCTCCGATAAAGGTAGTCACACCGCTATAGAGAGCCGTTTCGATTTGTGTAGGACTGATAAAATGAATGTGGGTATCGATACCTCCTGCTGTCATGATCATACCAGCTCCTCCGTGTACTTCAGTGGACGGGCCAATGATCATTCCTTTGGTAACTCCATCCTGTACATCCGGATTACCGGCTTTACCAACACCTACAATCTTACCGTCTTTGATACCGACATCGGCCTTTACAATACCCCAATGATCAATTATAATGACATTGTTGATACAGAAATCCAGAACATCTTCGTCCCGTAAGGCGCGCGCAGACTGTCCCATACCATCACGGATAGTTTTACCACCACCAAACTTATTCTCTTCTCCGTATACCGCGTAGTCTTTTTCGATTTCGATCATCAGTTCGGTATCAGCCAGACGTACTTTATCGCCTGTCGTTGGTCCGAAAAGTGAAGCATATTTATGGCGGGGTATATACAGTCCGCCATCTTCATCATAACGGATAGATGATTTATCAAGTCCTAATTTTTCGAGACCTAAGGCATTAAGTTTAGTCGTTGCAATACTTGCGGAAGCCAGACCTACGATCTTAATCCAGTCTCTTCTATTCCATTCACTCATAATACGTTCTTTTAAAAAGTTATTGAGATGATTTAAACTGTTGTTTTTTCATTTTAGAAATTGCGGCAGATTTAACCTTTTCACTGGTATACTTTCCATTGGTCAGACCATTGAAACCGTGTATTTCCTTATCTCCGCCAATCTCTACCAAAATGACTTCTTTCTTTTCTCCGGGTTCGAACCTTACCGCTGTACTGGCCGGAATATTCAGGCGCATACCAAAGGTTTTTTCACGGTCGAACTCCAAAGCTTTATTCACTTCGAAAAAATGATAGTGTGATCCGATCTGTATCGGACGATCGCCCGTATTGGCAACCACCACATGTATTGTCTTATAGCCGGCATTCGCTTTAATATCTCCGGCTTTCAAAAAGTATTCTCCAGGTACCATAAATTTGTTTTTTAAATGTTATCGGATAGGATTATGAACGGTCACCAGTTTGGTACCATCCGGAAATGTAACTTCAATCTGTACATCGTGTATCATCTCCGGAACACCTTCCATCACCTGTTTTCTTTTCAGTAATTTAGTACCCCATTCCATCAGTTCCGCAACACTTTTCCCATCCCGTGCTTTCTCCATTAGTTCGGCACTGATGTATGCAATACTCTCCGGATAATTAAGTTTCACTCCTCGTTTTAATCGCTTTGCTGCTAGTTCTCCTGCTAGATGCAACATTAACTTTTCTGTTTCTCTTGGTGTTAAATGCATGCTGTTTTGAATATTAAAATAAGACCTTCTTTTAGTTGTTGATTACCTAATAAACAGGAATGGTAAAGTATCCTCCGACAGTCAATCTGTTGAACTGTGTTTTGTCCATAGCCATCCGGTCGGCATATCTCACACTATTGCCCACATATCCTACATAGAATCGTAAATCCTGTTTTTTGAAGGGCTTGTGTTGTAATGCGGCGAAATAGGTATAGTTTGTTCTGAAATTATTACCGACAGTTTCATCATCCTTACTTCCGGCAGTTTCTACAGCACCTTTAAGTGCTACTTCCCATTTATCATCCAGAAACTGATCATAACGCAATACCGCTGATTTGTATACCACGTTTTTTGCGAGCTGACGCTGATCACCTGTCCGGGCATAGAAATCATTGATAGCTCTGGATCCAATAAGCGCATGATCCGCACCCATATGAGAGTATTGCAGATCCAGATAGATCATCTGTTTATCTGTCTTGTATTTATTGGCCAGTGAAACCGCCTGAGTAGCTCTTCCTTCTGCAAACTGTGCCAGATTATAAGACCATTTGGTCTGAAAACGCTTGTCGGCAAATGAACCTACCCAGGTAAAATACCCGCCTATAGGAGCTTTAGCTCGTTTCAGATCCCCCATTACAAAACCATTATTGGCCAGATGAGTATCAAAAGTATTGTTGACTGTATTGTATAATTGTATATGAAAACTGTGATCCGGATTTACATTATAAGCAAGTTTACCTCCGACCACAAACAGATTTAATATACGGTCTACATAGTCGGTAAACATAAATTCGTAAATGGGATTGTTTTCAAATTCGTAGGAGCCTACCATAGCACTCTGTTTTCCAAGTGTGACAGACCAGTCTCGCTTTTTACCGAATTTGTACTCTATGGCAGCATAGTCCAAAGCTTGGGAAGAATTGTCCAGACCTAAAGGCGAAAACGACCTGTTGAGCCGGAATCTTACTTTATAAGACAGACGATCATTATAATCACCATATAAGTAAAGGCGTGCTTCTTCCAGATTAAAGCGGCTTAAAGCCTCTTCTTTTCCCAGATTATCGGCATCAAAAGCCGTACGTAGCAAGACATCAAACTTGAAAAGTTGAGCCCGATCGAGCTCATTTTGCAAAGAATCGTCTTTACTTACTGCCTGACCAGAAGGATTTAACAAAGAACTACGATTTTGCTGTGCGCAAACCACATGAATTAGCCCTGTAAGAAGAAATGTAAATGTTATACGTTTCATAAATGAAGTGAGATACCTTGATTTTAACAAGGATACCTCTACCGATTTAGAAACTCATAAGAATGAGATTAGAATAGTCTTAGAATATTTTATTCCCGGGTAACACTACACGTACGTGTGTCCCTTCTCCTTCTTTAGATTGAAGTATCAGATCTCCGTCATGAAGATCAATAATATTTTTGGCAAGCAATAATCCTAATCCTGTACCATGTATATTCTGTACATTGGATGCTCTGTAAAAGGAATCATACACAAATTTCTGTTCCTGATCCGGAATCCCTATTCCCTGATCCTGAATATTGATGACCACATTGTTTCTTACAGAACTTAAGGATATACGCACATCGAGATCCTTGCCGTATTTACAGGCATTGGATACTATATTACTAAGCGCAATAAACAACAGATTCGCATTGCCATATACTTCCATGAGCGAACTGTCCTCCGGCATAGCTTCAAAATCCAGGTGAATGGACTGATAATCTTCTGCCTGTCTTTCGGAACTGATTACCTTGAACAACACTTCATCCATACGCACAGTATGGTAATCCTTTTTGCTGTCTTCCAAACCGGATCGTGCAATCATCAGCAGATTGTTAATCATACTGATAATGCTGTCTGTCTCTGCAATTATATTTTTCAAAGACTTTACCGATTCATCACCCAGACTCTTGTCACGCAAAGTAAGTTCAGCCTCTCCTTTTATAATAGTAAGTGGGGTACGAAAAGAATGAGAAGCATTGGCAATAAAACTTTTTTGGGACTTGACAGATAACTCCAGACGACTTATCATATCGTTAAAGCTATCCACAAGCATGGAGACCTCATCATTGACCTGATTAGGTTTGTCAAGTCTGAGATTTAAGTTAGAAATACTGATTTTATCAATTTCTTTATTAATCGTAGCAATAGGTTTAATAATATGCCGGGCAAAGAGATAGGAAATAAGGGCTACAATCACAATGCTGAACAAACCTGCATTTATCAGTGTCCTGTCCAGACTGACCTGCTCTCCCAATCCGTAATCATCGCGTCCTGAAGAAACAATAATAAGATCTTTCTCAGCAGGCGGGCCATGAAAATAGAGTGCAAAATATGCAGTATCTTTATCCATATACTGCGCCTGCCCGGAGGAAATTACTTCCTTATAAAAATCGCCAGGCACAGGGAGATCAGGCTTGGAATAGATTTGTTTTTCACCTTTATCTATCCGTATGATGTAATCCTTTCCTTCTGTCAGCTGACGAAGATAAGGGCGCATCACCTCATAGTATAACTCATTTATGTGTTCGGCTTTTTCAATAGTATGCTTTCCCACAATTTTGGCATTCTCTTCCAGCCGGTGGAAAAATTTGGTCTGTAAACTATCACGTGTGAAATATGATATATAGAGAGCAAACCCAATGATGAGCGTCCAGCAGATCAGGTTAAAAAGAAGGATTATTTTAGTTCTTAATCTCATCAACATCTCTTAAGACATAGCCCATACCTACAACCGTGTGTAACAACTTTTTGTTATACCCTTTATCAATTTTATTACGCAGGTAATTGACATACACATCCACTACATTGGTGCTGAGATTGAAATCCATCCCCCATACACCTTCCAGGATATCTATTCTGGATACTACCCGCTTTTGGTTTTTCATAAGAAATTCAAGCAGGCGGAATTCGGTAGCAGTAAGAGCGATATCCGCATCCTGACGTTTTGCGATCTTGCTGCTGTAATCCAGAGTAAGATCTGCAAACTGTAAGTTGGTATTTTCTTCGACTATTCCTGTATGACTTATTTTTCTGGAGAATCTACTGACACGGGCTTTTAGCTCTTCCATATTGAAGGGCTTGGTCAGGTAGTCATCTGCATCGCTTTTGAATCCGTCAACTATATCTTCGGGCTGATCAAGAGCTGAGAGGATAAGAATAGGAACATTTTTCTTTTTCTGGCGGATATTACGGCAGACTTTTAATCCGTCCATCCCCGGAAGCATAACATCAAGAATAATCAGATCATAACTACCCGAAACAGCCATTTCCAGTCCTGTAAGACCGTTGAGCGCTACTGAAATGTTGAAATTCAATTCGGATAACCCCCGACGAATTAGCGAAACTACAGCGCTGTCATCCTCTACCAATAATATTTCCAAATCTTCTTAATTAAAATGAAAGCCCAGAGTATAACAGTTATGTGTGCTATGCAGTAATGAACATTTTGTTTACAAAATGTTGTCGCAGGATTCTCCGGGTGAAAAATTTCCTCAATCACAAATATTGTAATTTAATTTTATTAATCAGTTTAAACGAAATAATTTTTCATTCAATATGACGCGATAATGATCAAAAACAGATAAATATACGTTGCAATTAAACCGGAAAATTCCAGTTCAATTCTTACGGCTTTTTGAGAACAGACTTATATGTATGTGCAATCCTGTCATCTGACAAATCCCATTGAGAAATCTCACTTTCAACATACTCAGGGTGTTTTTTACGGATATCCCGTAAAGAATTTCCAACCGATTTACGAAGATATTCACTGTCACTTGCCTTGTGCAGACTAATCAATCGGATTGCTTCTTGCGGATGCTCTTTAAAGTAAGGACGACTTGTCCAGATTCTTAATCCCTCTGTAACTGCCCTGCAAATATTCGGGTGCTTTTCGTCTAACCATTGTTTGATTTCGGGTAATGAATGTTCATAACTGTTGTCCCGGCAAAACTGATCAAAGGCCTTTGCTATGATCTCCTGTACCTGCCAGCTTTCATCGTTGCGGGCAATTTCCTTTAGCACAGAAAGAACCGTCTTATCTTCCGAAGCGATATATCCGAGGATAAAGATTCCTACCGAACGGACCTGATAAAAATCATGACGCAAAAGTTCGAGAGCTATCTTTTTAGAATCCTCTAAGGAGTAAGACCGAAATATCCTGGAGGCCTCTTCTTCAAAGGGTTTAAATCCATGTTCTGTTTTTATTATTCTTTGTATAAAGTCAAACTCTTTCATCTTTGTTCTCCTTTTACTATTGGAAAATTATAAAAAAAACGGAGCCAGCTGCACCGTCATCTTACTCCGGCAGGTTAATTAAAATTTAGCGTATGGAACAGTTTATGACTCACAGTTGATCTGGGTATTTTATTGACTGACCTGTCCGTTTGTCCGTTGGCATCTGGGCCTCCCGACTCCGCAGCTCATCCGATAGCAGCTTACTCAATTCAATGGTTTTAGATCTCATCTTTAAGTTCAGATCGTTTTTTTCGCCTATATCTTCCGTTATATTATAGAGTTCCAGTTTCCCTCGTTTCATATCATAGAGAAGTTTATAATCCCCTTTCCGGATGGCAGAGAAAAAATTGATTCCGGGTCCGTCTGTATTGATCCATTTATTAGGCACATGCCAGATCAGGCTTCTGCTGTTCCACGAATCATCAGCCTTTCCTTCCAGCAAAACGCATACACTATGTCCGTCGATCTGTTTTTGTTCCATATTGCTATTCCGAACGCCTGCGATCTCCAGTATTGTCGGAAACAGATCTTCCATAATAACGGGTGTATCTTCCACTTTCGGTTTACGGCTCTTTACATTTTTGATCAGCAAGGGTACTCTGATACCACCTTCATAAACAGATCCTTTCCCTGCGCGTAAAGGTAGATTCTGAGTATGCATTTCACCCGAACGCGCAGGAGTAAGACTTAATCCTCCATTATCACTGACAAATAAGATGACAGTATTATCATAGGCATCATGATCCTTTAAATACCGGACAATATCACCAATACTCTTATCGTATCCTTCTATCAAAGAAGCATATGCTGCTTCTGTACTATCCAGCCCCGCATCGAGATAGCGTTGTACAAAGCGAGGGTCTGCCTGAATAGGAACATGAACGGCATAATTGGAAAAATTCAAAAAGACGGGCTGCTTTCTTTTCAGAGGTTCTTCCAGCGACTTTAAGGCATCTCTGGTAAGTGCTTCTGTGAGAAATGTAGATGTTCCATAATATTCCATCAGGTCAGGAACGGCCTGATAGCTCGTTTTGCCGGGAAGGTTGCCATAGTTTTGTTCGCCATAATAGCTTTGCGGATGTCCTGCGGAGTGTCCCGCAATATTTACCATAAATCCCAGATTTAACGGGCTGGCACCTGGTGTACCGGCTGATCCCCAATGTGCTTTACCGACGTGAATGGTAAAATAACCTTGATCACGTAACAACTTAGGTAAGGGAGTCGCAAACACCGTATGTTCAATATCAGGCACAGGGCTTAAACCATTAATATTCCAGTCTGGTGGAGACAAGATTTCATCCTTATTGTCTGTCGGACGGTTGGCTACAGGATGCGTCCAGTTAGTTACCCGATGACGTGCCGCATTCAAACCGGTCAGAAAACTGACACGTGATGGCGTACACACAGGAGTAGCATAGGCATTCGTAAATTTTACGGACTCTCTGGCCAGTTTTTCCAGATTTGGAGTATGAAATTTCCTGTTTATAGGAGTAATTTCTTTATAGAAAGGCTCAGACATATCCTGCCAACCCAGATCATCGACAAAAAATACGACAATATTAGGTGGTGCTGATTGAGCTTCTGCTTTCCAGGCCAACACTAAAAAAATAATAGTCCAGGCTAATTTTGTGCTGTAAGATTTTATCATAAGTAGTGAAATCTAGATCAGATATTGGTAATGAATGGATACTCCGAACTTCAATATGCAAGATACATTTATTTCTCCAATGAGGACTGGTCTTTCTCAGTCTAAAGCATGAGATTAAAAGCTACTTTTCATTCGCCATGAATGATTTAAATTTTGAACATACAAGATATCCTGCAAAGGCACCCAGAATGGACGCAATTATATCTTTATAATCAAAGTAGTTGTTTTTGAAAACTGTGCCTTGTATTAACTCATATCCTAAGAGTCCTACCGCAGTAAATAGAGCGTGCTTCTGTAAACTTATCTTCTGGTATTGAGTAAAATAGAAGATCACCAGAATAAGCCCTGCAAAGAAATTCGGTGAAGCGTCAGCAACTCCGAAATCATTGATCTGGTTTGTATAAATATATTGTCTGTAACTTGATTTAAATATGATCGAAATTATAGCAAGCAGGATGAGTATTATCCACACGTATTTAGTCTGTGAGAACGGTTTGAATTTCATTTTTTATTTCAGGTAATTTTGTCTTGGTATGAACACATTTGTGTTGACTAAGTCTGCTAAATTAAAGAAAAAACATTCTTAAAGCAGTACTAAATTAGAGGAAATGGGACAACTCTTTATCTTTACTATATTCTTCCACTTTCTCAAAGATCAGTTCACTCCGTTTTCCAGTATCGAAAATGTTTTATTTACACAGTTGATTTCCGCTAATCTTCCGTATGGAATAGTAAAAGTAGGACAGGTATGACCAAAATCCATACGTGTAATAACCGGCAAATCATACAGGCCTTCTTCATCCAGCACTTTCAAAATTTCAGCTTCATACTGCTCTGTATACATATTGTCATAAGGTCTTCCAAAGATAATTCCTTTAGCACTCTGGAGTATTCCCGTTGCTGCATAATTTCTTAACCACCATCTGATATACGCCGGCTTAGGTTTGTCTTCCGAAGTTTCGAAAAACAGAATGCTATCTCTCCAGACTTCAGGAGCAGGCCAGTAATCTGTTCCTTTGAGCATTTCCAGCACTTCCATACAGCCTCCGATCAAGCGTCCCTGTACACGAGTATTTCCTCTTATAAAATTCCAGTTATCAACAGGTGATAAGGTTCTCTTTACATCCTGCAGAGTAATATCAAACCAGTCCAGAAATTCGGTAGTCCAGCCTTCATTATTTGGAATAATTTGTCCAATGGCTACAGGGGAAAATAATGTTTTCCTGATATCATTGATCTGGTAATCATGCATAGCCTGATTTTCTGCAAAACCGACTAACAGCGATGTACCATAGAACGAACTTAAACCGGCTTTAAGACAGATAAAATGAGTAATGGTACTGTCTGAAAATCCCAGAAATATCTTAGGATTGTTTTTAATAATATTCAGATCGATATACTTTAGCATCCGTACACTGTCATCTCCGCCAATATTGGAGATAACAGCCTTGATAGAAGAGTCTGAAAAGGCTTCCATTAAATCGTTAGCCCGGGCTTCCGGATTATTATAGATCCATTCTGCAGAATGTAGCGCATGTCTGGTTTCAGTGACCTCAAGATTAAAAATTTGGCTCAGGCGTTCCTTTCCTTTCAGATAGCGGTATGGTAATTCGCCGGCAGCACCCCACGACATAGAAATAGTGGCAACTTTATCTCCTTTTGACAACGCTTTCGGAACAATTAGTTCAATAAGATCTGTATTATTAAGCATACAACATGAAATTTGCAGGTGATGAACGGTAAAGTTACTATAATTTAAGCGCAAGAGATTGCCCAAAATTAGTTTTCAATCCTTTTAGTGATCTGTGTAACTATGCGAATTCACCAGTACCTCATCCGTATCTGTTAGCAGTTGGCGGGGACGCCAACCGACGCAGGCTATGTGATATTCTTTTAGCTTAGTCTATTCTATACCCTAGCGCAAGCTTTAGCGTAGCGATGCTGTGCTTATGTCACAAACTGATGTTTATGCCGGAGGAATAAAACCAAAAAACTTTTATTAATCTAAATCTTTCTGACTGACTTTAAAACTTTCATTTGTGTAACGCAAAACACCCTTCCATTTACCATTTAAAGTAAATAGCTGACCTGTATTTTTATTTCGCGCAATTAATTCAAAGGAACAGGTCATAGTATACTTGTCAATGGTTTTTTCAAGAATCAGTTTTGATTTTGCGGGGATATTAAGTCCCATAGTATATGACATCCGGTGGTTGTACGGTTTTGTTAGTAAACTATCCGTCAGTGAAAACTGATCTTCGTAGTAACTAAATCTACCATCACCATAATAGATTTCGGGTATACTCACTTCAAGATATGCTTTTTCAAAATCCTTGGGAAGTTCTTTTCCATTTTTATCAAATTGAAAAACGGAAGTTTTGATAAGATCCTCAAATATTTCTTTGTGCTGAACATTTATAAGTGCTGCAGACGGATTACTAAACTCTTCAGCAGCAAAGCCTACTCTTACAGTATCTATTTTATCATTTTCTGCCAGGAAATAGGTGAGTTTCTGAACTTCATATTTGTGAATATCGGTATCCTTTTCATCAGTTTCGGGTTTTACCGTATCCTTAGAACAACTTGATAGAAATACAAAAACGACAGCAACGTAATACAAAAATTTTCTACTGTTCGACAAAGATTTAAAAGCCATAATTAAAAATAAAAATTAACAAAACCGAATATAGCGATATTTTATTACATTAAAGATAACTAAACAACCACTTCCAGCGCAAGCTTTAGCGTAGCGGTGCTTGTGCTTTTCCTTGAGATCACAAGCGGATACTTGTTTAAAAGAGGGTAAACTTCAGCTAACCTCTCAGTTATCCTTACGATCTTCGACTACAGGTTGTGCTTTTATTAGTCTCTCGATGGAATAAATGTAAATCTCTTTTTCAACCGCAGAAAAGGTTTTTCAAAGAACCTGTACGAGAGAGCAGCAATTGTTACCGTAACAATAAAAGCAACGATTGCACCCACATTATTTTTCCATTCCGGCAAACCAATCCTTTCACTAAAAAAAGCAAGTTCTTCTTTGAATATAGTATAGATAATCCAATAAACAGTAATATGAAAGACATACATTCCATAGGAGATCCTCCCCAGATACACGAATGGCTTGGGCATGAATCTAGGAGAAGCACCGTACAAGGAAAAGAAAAAACACATAACACCCGTCAATATCAGCAACCAGCCGGTTATCGATTCCGAAACGGTTGTCAGATGCGGTGCATCTGCTGTGACTTTGCAGGCCATGGATGCGGTCAACCAACAAGCATATCCTGCAATAAATAATCCGATTCTGGGAATGAAACCCCAATCGGGTTGCCAGCCTTTTAAATAAACAGATAAAAGAATGCCGGCCGCAAAGAATTGAAATTGTACAAAGCTGTTAGTCCACTGACCGTTAAACCCCTCTGTTGGTTGCAAAGCATAATAAACAATGGTCGCATAAGCTCCTGCCAGTGCTACATAAGAGCCTGCCTTAAGTCCATTCCTGCCGGTAAAGAACAAAACCAAAGGAAGCAAAATATAGAGCTGCTCTTCGACAGATACACTCCATAAGGGGTTAATGCAATAGGATTGCCATTCGTTAAAAGTAATATACCAATTTCCTGAGAAAAATGTAAATGCCAACTGTGCATCCGAAGGAATCTTTGCACCAAACTGATCCGTTGTCGATGTCAATAAAACCATTCCGAAAAAGAATGTGAAATAGAGTGGCCAGATACGTAAAATACGCCGCATATAAAACGATCTGACATTGATTTTCCCAAATTGCTGTTGCTCTCTTGTCAGTAATTCAGTAATTAAAAACGCACTTAAAAAGAAGAATAAAGGTACTCCGTAATTACCTACGAGGCTAAGGTGATACCCCCAGTAATACTTTTCAGGATCTACAGGCGCCAGATCTAATCTGTGAACAAAGAATACAGAAAGAAATGCAAAAAAACGAAGTACATCTAATTCGGGTTTGTAATAACGATTTATGCTGGCCATACAAAAGGTTGATTATTTTGAAAGTATATAACACTGAAAATTAATTATTTAAAACCAACCCACCAAATGACAATATAGTCTTTATCCCATTAATATGTTTATGTTACAAGCGGACACTTGCTCCTAAGAGTAGAGGATGAAGGCAAATGCGCTAGCTGCGTATGTTGCTGCCCACTTCTAGCGCAAGCATTAGCATAGCGGTGCTTGTG
>NZ_DIDX01000003.1:0-364927 GCF_002418355.1 Sphingobacterium sp. UBA5789 | reverse complement strand
TAAAGATTATTGTTATAGTGCAAGCATTAGCATAGCTTATGATTTTATGGTCAGAGGTCACAAGCGGACGCTTGCGCCAGACAAGAGTTTGCCTTCTCATCCGCCTCTTATAGCGCAAGCTTTAGCATAGCGGTGCTTGTGCTTTTATTTTTAGGTCACAAGCGAACGTCAGTGCTGCAGAGCTTAACTGCATAAAATTTTCAGTTGCCGGTAAAACTCTTTTATGTTTGTCTTGTCCGGAAGTCCTGCTACTTGTCCATCTCCAAGTTCTATGATTATGAATTTTCCATTTTTTTGCCGGGCAATGTCCATACTAAAAAAATTACTTTTAATTTGTTTTGCAATTTTTTCAAATTCCACAGTATCTGGCCTTTCAAGTTTGTATTCCCCTTCCTCCCAATAATCGTAACTGCCGATAAGTTTGTTGTTGCAGAAAAACAGTCGATATTCTTCGGTCAAAGGCATTCCGCTTTTTGAGTGAAGTGTTAAGCTGTTAAGTTCGATAAATTCTCGCACAACAATTCCTTCGTTTAAATATTTATCACGAAGTTCTACAAGTGTCAGTATAGATTTTTTTAATTTGTCTGCGTCAGAAGCATCTGCCACATAACAAGCAGTTTCCCAATTGTGTTTTTCGGATTTAACATAATCTTTTAGAATTACAGGTTTTTGTCCGAAAACTTTTGATTTTTCTATGAGTTTGTCAATACTATTTTTATTGTCAAATTTTTCAAAAACAGTTTTTGCCGTACTGTTTTCAATGAATTTTAAACTGTCTGGTAAATAATGGCAATTCTGATATTCTTTGACAGAATTAATAAGCCTAAAGTTTTTTGATAGTAATTCATTATAGAGAATAGAATATTGCTGAGGTGTCAGCATCCAGCCTCTGTAAATTATATTTACTAATTTTTTATTACGCCTTATTCCTTCCGTCGAAATAGAAAACCGGTCTGTAGATGTCAGATCTTCAAAGCTGAACAATAGCGTTTCAAATCCATTCTCTCTTGCAGAAATAAATTCATCTTCAAAATCCTGATCAACTTTGTTCCGTTCAAAGGGGTCTTTACAAAATAATATATAATGCTGTTCTGTCATTTTATTTGCAGTATTCATTTCACTTACCTAACAGACAGTTTTTTAAAACGTATTTTTCTTTTCAATTTCAGGTAGCGCTTCATCAATCCTTTTTGCAAGTTCAGGAAGTTTAATCGTTGGAACCGCAGGAAACAGATGATGTTCTAAATGATAAAACATACTGAATGTCAGCTTATTTTTCCACCAGCTTCTCTGGGTTCTTGCATATTCCGGACTTTCATGTGTATCATGGTGTACAGTCCAAACAGCAAAAAATGCCATCAAAAATTCTCCGATTAGCATCACAATAATATGATAAATCAAGAAATCTATCTTGAAATAGAAAACAATGCAAACAAAAACAGCTATAGAAATAAGTTCCAAAACCATATTTCTTCGGTAACTTTTATTTCCTAATTGCCAGGTTACTTTATGAATCAAAAACATATGAACCGGTCCGTATAAAATGGCTCCATACCAGGTCATATTTGCAGACTTCCCTTCATAATCGTCTTCCGACAAGCAATATTTATGATGTCTTATATGATTAAATTTCACTGCATGAATAGACACTAACATTAAAATACTGTTAATATACAGAGATAACCAGGTCAGAAATTTGTTTGTACCGAGTGAGTTGTGAAATCCATTATGAACTTGCCTTAATCCTGTTAAAAAGAAAAAGGCTGAAAAAGGGAGAGCTAAAATGTAACTACCAGAATAAGCGAGGGTAATTGAGATGACAAACCATGGAATTGTCAAGTTGTTTTCAATTAACATTTCTCTCCATGTTAACCTTTTCAAGTCTTTCCATTCGACTTTTTTTAATAGTTCCTGATGTGTCATAATAAAATGATTTTTCGTTAACAGAATAGACAACTATAGTTATTTAGACGAAACTAATATATTTATTTTCCTCAACAGTATTTCTATATATGAATTTAATTTTCTTCAATATTTCATTATATGTAATGAAATAACTACACCCACTAAGCCTTTGGCTTCTTATAGCACAAGCATGAACATAGCACTAATTGTGCTTTATACCATTGTGTCACAAGCGGACGCTTGCGACAGACAAGATTTACCTTCTCATCCGGCCGTAAATAGAAAAGCCCTGACAAAAGTCAGGGCTTTTAAGCTGAGATATGTTTACTTTATTTATTTCGTAACCTTAACGACGACATCATCAATAAAAATACGGTTTACAGTAGATGGCCAGTTACCGGAACGCTGGTCAAAAGCTCCTCCTAAAAGCCAAAATTGGGTTTCAGAAGTCGCTCCTGTAATCACAAAGGAATAGGTCGCTTCCGGAGCTTGCCATGAAGCCCGGCAGGATTCCAGATTAGAATTTGTAGCAGCTAAATTATTGATTTTAAACTCACTTACACTCACTTTTCCCGGCCCTTTGACACCTACGGTAAGAAGATTATGATCACCGCTGGCATAGCGGACAGCTTTAAAGGTAACCAAAAGGTTTTTGGTACGTTGTACATTAGCAAGTTTCGGAGAAATAAGATCCCCTCCGTAATTAGTCCTGCCCAATTTTATAAAACCCGGACGTGCATAAATAGAAGCATAACTTCCTCCTCCTTCGGTCGTATTGATAGTACTTGTCCAGCCTTTAGCTACTTCAGCTGAAGTCCAGGAGCCAATCCTTGTTTCACCGGTGGTTACACTAAAAATTTCACTTCCATACGTTAACCAGGAGAAGTTCTCATTCAAAACAACGTCACCCTCGACCTGCAGCTTCACTCCTTTTTGATAAATCGTCAGCGGAGCAGTTTGCTGTACCTCATCCAGAAACAAGAGCAGATTTGCGGTACGCTCAATATCTGTATTCTTATTAACCTTGATCGTGACAGGCGTATCACCGGACCCCTCTGATGGAGAGATGCTCACCCAGTCTGTGTCTTCTCCGGGAGCTATTCTCCATTTCCCTGTAGCACGAAGAATATAATTACCTGTAAGACCAGCTTCAGGGACATCTAATTTTTCCGAAATGCCGTCAATTTTCAGATACGGATCCTTTTGCTGTTCTCCGTTTGTAGCTGCAGCCTGCTCAATCTTCAGTACGTTACTTTGCAACTGTCCGTTGACGGTAAAAAATAAAGTCATCGCACGCGCTTGCTGATCTGTGTTTTTGGTCACTGTAACGGTGAACGTTCCTTCGCCGTTACCTTCTGCAGGATCGATCTTAAACCAGTGCTCTTTACGCAAAGGCTGAACTTTCCAACTTCCGGCAGACTGTACAGTAAAAGTTTGGGACGAACCGTCTGCAACAGATTCCATCTTCGAAGGATTATCCTTAAGGGTTAAGGAATCGTTTATTTCATTTTCATCCTTACAGGACGAAAAAAATATAGTTAAGGTAAGACAAAAGGCAAATATTGCTTTTGGCAGAGCCTGTAATGTATAATAATAGGTCGTTTTCATGGATTTCATAATTTATTTTACCTGCATCTCTACACGTTCTTTCATTATTGTCGTGACATTACCTATGGTATATTGGTAAGACAACAGGAACACATTGGTCCGCATACCAAAAGCCTCTTCTACTTTGAATTTATTAGGATAAGCCGGATCGTTATCCAATTGTACAATCTTGATGTCTTTGTAAGGCTTTATCGTTATATTATTGAAATCATCCATCTCCAGTATAAGGCAATTTTTCTCAATATTAGGGACCTTGGACACGAAGGTTTCACTTCCGGCCACCATACGCACACTATTAGTGGTCAGCGGAAACAATTGCTTATTTGCTGCTGTAGCCAGACCGTTTGCAAAGCCGACCATCGAATACATCGAATTTTTTGCCTGCGAAGCAAACTCATTCTCAATAATAACCTGATACAACATAGTACTTTTAGTAGGTTTAATTTCAACACCGGAAGCATTGGTTGCTTTTAGTCCTATAAAGTAGGTAGAATCCGGCGATAATCCATCCGGACGTAATTTTATCATGGTGCGTCCGGTCAGCTCCCCAGCTTTGATCACGATTTTATTATCCATGATCTCATATTTTTCCTTAGGCAGTAATTTAGCATAAAGATCCTCTGCATTGTCATACACTGCAAAATTATATTTTGTTAAGGGCGCCGTATCTTCTTCCAGTCCGATGATCAGGTCTTTGGTAGGCGCATGAGTCCCTCCCGAAGAAGCCGCTACATATCCAATCACCTCCTCACCGGTCAGCTGAACAACTTCTTTAAAAGTATTGTGATAATCAGAACTGATCAGCGCCACCTCATTTTTATACATTTCCTTTTCGAATATTTCATTGTCTTTACAGGAAGTAAATACGGTAGAAATTGCGAGTATTGCTATCAAACTTTGTTTCATAAATTTCATATTATGGTCTTCCGTCGTCCATAAGGCTCCCGGAAGACCTTACATTTTCTTCTGTTGCTTAATCCTAATTATATCCCGGATTCTGATCCACCGAAGGCAATCTTCGCATCTCTGCACGTGGTATAGGTACCCAGATCAATTTTTTATCCACCTGACGGGTCAGGAACGAGGAAGTTCCTGGAGAAACCCTTCTGTAGAAAGACTCGCGGGTTGCACCGTCCGGATTCATTCCGCGGATAGGTTCCCGTTCTGTCTCTTCATACATACCCCAGCGGCGCACATCGTAAAAACGTCTGTTTTCCCATAAAAATTCGACCATACGCTCACGCTCAATCTGTTTTTGTACCTCCGCTTTACTGGAAAGCTGAGCAGATGATAATCCCGGTAAACCCGCACGGTAGCGTACAGTATTAAATGAGGTTTTGATTTCATTCTCATCCCGGCTAATCGTATAGCTTTGAGTCCCCATCTGTACGGTATGACTTCCGGTAAGATTATTCATTGCCTCTGCATATGACAGTAACATTTCCGCATACCGGATAATCGGATATGCCTTCGGCATCATCCGGGCACCTGTACCGGTAAGAGCATCAAAAGCATGGTTCCATTTTTTGATCACATATCCTGTAAGCGGATAGTTAGGTGAAGATGCCGATACCCCGCCACGACCATCTGACTCCTGATAGAAGTATTTGGCCGTATGGTTATTCAGTGTCGTGCTGGATAAAGCCTGCCAGACAGCGCCGTTGAATCCTACCGAAGCATAAAAACGCATCTCCCGGTTAGCATACATCTTAAATATTCCTGCATTCAGAGGATAACCGGAAAAGTTACGAGACTGACTCGTAAAAAGATCCGCAAATGTCCCTCCTGCCGGAAGATCAGCAACCGCTTCAAAATACGTATCACCACGAGCCTCTTCTCTGGTACGTCCGTCATCCATCAGGTAGGCATCCACCACTTTTTGAGTTACGGAGAAACGTCCCCAGCCACCTAATGTCGGAGGAAATGCACCCTGGTTTAAATTGGTATTGAGATAGGCTGTATTTCTTCCCCAAATATATTCCGGGTTGATAGAAGCAACAGCTTCTCCGGTAAACACATCAGAATAAGATCTGAATGCATCGATTCCCTGAGCTCCGTTCGGATAGGCGCCATAGAAATTAGGATCAGAAGTAACACCGGCAGGCAGCACAGGAGTTCTTTCGTCAGCCGGCACCGTATACAATTTGTACCTTCCCATATCCATCACACGTTTAGCTGCAGCAGCGGCCACAGCCCAGCGTTTTTCATCGTATTGCTGAGATACATAATGTACCCCGTCTGTCTTACGCACCCAACTACCATAATAAGAGTTAGCCGCTGCTCCACCGTTAAACAACGGACTGGCATGGATCAACCGCAGACGCGCGATCAAAGCAAATGCAGCACCTTTGGTTGGTTTACCAAAATCCAGTAAGCTGACATCCAGAGGCAACTGTACTGCAGCCTTTTCAAATTCGCCGCAGATGTATTCCATCGCCTCATCATATGTCGCTCTCGGACGGTCATAATATTCAATCGTCTCATTGGTACTCACAATATCATCTCCCAGCAAAATCGGAGGACCAAAATCTATAATCAGATTGTAATATGCATAAGCACGTATAAAACGGGTATATCCTTCAATCCGGTTACGATCGGTATATGTCATATCTCTGGGCACATCGAGATTCTTCAATATCGTATTTGCCTTACGGATAATTTTATAATATTTCCCCCACTGATTAAGTCCGCCATAAAAATCAGGAGTGATATTTCCGGTAACAAAATCCATCCCATAGTAAATATTGGTAGTTCCCGTACCGGTCAGTCCGTTTATTGCTTCATCAGTTGCCATCGGGCCGGGTGTATAATTACTGCGGATGGTATTGGACTCATCCGGAAACATAGCTGCTGCACCCCACATGTAAGCTTCTATATAACGGGTGTTTGTGAATGCCGAATCGATATTAAATTCGTCATCAAAATAATTGTCGATATTAAGATAATCTTTACAGGAGGTTGCCATAAACAACAGCTGTACAGCCAGTGCGACTTTCGTTATTCTTTTTATGATTACTGACGTTTTCATGTCTTTCATTTCTATCTGTGCTACTAAAAATTAATATAAGCCTGTACCGAGTAGGTCGATGGTATAGGATATTTACGTCCGCCCCAGGCAGCCTGTTCCGGATCAAATATTTTGACATTATCCCAGATATACAGGTTGTTTCCGACAAACTGAAGATCCATAGATTTCACACCTACACGTTTAAGGAAGTTCGGACTCACATTATAACTCAGTGTGACCTCCTGTAAGCGGATATACCGTGCATCACCCTGCCAGAATGTAGATAGCTGGCTGTTGTTGCTGTTATTGCCGTATTGCATACGCGGGAAACGGGCGTTTGGATTTTCCGCCAGTGATAAATCTATACCGTGTTCCAAAGCGTAATCTCTGGGAATCCATCTGTTGGCAGGATCATTGACCAGAGAGATCAGGTTTCCTTCGGTTCCACCAAAGAAAGGCATATAACCCATACCTGTGTTTTCAATCACTCCTTTGTAGTTCATCGGTTGACCGACATAGAAGAAAGAAGTTTTACCTGTTCCTTTGAAAAGTACGCCCAGAGAAAGATTTTTATAACGGAACTCTCCCCCAAAGCCATACATCGTCAACGGGTAATTACTGTGGGTCAATGGCACTTTATCTAAAGAGTTAATCACACCGTCCCCATTTACATCCTTATACTTGATATCTCCGGGCAAAACCGCTCCAAAACTTTGTGTTGGACTATATTTGATATCATCTTCATCCTTGAACAAACCCAAAGACTGATATCCGCGGATAGAGTTGTACGGATAACCGTTATACTCCAGATAAGAGTATTCCAGATAAGCCTGTTCCCAGTTTTGCACCACATTTTTAGAATATGTAAAATTACCGCGAAGGGTCAGCGTCATATCGTTATTGATCTTGGTGGTATAGGTGATGTTTCCATCCGCTCCGGAGCTTTTCATACGGCCGACATTTGCATAAGGATTAGAAATGACCCCTACATAATCCGGCACCTGTACACGTGGCTGGAAAATACCATTACGCTGATCCTGGAAAAAATCAATCACAAAATCGATCTTGTTATTGAAAAGCTTTCCTTCTATACCGACGTTAGATTTGATAGCACGCTCCCAGGCCAGGTTATCAGCTCCGATACGGGTTTCCGTAATGGTTTCAATACCACCGACTCCCCATACATTACTTTCGTAGATATCAGCCTTTGTCAGATACGGAAAACGTACGGCGTTAGTAATACGGTCATTACCCACTGTACCGTAAGAAGCTCTGATTTTAAAGTAATCTAACCATGGCGCAGCTTCCTGTACAAATTTGTATCCTGTAGGCACCCATCCCAATGCTATGGATGGAAAGAAACCGTACTGGCGACCCGGCTGAAAGTTTTCTGAACCGGTATAACCAAAGTTAACATCTAACAAATAGGTATCTCTGAAACCATAAGTAAACCTGCTTGATACCCCCTGATAACGCACCGGGATTGCCGTAAGATTATTCGTAGCATCATCCGTATCTTTTGCATCGCTCAGGTAATAATAAAGCAATGCTGAGGTACGATGATCCTTCCCGAATTTCCGGTCGTAATTTAAAGTAGACTCAAAATGGTATTTACGGTACTGTCTCAATCCTTTCAGGTAAGCAGCAGGTCTTTCCTGTACTTTTTGAGCCATTATTAATGAACCATCCAGATTACGTCCTGTCGCTTCATACAGTGCAGGCTGTGTCCATCTGCGCTCTGCAAAATAACTGTGAATATCATAAGCTCCCTGTGCACGTACTTTCAATCCTTCCAGCAGGCTTTTTAAATCCTGATCAAGTGCAAGTGTTACCTTTCCTTTGTAAATCTGCTGATTGTAACTTCCTGTACGATTGATCATCACATATGGAGAAGAGCGCTCACCGCTACCTATACCCGGTAATAACCCGTTGGAATATTGAATCGGAATAGAAACAGGTGTAAGTGTGGACTGCGTTTTCCAGATAAAATCTGTATCTGCTATACCCGGCTCTTTCTTATCGGATAAAAATCCATCTGAACCTAAAAATACTTTAGTCGTCTTTGTCAGGTTAAGGTCTAGATTAAGACGGTAATTGTATGTATTGTAACCGACATTGGAACTATAAATAGAATTTTTGTCCACTTTATAGGCTGCCGTTTCTGTATTACCACCCAGACTCAGAAAATACCGTGCAACTTCAGATCCTCCTCGGCCGGAAGCATAATAGCTCTGACGCCAGAAATTTTTATTCAGGATTTCATCCTGCCAGCTGATGTCCGGATACATATCGGGATCCAGATTATTCTTTATAATACCTAATTCCGTATCGTTAAATAGTGGTTCACTACCACGTACTGCAGAAGCCTCATTTGCCAGCTGGGCGTAATCGTATGCACGAAGATATTCGGGCAGACGGCTAAGGCGTGACATCGTCGAATTGACACGTCCTGTTATCTGAATGCGATCTACAGTACCCCGCTTTGTCGTTACTAAAACGACTCCGTTGGCTCCCCTTACTCCGTATACCGCAGTGGCAGATGCATCTTTCAGAATCGAGAAGCTCTCCACATCTGCCGGGTCAATGGTATTTAAATCCCCTTCAAGACCGTCTATCAGAACAAGTGCTTTCGCATTTGCCCCGAAAGTACCGATACCCCGTACCCAGAAGTCTGCAATATTCGCTCCGGGTTCACCGGAGGTCTGCATTGAAATAACACCCGCAGCACGTCCGCCTAATAAGTTGGCGATAGAAGGTGCCGGACTCTGCAATTGTTTCACATCTACAGTAGTAATAGCCCCAACGGAACTGATTTTCCGCTGCTGGGCGCCCAGACCAACGACCACGACTTCATCTATATTGGTACTCTTTTCCGGTAAGGTAATAGTTAGATTGGCTGTAGACTCTACCACCAGATGTTCTACAGTTTCATACCCTACACTGGTAAATACAAGCCTGTCCCCGTAAATAGCTTTAATATTAAATTTACCTTTTGCGTCTGTCGAAGTCGTCCCGGTTGGTTTATCTTTGACATAAATCGATACGCTGGATACGGGCTGTCCCTTGTCATCAACGACATTCCCCGCAATCGTTAGCTGTTCTTGTTCTTGTGTTTGTTGTGCATACGTAACCGAAAAACACAGGTATAGCGGTAGCATACACAAAAAGTGAATGATCTTCATGATATTGTAATAGGTTAATTATTCGATAACTAGTTTACGGATGCGTGCATTGTTCCAATCGGCGATATAAATATCTCCCTGATCATTCACTGCCACTCCCCAGGGTTGATTAAACTGAGATTCGACAGGGCCGCCATCTTTATAGCCGGCTTTTGTAGGTTGCCCGGCTACTGTAGAAACTATACCATCGGCAGATAACATCCGGATACAATGATTACCATAGTCAGCAATAAACATATTTCCGGCTTTATCAAATTTGATGTCTTTCGGAAAGTTGAATATCGCGTCTGATACCGGACCATCCCTGAATCCCGAACCACCTGGTGCATTCACACGCTTAAAGCCTCCTGTACCGTTCGGATCCCGGAGATCCAAGACAGAAATGCCCTGAGCAAACGTATTGGGACTGGCGTTGGAATGCAGTGTGATATAAAGTTCCCAGGGTTTAGCCGGATTGATGGCCTGTCCGTACTGAGACCCGTAAGGCCCCTGATGTACAATAGTCGCCGCATAAGTAACCGGATTTATTTTCGCAACTTTCCCGTCACGAAAACGGGTATACAGATGTCCGTCATACGGACAGAAGGTCACGAAGTTAGCATAGCGGTCAGCCTGCACTATAGATCCGTAATCAGCAGCAGAGAATTGTGCATTACGCTGACGCAGTATCCAGGCTTCCCGGGGATCAAAGGAGAAGAATACCTCGGCTACAGATTCGTGCGAAACAGTCATAATACCTGTTGCACGATCTACAGTCACCCCATTGGCATACGGATTAGGCGAAGAGGCTGCAGAATATAAAGGTGTCACAATATTCTCCTTCTCATTGATACGTGCAATACCAAATGAACCTCCGTCACGCCAGGTCATAAATAAGTTGCCCTGCGCATCCATATCCAGGTACTTGCCATATACGTGTGCCTGGTCAAGCGGTCCGGCTAAAAAGTTCTTGTCACCTGTCCCGGTGACTGTACTGACCTGCGCCTGAATATGATAGGTAAAAGAGTTGTTGTACACAACTGAATCTTTACCGATAACAACAGAGATTTTAGGATCATCTCCCGGCAACCTCGGTACAATGGCATAAATACGATCTCCACTGGAAGAAATAACGGAAGCCTGTGCATTGTTAAAATACACTTTGATCTTACCCGGGTCCGACCCGAAGTTTTCACCATCCAACAGAATTTTGTCCTTTGCCCCACCTTCCAGAGGATAAAAACTTGTCAGGACGACAGGTTTATTCGGGTCATGAGCTTTTTGCTCAAGCTCACTTTTACTTTCACAGCTGCTCAAAAACAGGGCAACTACAAAAGAATAAGCGGTTAATAGGTAGCAGTTCATTACATAAATAGTTTAGGTTGAGTATATGTTCTTTTTCAGGGGCAATATTAGGGATGTACTGTTTGCTTAAGGTTAACAGCATATTATTATAATATAAGGATTTAACCTTTTTTAACAGGATAATTCACTAACTCTTAACATAAGATGCAGAGCGATATCCGGATCAAGAGCAATGGGGAATGCTAATTTTAAGCAAAGATTTCAGGAAGGTATCTGCACTCAAGTGTCCGTATCTAAATAAAGACAGCGGAAGAATACACAAGATTTTTCTATTCCGATTTTGACATGAAACGGAAGAGTTGAGGAAGGAAGAGAAAGGCTGTACACAACAGTTTATACTGAAGAGCCGTAAGTTTCGGGGAACTGAAACTCAACAAAATCAGGCAGTGCAGAATAGCAGCATTTAGCAATAATGGCTTAGGGAATAGCGAAGGAATAGAAAAAGAATCACAACTTGTCTCAACGCTTCGGAATCACTTTGCCTGAAACCAAAAGACAAAGTCCTCACCAAAGGCAGACTTTATTCTATTAAACGTATCCTGCTTTTTTTAATGCATTTGAAAAATCCAACCGAAACTTTGAAGCATCAAAACCATCTAATTTTTTCTGCTTGTCCGCCAAAATCTGAGTTGACTGATACAGCAATTCAAATACATAGGAACATATCTCTTCCTCTGACACCAGCGCCTTTAGCTTTTCGAAATCGGGCCGGACACTGTAATGCCCCACATTGTAAGAATAAAACTCGGTATATGAGGAAGGATTCCCAACTCTTTTCTGAAAGCGGAATGGATAAGACTTGTGACTTTCTACAAGCTCTAAATCTATCCAAAGCTGCTCCAGATTACCTCCGTAATCCTTGTGCAAGGCTTTTTCAATAGATTCAAAATGTTTCGTTACAGCATCCGAAACATGATAAGTACTATCATCGACAATATTTGCATGAAATGCCACCTTCAAAAGATTTCCATCTGGCTTTGGACGACTTTCCGGAAAATCTCTTATCATTCCAATCTTAAAGGTGCCGTAGGAATTGAAAAATATCATTTTTGTAAATGACTTATCCATTAGCCCTATTTCTTTCTTGTGCAGAACCTTCCCGATTTCGTCGGCAACAGCGGACTTATGCACTAATGAACTGTTACCGGAGGAAATACAGAGATAGATTTCATCATCCGTAAAAATGTTATTTATCGTTTGACGCACAAATTCAGTCTTAAAATCTTCGGTAACCCCGCAATAATGCCATTTTACCTCTCCCTCACTTTGAGCTAAATCCGCATTTTCATTAAGCCAGTTACTGAGGTGAAATTTACTATGGAAAAATCTGAATAATTGTTTTGAGTCCATTGGATTAAGTGTTATTTGATTACTTCAGCTAGGGTTATTTTACATTTCTCACAACAATCCGCAGCCTGATATAAGGAGCATTCGAACACCGGAACTTCGGAATCAGTCCATACGATGCAGAGGGTGAAGCTCGTACTTTTATATCGTTTAGTTCATAAATGTAATGATTGCCTCTTCATTTTTTGTAGCCTCTGCAAAAACATTTTGTAATGTCAAAAATCCATCAGCCAGATAATCAAAAGCATCATCCTCTTCGTCCCAAATGATCGGATAAACTTCTAATTCGTTCATTCTTTCAGGGTTGAACCTTTGTTTTAAATCAGCAATCGTAATTGCCGAAATTTCACCATTTAATTCAGCAACCAGCTCTGCTGTCAAATAATGAGCGGGACCATAACCTAAATCCTGCTCTTCGTCAATAATTTGTCCACTGAATAAAATTCTTACCAGATTGTGTTTTGAAGTAGCCAGACTTTGTCCGGTTAGTAAAAATATAATTCCATCCCAGGACTTGTCAATATCAACCAGATTTTCGGCGTCTTCTTCATCATTATAAATGCTGTCTTCTAATAATGAACTATCTTTTAAATACGCTTCAAGTTCAGACGTTGTCACTCGAAGCAAATTTGCTATCATCCCCATAAGTCAATTATCTTTGTTTAAAAATCTAAAATTTCCTTTTTATCAGGACGATTTTATGTTTATTTTTTTTGATAGCTTATCATTTCAAATTCATAATTTTTGAAAATCCAACTATTTGCTAAATCTATTGCAACTTGTTCACTTATTCTTACTGCTGGATTTATTTCTTCTATGTCATCAATATTATGAGCTTTAAATCTTAAAGGTTTTGTTATGCTTTTTATATAGGAAACTACTTGCAGGTATAAGGGATATGATTTTGGTGAATGTAATTGTATGTCTTCGTATACAAAATACTTACCCTTTTCATCTTCTTTGTCTACACTTACGCCTTTTTGTAATGTAATTTGTACAGCCCAACCCTGAATTCGTACAGCTTCTCTGTAGTGTGTCCAGTGCACCATATTTGCAGGATTGATTATAAAACCTATTGCGTCTTTAACATTCAAACTACATACAAAACTATTTACAGTAATATGAGAAATACTACCTTGTTTCAAATAGTTTTTAGGCTGTTTGTCTGATGTTAATGAGTTGTAAAATTTTGTATATTCTTCTTGTATATCTTCGCCTCTTTGATGGTTAAATTCAATTTCGAATTCTCTACAATATTTTACAAAATCTCTAAATTCATTCGGACTTAATATAAAACTTAATTTCCAAAAACCGTTTTTAATTGTTCCCATATTTTTCTTCGTCAGATTTGTTTTGTATTACCCATAACGTTTCGGAGCTTGGCGATAGTGCGTGATTTCAGAAAACTAAACTGTCAACCAACACGAATTTACAATAGAAGCAGGAAGTTTCAATTAACGAAATCAGCCCTATTGCACCAGACATGTGTTACCGCAAGCTATTTTTTTGTTTCGCATCTGTTTTCAATTACGTTTAATAGTCTGTTTTGAAAGTCCGTTAGTATTATGCCGCCCCAAAATTTCCCATAAAAATTGATTGTTGAAGTCAACTGATAACTTGAAGAAAGAGTCAATTTTACTTGCCCATTTTTTAATTCGGTCAGTTCGTAGGTTGCGTCAACAAAGTTGAAATAGTTACCATTTAGTACATGTTGGTCAAATACTTTTTGTCGCACCGTTAAAGGATCAATTTTTATGTCGAAGGAAACTTTCTTATTCTCTTCAAGTTTCGTGATTGTTTCAATGAACATTAAGCCACCTTCAAAATTCCCTATTCTTTGTCCGCCAAGTCTTTTTTTGTCTACAGTTGCACTTATTGGTCGGGGAATACCGATTGAATTGAAAAATCCTGAATTATATTCTTTCCGATCAATTGTCTGAACTTCTACAATATTATTCCAAATTTTCTCAGGTGTTGCGTCAATAATAACTTCACTTTTTACATTGTAAATTTTAGAAGGACTTTTTATGTATTCTTCGATTGGTGCAAATAGAAAGGGTAGTAAAACCAAGGTCAATAGTTTTCCTTTACTTTTTTGTCTGTTAATTTGAAACATCCTATAAATCAATGCTCCAATTGTTCCTAAAATAAAAAAAGGTGCTGCCAGCACCAACAAGCAAATGAAGTCTTCAATACCAAATAAGAGCATTGTCAAAAAGAAAGTCGAAACTGTCAGCCAAGGAATAAAAATAATGTTCTTGTACGATTTGAGTTTGTCATTGTCAGCAAACATTAAAGGAATAATTCCTAAAATTGTCGGAATGATAAACAGATAAGTCAACGAAGCTAAAGTTGCTTTTTGTCCGAACACCAACCTTGTCACGAGTCCATATGCGATACCGAGAGTAATCCCTGTAATTAGTAGTCCATATCTTTGTTTCAGTCGTGTCATTTTACAATTAGTGGTAAATGTCCGCATAGTGGCGAATTAGAATATAAAAACTTTCAATTTTGCACTAACCTAAGCAACAGCCTTTTACTATTTTCTAAATTTATGAAAAAAGGAGAAACTTTCAATTTCTCCCTTAAACCGCCATTTTATGAAATCCTCATAATTAGCAGTAGCGTTTCAGAGTCTGTTTTGCAGTTCTTCAATTTCCAGCGTTAGCCATTCATTATACCAGGCGTCAAACTTTTGTCTGTTCCCGTTTTTATCTAAAACGGGAGCAATTCCTCCCCAATTATCGCGAAAATCAATCCAGATCTCACCTTTGCAATTTCCGGATATTACAATGAAATAGTATTCTCCGCAACCAATTCCACAAATAGGTAAAACTCCATTTACTTCAAATCTTTCGTAGTATTCATTTCGGGGATTCTCTCCGTTTATCGATATAAATTCTTCAAACTCCTCGTTAGTAGGCTCCCTTAGTTGAAAAAGATCGTTTCTAAATTCGCCGGTATACTTGTCAAACCAGTTGGTGAATTTCTCATACAAATATTCCCAGTTTTCTACGTTATATTCCTCTTCAAATTGAAATGTATTTTCCAGGTCTGTTATGGTGTCATCAAAAATAAAACAATGTTCTTTGTCAAATGTCACTTTTAAAATTCCGAGATCCGGTCCAATTCCGGCATCATCCCAGGTGCTTCCGGTTCCATTTCCAATTTCAGTAAGAAAAAGTTTGTATTCAACAGGTAGCTGCACATTATTGTTGTGCTCGAAGTCACTAATTATATCTTCGTCAAGCGGTGGGTTTAGAGACTTAAAAATTGCATTCTTTTGTTCAGTAGATAATTGATTTTTATCAGCAAACTTTTCAGTTAATTCATGATAACGTCTTAAGTTAGATTTAATTTCTTCAATCAATATTTTACTCTGATTTTTCTGCATATTGTGTGTAACGGGGCGTGTATTGGCGGTAGTAGCGGATTAGAAAGTGGTTATTTTCCACTAAAAAATATTATTTCGGAAAATGAACTTCTATTTACTACAAAACTCGCAATTGCACAAAACCACTCTTAGTGGCAGTTTTTGGACGAATTTTAAGATTCTAAAACTAAACCCTTACAATTGCTACTTATTACCTCAAGTGCATTTAAAACTATATTCAAATCAAATAATTCTCCGCGAAATAACAGAGTATTGTTAAACGAATTATATCCACGATGTGTATTGCCAGTTCTACCTCCATAAAGAGAGGGATTCATCGCTAAATCAATATAAACTCCATTTGCGTGGTTTTTAAACCATTCTTCGACTAACTCATCATAATGCTCAAAAAAATGATTTCTAAATTTACGATTATTAAGAGGATTATTTTGTTCCACTTTAAGTATTTGTCGCAATCTTTCACCCCTCTTTTCATATTTTTTGTTTGGCCAAAGAATCTTGGATACATTTCCAGTAGCAACAAGTATTGATTGTATTGAATCCCATATTTCTGTTTGGTCAAAACTCTCGTTTGCTGCTTGTAAATGCTCAGCAGATCTTTGTGCAACTTTCGATTGCAATACAATTTCACTTAAAAAGATCATGTCTTGAAATTCCATTTAGTTTTGGTTTAGAGTTAGGCTGATAAAATTACTCATAACATATTTTTTAACGAAAGTAATATACGAAACATTTCGCTAATTCGTCTGTATAGACGCATTTCGCCTTACAAACCCAAAAAAAATATAAATTACTACATTTCAATATGTTAAAATAAAATTAAATTAAGTAGAGATATGCTGGCAATACAGTTAAAGCATATAAAGATTACTTCGTTTAGACCTTAAACCTATCAATGGCTATTTATCTTTAAAAATTGGTTGAGTTAATTATCTCTCCAAAGGTCATTATATAAATTTAAGTGGTTTTTAGTCGGTACTCGGGGTGGCAGGATTGGCTCAGCCCCTCTCACCCCAAACGCAATCCCTAAGCCTCCTGCGGATCGAACCAACGGTTCTCATCCCGCCGAAAACAAAAAAAGCCCTGACTTTCGTCAGAGCTTTTCAGTCGTCCTGTCGGGACAATTTTCGAACCATTTTTTGGAAGATTTGAAAAAATTGGCCTTAGAAGACGATAACATTTTCCATTTTTAAAACTTATTTATCGAATGCTAAATAATGTATTAGAGTTTAAAACAAGTATAAATGAGAATTTGCCAAATTAAATTAATCATATTATAGGCTTAGCTTCGAGCTTATAAAGTAAAATATAGTATGACATACCTTTTTAGTTTATGTCTTCATCGATCTATTTTAATTGAACTTTAAGCCTTGCTTATCAGTTTCAGTAGTTAGATCAAAAACATCTTGCTGCTGCTGCCTGTCGGCATCTTTTCGGGACTGTGTTGTGTTATGTTTTACTATGTCAAAGTTGGGAAATTAAATTGTCAGATTTGACAACCTTTTGGATAGTGGATAAAGATTTTTCAAGGAACAAGATATCTATAAAATTTATTAGATTTGATTAAAAAGAAACAACCTATTTATGAATACCAAGTCACTTAAAATTAGTCCTAAATATTCAAAGGCTGACTGGGACAGTTTGAACCTAATTTATGGCTCTAACGATTGGAACACTGCTGTTGACATATTTGAAGATCGGATGAATGGCAGATTCTTCAATCAAATTAAAATACTTGAAAATAATAAAGATATAGGGGTTGGCAAATTTGCTGGTTTCGCTATAATTGCGTTAGACTGCCTGATAATTGAAACTCTTCAACAGTTTTACAATGGACAGGAAGAAACCTCTGGTCATCACTCCATTGCTTTTCATAATTTTTTTCAGAAATCAAATGATTTTAAAGCATTTTTTACAAGCAAGAGAAAATCCTATATATTTTATTTACATATTAGATGTGGGATATTACATCAAGCCCAAACAAAGAAGAAATCTTTAATACATATTCGTAAAGAACCAATTTTAGCTTGGGCGAATGACAATGATATAGAAGAGGGAATATTAATACAACGACAATTATTTCATCAAGAAATCTTATCGGCCCTCTTAAATTATTGTAATGAATTAAGAAACCCAATCAATACAAAGCTTCGTACAAATTTCAAGTCCAAAATGGACTATATAACTTCACAGTTATAATTTACTTTTTATTACCCATCCAAAATAATAATTACTATGAATGAACCTATTGGCCAACATATAGTACCTAGAGTTTATTTGAAGAACTTTTCAACATCAATCAAGAAAAAGGACTATTTCGTGGATGTCTTTTATAAAAAGCAAAAAGACATTAATATACCTAGAGTCAACATCAAAAATATTTGTAAGATCAATGAATTTTACACTTTCGACCACTCACCTTCTGAAATAGATAAAAGATGGTTGGAAAAATATTATGCTAATAATATTGAAAGCCATTACAACAGTATTTACAATTTGCTAACTAATGAAAAGACAGAAAAAATAACACCAGAAATCAAGAATAAAATTCTTCGCCATATAATCTCCCAAGAATTAAGAACTCCTAAAATAGCTCAAGCATTAGATAGTTTGACAGATAGAAGTATCGATTATGTATTCAATTCTCATGAACAATTAGGTACAGAAAAAAAACTATATACAGAAGACGGAAAACTAGCATACGATTGGTCTGAGAAAAGTATAGATGAAGCTAAAACCAAAAATAGAAATGAAAACAGACAAATTTCCAATATCGAATGTATATCAAGATTAAAAGGGCTAGTAGAGTTAAAATTTTCCTATCATATTATGGTGGTTAAATACAATAGCCCGATAGGCTTAATCTCAAGTGATCGTCCCGTCTATACTTCGGAACCGCTATATTCTCCTTCTTGTAATATACAGCTACCAATTGACAAATACCACATGATAAACTTGTATCCCTTTATAGAAGATACGGACCCAAATATTATTTTAAGAATTGAGCATGGGAAAGTTGCTTCCGAACCAGCTGTCAGAATTCTTAATATCTCTCAATTGGAAAGAGCAGAGCATTTCGTTTACGGAGAAAAAAACAATATTTTAAGATCGATACAAGATTTAGATTTCCTAGAAAAAAAACACGAAAAGTGATACCTTCTTACTCTATCTAGTCTCGCTAACAACAAGAAGTTATTTAAGCATTTCAGTTAGAACAGGTATAAACGGAGAATCAAAGTCATGTGATTAGCAGCTTGCGCAATAAACTTCTGATATGTGTCGAGGCAAACTAAGTTATCCGAAAATTCAAGCTTGTTTTTATAAACGATAAAATCATTTTTGATAAATGTAAATTCTCTAAAAAAAACATTTTGGTTTATTGAGTTTAGAGTATCTTCAGTTTGGTTGCTTTTCATTGCATTTACTAATTACAAATAAAATCTCATAAAACAAGTAACTTACTAAAATTCAACAATAACCGCTTATACAAACTACTAAAATTCAATCTTTTCATTATACCTTTGAATGATATAATGAAAAAGATTGATTCTATATCGCTGTTTTAGTTTAACAGACATGAATATTGACATTTATCATATATTTTTAGCTCCATGGAAAAAACTAAGATCGACTTCTGTTGGTAATAAATTTATGCCACTTTTCCTCGTACCTTAAATTTATGATATTCTTTATTTTTATAATGCTGTAGTCCTTACTTTTACCAACAACTCAAAAATTTTTGTTATAGTAATTAAAACAACGGAATCTGACTCTCCTGCTCTACTTCAATATTAACCCGTGCCATCAAATCATACAACGGTATTTCTCCATTTAAGACCTCGAAGCTGACAACAAAGGCAAAAGGCACCTTCTCCTCTAAGTCTTTCTCCCAGCCCTTATGTCCAACTACAGCGAACGAGAGTTCCGTAGGTAGATTATACGATTTTAGTGTTGCCCAATCCTTCTGATTGGCATTAGCTTGTCTTTTAATTTCTTTTACCTGTCCCCAGTTTGGGTGCTCGTCTATTGTCCATGAAATTCGTGTAGGCTGATCAAATGGATCGTCATTAGCTGCATCAACATCATTTTCAATGTCTTTAATCACTTCTTGTTTGAACTCCTCAATTCCCTGCCCCAATAGAGCCGATTGCCAGGAAAGCCAGGATGACAGATATGAATTAATGCGTCTGCGTGTACGTCTACTTTTGGCTGTATAACAAAGTGATACCTCTATCAAGATATCAAAATCTTGGCCCTGACGCCTAAGTTCATCTGGAATTTGAACGGTATATAGATTTGCTTGACCAGGCGATACACCATCTGAGGTAGTAAACGTAATCCGTCTAGCTGAATTTTCTACAGCTCGTACACTATCTGGAATCCCATAGCCGTAATGTCGCATAGCGTTCAAATCAGGATTATGACGGACATGTTCGGGTAAACGCGCAGACTGAAGCAATAATGCCTTATGAAAGAGCGCACCTTCAAATGGAAACTGCGCTACCAACTTCGCCAAGATATGCGATACTTTTGGTGCGGCAAAGGATGTGCCGACTGTATCTCTAGCTACACCTAGTCCTCTGGAAACTACTGTCTCTGGACAAGTTGTTTCTTTGATGATCAAATTATTGCCCATTTTTTCTGTAACCCAATCTCCTCCGTATTCTACAAGCTCCGGTTTGATGGAATTCCAAATCCCCAAACCACTTCTAGAGAAAGAGGAAACATGATCTCTTTGTCCAAATGATTTTAAATCTTCATCTTCATAATGATCTATACAAATAGAACCAACTGTAATAGAAAATAGGCTCTGTGCAGGATCCGCGACTCGCGATGCATTTTCTAATAAATATACTGGGTAATTCCTGCCTGCAGATCGATGATCTTTAATGCCTGGATTATTAGGCTGTACCTTTTCAGTAGATAAATTTCCGGCCGACACCACAAATAGATGTGCATCTTCATGACTCATTCGGTCTAAAGAAGCTGCCCACTGAGACATATGTGTGGTACGACAAGCTACCCTATTGTTTATAGATAAATTAAAAATATGCGCATCTCCAAAATTCAAACAAACATTCTCCATCAGTTCTGGAGGAAATAGCAATGAGGATAGTTGATTATCTCCATCCAATACTCTTGCATTGTAGATATAACAAGGCGCTTGATACTTGCCTTCTCTTGGTATATTATTACCAAACAATACTGCACCCGCAACTCGGGTACCGTGTCCGCCATTTACGACCTCGTCTGCAACAGTATGAGCAGAATTGGGAACAAAACTCATTGACTCTTTGGAAAGTATGGCTGGTAGTAACAATTTATGCCCCTCCATAACTCCGCTATCAATGACACAAACTTTCGGAGCATCAATTGATGGAGGTAAAATATCCATATCCCATTCCTCTCCATCTCCCTCGAACCCGACAGGTGAATCAATAACTGCTTTTTCAATTACTTCAAATACATAAGGGTAATTAAACACAAAATCCTTTAATATTTTTCCTCGAAGACGAACGCTAAAACTAAAGCTATCTCTCTCGGAGATGAAACCACTTATGATTTCCGCACCATAGTTTTCAAGAAAGCGTTGTACATCTTCGTGCCTAGCGAATTCAAAATCGTCCTTTTCTATCTCATATTTTTGATAGCGATCTCTCCATCTTTCAATTCGCTGTTCATATTTTTCATCTGAATCTTCCTTATCCCTTAAAGGATAGTCTGGCGCTTTCAAATAGCAAGCAATCGACACGTCTACTACCAATATATCTTCATCTTCTATCTGGCTCCATCGACGTTGTAACTCTTCTGAAAGAATCTGTTCCACACGCCAGTTCTCGCCCAACACTATATCCCAAAGCTGAGCAGTATTTACCGCTTTATCTTCTTCAATAAATTGCTTGATTTTTCTTTCAAGAGAGCTAAACCCATCTATACTCGCCCCAATAATAAATCCTTCTTCTTCTTCGGAAATAATCTCTATACCAAACCCTTTCAATGCTTCAATATCGAACCCATCAGGGTCCACTTGCAGAAACACTGGAATCATGTTTTCATCTAGATGAGGTAATCCTTCTTGTGCTCTTCTAGCAAGTTCATTTTTATACCGTTCCTTTACAGAGTTGGCATTATTTCCTATAAAAATACCATGACTTCTGCTATTTCTACGATTCTCTATTGTTTTGGGATTTGGTTTGCGGTAACCTGTTTTAAATCGAAAATCACCCTTAAAAGAATCTTTAAAGGTAAGATGTGGGAATTGGCTCATAAACTAGTTGGTTAATTAAAGGCTGTAACTACATTTTACATATTAGGTTTTATAGTTTTTATTTTCTTGAATAGATTGTTGTAAATGAAGCATATCTACTTCTAGCTTTCCACTAAGCACAGCTATCTTAGCTCCGTCTAAAGCAATCTTCACTATGAGTGCAGCAGAGTAATCAAGTAAATCGTCCGCAATACCATTCCAATCCATGTCTTTAGAAACTTTAATAGCTCCTAAAGTATTCTTTAATATTCTTGTGATTTCTCGCTTACCGGGTTTAGGTAATTCAATAATATCATCAAAGCGTCTAAATAATGCAGGGTCGATAGATCCTTGAAGATTGGTCGTGGCAACTATTATTCCCGGCCCATCATAATCTTCTAGAACATTCAATAAGATATTTACGACACGATGCATCTCTCCAACATCTTGTTTGTCCCCCCTAGCCTTTGCTATAAAATCAAACTCGTCCAGCAGTAGTACACATGGGTATGACGCAATCGCTTCAAAAAGTTTGGTTAGGTTGGTTGCAGACTCCCCAAGATAAGAAGAGATAATAGCTTCGAAACGAACCTTTAAAAACGGTAAACCTGTATTCCAAGCAATCCGCTCGGCACTCATGCTTTTTCCACAACCCGGAGCTCCGTGTAATAATACTCTTCTTTTGGGTTTCAATCCAAACAACGCCAAGCGTTCACGAGCTACGTATTCCTTTTCTATACGTTTTATTTTTTCTTCAACAACAACAGTTAATACCATATCATGTCGCAACTCTTCTCTAGGGATTTCGACAGCTAAAGGTATGTTTTTACGATTATCGGTTGGGATAGCGATTGTAGAACCAAAAATATTTTTAAGCTCGCCTCTTAATGATTGATTAGATTGTACATTGCGTTTTAATATACCTGTCAATCTATCGGCCAATTTACTATGGCCTTTTTTACGCTCAGAATCAATAATAGCATCTGCTACCTTAAAGATATCATCATTAGGTTCTCCTTCTATGGAACGAAATAACCGAAGCATTAGATCTTGATTCATAAAGTTGTAAGCATTTTAGCATTAAATATACAAAAATTGTTCTTATAAAGCTGCAAAGATACAAATTATAGTCTTATGAACACCTCAATTCATTTTTATCAAACCACTCAATTACCATAAAATATATTAAATTGCTAAAAACTACAAATGTCAAAATTAAAAACCTGCGCCTATTGCGACAAAGAAGGCCCTATGACAAGAGAACACATTTGGCCAAAATGCATCATTGAAAGGATGCCTGACCTTACATCAAGATATGTAGGCAGCCAAAATAAATATATAAGTGGTGAATTGGTTATAGCCGATGTATGTGCAGAGTGCAACAACAAGAAACTATCTGATCTCGATGCTCACTTATGTCTACTTTTCGATCGCTACTTTCATCAGTTCCAAGAAATATCAAATAATTTTGAGTTTGAATATGATTATGATATGTTGATGCGTTGTCTACTTAAAATCACCTATAATTCTTCACGAACGATAATCAAAGAGAACAATCCATTTGCAAAGTATCGTAAAGTCATCCTAGATGGAGGGGTACAAAGAGAAGATATAATAATCAAACTTGACCTTGTTATTCCTTCTAATGAAGAAGGGATAATACTCCCCCCACATTCAGCCAGATGCGCATCAATTGACACCGGGAGAAAGCTCGAACACTTCATTATTCGTTGTATAGCAATAAATTCATTCTATTTCTATATCATTCTTTCAAAAAAAGAGTCTGTAGAATCAAATGTAATAGAGGAGCTTAAGTTTGTCATGCATAACGTTCCAGGTGTAATTGTACACCCTTATCGTTCAAAGATTATCGTGGATGATATATCAGGAAAAAACACTAGAGATACGCATGAACATTTTATATATTCAACTAAAGATAGTTACGAAGCATTCCTCAAAAAAAGAAAATAAATTTTTAAGTTATTAATATATCTATTTATGATTAAAACGTCCGAAATATGTCCGAAAAAAGAAAAAGCCACTGAATATCAGTGGCTTTTGTCGGGGTAGCAGGATTGGCTCAGCCACACAATCCCCAAACACTATCCCTGAGCCTTCTTTGAATCGAACCTAGGTTCTCACCCAAGCCACACCCATAAACGAAAAAAGAGTCCTAACTTTCGTTAGAACTCTTTTTAGTCGGGGTGGCAGGATTCGAACCTACGACCTCCACATCCCAAATGTGGCGCGATACCGGGCTACGCTACACCCCGAAAAGGTATCACCTTTATTTTCTGTGGCACAAATATACGGCGAAAAACCATTTTGTCAAATATTTTTTGACTTCTCTGCCAAATATATCTGTAACCCACTCATAACGAACTTTATTAAATATTATTTACATCTTATATAATACCCGCAAAATTGTGTACTTTTGCATCCGAAATACAAGAACTCAACTTTTTGAAAAAAGTATTTTTGAAATTGAAAAAAAAGCTGTAATATTGCATTCCGATTTTTACAGGACAAAATCGTTATTAATTACTCGAAATCATGGATTTAGTAAAATTTGTAGAAGAACAAGCGGTTACGAAAAACGAAATTCCCGCTTTCAAAGCAGGAGATACCATCAGCGTTCATTATAAAATTCGCGAAGGAAACAAAGAGCGTGTGCAAGTGTACCAAGGTGTGGTGATCCAATTAAACAGCGAAGGTACTAATGCAACTTTCACCGTACGTAAAATCTCTAACGGTATTGGTGTTGAGCGTATTTTCCCTGTAAATTCCCCTAACATTGACCAAATTGTAGTAAATAGCTACGGTAAAGTTCGTCGTGCGAAATTATTTTATTTACGCGATCGTACTGGTAAAGCTGCTCGTATCAAAACAAGACGAGTATAATTATTTACTCAACGAACATAAAAAAGGCTTTGAAGATACTTCAAAGCCTTTTTTATGTTTACTTTGCTGTACCCGGATTAATATTCAGATACAAATGGCTTGGTCTGCATAATATCGTCGATCTGCGTTAACACCTCCGGTGTCAGTAACGGCAATACCTCCAGAGCTTTCAGATTTTCCAGCAACTGACTCTCCTTGGTCGCACCTAAGATAGCTGTAGTGACATTTGGATTGCGTACACACCAGGCAATCGCCAGTGTAGGCAACGACACACCCAGCTGCACCGCCAGTTTACCCAACTCCTCTACCCTGTTCAGTTTATCCTGCGCAAGCGCTCTGTCTTTAAGCCAACCATAGCCTTCCAGTGCCAGACGCGAATCTTCAGGTATACCGTTATTATACTTTCCGGTTAGCAAACCCGAAGCCAGCGGACTCCAGATCGTCGTCCCCATACCCAGATTCTTAAAGATAGTCAGGTAATCCGCTTCCATCTTCTGGCGGTTAAACAAGTTATACTCCGGTTGTTCGACAGCAGGAGCTTCCAGTCCTAGTCTACTTGCTACAGCATGCGCTTCCACAATCTCCGCTGCAGACCATTCACTCGTACCCCAATACAGAATCTTCCCCTGCTGAATCAGCGTATTCATCGTACGCACCACCTCTTCAATCGGCACATTCTTATCCGGACGATGGCAATAATACAAATCCAGATACTCCACCTGCAGGCGTGTCAGCGCCTCATGGCAGGCCTCCGTAAGATGCTTACGGCTCAATCCATGCTGATTAGGTTTTTTATCCGCACCCTTCCAGCCAAAAAAAGCCTTGCTGGATACGACATAAGATGAACGGTCCCAATCCTTCTGCTTCAGGATACGTCCCATCATCTCCTCCGACAAGCCGTTGGAATAAACCTCTGCATTATCAAAAAAATTGATCCCGGCATCATAAGCCACAGACATAAGGCGATCATTCTGCTGATCATCCGTCTGACGGGCAAAAGTCACCCAGGATCCGAAGGAAAGCACACTCAATTGGAGCCCCGTCTTTCCCATTCTTCTATATTCCATAAAAACTATCTAATTTATATATGTACTAAAGTTATACTTTCAGACTGATATTTGGGAAAAAGAGTTCTAAAATTTCGTTGCAACATTTCTTTTACAGAATGGCCAGAATTTCGTTGCTAAAACAATTTACTTTAACTTCAACATTTATATTAGCCCTATACATGAAAAACATTCTGCTATCGACTATTTGTACACTGTTATTGGTTTCCCCCTGTTCCGGCCAACAAAATACAGCCCAGTTCGAGGCCTTGCAAAGCATACCTCAGACCTATGCTGTAGTAAAAACGGAAAAACCGGTAGAAATTGACGGAAAAGCCAGCGAACAAGACTGGCAGAATACAGCCTGGACAAATCTTTTTGTCGATATACAGGGAAAACAGCTTCCGGATCCGGCCTATAAAACACAGGTCAAAATGCTATGGGATGAAGAATACCTGTATGTATATGCGCAAATGGAAGAGCCGCACATATGGGGTAATCTCGAGAAACATGACGAGATTATATACCACAACAATGACTTTGAGATCTTTATCAAACCTAATATCCACCAAAGTGAATATTATGAAATAGAGGTCAATGTACTCAATACCATCTTTGACCTGTTGCTATCGAAGCCCTACCGTTTTGGCGGAAATGCACTCGTACACTGGGATGTTAAAGGATTGCGTTCGGCTGTCCACAACGAAGGAACAGTCAATAATCCGGATGATACAGACAAGTACTGGGCCGTAGAAATGGCTATTCCGTTTGAATCCTTACGGGCTTACGGGCCGGGCAATGCCCCTAAGCCAAAAGATTACTGGCAGATCAATTTTTCACGTGTGCAGTGGCAACATGAAATCCAGAACGGAAAATACAGCAGAAAATTAAAAAACAATAAACGCATAGAAGAAGACAACTGGGTATGGTCTCCGATAGGAGTCATCAATATGCATTATCCGGAACGCTGGGGCTATATCCAGTTTGTAACCGAACAGCAGGATACCGTACCGGAACTACCTCCTTATTATGCGATATCCAAACTGAGCTGGAACATCCATTATTTACAAAAACTGTATTTTGACAAGAATAAGGTCTATACGTCCAAACTAAGTCATCTGCCTTCCTTTACGACACATATTCAGCCGTATCTGAAAACCTATGACGTTGAACTGTTGACGAATTCGCAAAAAAACTATTATAGCCTGCTCCTGCGCAGCAAGTCCAATCCCAGACAGACTGCTACAGTAGACAGCAAGGGAAATTTTGATACTAATCCATAAACCTCATGAGTAACAGAAGAAATTTTTTAAAACTGGCTGCCGGAAGTGTTGCAGCGCTAAGTCTCAAACCTGCAGATGTGATAGCCGGAATATCGCCACAGCATTCTTTCAATTTTGATTATTGGTTCTGGGTAAGACCCAATGAAAAAGATACCTCTGCCATATTAAAAGAAAGATACAAGTCATGGAAAGATGCAGGAGTAGTCGGACTGCTTTTCGAGAATTATTCAGAAAAACATTTTGCAATAGCAAAAGAGCAGGGACTGCAGACCCACCGCTGGATGTGGACCATGAACAGAGGGGAGAAAGAATTACTGCAGGCTCATCCTGAGTGGTACGCAGTTTCCAGATCAGGAAAATCATGTGCTACAGACCCTGCTTATGTCAATTACTACCGCTTCCTCTGCCCCTCCCATCCGGATGTTCCCAAATATCTGGAAGACAAGGCCAGAGAGCAACTGGAGAAAAAAGATATAGACGGTCTGCACCTGGACTATATCCGCTATCCGGATGTGGTACTGCCGGTCAACCTCTGGCAGAACTATAAACTGGATCAAAGCAGCGAACTGCCGGACTATGACTTCTGTTACAGTAAATTCAGCAAAGATGCTTTCAAAAAAGAAACAGGAATTGACATCGATAAACTGGAATATCCGGCACAAAGTCTCTCCTGGCGCAGCTTTCGTTACCGACAGATCAATAATGTCGTAAACCGTATCGCTGAAGTCGCTAAGGAATACCATAAACCCCTGACTGCTGCCGTATTCCCTACTCCGGACCTGGCCAAACGCATCGTGCGTCAGGACTGGACCAACTGGAATCTGTCAGCTGTCTTTCCGATGATCTATCACGGATTTTACCGGGAGCCAGTATCCTGGATCGGCGAAGCAGTATCGGAAGGTGTCCATACGCTGCATAAAAAGTTTCCGCTGTATGCAGGTCTCTATTTACCGGATTTCAAAGATGTACACGAACTGGAAACCGCTATTCAGCTGGCGAAAGAAAACGGTGCCGCAGGAGTATCCTTATTCGGTGAATCCGAAATTAATGCCGACGTACTCAGAGCCATTAAAAAAATAAAATTCGGGTAATATATATCCATTAAAAACCTGTAGGCTAATCTCATCGGCAGAAGGAGATATATCCTACAGGTTTAATAGCCATTTTTTATTTTCCGGAGATTGCAGAAACATTTTACTTTTTCAGGCCGGAAAAAACACGACATCCAGAAAAAATTTCTATCTTTGTATCCCGTACATAAAGCTGATGAATGGGGACCAATCCCCCCATATTTTTTAGTTCGAAATCCAAAATTGCTATGACTAAATATATTTTTGTTACGGGCGGCGTTACTTCGTCGTTAGGGAAAGGCATTATTGCAGCTTCTCTTGCCAAGCTTCTCCAGGCACGTGGCTATAAGGTTACCATCCAGAAATTTGATCCTTACATTAACATCGATCCGGGAACATTGAATCCGTACGAACATGGGGAATGTTATGTTACCGAAGACGGTGCAGAAACAGATCTTGACCTCGGACACTACGAGCGTTTTCTGAATGTAGCAACTTCTCAGGCTAACAACGTCACGACTGGTAGAATATATCAGCATGTCATTCAAAAAGAACGTGAAGGCGCCTATCTGGGTAAAACCGTACAGGTAATCCCGCATATCACCGATGAGATCAAACGCCGTATGCAACTGCTGGGTGAAACCGGTGAATACGATATCGTGATCACAGAGCTGGGCGGAACTGTAGGTGATATCGAATCGCTTCCGTTTATTGAAGCTGTACGTCAGTTAAGATGGGAATTGGGCAATAACGATTCTCTCGTCATCCACCTGACACTGGTACCTTACCTTGCTGCAGCAGGTGAGCTTAAAACAAAACCAACACAACACTCGGTAAAAACATTATTGGAATATGGGGTACAACCTGATATTCTGGTATGCCGTACAGAACATACTCTTTCACAGGACATCCGTAAGAAACTGGCCCTGTTCTGTAATGTAAATATCAATGCGGTAGTCGAATCGATCGACGCATCTACAATCTATGATGTACCGTTGTTGATGCTGAAAGAACAGCTGGACAAAACTGTATTGACGAAATTGAAACTTTCTACCAAAAATGATCCGGATCTGACGAACTGGAAAACATTCCTTGGTAAACTGAAAAATCCTACAAACGAAGTGAATATTGCGCTGGTAGGTAAATATATTGAATTGCCGGACGCATATAAATCCATTTCGGAAGCCTTTATCCATGCCGGTGCAAGCAATGAATGCAAAGTAAAAGTACACTATATCGCTGCTGAAAGTGTCGCTCCTGAAAATGTGAAGGACAAACTAAAAGCTATGGATGGCGTATTAGTTGCTCCGGGATTCGGAGAACGAGGACTGGAAGGTAAGCTGACAACGATTCAGTATGTGAGAGAAAATAACATTCCTTTCTTCGGAATCTGTCTGGGTATGCAATGCTCAGTAATTGAATTCGGACGCAATGTATTGGGTCTGAAAGGTGCAAACAGCTTTGAAATGGACGAAAGCACGCCTTATCCGGTGATCAACCTGATGGAAGAACAGAAAAATATCAAAAATATGGGTGGAACCATGAGATTAGGTGCATATGACTGTGAAATCAAAAAAGGAACAAAAGCATTCGGTATCTACGGAAAAGCAAAAATATCAGAAAGACATCGTCACCGTTACGAATTCAACAATGCGTATCTGGAGCAATATGAAAAAGCCGGAATGATCGCGTCAGGCTTTAATCCGAAGACAGGTCTTGTAGAAATAGTCGAGCTGAAAAACCATCCATTTTTCGTAGCCGGACAATTTCATCCAGAATTAAAGTCAACTGTTGCAAATCCTCACCCACTTTTTGTTAGCTTTGTAGCCGCTTCTTTGGCAGGCAAAAAAGCGAAAGCAACAAAATAAGCGGTTGCGGATAATATTGAATAGAAATTAATAATTAAAGATGGATAGAAATACCCTAATTGGTTTAATCCTAATCTTCGCCATCTTAGGTGGATCATTTTATTTAATGAAACCCTCAGAATCGGAGATTAAACAAGAACAAAGACTACAAGACTCTCTGAAAAGAGTCAAAGAAGGCTTACCTCCGGTAGCCGACACAACAAAAACACCAGCGAAAACTGCTGTTAATACCAATCAGGTAGATTCAGCCGAACTGAAAAAACCTTTCGGAGCTGCAAAATACGGTGAAGAAAAAATCATCACCCTGCAAAACGAAAAGATCATTGCAAAGATCACTTCTAAAGGTGGTCGTGTAAAATCTGTTGAGCTGAAAAACGAAAAGAACTTCGACGGATCTCCGTTAATCCTATTTGACGGGAATAACAACAGATTTGGTCTGATGTTCAACGCTGCCGGTCAGAATATCTCCACCAACAATCTTAATTTCCAGACGACAGATGCTGATGTATCGGTAAGCAAAGGAGATTCAAAGACAGTGAAATTCAGACTGAGCTATAATGATGCGCAATATATCGAGTACACCTATACATTGAAAGGCGATGATTACAATCTGGGACTGGATGTCAATGCAGTAGGTTTACAGAACCTGATCCCTCAGGATCAAAAGACAATCCTTCTGGATTGGGGAGCTGTATTGTATCAGAAAGAGAAAAATGTAAAAGGAGAGCGTGATAAGTCCTCTATCTATTACAAAACTGCAGAAAACAATGTAGATCACTTAAAAGAATCCGGTGATGATGATGATCAGCTGGACAAAAGATTAACATGGATCGCATTCAAGCAACATTATTTTTCAAGTATTCTGACCAGCAAGACAGGTTTTGCTTCTGCTGATTTGGATGTGAAGACCGCTGCTGAAGCAGATATCGTAAAATTATACAGTGCCAAAGCAAAACTTGATTTTTCAAACCAGAAAGACAACCAGTATTCTTTTAATTTCTTCTTTGGCCCGAACAAATACAATATCCTGAAAGCACAGAACGACGGTTCAAACAGTATCATCAATATGGGCTGGGGTCCGATGCGCTGGATCAACCAGTGGATCACGGTTCCGGTATTCAACTTCCTGGACGGATTCCACATGAGCTATGGTATTGTGATCCTGATTCTGACGATCTTGTTAAAAGGTGTCTTATTCCCGCTGACCTACAAGTCGTACCAGTCTATGGCCAAAATGCGCGTGTTGAAGCCTCAACTGGATGAAATAAAAGCTAAAGTAGGTGAAGATAATGCGGTATTGCTACAACAGGAGCAGATGAAATTATATAAACAGGCCGGTGTAAATCCATTGGGAGGATGTCTCCCGCTGGTACTGCAGATGCCGTTTACCATCGCCTTTTTCTACTTCTTCCCGAACCTGTTCGAATTAAGAGGAGAAAGCTTCCTGTGGGTAAAAGATTTGTCAACCTACGATTCGCCAATCACATTCCCGGCAATCTTCGGTATCGATCACATCTCTTTAATGTGTGTGCTCATGACATTGACAACTCTACTGACCACCTGGTATAATAATGCAACATCCGGAGCGACCGGACAGATGAAATATATCGGATACTTTATGCCGTTGATTTTCTTCTTTGTCCTGAACAGTTTCCCGGCAGGTCTTAACTATTACTACTTCTTAGGTGCGGTATTTACATTCCTGACGCAATTATTGATTCGTTCATTCGTAGATGATGACAAAATTCTGGCGAAGATCGAACAGAATAAAAAAAGACCGGAGTCTGAAAAGAAAAAATCATCCTTCCAATCTAAAATGGAGGAAATGATGAGACAACAACAGGCTCAGAAAAACAAAAAATAGAACCTCGGTTCTGATCATAAAAAAGTGGCGGTTTCCAAATGGAAACCGCCACTTTTTTATTTATAACGGATAATTTCTGTTATTCAGGCTTTTTGAAGCCTTCCTTTTCCGCCTTTTTAGACATAGTCTCTACACGCTTAGGTGTATCCGGATGAGAAGACATCAGTTTTTGAGTTGCACTTTGCTTCTCCCCTCCTGACATTTCATTCAGTTTTTCGAAAGCTTTAGCCATATACCATGGATTGGATTTCTGTTTTTTCAGGAACTCGTATCCATAATCATCGGCAAGTGATTCCTGTTTGCGGGAAAAACTTGAGTTTGCGATCTGCTCACTCAAAGCCCCAAGTTGTGAATCAGAAAGAGCTGCTGCAGTACCTCCCTGTGAAGATACACCGTCTTTCAATGCCGAAGTTAGCAAAGCTGTGCGGAAAGCATCTTTAGAATCTTCATTCTTCACGTGACCAATCTCATGCCCGATAACGCCTAATACTTCCTCATCAGTCATCGCCTGCATCAATCCGGCACATACTCTGACGCTGCCATCAGCACAGGCAAATGCATTCACATCACGTACCAGATAAACTTTAAAATTCAGGTCAAGTCCGTCATAGTTACTCAAACCCGAAGTCAGTTTTTTCAAACGGATAGCCAGTTCATCATTATCCGGAGCGACCGGATTGTTCTCATCCATCCATTTGATATACTCTTTCGTATATTTTACTACATCTTCATTGCTCAGGGTCACTGCTTTGACCGCTTTAGTCGCAGAACCAACGGTCTTTGAATTCAGCTTAAACTGTCCATAACTTACTGATGACAACAAGGCCACAGCACAAGAGGTTAATAAAATCTTTTTGATCATAACTAATATAATAAAGTAACTATTCATTGAAATGCCGTACAGCATTTCAGATTATCACTTTTTCGTTACAATTATCGTGCTAAACAAATGCACTGAACCCTGTAATACTTCTTCCGACGATCAGAGAATTGATCTCTTTGGTACCCTCATACGAATAAATAGCCTCAGCATCAGCCAGAAAACGTGCCACATTATATTCTAATAAAATACCATTTCCTCCCATGACTTCCCGGGCTTTGGATACGATATCGCGCGTCCGCAGCGAACAGAAGACTTTTGCCAGAGAAGCATGTTCATCTTTTAGCTGTCCGGCATCCTGTAATTCAGACAACCGAAATACAAGGGTCTGCATCGCGGTGAGATTGGACAGCATTTCCACCAGATGATTCTGAATAAGCTGAAATGCGGCAATAGGTTTACCAAACTGTTTACGCTGACGGGTATAGTCCAGCGCATTTTCATATGCACCACGCGCACAACCTACAGCCATCCAGGCCACACCGGCACGTGTCATTTGCAACACCTTGGCTGTATCTTTAAAAGAGTTGGCATTCTGCAAACGGTCAGCTTCTGCCACCACACAGTTCGTCATTGTAATCAAGCCATTCTGAACGATACGCAGAGCCATTTTACCCTTTATCTTCTCTACTTCAAATCCGGGTGTATCCTTACGTATAATAAATCCTTTGACTTCTCCGTCATCCAGATCACGGGCCCATACAATCGTAATATCCGAAAAGGTGGAATTACCGATCCACTTCTTCTGCCCGTTGAGTACCCAGCCCTGTTCTGTCTTCTGGCAGGTTGTAGTCAGACCACCCGCAGCTCCCGACCCTACTTCCGGTTCCGTCAGGCCAAAAGCACCAATCACCTCCATCTTCTGCATCTTCGGAAGCCATTCCTGTTTCTGTTCCTCTGAACCACAGATATAAATTGATCCCATTGCCAGACCACTCTGTACCCCGAAAAAAGTAGCGATAGAAGCATCTACCCGCGCGATCTCAGCTGCAACAACACCTTCCATAAGGGAAGTTCCTCCCGCACAGCCATATCCTTCATATGTATATCCGGCGATATTTAGAGCGGCAAACTTGGGAATGATCTCAAAAGGAAATTCATCTCTTAACCAGTAATTGTTGACGATTGGCTTGATCTCCGTCTCCATAAAAGAACGCACTTTCAGCTGAAGTGCACGATCCTCAGGGCCTAATTTGGCATCAATATCATAAAAGTCCCCATTGATCGGCGGAAGCTCCTTCTTCTTACCTCCTCCGGTCAGCATTTTGGTTACAGCCTGCAATTGCTTATCATCCATTTTAGAGATAGCCTCCATAACCTGTTTCAGATCTATCTTCTTTGATATTTTTTCAATTTGTTCCAGATCGATAGACTTCATCAGGCCCATCATATTTTTTATTTTATCAAACATAACTGTATCGGTTTAAACCTCTTTAACAACAAAGAGCCTTTTAATTTAGTTTTTATTATTGAAAAATAATAGGACTACTTTTCACAGTCACCTGAGAAGTAGCTGCCACACAATATCAAGTACATCAGTTCACGTCCTTGCTAATCGTATAGCACACCTATCTTTTACTGTCTAAGAAGAATAAGGTAAATAGAAGGTGACGCGTCAATTGGTGTCCCCACCAATTCTTTTAAAACAAAGTAAATCAAGCAATTAAAAGATACGTGAGTTCACGTCCTTGCCAACTGTATAGCATACCCACCTTTTACTGACTAAGAAGAATATGGTAAATAGAAGACGATGCGTCAATTGCTGTCCCCACCAATCCTTTTAAAACAAAGTAAATCAATCAATTAAAAAACGCATCAGTTCACGTCCTTGCTAACCGTACAGTATAAACACTTTTTACTGACTAAGAAGAATAAGGTAAATAGAAGATGATGCGTCAATTGCTGTCCCCACCAATTCTTTTAAAACAAAGTAAATCAGTCAATTAAAAAGTACATCAGTTCACATCCTTGCCAACTGTATAGCATACCCACCTTTTACTGACTAAGAAGAATAAGGTAAATAGAAGATGACGCGTCAATTGGTGTCCCCACCAATTCTTTTAAAACAAAGTAAATCAGCCAATTAAAAGATCCGTTAGTTGGCATCCCCACCAACTGTATAGCACACCTATCTTTTACTGTCTAAGAAGAATAAGGTAAATAGAAGGTGACGCGTCAATTGGTGTCCCCACCAATTCTTTTAAAACAAAGCAAATCAGCTAATTAAAAGATCCGTTAGTTGGCATCCCCGCCAACTTCATATTCTTTGTTATAAAATATAAATAACTGATTATAAGTGAATTAAAAAAATACAATAAAAAAACACACATTAATTAAAATAAAAGTCTTGACAACGTCATATTAATATCCCATCTTTGCGCCATATTTAAACGATTATTTGTTTTTCAAATCGCTTTAAAAATAAAAAATAATATTTTTTAAAACTTTAAAACACAGAAAAACAGCAGTTTAAATAAAAAATTAAAAAAAATAAAATATTCGGGGTTACCTTTTTAGGTTACGGGTATTAAAGATAAATAAACAAATTTGTTTCAATTAAAATAGAAAATTAAAAATGAAAAACTTATTCAAATTCGGATTTTTAGGTTTAGCTTTAACTTTAGCTTTCGCTTCATGTGGTAACTCATCTACTAAAACTGCTGAAACTGCAGATTCATTAGGTGATTCAATCCAAGCTACTACTGACTCTATCGCTGATTCATTGAACAACGTAGCTGATTCAGTAAAAGCTAAAGGTGATTCTATCGCTGATTCAGTAAAAGCTGCTCACTAATCTCCGATTGAGAGCATAAAAAACTCATTAAAGACCGGTACAAATTTGTACCGGTCTTTTTGTTTTTACCACTCTAAATTGGGAATACGTGCTCGTTTTGCTATTTTTGTCAAAATAAATTGACAAACATGGCTTTATCTTCTCTAACAGCGGTGTCTCCTGTAGACGGCCGTTACTATAATGCTACCAACGAACTATCTGCATATTTTTCTGAATTTGCACTGATCAAATACCGTGTACTGGTAGAAATCGAATACTTTATTGCATTGACGGGTTCCGGCATTCCACAATTACAACATTTTGACGGATCATTAAATGAAAAATTAAGAGCGTTGTACCTCAACTTCACGCCGGAAGATGCGCAGTGGATCAAGGATAAAGAAAAGATCACTAACCATGACGTCAAAGCTGTAGAATACTTTATTAAAGACAAATTTGAGCAGTTCGGTCTGCACGATTCTCTTGAGTTTATTCACTTTGGGCTGACTTCTCAGGATATTAATAATACCGCCATTCCATATTCTTGGAAAGAAGCAATCGAGAAAAGCTATACTCCTGCTATTCAGGAATTGGTAAATGAACTGACAGCTCTATCGAAAGAATGGACAGCTATTCCGATGCTGGCACGTACACACGGACAACCGGCCTCTCCAACCAAATTGGGAAAAGAGATCAAAGTATTCGTAGAGCGTATAGAAAAACAACTTCAGTTATTAAATGCGGTGCCATATTCGGCTAAATTCGGAGGTGCTACCGGTAATTTCAACGCGCACCAGATTGCTTATCCTAACCAAAACTGGGTGGACTTCGGAAATAATTTTGTAAACAATATCTTAGGATTAGACCGTTCACAAACCACTACACAGATTGAGCATTATGACAATTTTGCGGCAAGTTGTGATGCCTTGAAACGCATCAATAATATTATCATCGATCTATGCAGAGATATCTGGACATATATTTCGATGGAATATTTCAAACAAAAGATTACTGCAGGACAGATTGGTTCATCGGCTATGCCTCATAAGGTAAATCCTATTGACTTTGAAAATGCAGAAGGTAATCTGGGTATGGCTAATGCCATTTTTGAACATCTGGCGGCGAAACTTCCTGTTTCACGTCTGCAACGCGACCTGACAGATTCTACGGTATTACGTAATATCGGAGTTCCGTTTGCACATACTCTTATCGCAATCAAATCTACATTGAGAGGTTTACGTAAACTTATCTTAAATGAGAAAGCATTACAGGACGACCTTAACAACAACTGGGCTGTAGTAGCCGAAGCGATACAGACTGTACTGCGCCGTGAAGGATATCCGCAGCCATACGAAGCACTGAAGGATCTGACCCGTACAAATACACATGTCACACAAGACACTATTGCTGTATTTGTGGAGAACCTGAATGTCAGTGAAGCTGTAAAAGCAGAGTTAAAAGCAATTTCGCCATCTAACTATACCGGAGTAGAACTGTAACCTTTGACGCTTTGATGACGAGCAGGCATAAGTAAAACTCCTATATTTGTCATCATATAACTAGAGAGAAAACTATGGCAACCATAAACGTATATACAGAAAGTACTCCTAATCCAGCAACTATGAAGTTTTTGGTCAATAAATTATTGATCAACGGCAGTCTGGATTATCCGAACAAGGAGAAAGCGCAGGAATCTCCATTTGCATTTGAACTCTTCAAGTTCAACTTCGTAACCGGAGTATTTTTTGCAAGCAACTTCGTGACTATCACCAAATCGGACGATGTGGAATGGAGTGATATTGAAGCTATTCTTAAAGATTTTGTAAAAGGAGCAGTAGAATCCGAACTTGCCGTAAAAGAAGTTCATCACGACGAGGACACTAATTTTGAAGGAACAGAAGTAGAAGTCAAGATCCAGCAGGTATTGCACGACTATGTACGTCCTGCAGTGGAACAGGATGGTGGAGCTATTCACTACAAATCGTTTGATAACGGAATTGTAACCGTAGAATTGCGCGGATCCTGCAGTGGCTGCCCGTCTTCTACTATCACACTGAAATCTGGTATTGAAGGCCTTCTGAAAAGAATGGTTCCGGAAGTAGAAGAAGTGGTTGCTGAAGCTATGTAATAACACGTATATCGTAAATATAGAAAACGGGAGTATAACACAATACTCCCGTTTTTTTGTGCTATCTTTAGATAACCTCTGTGCAAATAACAGCTTGACATTATGAAAAAGTACCTGATAATTCTATTATTTCTGTTTACCGGATCGCTGCTTCAGGCCCAGGTGAGCCTTATCACGGTAAACAAAGACAATATAGAACGAAACAGAATTCCATATAGCGGAACGCGTATTATGATGGCAGATGCTGTAGAAACAAACGGCCCTACCCGCATGTATATTTTTTCAAAAAATGAAAAAGGAACGGATACAGACTCTTTGTATGCAGAAGAATTTCTGAAAGAGAATGATAAATGGATCCTTCAAAGCAAGAAGGACTTTTGCTTCCCCAATGAAATCCTGATGACCTGGTCCAACCGGAAAGCATTCTTTGACAGCGATAAAGATCATTATCCTGAAAGCCTGTTTATCTTTTCCAAAAATGCAGCAAGCGATATAGATCAGCAACATGCTGTCATTCTGCTACTCTTCCATAAAAAACAGTTCTATACAATAGAAGCAAAAGCGACAGACAGTTATAAAAAGGATTATTTTTCAGCTAATTTTGAGCAGTTACCAGACTCCGTCAAAGATAAGGTATTGGCTTACTGGCAAAATCTGGATAAAGAGGACTGATTATACCGTTTATAACCTCACATCGAAGCCAATTCCCCGCACGGAGTTAATCTGTAATCCGGGATCATGGCTCAGATATTTACGCAGGCGGCTGATAAATACATCCATACTTCTCCCTGTAAAAAAATCCGTAGTCCCCCATACCTGTTCCAGTATCTGATCCCGCGTCACTAATTGTTTGTTTTGGCTCCATAGATACAGGAGCAGATTCACTTCGCGTTCGGTTAGCCGGAAAGTTTCCTGCGGATGAATCAACAGAAAATTAGACCGGTCAAATATGTAGGTTCCGATTTTTATTTCCGCAACAGGCAATACCGGCTGGCTGCGACGGACAATATTCTGAATACGCAGCACAAGCTCCTCCGGATCGCAGGGCTTGGTAATATAATCATCGGCTCCGATTTTAAGTCCTGTAAGTTTATCTATCTTCTGATCCTTGGCGGTGAGAAAGATAAACGGAAATCCGGGATAACGGCTAAGAATCTTTTGTGCGAGTGTAAAGCCGCTCATATAAGGCATCATGACATCCAGAATAGCCAGATGAAAGGTAAAATCCTGATCCAGCAAAGCCTCCGCTTCCTGTGGATGAGCAATGAGCCTTACTTCCAGACCGGAAAGTTCCAGATACTGCTTCAGCATAAAGCCAAAGTCCTCATCGTCCTCGACTAATAAAATATTATACTTCATAAGGTAATGATATACGGAATGCCGCACCTTTGCTAAGTTCACTGAAGACGGTCACCTCTCCTTTATACTTACTGACAATCTGCTTTACAATATACAGCCCCAGCCCCAACCCTTTGGTATCATGTATATTATCTTTCTGGATACGGTAAAATTTCTCAAAAATATAAGGCTGCTCCACTTTGTCAATCCCCACTCCATCATCTTTTACAATAATCCGGACCAGTCCTTCGTTCAGCTCAAAAGATAAAGACACAGACTTCGCTCCATATTTTATACTGTTATTCAAAAGATTAGTGAGAATAGTTTCGATATCATATTTATCCAACTTAAGATCATGATCAAAAAGTTGCTCTACCTCTAATGTAATCATCGGATGTGCCAACTGAAAATCACTCAGAAAAGCCTTCGCATCAGCACTTGTCCAATACGTCAATTCATCCCTCCTCTCCTGCTGCATAATCGGCTGCAACATGTTTTCAAGACGATCAACCTGACGTCCGATAACCTTTACAACTTCCGGGTCGGTATTGTGCTCCAGTGTTTTTGATGCGATCTTGAGGGTGGCAATAGGCGTTTTGAGTTCATGAGAAATATTGTCCATCATATCATGGAGAACGTCTATCTGCTTTCGCTGACGCAACAGATTTTTGTAGGTCAGATAGAATAAAATCAATACTGCTATCAGAATCAATACTGATGTGATAATCAAAAACAACAAGTCTTTAAAAACAATCCATTGCAGATTATTGATCTCAAAATACGTCTTACGTACCACATGATAGCTGTATTTTCTTTGAGATGATATCTTTGCCTTTTTATCGTCAGTAGTTGTCGTAGAGTTATAACTGGTTTCCCATTTACCAGATGTCAGCAGATATTTTTTTGAAACCGGTGTACTGGTCCTGTAGAGCAGAAGAGGCTGCTGAATAAGGGGCTGATTGGTACTGCGTGAAATCACGGTCACAAATTCTTTCATCACCCCGACCTTATACCCCTTCTCTGCAAAAGTACTATCCACATATCGGGTCAGTTTCCCTTCTACAGATTTAGCCTTACGGGCATATAAACCACGTAAATCATTTTCTGTCCACTGTTTTTTCTCAACTTTCCAGAAAGACTCCTGCGCTTCATCATCCTTCATCAGATTAGCGTCAAAGATATCTACATCATCCTCCAGTGAAGACAGACTCTGTTTCACCCCTTCGATAATCTCTCTGCGTTTGAGCTGATACGAATTAGAGATAAAATAAACCTGTATCCCGATCAGCACAATAAAGAGTATTGAAAATGTAAGAATTAACCTTGAAAGCTTTCCATTCATAAAACAAATATAATCAGTAGATCCGATCTTAAACAGACCTTAACCCATCATTAACGCTTCATTAACCGAGTCTGTAAAACTGAATAGACACTTTTGCCCTATCAGATACGATCTTCAAATATGAAACACATTCTAATACTTTTTCTTTTTCCGTCTCTTTTATGGGCGCAGCAAAAACAGATGCAAGGTAAAGTAATCAACGATAAAAATGAAACACTGGCAAATGTTACGGTAGTGCTCATGGACAGCTTATACAAGACAATCTATGAAACACAGACAGATGCATCCGGAAAATTTACGCTCTCCCTTGACCACAAAACCAATTACTATATCAGTGCTAAGGATCTTAATTATCAGACCTACGAAGAATTTATTCAGCCCGACACCATACAAAATCAGTTCCTGATTCGTCTGACAGCAAAGACAAATCAATTGGAAGAGGTGACTATAGAAGGCAAACGTCCTCGTGTAACCCGAAAAGTAGATCGTCTTGAATTTAATGTACAAAACAGTAATATCTCTGCCCTGAGCAGCTGGGAGATACTGAAACGTACGCCACTGGTCAAAGTCCTCGGTTCGGACATCAGTATCAAAGGAAGTCGCAATATAATGGTCATGATCAATGATAAACCGGTCACTCTTACCGGAGAGGAATTGAAAAACCTGTTAGAGAACAGTTCGGGAACTGATGTACAGGCCGTGGAAGTCATTACGAATCCTCCTGCCAAATATGAAGCTTCCGGAACGGCTATTATTAATATCAAAATGAAACAGAATCAACTGTATGGCTACAGAGGTGTACTATTAGCGAAGGTAGAGCAAAGTAACTACGGCAAACAAATTTTCGGACTTACCAACTACTTCAAAACGGAAAAGTTCAATTTCAAAGGAATCTACAATTTCGGAAGAGGAACTTATGCTCGCTACGGCACCGATTATGTGCAATATGCAAGTGATAATACGACTTGGATCAGCAAAATGGACCGTATCGATGAAAATAAAAATCAACAAACCTACGTGTTTACAGCAGATTATAATCCGGATAGTACATTAACACTATCTTTTGGCTGGAATGGATTTTACAGTCCCAATTCAGAAGGAATATACCGTGTACCTACACTTATCTATAATCAGCAGCAGCAGGTAGAATCCAACTATCTGACAACCAATGATCATTACAGAAGCACAAAAAACAACAACCTGTTTCTGCAACTGGTCAAAAAATTCTCTACCGCTAATACCTTAGACTGGGCTACTTATTACACCACGAATAACAGGGTTAATTATCAGGACATCCTTACAGAGCTTAATTTTAAAGATCAGGCTCCGTCCACTTCACATTTTACCAGTGACAACGACAATAAGACCAGGCTTTTTTCCACACAAGTAGATTTCAGCCACAAAGGAAAGCAATTGGAACTGGAATTTGGAGGAAAATACAGCTACGTAAGCACATTCAGTAAACTGATATTTGCAGACAATGAAAATGGGGAATTAGCTTTCAGACCGGAAAAAAGCAGTGATTTTGATTATCAGGAACATAATGTCGCCGGATATGGATCAGCATCCTATCAATGGAAAAAGTGGAGTCTCAAAGCCGGCCTGCGTGCTGAATACACAAACTTAACCGGAACCGTATCGCAACCATCCGATATCAACAAAACCGATTACCTGACACTGTTTCCTACTTTCTATGCACAATATGAGACGAATGATAAGTCACAGATCGGTTTTTCCTATGGTAAACGTATCAGCAGACCTTCTTACTCCTGGCTCAATCCGACCAAATCCTATTACAACCTCTTCTCCTATTTTCAGGGAGATGCACGTCTTCGCGCAACCATTGTACATAACCTGAACCTGACTTATACCCGAAATAACTGGAATATTGATTTGTTCTACCGTTATGAGAAATGGCCTTCAATGGAAATTTCCTATCAGGATGACGCCACTCACAACCTGATCTATCACTACACTAATATCGAAAAGGGACAAGGCGCAGGAATAGATATAAGCAAGAATCTGGATATCAAACCCTGGTGGTCTGTAAATGGAATGCTTTCGGCGATGTACAATGAGAATTATTTTGAAGGAGTAGATAAACTGATTCATAAAAATGATGTGTACCAACTAAATACAACACTCAGTACCAGTTTTATCCTTAATAAAAAAACCGACTGGAATGTAGAAGTTGGCAATTCTTATTACTCCCCTTCTATACAGGGACCGTTCAGAATTTCCGGATTTTCATCCACCTACTTTGTTATGAATCGTAAGTTTATACATAAAAAATTAGAACTGAGTCTCTATTTTCTGGATATTTTCAAATCAGAAAAAGTGAAAGTTGCAACCAACTATGCGAATCAGAACAATTATTTCCTGGATTATCAGGACACCCGGAAAATAAGTGCAACATTGCGCTTTAACTTTGGAAATCAGACGATCAGAAACAATAAAACTATAAGGAAAACAGAGGAACAGAATCGTCTGTAAACATCTTATCAGTCAATAATTTAATTCAGACATTAAAATAACTTTTTATCGGGCTACTCTATGAAAAATAACTAACTTTGCGGGAGTTGTGAAAACCAAATATTAAAATGAGTGCAGATATAAACAAACTAGAACAAATCGCATCGCAAGTAAGACGTGACATCGTACGCATGGTACACGCCTGTCAGTCAGGACACCCTGGAGGATCATTAGGTTGTACCGATTATTTTGTGGCGCTTTATTTCAACGCTATGAAACGCAATCCGTCATTCCATATGGACGGAATCGGAGAAGATCTCTTCTTCTTGTCAAATGGTCACATTTCTCCTGTTTTCTACAGTACACTGGCAAGAGCGGGTTATTTTGAAGTAAGTGAATTAGCTACTTTCAGAAAGATCAACTCCCGTCTGCAGGGACACCCGACGACACACGAAGGTCTTCCGGGAATCCGTATTGCTTCCGGATCTTTGGGTCAGGGACTTTCTGTAGCGATCGGTGCTGCACAAGCAAAAAAATTAAACAAAGACAATAATCTGGTGTACGTCCTGATGGGCGACGGTGAGCTTCAGGAAGGACAGGTGTGGGAAGCTGCGATGTATGCACCTCATAACAAAATAGACAATCTGATTGCAACCGTTGACTACAACAAAGCACAGATTGACGGTTCTACAGATCAGGTACTTTCACTGGGAGATCTCCGTGCTAAATGGGAAGCTTTCGGATGGGATGTACTTGAAATTGCAAAAGGTAACGATATGACTGCTGTTGTAGCAGGTCTTGAAGAAGCAAAATCACATACCGGAAAAGGAAAACCGGTTGTTATCCTGATGCATACAGAAATGGGTAATGGTGTTGACTTTATGATGGGATCTCACAAATGGCATGGTGTAGCACCGAATGATGACCAGTTAACATCTGCATTAGGTCAGTTACAACAAACTTTAGGAGATTATTAATCAGATATTAGATTTTAGTAATTTGTATTTAGAAAAAATCTGAAGACTAAATACCAACTACTCCATACTAAAAGAATGAAAAAATATACATACACAGAATCAAAAGATACACGTTCGGGTTTCGGAGCTGGATTACTGGAAGCTGGTAAGCAGGACGAAAATGTCGTGGCCTTATGTGCTGACTTGATCGGTTCATTGAAAATGAACGATTTCATAAAAGAATTTCCGGAGCGTTTTTTCCAGATTGGTATTGCAGAAGCAAACATGATGGGTATCGCAGCGGGTCTGACAATAGGCGGTAAAGTTCCATTCACAGGTACATTTGCCAATTTCTCTACAGGCCGTGTTTATGACCAGATACGTCAATCTATCGCCTATTCGGACAAAAATGTAAAGATTGCTGCATCGCACGCAGGTCTTACTTTGGGAGAAGACGGTGCTACGCACCAGATCCTGGAAGATATCGGTCTGATGAAAATGTTACCTGGAATGACAGTAATCAACCCATGTGATTTCAACCAGACCAAAGCAGCTACTATTGCTGTTGCCAAACACCACGGTCCTGTATACTTACGTTTCGGACGTCCTGTAGTACCTAACTTTACTCCTGCAGATCAGGAGTTCGTCATCGGTAAAGCTATCCTGTTGAACGAGGGTACTGACGTAACGATCATCGCTACAGGTCACCTGGTATGGGAAGCAATCCAGGCCGGAGAAAAACTGGCAGAACTAGGTATCAGTGCAGAAATCATCAACATTCATACAATTAAACCTCTGGATGAAGAAGCTGTATTGAAATCTGTTGGTAAAACAAAATGTGTAGTTACAGCTGAAGAACACAACCGTCTGGGTGGTCTGGGCGACAGTGTGGCACAGGTTTTGGCAAAACATTTGCCTACTCCACAAGAGTATGTTGCTGTAAACGACAGTTTCGGTGAATCCGGAACTCCGGCTCAGTTAATGGAGAAATACGGTTTGAATGCAGAAGCAATCGTTGCTGCAGCTCAGAAAGTAATTAAGAGAAAATAATAAAGACCACAACGTCAATATATGGAAGATACTTTAATAATTTCGAAATTTGCGGACGAAGCCACGCGCGAGGAAGCATTCGGATTATTGTTGAAGAAATATCAGCAAAAAATTTATTGGCATGTGAGAAGGATGGTAATCGATCATGACGATGCCGATGATGTGGTACAGGATATCTTTATCAAAGTATGGCGCAATCTGGGAAACTTCCGTGAAGACTCTCAGTTGTATACCTGGCTATATCGTATCGCTACGAATGAATGTATTACCTTTCTGAATAAGAAAAAACAGAAGCAGAATGTGTCGTTGGATGACGACACATCTGCCTATCTGGCCGAATCCCTTTCGGACGGCAGCTATTTTAACGGAGATAAAGCTCAGTTGAAGTTGCAACAGGCACTGTTAACACTACCGGAAAAGCAAAAACTGGTATTCAACATGAAATACTTCGATGATATGAAGTATGAAGAGATATCAGATGTATTGGGGACAAGTGTAGGAGCATTAAAAGCCTCTTATCACCTGGCTGTGAAAAAAATTGAGCACTTTTTTCACACGCACGATTAAACCTTTTATGCTTAGTGTATTCTATACTACTTACTATGAAGGAAAATAACACATATCATGATCATAATGAAGATAATAATCTTCCGGAATCATTGCGTGTAAACCCTTTTGCCGTACCTAAAGATTATTTTGAAAATCTCGAATCCGGTCTTTGCTCACAGATCAGACTTTTGAATACCGCTCCCTCCGAAGAAGAATCCTTTAGTCCTCCTGAAAATTATTTCAATGATCTTCAATCCCGCCTGATGACAGCGGTAAAAATGGATCAGCTGAAAACCAATACAGAAGAAAACGGATTTACAGTTCCTTCTAACTATTTTGATCAGCTTCAACAACAGATCACTGCAAATATCACTGCAGACCGATGGAAAGATCAGATAAAAGAAGAAGGTTTTGCCGTACCGGAAGATTACTTCAATACATTAGAAGATTCCATTTTTGCAGGTATTGCTACAGATCGATTGAAAACAGAAGTAAAAGAAGACGGTTATACTGTTCCTTCAAATTACTTTGATCAGTTGTCTGCAGACATACAGGCTAAAGCATTTGAAAAAGAACAACCAAAAATTGTCCCTATCGGAGGTCTGAAACGTCGTAACTGGATGCGATATGCAGCTGCGGCCTCGGTTACCCTGATACTGGGATTGGGTGCTTATTTCGGTATTCAACAAGAAGAAACAGCTACAACTGATCTACATTCAGAACTGGCAAATGTATCTGATGCTGAAATTATAAACTATCTTGCTGCCACGAACAGCGGCGATAATATGGTCTATTTCACACAATATATTTATGAACCTGAGGAGTCGGCTGGCGTAGGAAGTCAGATTGATAACGAAGATATTGAAGAGTACTTAAAATATTCATTATAAGTGATGTTACAGTTGAAAAAGATATTAGCAGCATGTTGTTTTGTATTTCTATTGACTTTATCTGCTCATGCACAGCGCGATAATGAGCGTTTCAAAGCTATAGAGAACGAGAAAATTGCCTATATTACCAAAGAGCTCAATCTGAGCAATTCAGAGGCGCAACAGTTCTTCCCGCTCTACAATGAGTATTCACAAGAAATGTGGGCTATACGTAATGAAAAAATTGGTCCCAAACAGAGTACGCCGGGCAGAAGCAATGGCTTCAGACAAGGCGGATCCAGGGATGTAATCGCATATGACGCCAAAGAACTGGAAATCAAGAAAGAATACCGTGCAAAATTCGCCCGTATCATAGGCAATTCACGGGCTTCACAATTTTTTGAGATCGAGCAAAATTTCATAGAACTTCTCTATAAAGAATGGCAAAGCCGAAAAAACGGTACCGGCCGAAGATAATACAGGAAGAAGTCCAAAAGACTTCTTCTTTTTATTTAAATCAAAATCAACATGTTAAGTAATCGTGAATTATTCCTGATGAATACAGCCCAGACATCAAACTCTCCCCGTCTGGTAGAAGTAGAAAAAGCAGAAGGAATTTATTTATATGGTCCGCAGGGACAACAATATATGGATCTGGTATCGGGTTTTAATGTGAGCAATATAGGTCACAGACATCCTAAGGTACTGGAGGCAATACGGGAGCAACTGGACAAATATCTCCATGTCACTGTATATGGTGAGTTTGTGCAGGCACCACAGGTACAGTTTGCAACAGATCTGCTGGCTGTGCTACCCTCCTCTTTTGAATCGGTATATCTGACAAACAGCGGAGCGGAAGCTGTAGAAGGATCCATGAAAATTGCAAAACGCTTCACAGGAAGAAGACAGATTATAGCTGCAAAAAAAGCATACCACGGAAGTACACAGGGAGCACTTAGCCTTATCGGCAATGAAGATTATCAAACCGCATATGCGCCTTTGCTACCGGAGATAGACTTTATTACCTTCAATGATCTTTCAGATCTGTCTGCGATCACTGATAAGACCGCAGCTGTCATCTTAGAAGCTATTCAGGGTGAGGCTGGTGTACGTGTCCCCGACATACCTTATATGCAGGCTGTGCGCAAGCGCTGTGATGAAACCGGAACACTGTTAATCTTTGATGAGATACAAACCGGATTCGGACGTACCGGAAAACTCTTTGCTTTCGAACATTTCGGCATCGTTCCGGACATTCTTATGCTGGCGAAAGGTATAGGAGGAGGAATGCCTCTGGGAGCATTTGTTGCTCCTAAACAGATCATGGATGTGATCAAAGACAATCCCATGTTAGGACATATCACCACATTCGGAGGACATCCTGTAAGTTGTGCCGCAGCAAGAGCATCCTTACAGGTCATAAAAGATGAAAAACTGATCGAACAGGTAGAGGAAAAAGCACAGCTTTTCCGTCAGTTGCTTCAGCATCCGAAAATTAAAGAAATACGCGGATTAGGTCTGATGATGTGTCTGCAACTGGAAAATTTTGATCAGGTCTACCAGGTTAGCAAGTACTGCGCTGAACACGGTGTGATGATAGACTGGTATCTGCACTGTGAGACTGCACTGAGAGTAGCTCCTCCGCTGACGATCACTACGGATCAGATCCGAGAAGCCTGTACCCTAATTCTGGCAGGAGTAGAAAAATACGCTTAGTATAGACAAATAAGGGAACATTTCAGATGTTCCCTTATTTATTCCATATTTTCCAGCGGATATTTTATTCGTAAAAATCCAGCTCTGCTATAGCTAATGACTGATCAGCACCGGCTATTTCAGTAGATTCTATCCGGATATAACGTGCCTGTATCTTTTGTTTGAATCTATAGGTCCGCATAGTAGGATCATTGATCAGGTTTCCAAATTCAAACTGCTCTGCAAGAGTCCAGTTCTGCCCGTCGTTACTAACTTTTATAACTCCTTTAGCCATCATTCCTTTAGCATGTGCACGCTGCGGAGTATAGGAAAAAGAAGAAAGCTGATATGCTTTTCCCAGATCTACTGCTATATACTGGTTTTGTCCTGTATTTTGTGTTTGCCAATAGCTTTTAACATCAGCATCTATAGCCATCTTTCCTGTTTTTTTCTCTGTTTCACTGCTCAGGGATATGATCTTCCATTCTGCTTTTGAAATTCCGAAGGTCTGATCCGCCACTGCCCCGATCGCTTTATTATTATCTACAGCTATCGCTTTGATTGTACCGGGTTTCATCAGAAAAGGTTGATCGTAAACTGGTGATTGAAGAGTAGGTGTACTTCCGTCTAATGTATAGTGAATCACATAATCCATATTCAGATTTTTGAGTACATCCTCGCCATGTGGTTTCCATCCGAATTCATGCTCCAGGGGCTTGATGGTGATCATACCGTTAATATCTCTGGCAAACATCAGCTGAGGAGGACGTGATGGCGAGTAATAGGCTCCTATATTGCTTACTGCAGGCAGGTAACGACTCTCGAGTATCCTTAGTCTGAACCGGTCGGATTGTACCTCAGGAAAACGAAGAATACGTTTATATCCCACATTTGTTGCCTTCGCAATCTCTTTCCATTGTCCCTCAGACCATATATCAAGTGCATGACTTTCTATCCGTTCACCATTTGTACTTACCGCTTCCTGAATCACGAAACGATTTACTGTAATCGGATTCGGGGTCGTAAAGATCAGTTCTCCTGTATTCTCTTTTAACAGTGTGAAAGTTTTGGAATCTCCATCCAGCGTTTCTTTAGGACCCTTAGCATTTTTCAGCAGGTTGGCGCCGTATGTATCCCGGATACGCTGCCCCACTTCCTGCAATACAGATACATCTTCTGCAGAAAACTTACCTTCTCTATTCGGAGGAATATTTAACAAAAATGTAGAATTACCTCCTACTGAGCGTTCATAAATATCAAAGACATCATCTGCATTCCGAACTTTTTGGTGGGTATCATCTCTGTAGAACCAGCCCTCACGTATAGAAGTATTGGTTTCAGCCTGCTGATAATGTAAAAAATTGCTTTTCAATAGTTGCGCTCTGCTACCGAGATCTTCCTTTGTCAGATCCGGAAAATTACTCAATCCGGCAGGATCACTTTCATAGGGAATAACATTCCATTCTGTACTCCGGGTATTTCCGGACTCATTGCCACACCAGCGGATATCTTCTTTACCAAAAATCACAGCCTCAGGAGCCAGCTTTTTTATCAGCTCACGCCAGGCAGCATAGTTATATTTTTGTCCCCCTTTGGTCTTGGGATGTGCTCCGTCAAACCAGACTTCATGAATGGGGCCGTATTCTGTTAACAATTCAAATAACTGATTGAGGAAATACTCATTATAATCATCAACCTCAAACTGAAATTTTGTTTTATTCCTGAACGGACGTCCCGGAACATCATGCGGAATAGTACGTTTGCTGTAGGTACTCTGATTGCCGTATAAACCCTCCGGATTTTCTATCTGAAAAAGATCTGCCGGCGAAAGATATACACCCAGCTTTAGTCCGTATTTGCGGCATGAAGCGGACAGATCCTTTAATATATCGCCTTTTCCATCTCTGAAAGAAGTAGACATGATTCCGTGCGCAGTATACCGGCTTTGCCACAGGACAAAGCCATCATGGTGTTTGACCGTCAGAATAACCATTTTCATACCTGCCGCTTTCATGGATGCACACCATTGATCTGTATCCAGATTTTTGAGATCAAATATCGACGGATCTTCCATCCCGTTTCCCCACTCCATTCGGGTAAATGTATTTGGACCAAAATGAATAAAAGCAATAAATTCATGTCCGAGTGCCTGATATTGATTGGCCGTCGGGACGACATGTGCTGCTTTTAATATTTTGTCTGCATCTCTGTCTGTTTTTTCGATAGCATACGTATTCCTGACAGGTAAGGCATTTCCTCTCCCCTGCGCATGAGCAGCAGTGCTGACCAGACTGCACAGAAGCAATACCCAAATTGGTTTTTTCATGATTTTGAATCGTTGGATGATATATTCGGTCTAAAAAATTGTTTTAAGCCTGCAAGGTAAGAAACATGAGTTTAAGAATCTACAACAATACTACCCTTCAGTATTCTATAACAATCTTATTACCAAATAAATCCCATTTTAAAACTATGATTACAACAATCAATGCTTATCTTAGATAAGCATAAACCTCTATCATGAACACAAACAGAAGATCTTTTATCAGCAAAAGTCTGCTCACCGTAGGTGCAGCTGTAGCCGGCACCTCATTACTACAAGGTCGTGAAAACAATTTGTCCTTACCGGCAAAAGGTAATCAGATCAGCATTAAGAAAAACGATATTATCCTTTTTCAGGGAGACTCCATTACAGATGCGGGGCGTCAGAAAGATAATCCCAATCCGAATGAAACTTCCGCATTCGGCAGTGGCTATGCATTATTAGCGGCGGGCAGTCTCTTGTCTGAACATGCTTCCAAAAATATCAAGATTTTTAATAAGGGGATCAGCGGTAACCGGGTGCCGGATCTGCAGAAACGCTGGCAAAGAGATACTTTTGATATCAAACCTACTATCCTGAGCATCCTGATCGGCGTTAATGATTTCTGGAGGACAATGGATAGCGGTGCCAGCAATACGGCACAACAGTATAAAGAGCAATATCAGAAACTTCTGGATGACACATTGAAACAATTACCCAACGTACAGCTTATTATCGGGGAACCTTTCGGTCTGAAAGGGGTAAAACATGTAACTGATGCATGGTATCCTGCTTTTGAAGGCTATCAACAGGCGGCACGTGATGTTGCAAAAGAATTTAAAGCTATCCTGATCCCTTATCAGACTATTTTTGACAAGGCACTCGCTGAGGCTCCGGGCAATTACTGGACTACGGATGGCGTACACACCAGTCTTGCAGGAGCAACATTAATGGCAGAATCCTGGTTAAATACCATTAAATAATCCTGTATACCGGAAATGCCGGCGTGTATTCGCCTTACTTATACTAAAATGACCTCGTTAACAAGAGCAGCTAACGAGGTCATTTCATTTTTAAACAGAGTTATGAACTACAGATTATTAAAGTTCTACGTCTCTGTATGTAGTTTTTTGCAGATCCGGAAGATAATAGGCTACAATACCAATCAATGGTAAATACGAACAGATATGGTAGATAAAGGTAATAGATGTATGGTCAGCGTACCAGCCTAACAATGCAGATCCTAACCCGCCCATACCAAAAGCAAATCCATAAAACAATCCTGACACCATTCCTAACTTGCGTGGAAGCAGCTCCTGTGCATATACAATAATTGACGGAAATGCAGACGACAGGATCAATCCTATAATCACGATAAGAATACCGGTCGTTGTAAAGTCAACGTACGGAAGAGCTAACGAAAAGGGTGCTACTCCAAGTACAGAAAACCAGATCACATATTTACGGCCAAAACGGTCTCCAAATATACCCCCCAACAAAGTTCCTACAGCCACTGCTATCAGAAAGTAAAATAAGAATACCTGTGCCTGTACTTCAGAGATACCAAACTTTTCCATTGTGAAGAACTGAAAGTAGTTGGTAATACTGGCAATATAAAAATATTTAGAGATGATCAACAGAAGCAGGACTACGACAGACAAAGTGATCTTCTTGTTAGAAAGATCCGGTACGCTGATTGTCTTATTCTTGACGGTGGTACGATGCTCTAATTTACGGCTGTACCATTTACCGATATACAGTGCAACTACCTTACCTAAAATAGGAACAATGGCAAACCAGACAATAGCTTGCTGTCCTTTGGGAAGAATAAAAAATGCAACCAGAATAGGTGCAAGCGCTGTTCCGGCATTACCTCCGATCTGGAAGATAGATTGAGCAAGACTTCTCTTGCCTCCGGAAGCCATGTATGCTACCCTGGACGACTCGGGGTGAAAAATAGAAGATCCGACACCTACCAGAAACACAGAAATCAGAATAATCTCATAACTATGTGCATACGAAAACAGGATAAGTCCTACTAATGAAAATGCCATTCCAATAATCTGAGAATACGGCTGAGGTCGCTTATCTGTAAAAGATCCTACTACAGGTTGAAAGATAGATGCTGCCATCTGATAAACAAAGGTAATCATCCCGATCTGGGAGAAAGTCAGATGATGTTCGTCCTTCAGCAAAGGATACACGGAAGGAATAATGCCCTGAACAAAGTCATTGAGCAGGTGAATAAAACTTACGGCAAAAAGAATTGAAAAAACAGGTTTGTTATCTTTAAAATTAGCAACCATAATAAAATATAAATTAAAAACAAAAAGGCTGTTCCTCTACAGCCTTCCTAAATATTGTTAAAGTATTCGTACCAATAAACCCTTGAGGTATTCACCTTCGGGGAAGGAAGCCCGGACGGGATGATCTTCAGGTTGATGAAATTGTCTTATAAACTGAATTTCCTTCCCTGCATCGAGTGCGGCCCAGGCAATGACCTGTTTGAATGTGCTGATATCCATGGCACCTGAACAGGAGAAAGTAGCCAGCAATCCTCCGCTTTCCAACAGCATCATCCCTCTTCTGTTAAGATCTTTATATGCTCTGGATGCTTTTTCCAATGAAGATCTTGAGGGCGCATATTTGGGTGGATCCAGGATTACCACATCAAATTTAGCCTCCTCTTCAATAAAAGTACGCAACTGCTTATTCACATCCGATAAGATAAACTGATGACCGGAAGTATCAAATCCGTTGACAACCATATTGCGTTCTAATGTCTCGATCGCCAGAGCCGAGCTGTCCACAGCAGTAACACTAGCTGCTCCTTGCTGTATGCTATTCAAGGTAAAGCCTCCTGAATAACAAAAACAGTCCAGTACTCTTTTGTTTTTCACATATTGTGCAGTCAGAAATCTGTTTTCACGCTGATCGCAATAGAAACCGGATTTTTGTCCATCTATAATATTCACCTTATAGCGGATGCCATTTTCCACAACATCCACAAACTCCGGAGGTAATTCGCCGGACAGGAGACCGTTCGTATTGGGAAGACCTTCGTGCTCACGTGACTTCAGATCACTACGTTCGTATATTCCTTTGGGTTGAAGTAACCGGGTAAGTTCATCTATGATCACCGCTTTTACATTCTCCGTACCTGCAGCATGCACCTGAATCGAAATGTAATCGGCATACTTATCTGCAATAAGTCCCGGTATAAAATCAGCTTCTGCAAAAATCAGACGGATTGTATTGGTATCAGCAGTCAACAGGTGTTGACGGGCTTCCACAGCCTTACGGATGCGATTGCGCCACCAATTTTCATCAATAGTTACATCCGGATGCCATTCCAGCAAACGAACAGCCACACGCGACTGGTTATGGTAGATTCCATAAGCAATAAATTCACGATCGCTGTTGAATACAGAAACGACTTCTCCGTTTTCTACATTGCCGGAGACATTGTTTACTGCTCCGGAAAACACCCACGGGTGCAATTGCCAGGCAGCTTTATCCTTGCCTTTATTGAGTATGACTGATTTCATCGTCGCAAAGGTAAGCAAATATTAAAAAAAGGAGACAGCACTTCGTAACAAGTATATGATTTTGGTAAAACAATAAATGACTTCTTTGAGAAGCCATTTATTGTTTAGTTATTTTCTAACAAATATGCTTTGAACAAGTCATAATCAACCGGTAATTCTTTTGCCAGTTTTTCCTTTCCTGCAAGCGTTTCGGCTCCTTCCGGAAGTTCAACTTTTTCATATACATCGGCGTCGATTGCATCCGGAAATTTGCAGGGATGTGCTGTAGAAAGAAACACTGAAGCATACTGTCCCGGATGCTCACCCAGATAAGCTTGTGAAGCTAACCAGGCAATAGCGGTATGCGGACAAGCGACATATTCATAAGCCAGATAAAGTTGTTTCATCGCAGCTTTAGTTGCCTCATCATCGTAAGTATAAGATGTAACAACTTCCTTTAAAGCCTCCAGATCCTGATCAAACAGATCCAGTATACGTACCCAGTTGCTCGGATCACCTACATCCATAGCATTGGCCAGTGTCTGTACTGAAGGTTTAGGCTGATACTGTCCGGAAGACAGGAACCTCGGAACTGTATCATTGACATTGGTTGCGGCCACAAACTTTTCAACAGGAAGTCCCATCTTATAAGCCAGCAATCCAGCACCTATATTTCCAAAATTACCGCTCGGTACACTGAACACAACCTGATTGATTCCCTGTGCCTTTAATTGCGCATAGGCATAGAAATAATAAAAGGTCTGAGGAATCAGACGAGCTATATTAATAGAATTGGCTGATGTCAGTCGCAATTCTGCATTCAGTCCGGCATCATTAAATGCCCTCTTCACCAGTGCCTGACAATCATCAAATGTACCGTCCACTTCCAGTGCCCGTATATTCTGACCATTTGTGGTAAGTTGCTGCTCCTGTACTTCGGAAACTTTTCCTTTTGGATACAGAATCGTTACCCTTGTCCCTTCTACGCCTAAAAAGCCTAATGCTACAGCACCTCCGGTATCACCGGATGTAGCGACCAGTACATCTAACAACTTATCATCAGATTGAGAGAAATATCCCATAACACGACTCATAAAGCGAGCTCCGAAATCTTTAAAAGCATAAGACGGACCGTGAAACAATTCCAACACTGCTGTGTCCTTACTCAAAAACCGGACAGGCGCATCAAAATTAATGGCATCTTTAATGATCTTTTTAAGATCATCAGCCGGGATATCCTGCCCGATCAAAGCATGGGCAACCGTAAACGCAATCTCTTCTAAAGAGTATTGCTGAATGTTACGGATAAACATAGGGTCCAGCTGGGGAATAACTTCTGGCATATAAAGGCCCTTGTCTGCGGGCAGTGAATTGAATACGGCATCTTTGAAGGATACACGCAGGTCTTTATTTTGAGTACTGTATAATTTCATTTTCTGTTAGTTTAAAACTTTAGGTCCTTCTACATTGACGGATGATACATATCCGAAACTTTCTATTTCGGATTCATTCAGGTGATGCTGTATACGTGCTTTGATATTTTCAGCTATGGTTCTGTCTCTTGTCACTGCTACTACAGAAGGACCTGAGCCCGATATCCCAAAGCTCAATGCACCTTCTTCCAGCGCAATTTGCTTCATTTCATAAAATTGCGGTATCAGAATAGCACGTGTAGGTTCGATCAGTACATCGTGCATACTCCTTGCGATCAGGGCATAATCTTCCTTAAACAAGCCAGCTACCAGACCTGCAATATTTCCCCATTGTGTCACAGCATCTTTCAGTAATACTTTTTCTTTAATCAGTTGACGTGCGTCTCTTGTCGGTACATCCACCTGTGGAAATACAACTGCTGCAAATAACTCTTTTGGAGTAGGCAAGGATATAACATCCAGAGGTTCGGTGCTGCGAATCAGAGTAATACCCCCAAATAGAGCTGGTGCCACATTGTCGGCATGACCTGTACCACAGGCCAGTCGTTCGCCTTCTACACAGTACGGAAGAAGCTCCTTCCTGGAAAGCGGACTTCCCAACAAAGCATTGATGGCAAACAGCCCCGCAACAGTACTGGCTGCACTGGAACCCAATCCGGAACCTATAGGCATATGTTTGTGTAATTTGATTTCGACACCGACCTCATGCTGCAAGCCCAGATTCTGCAGCAGAAATTGTACACATGCCGATACTGTATTTTTTTCAGGATCTAAGGGCAAACGACCGTCATCTCCTGTTATCTCGGTAATCACTACTCCGGGTTTCGAAGACTTTTTCATGATGACCTCATCACCAGGCTCGTCCAGTGCAAAACCCAGAATATCAAATCCGCAGATCATATTGGCAACAGTTGCCGGGGCAAATACTCGTATTTCCTCCAACATCTTTTCCAGATCGATATCCTTTTTCAGCTGCGATAGTTCCATTGTCTATGTTTAGTAATTAATATTCAGTAATTGTATTTCAGTTATCAGGATTAAGCGCCGACGTTTACCAGGTCCGCAAATACACCTGCAGCTGTCACCTCAGCACCCGCTCCCGGCCCCTTGACAACAAGGGGACGTTCCTTATACCGTTCGGTTGTAAAGGAGATAATATTGTCACTTCCCGAAAGTGAATAGAACGGGTGTGTCTCATCTACCAACTGTACGGAAATGGCAACTTTTCCATTTTCCAGTTTACCAATATAACGGATTACTTTATTTTCAGCCTTAGCTTTTGCTTTTAATGCTTCGAAATACGCATCTTCTTTTTTCAGTTCTTCATAAAAAGAAGCAACACTATCTGCCTGCAGACAGGCTTCCGGCAAAATGGCACCCAGATCTACATCTTCAGATTCAATAACATGACTTGCATCACGAGCCAGAATCAGCATCTTACGCATAAAATCCACTCCACCAAGGTCATCACGCGGATCCGGCTCTGTATATCCCAGTTCCTGAGCTTTCATTACCACATCATAGAATGAAGCATTATCTTTAAAGTTATTGAAAATATAGGATATGGTACCCGAGAGAATCGCTTCTATTTTGATAATACGGTCGCCGCTCATCATTAAATCTTTAAGGACGCGTACAATCGGTAATCCCGCACCTACATTTGTTTCATAGAAGAAATCTACGCCATATTTACGTGCTGTATCGTGCAGAGACTTATACTGCTCATATTTACCTGAATTCGCAATTTTATTGCAGGTGACAATAGAGATATTGGATCTGAAGATATCTTCATAATAGGAAGAAGGGACTTTGCTAGCTGTATTATCTATAAAAACACAGTTGGGCAGATTCATTGCTTTCATCTTTTCTACAAACAGCGGCAAATCAGCATCTATACCATTTTCGTTCAGATCCGCTTCCCAGTTACCCAGATTAATTCCTGATTCACTGAAAATCATCTTCCGGCTATTTGATATTCCCACTACCTTGATATCAATATCGTTTTTATCAGAAAGGAAATCATGTTGATTCTCCAGTTGTTTGAATAATGTAGATCCGATATTTCCTGTTCCCAGATTAAAGACATGTAATGTCTTCTTTAACTCTGCAAAGAAAGCATCATGAACAGCATTCAATGCTTTTGCCAGATCTATCTTGGAGATAATTACCGAAATATTAAATTCAGAAGATCCCTGAGCGATTGCACGTACATTAATACCGTTTCTTCCCAGTGCGGCAAACAGTTTACCTGACATTCCAGGAGTTTTCTTCATATTCTCACCCACAATAGCTAAGACAGAAAGATCATTTTCAATTTCCGGTCGCACCAGTTTATTGGCTTCCAGTTCCAGCTCAAACTCTGCTTCGATAAGGTGTAAAGCTTTACGTGCATCATCCGGATGTACGGCAAAGGTAATACTGTGCTCGGAAGAAGACTGCGTAATCAATACGACATTGATCTGCTCTCTGGCAAGTAAGGTGAACAGACGACCACTAAAACCGGATTTGCCGATCATACCTGAACCGCTCAGATTAATCACAGAAATATCGCTGATAGAAGAAATACCTTTTATCGGATAGCTGGTCTTTCCACTGTCAAACTGAATAACTGTTCCTTCAAATTCCGGCTGGAATGTATTGCGGATAATAATCGGTATTTTCTTCAGGAATGCAGGAATCATGGTCGGCGGATAAATCACCTTGGCACCAAAGTAAGAAAGTTCCATTGCTTCTGTATAAGAGAGAACCGGTAAAGAAAATGCTTTCTTCACAATACGCGGATCTGCAGTCAGCATTCCGTTTACATCCGTCCATATCTCTATAGCTGAAGCATTGAGTACGGATCCGAATATAGCAGCTGTATAATCCGACCCTCCGCGACCTAAAGTGGTAATACGCCCGTTTTCGTTAGAACCGATAAATCCGGTTACAAACATAAGCTTATCAGCATTGGTATTGGCAAGTGCCTTGATCAGCTGGTCGGTGATTTCGTCATTGACACTGGCATGTCCAAAATTTGAATTTGTCTTGATATAATGTGACGCATCTACAAACAAGGCTTCCTCCAGATGTTGCTCCGCTATTTTTGACACCAGAAAAGTCGAACAGCGCTCACCATAACTCACCACCAGATCGCGACTTTGATTACTTAGCTCACGGAGAGCATAGATTCCCTGAAGCAGGTCTTCTATTTCATTGAAGAACAGTTTCAATTTAGTAAAAACAGGATTCTGGAATTTTACAGCGATCAGTTTTCGAACCACTTCAAAGTGTTTCTCTTCGAGAACTTTTATACCGGACTCAAATGGTTTGCCCTCAGCTGCCTCTTCTGCCATTTGCGTTAGCAGATTGGTAATACCTGACATAGCAGATAATACGACTAATGGTTTCTCCCCCGCCTGATAAGCTGCTGTTACAATGGCGAGCACAGACCGGATGCTGTCTGCTGAGCCTACTGATGTACCACCGAATTTTAGAACTTTCATATTTAATTATACTGTTTAGTTGACTGATTAAAACAAAAAACGCCTTCCTCTTTGCGGAGGAAGGCGTTTTCATCAATATTATGTACACTTTTTAATACATAGAAACTACTTCCTCCGCGTATATGCCCCCGGTGGTAATAATAATCGATGTAGTAATAGTGTTAAAATTCATTTCTGTTTTTTGCTTGTGCTAAAGGTAGGATATTAATTTCGAAATATTCAAAAATATTTTATCTTTTTTATCAAATTCGCCTTTAAAGCTATGTTTCGTTGATTTTTTAATGAAATATAGTTTTATACAGCTCAGAAAGCTCAGGTTCTGAATTGTTAAAAAAGGTTAAAGAATTGTTAAATCTGCGTCAAAAAGTTTGGATTGCTAAGTAGAATGACTTAGTTTTGCGACAGTGCTGTAGAATAAAATATACAGTGCACATGTAAAAGTTTAAAGTTGTATTAATAAAGCGATTGAATGAAAACAAAGAAAATAGTAGCTTTAGTGCTATTTATAGGCTTATGTCTAGTGTCGCAGGCACAATCAACCAAAACCCAATCCAAATCAGAATCAGCCGATCCTGATAACTTAGCAAAAGATTATTTCTCGCAAATCATGGGTGTAGCTGTTTCAGCAACTACAAATACCAAACTTTATCAATTTGTATACGACTGGATCGGTACTCCTTACCGTCTAGGAGGCGATTCCAAAAGAGGTATTGACTGCTCGAAGTTTGCATACGAACTATACGATAAGGTTTTTAACACTTCTATCGGTTACAATAGCCGCAATATCTACACACAGGTAGATCCTATCGGTAAAAGTGAACTAAAAGCGGGAGATTTGGTTTTCTTTAAAATCAGAAGCAAAAGCATCACACACATAGGTGTATACCTTGGAGATGACAAATTTGCACACGCTTCATCCAGTAAAGGTGTTATGATCAGTAATCTGAATGAAGCTTACTGGAAGCGTTACTACTACAACGGCGGACGTATGCCGATTGAAAATTCAGAAGAAATTGGAAGAGTATTGACTGCAGATCTTCTTAAAGAAAGAAAAGCAACTGTCAATTAATCAATAAAACAGTATTCAAAAGTCCGATTGTTCTTGCAATCGGACTTTTTTGTTTAAAAGATTTCTTATTTTTACCTCAGTAAAATTTGAGCCGTATGTCTTCAAAAAAAACCCTTATTCTAAATAAAGAGCAAATCAAACAAAAGTCAATCCGTATTGCCTATCAGATACTTGAAGATAATTTTGAGGAAAAGGCAATCGTCATTGTGGGCATTGCGGACAGAGGTTATATCTTCGCTCAGCGTCTTCAGAAAATTCTGGTTACGTTAGCGCCTGAAAAGTCAATCGAGCTGATCAAAGTAACGATCAACAAGACCAGCCGAAGCCTAGTTGGTTCTACAGACGTAGCAGCCTCTACAGCGAAAGATAAAGTGGTAATCCTTGTCGATGATGTACTGAACAGCGGAAGAGCTTTAGCGTATGGCTTAGGCATCTTTCTGGACGTTCCGTTGAAGAAGATGAGAACTGCCGTACTGATTGACAGAAGTCATCACAAGTTCCCTATTTTCAGTGATTATTACGGTCTGAAGCTTTCGACTATCCTAAAGGAACACGTCGAAGTGACTTTGGAAGAATATGATAAAACAGAAGATGCGGCCTGGTTAGTATAACCGGACCGCATCCTTGTATTCTTATATGAAAAACGTTCGTTTTTCTATTTCTTGATTTTCAATTTCATTCCGGGTTTGAGTTTACTGCTACTCAGTCCATTGTCTGCCTTAATATTGCTTACGGTAGCACCTTTATACTTGTTGGCGATATCCGACAACGTATCCCCTCTCTTTACTGTATAGCTCAGATAGCTGCTGGTAGATTTTTTACTGGCACTGGCCTTATTCTTACTGACACGGCTCGCTAAGCGTTCGTTAACTCCCGGACTGGACACGATAAGTGTACGTCCTACCGGAGCACGACTGGAGGAAATATCATTCCATGCTTTCAGGTTTTGTACACTGACCCCAAACTTTCTGGAAATACTCTGCAGCGTCTCACCCTTTCTCACACGGTGTCTGGTCATCGCATTAGGAGATACACGCAGATCATCATTAGCGGCTTCTACAACTGCAGCCATAGACTCTACAGGCGAATTAAGAGCCGTATAAAGCTTCTCTTCATCCATACCTGCCAATTTAGGTATAACAAGCCTGCGTGGCATCTCTGCGGTACCATTCACAATTCCTTTCTTATACCCGGGATTGAGCCTTTTTAAAGCCTCTTCTGACAGGTTAAGCGCCTGAGCAATGCTGTTCAGATTAAGAGATTTGTCAACCATCATCATATCTGTTGCCAAATGATAATCTGTTGTAGCAGCTTCAATATTATTTTCAGCTGCATATCCCATCATATATGTCATAGCAATAAATGCAGGCACATAATTACGGGTTTCTCTTGGAAGATAGGCGGATAATTCCCAGAAGTTGGGATTCGTCTTTCCTGATTTAGCTATTGCACGTTTGATATTTCCTTTTCCACAATTATACGATGCGATAGCCACGAGCCAGTCTCCGAATTCCTGATAAGAATCCTGCATGTATTTGGCGGCAGCATAGCATGAAGCATAAGGATCTTTCCGCTCATCCAGATAATTATCCATGATCAGATTATAAGATTTGGCTGTCCCGTACATAAACTGCCACGGTCCGGTCGCTCCTACGCGTGATACACTGTGAGGATTGAGTGCTGATTCAACAATAGACAGGTATTTGATCTCATCCGGAACATTCATCTCTTTGAATATCTTTTCATAGATCGGGAAATAATACTGCCCCAGTCCCAGCATCTTACTCATATGCGGTTTATAATTTTTAGAACTGTACAGTTCTATATAATTACGTACCTGAGCATTGTAATTTAACGGTACTTCCCGCTGGAGAGAGAGTAATTTACGGACCATTCCCACATCCTGAATATCAAAAACGACATTATCGACGTTTTTTTCTCCGGCGTTGACAAATTTAATACTGTCAAGTTCCTTTAAGATCTGTGTGTTTTCATCTGCCAGATTTTGCAGAAGTGTAGTTTGTAGATCATCTTTAAAAGATGAAGAGGATTGACCTTGAACATTAGCCTGTGCGATGCACAAAAAGCCAAATAAAGACAGGGTCGTCACTTTCATTTTAACCATAAGATCAATTTAATGCATAAAATAAGATTGAACCCTTATTCTATAATAGCCTGTGTTTTTTGAAACATAAGCTGTACTTCCATGCATGTTTATAATTTCGGTCTTTTCAAAGGCTGGATATCCCTTTTCAGCTTTTGAAAACGGTTGAAAAAACAAAAGATTCCTTTGAGATCTGATCACATTGGAATCTTTTGTTCTGGACGTCCATTAGTGGGCGTTATTTGAATTTTCTTTGTTATTCGTATTGTTACCGGACTCAGTAGGCTCTTCCCGCTGACCATCCTTAAACTCTTTCACTCCACGTCCCAATCCACGCATTAATTCAGGAATCTTTTTACCCCCAAATAATAACAGAACCAAGATTACAATGATAATAATCTCTTGCGTTCCTATAAATAATAGCCCTGATGTTAACATAATCTATTTTTGTGTTTATTTTTTATGCCCTATTGCTTTAATCACCCCCGGTAAATCTTCCAAAGGTAAACATTTAATTTTTTATTTCTGTTATCTTGCCAGCCAAGATTCCGGATTTAACTCCGTCATTCCTTGGAAGATAGAGAATTTGACAAGTGAAATACCTTCCTCTGTATCCTCTCCTGCTGTACCTATAGCCTGTCCTGCAGAAACTTTTTGTCCCTTGGAAACAGATAATCCTTTCATATCACTATATACGGTAAAATACTCTCCATGGTTTATAATAACGTTACCGGAACCTGCCGATGTAAAGGCCTGCACCACCGTACCCGGGAATACTGCTTTAATCGTCGCATTTTCACCTGTACGGATAACGATATCCGGATTGTACACCGTTACATTTCTTCCGTAAGACCCCATACCAAACTTGCGGATGATATTACCCTGTCCTACCGGCCAAGGGAGCCTTCCTCTGTTTGATTTGAAATCAGCAGATAAACGAGCTGCCTCCGGTGTAGATTTTAACACTTCTCCGTCTGATTTGCGTTTGGTGTTTTTCTCTACTTCGGCTACTGTTTTACCCGTTTTACGGGCTTCAGCTTCGGCAAGACGCTTGCGCTCAGCTTCTGCTCTTCTTCTTTCTTCCGCGATCTCACGTGCGATGGCAGCCTTAATTTGTGCGGCCAGCTTACGTTCCTGCTGTTGCTTTTTACTCAGTTGCGATTTCACATTACGCTCCTGAGATGCGAGCTCATTCAGCACTTTCGAATGCTCAGCCTTATCTTTAGCGATTACAGAGCGTTCATTTTGCTGATCTTTCAGCAGGACATTCTTTTTATTTTTGTCGGCCTGAAGCTGTGCAATTTTTTGTTTGATCTTGTTTTGAGTTGCCTCTATTTCGTCTGCCTTTATTTTTCTGGAATCGTTAAATTGCTGAAGATATTTTACACGACGGTAAGCCTGATTAAAATCTTTAGATGCAAAGATAAACATCATCTTACTATAGGCATTTTTATTCCGGAATGCGAACATGATCATTTTCTCATAATCCTTTCGCAGCTTTTCGAGCTCAGCTTTCAGCGCATCTACAGCTTTATTATTACTGGAGATTTGATTATCGATCAACCGTACTTCAGCATTGATAGTAGAAATTTTCTCCTCACGAAGATTCAATTGCTTACTCAGTGCATTGACCTCCTGCTGGGAAAGTTTTCTCTCTTTAGTGGTATTTTGCAATACTTTTTGTAATTCGGCAATCTCTTTGGTCAATTGCTCTCTTTGCTTCTGTAATAAAGCACTACTCTGTGCCTTACTCGCAGTCACTACAAAAAACAGTGCTAATATGCTTAATAATACTTTTTTAAAACCCATGAACTGATTTTCATTACTCCCTTTACCTCCATATGAAACACATAAAGATAAAGAACTACAGTTTGCGAAAGTAATAAAACTAACGCATTATACACTAATATTCACTAATTTATTACCTTATATTTTGAAGGCACATTAAATGGTAATTCCAGAATTTCATTAAAAGTAACCTTATTAAAGACCATATCTGCAGTCACCTTGGCGTTCTCTCCTATCAGATTCAAACGTAATTTTTGTGGAAAATTGTATCCCGACACCACAGAATGTTGACCATATATAGCTTCAAGCTTTTGATTACGTCCGTCTTCTGACAAGCGAAAGGTAACAGGACGATTATCCGTATTGATAATATAATGAAATCTCATACCATCTTTAATACCGACCATTTGTGTATCCTGTGAACTGCTGGCCATCTGCAGGTTGTCCGTATTAAGTAATGAGGAAGATACATTGCCTATCAGAATATCCTGAAGATTAGAAAATGTAACAGCCCGGTTTGTATACTGATATACATAGCTGAAAGGTTTGGAGATATACTCTCCCTGCAGTTTATTCAATATCTTGATACTATCCGGTGTGATCAGGATACGTGCGACTTCAATCGAAAGAAAAGAGGTAACCGATATCCATATCGCCTTATTCCGCTCTATTCGCACATTCGCCGTGGCATCATACGACTTATCTCCCAGCGCAATTGTACTTTTTGCTTTTCCGGAGAATGTGTGAAAGTCCAGATTACTCAACTCAAATGTTTTGATCGCATCGGCAGTTGAATTTATAGGTGACACGACTTTCGGCTGTTCCTTACCCGGGATATTCTTTTTACTCTTACAGGAATATAATGTCAGTACCATCACCATCAATCCTATGCTCCATTTACTCCACATATTTTCTGTTTTTTATTTTAATTGAAAGTTTTTCTTTATCTATATCTTCAGAATCTGCCAGAACCAATGCTTTCTCCCATTGCTTTACTGCATCTTTTTCTCTTCCGACGTGAAACAGAATATCTCCGTAATGATCGAGTAAGGTTGCAGAAGCCTGAGCCGAATTCTTAATGGAGCGTTCAATCCATACTAATGCTTCACTGTATTTTTCCTGTTGAAATAAGACCCATGCATATGTATCCTGAAATGTCGCAGAGGTAGGCTCCAGTTCATTTGACAACTTGGAGTACGTAGCTGCTTTCTCCAGGTCCTTTTTACGAAGTGATAAATAATAGGCCAGATTATTCATTGCAGTAACATTGGTACTGTCCAGCTTGATCGCTTCTTCGTAAGCCACATCAGAAGCTGACTCCATTTTCAACTGATGATACACATCTCCTAATGCTGCATAAATATTGGATTGTACAAATTTATTCTCATTCTCACTGTTATTCAATGCCTGTTCCAATAGCTCACGAGCATTATCCTTATCATCTTTCATGAGATAGGCAAGTCCAGTAAAATATAACAGCGTAGGATTATTCGGATTAGCCCGCAATCCCTCCATACCGTGTACAATAGCTACATCTACTTCCCGAAGTGCCATATCTGTATTAATAAGCATACGCCATCCGTCAATATTTGCCGGATTGATCCCTACCGCTACCAGAAATAAAGAACGGGCACCCTGTGGATCTTTACGTCTCCACATAACATCCCCTTTGGCCATATGACTTTCCGCCATACGGGGATGTTTCAAGACCAGCACATTTGTCAGATCCTGTAACTGATCCAGTGTGAATCCATTCTCTCTGATCAGCAAAGCGTGTACAACGCGATTTTTTTCCTGAAAATCAATTTTGTCCGATTCGAACGCTTTTTTCAGGTAAGCATACGCCTGCTTTTGGTTTTTCGCAGCAGAATAGGCATCAGCCATATCCAGATACAGCAGATCATCATGCGTAATACCGATACCTTTTTCAACTGTAGCTATTGCCTGTTTGGCATCTTTATCCCGTATATATAAATAGGACAATGTGCTGTATACCTGACGAAGCGGGCTGCTTTTCTGTTCCCAGGATTTGAGAATCTGCTTTGCTTCCTCATTTTTATTCTGACTCATTAAAATCTCTGCTTTCAACAGGTCTAATGTATCCGATACGCCGAATTTTTTCTTTGTACTTTCATAGAAAGTCAGGGCTTCATCCGATCTTTTCCGCATATGAAGCAGCATAATCTTCTCTCTGTACGCCTGCGGAACATCGGGCTTTTCAGCGATCACCTGATCCAGTACGCTAAGGGCATTATCATAATCCTGTCTGGACTTGTATACGTCGATCAGAAAATTATAATAGCGAAGATCTTTATTAAGTGTTATAGCCTGTTGAATATTGGATACTGCGGCATCATAATTACGAAATTGTCCGTACAACAATGCTTTTCCGTAGTACACTTCATCAGCGTTGGGGTATTTAGCGGTGATTTCATCCATGATCCGGAATGCATCCTGAAACTCGCCGTTTCTGAGTTTGGCTTCAATAAGTACCAGTTGATCCTGATAAGGTTTTTTTTCATTCTGTTGTGCTTCCGCACTGGAATAAACTCCTGTCTGAAGAACCAGCATCAGCACAACAAATAAGTATCGGCAAGCACGATTTGTTTTTATCACCATGTATTATAATGTTATTTTAAAGAATTACCGCATTCGTATGAATAATATACTAAAGTACTCAATAGCTAGTAAAAAGATGACAAATGAACGCAAAAGTTTAATAGGGCAAGCGTTAATAAATGTGAAAGTTTGAGTTACAGCAAAATAAACAAGAAATACCTTTTATATTAAAAAGATTTGACGTACCTTTGCAGACCTTTGTGATAAAGGAAAAGAAGATAATAACATTTTATTAATTAATTAATCAAAAGCAAGTGAATACGTTAAGTTACAAAACTGTCTCTGCCAACAAGAACACTGTCAACAAAGAGTGGATTGTTGTTGATGCTGAAGGCGAGATTTTGGGGCGCTTGGCAAGCGAGATTGCGAAAGTGATCCGTGGAAAACACAAGCCAACATTTACCCCTCACGTAGACTGCGGAGATAACGTTATTGTTATCAATGCAGACAAAATTAGATTGACAGGTGATAAATTAGGTGACAAAGTTTACGTTCGCTACACTGGATACCCAGGTGGTCAGCGTTTCATCACTCCTAAGGAATTATTGGCTAAACACCCTGAGCGCATCATTGAGAAAGCTGTTCGTGGTATGCTTCCTAAAAACCGTTTAGGACGTCAATTGTTTAAAAACCTTTATGTTTATGCTGGTACTGAGCACAAACATGATGCGCAAAATCCAAAACCAGTTAAATTTTAAGGAGAATCGACATGTCAACAACTAACACTTCAGGAAGAAGAAAAACTGCTGTTGCCCGCATTTACTTAACTGCTGGTAGCGGAAACATTACCGTAAATGGTAAAGATTACAAAACATATTTCCCAACATTGCCATTGCAATACATCGTTACTCAGTCTACTGAAGTAGCGGGTGCTGCCGGAAATTATGATGTCAATGTTAACGTGAATGGTGGAGGTGTAAAAGGTCAGGCTGAGGCTGTGCGTCTTGCGATTGCAAAAGCACTTATTGAGCTTGATGCTACAGTAAAACCTGCATTACGTGCAAAAGGTTTAGTAACGCGTGATGACCGTATGGTTGAGCGTAAAAAACCAGGACGCCGTAAAGCACGTAGAAGATTCCAATTCAGTAAACGTTAATCAAAGGAGGATCAAAAAATGGCAAGAACAACTTATCAAGACTTATTGGATGCAGGTGTGCACTTTGGTCACCTTACACGTAAATGGGATCCGAAAATGGCTAAGTACATTTTCATGGAACGCAACGGTATCCACATCATTGACTTGAACAAAACTCTTACGAAATTAGAAGAAGCTGCTTCAGCTATCAAACAAATCGTAAAATCAGGTCGTAAAGTTTTATTCGTAGCTACGAAAAAACAAGCAAAAGAAATCATCGCACAACAAGCGAAAGAAGTAAACATGCCTTTCGTAACTGAAAGATGGTTAGGTGGTATGCTTACAAACTTCGCAACAGTACGTAAGTCTATCAAAAAAATGTCGAACATCGACAAAATGCAAAAAGATGGTACTTATGACGTATTGTCTAAGAAAGAGAAATTGATGATTCAACGTGAACGTATTAAGTTAGAAAGCCTTTTGGGCGGTATCGCTGACTTGAACCGTTTACCGGCTGCTTTATTCATCATCGATGTAAAAAAAGAACACATCGCTGTTTCTGAAGCAATCAAATTGAACATCCCTACTTTTGCAATGGTAGATACAAACTCTGACCCTACTAATATCGACTTCCCTATCCCTGCAAATGATGATGCGACTAAATCCATCAGCCTTATCGCAGGTATTATCAGCAAGGCGATCCAAGAAGGATTAGATGAGCGTAAACGCGACAAAGAGGACGAAGCTGAAAAAGAAGCTGCAGCTGCTAAAGCGCAAGTGGACAACGGTGGTGAAGCTCAAGAAGCTAACGCTGGTGCTAAACGCCCTCGCAAAGCGAAAGACGGAGAATAATATTTTCTATATTAAACCGGATAGACCTGTGTTAGTTTGTGGAGATCATGATTTCCTTAGACGGCGCATATCTGTCCGGTTTTCTTGTTAAAACCCGGAAATAAGGTTTAACAATTCACAATTGCTTAACACAAAAAAAGAAGTTGTGATCTTTTCAAAATGTAATTTTATAAAAAATAAAAAATAACATGTCAGTACAAATTTCTGCATCAGATGTAAACAAACTGCGTCAACAAACAGGCGCTGGTATGATGGACTGTAAAAAAGCATTAGTAGAAGCAAATGGTGATTTCGAAGCTGCTATCGATTACCTGCGTAAAAAAGGAGCTAAAGTAGCTGCCAGCCGTCAGGATCGCGAGTCTAACGAAGGAGTAATCATTGCAAAAGCTTCTGCCGATAAGAAAAGCGGTATTGTAGTTGAAGTAAACTGTGAAACTGACTTCGTAGCTAAAAATGCTGATTTCATAGCATTTGCTGAGTCAATCGCTGACGTTGCTATCGCTAACCAACCTGCTTCTCTTGACGCACTTAAAGCTTTAGAAATTGACGGTCGCCCTATCGCTGAACTTTTGATCGAGCAAACTGGTAAAATCGGTGAGAAAATCGAAGTTTCTAAATACGAAGCTGTTCAGGCTGAAGAAGTGATCGCTTACATCCACGGTAACTACCGTCTAGGTGTATTGGTAGGTCTTTCTGCTGCTGGTGAAGGTGTAGAAGAAGCTGGTAAAGACGTAGCAATGCAAATCGCTGCGATGAACCCGGTTGCTATCGATAAAGATGGTGTTGATACTAAAACTATCGAACGCGAATTAGAAATCGCTAAAGAGCAAATCCGTGCAGAAGGAAAACCAGAAGAAATGGTAGAAAAAATTGCACAAGGTAAATTGAATAAATTCTACAAAGAGTCTACTTTATTGAACCAGGAGTTCGTAAAAGATTCTTCAAAAAATATCGCTCAATTCTTAGACTCAGTAGCTAAAGGATTGACTGTTTCCGCTTTCAAACGTGTTCAGTTAGGCGCATAATTTTTGACTGCTCAGCAGGAAATCATCCTCCTGCTATTCAAGCAGTATACCCGTCAAGCCTGCCCTCTTCAAAAAGCAGGCTTGACTTTTATTCAAAATTTTAGTTGCATAAACAACATTAAATAGTTTAAATTTTGTTATTTTGAGTGAATTATTAACTTAACAGCAATCTACTGAAATTTAATTTGCGCAAACCTTTTATTCGCTTGATTGTACTTTAATTAGAGTATTTTGACGATGATAAAAATAACTACAACCACATTATTCCTAATCTTTGCCCTTTCAGCTGCACATGCACAACATATCGTGGATGAGCAATTAAAAGATCCTATCCGCAGTGCTATCCGTACAAACAGAGAGCTGGCCGGAAAAGACATGGAAAATCAGAAGACCAAAATTGAAGGTGATATGGTTGGCAACAAACGGCTGCCCAGTGTTTCCGCTGCAGGTTTTTACTCCTATTTCAATTCAGGAGGTAAGCTTGATCTGCCTACTGTTCCGATTGGCAATACGCCTATAAGTCTCTTTGAGGGTGCACAGGACTTCCGTTTGCAGGGTCAGCTAGGATTAGTAGGTGTCACAGCTACTCAGGTGATCTTTAGTGGACTGCAGATCAGTAACGGGCAAAAAGCGTTAAGGGAAAAACTTCAGGCTCAGAATTATCTGCTGGAAGCTGATAAGGAAACTATTGCAAAAGATATCATAAGCACATTTGATCAGTTGATGCTACTGAAAGAAGTAGAAAAACTGATTGTGGATTCGGAGAAGCGCTTAAATAAGGAACATCTGAAGGTTGTAAAAGCTATAGAGAACGGTATGGCGATTCCTTATGACCGGGATAAAATAAAACTGGCAATGCTCGAGCTCGAGGCTAAAAAGGTAGAACTGGAAGGATCGAAAGAATTGCTTCTGCAGAAACTTGAACAGGATACTCATCTACCTGCAGATCAGCTACAGCATATTAATTACGAACTAAAAGGAATCGTGATTAATAAGGAGGAAAACAGCATAGAGAACCGCTATGAGCTTAAAGCTCTGGATGCTTCACAACGTGCATATGAATATGTGTATAAAAAAGAAAAAGGATCCGGTCTTCCGCAGGTATTTGCGTTCGGATCTGCATCTTACAGCAATGTATTCAAGTCTAAGCTGACGCTGCAGGATGTCGGCCTGTTGGGAGATATGCACCTGCGTTCAGATCAGTTACAGCTCTTCCCTACTTTTATTGTAGGGGTAGGTGCCAAATGGGAAATTTTTAAAGGTGGAGAGCATAAAAATAAATTAAAACAGGCAAAGCTGGATCTGGATATCAACCAAAATAAAAAGGATGATGTTTCGGAAAAACTGGAACTTTTACTCAAGAAAAACAAAGTCGAATATAATACGGCTAATCAAAAACTAAAAGTCAACGATCAGCAGGTACAGGTGGCAAAAAACAACCTTAATCTTTCTTCCAAACAATATCAGGAAGGATTGATAGATGTTACCGAGCTACTGGCTTCCGAAAATGATTATTATAAATCTAGCCTGGGCTATTATTCGCAGATTTTGCAACAACGTAAGTCTGCTCTTGAAGTTTTACATACCACTGGTGATTTACTTAACAGCATATTAAAATAACATGAAAAGATATATTGGTTTTTTACCTTCTTTAGTATTGGTACTTGCTTTTGGAGCTTGTAAAAATGAAAACAAGAATTCGGATCATATCATTGAAGGCAAAATAGAGCGGGATCAACTGAGTATAGTAACGAAAGTGCCCGGCAAGATTGAAAAGATATTGGTAAGTGAGGGACAGCACGTCCGGAAAGGTGACACGCTGATTATGCTGGAAATACCCGAAGTCACAGCCAAAGAGGAACAGGCTAAAGGCGCTCTGGATGCAGCTGAAGCGCAATATGAGATGGCCAGAAAAGGTGCTACTGACGGACAGCTTAAACAATTGAATGCCAAGGTGGCCGGACTTAAGGAACAGCTGGACTTTGCCGAAAAATCATTGAACAGACTTTCCAACCTGCTACGGGACAGCCTGGTACCTCAGCAAAAATATGATGAGGTCTACGCTAAATATCAGGGTGCAAAAAATCAATATATTGCTGCTCAGGCAGAACTCAGTGATGTACGTAATGGAGCGCGTGTAGAACAGCAGCGCATGGCTTTGGGACAGAAAGAGCGGGCTTTGGGCGCTGTCAATGAAGTAAGTATTGCCGCTAAAGAACGCTTTCTGATTGCTCCACAGGATATGACGGTAGAAAGTATAAACCTGAAGGTAGGAGAACTTGCGCTCGCCGGCTACGCTATTGTAAACGGATATCTTGATGAGACTACTTATTTCCGTTTTACACTGACAGAAAAAAAGATGGCGGCATTACGCCAGGGTGCAGAAGTAAACGTCCACATTCCATATAAAGACAATCAGGTAGTCAAAGGATCTGTTTCCTATATTAAAGCATTGAATTCGTATGCTAATATTGCTACGGCCTACCCGGATTTTGACCAACAGGAATCCCTGTTTGAAATTAAGGTAGTGCCAACAGATAAAAATGCAGCGCGTGAACTGCTTACCAAAAGCAATGCGACATTAGATATCAGCAGTATGGCGACTAAGTAAAGGAGACGGGCATGAAAATGATATGGGAATTAATCAAGCGTGAATTCAGGTTATTTAATAACAACAAAGTCTTACGCATTCTGTTTATAGGAGCTCCGATTCTTTACGGAGTGCTTATCGGGAATGTATATAAAAAAGGGAAAGTAACCAATCTCCCGATCATAGTCGTAGATGAAGATCGTTCACCAATGAGCAGCAAACTGATTGATATGTTCAATGAGAGTGAGGTTATCTATGTATCCGATATACTGAACGACAATTTCAACTCCCGCCAGTTGGCACTGGAGCGTGAAGCAACTGTTGTCGTACAGATTCCAAAAGGATTCATGGCTTCTGTCAGTCAGAACAGACAGACGGAAGTCGCTGTATTTGTCGATGCTTCCAATACGCTGACGTCTAACTATGCGATGCTCGCTGTCAATGTATGTGCTGCTACAATGAAAGCAGGGATACAGATCGAAACTCAAAAGAAAAAAGGAGTACCGGGCTATATTGCCAGTCAGCAATATGAACCGTTTAAAACGACTATTATCAAACAGAATATCAGAAGTGGCAACTATTTGTATTTTATGCTTCCTGGTGTACTGATGACGGTATTCCAGCAGATTCTGTTGTTAGGCCTTGCTCTGTCTTTTGCTTCAGAATTTGAAAATAATACTTTTTCCCAATTGCTTTCTAAAACTTCTAATCCGTTTACATTGATATTTGTAAAGGTATTCCCTTACTTTCTGATGTCTATCGGAGTCATGGCCCTCTACTATGGATTCTCTGTTTTCTATAAGATGCCAATACAGGTGGAGATCTGGCCATTTCTCTTGTCCACTACTTTATTTATATTAGCGGCCAGCTTTATTGGTATTCTGGTCAGCATCGCTATTCCCAATCAGCTAAAAGCGACAGAGATCTTAATGGTAATTGCAACCCCCAGCTTTATCCTCAGTGGTTTTACATGGCCGCTAAGTCAGATGCCACATTGGGTGCAGGTATTATCGGATGTCATTCCCCTTACCCATTACCTTCAGATTTTCAGGTTATTGTTTATAGAACAAGCTCCGGCTTATCTTATTCACAAACCTATGATCGCACTAACCATCATTATGCTTATCTGTTTCTTATTATCTGTATTGCTATTATATCTGAAAATAAGAAAGATAAAAAAACAAAAATCAGTCACAACTGCAGTCTAACAGAAGAAGAAAACAACTTACAATCAAACAGCATACATGAAAGTCGTAGAAAGCACAATCCCGGTTGACATATACAGAAATCTCAGAGTGGCTACAGGATTATCACCTAAAACCCAGGAAGCCGCCAAAAAAGGACTTAGAAATTCTATACATTCGGTCATGATTCAGCATGAGAATCAGATTATCGGGATGGGCAGAATCATAGGCGATGCAGGTTGTTTTTGTCAGGTAGTAGATATTGCAGTGCTTCCGGAATATCAGGGACAGGGTGTCGGAAAAATGATTATCCGGAATCTGATGGATTTTATCCATACTAATCTTCCTTCCTCCTGTTACGTCAGTCTGATCGCTGACGGAGATGCATCATTTCTGTACGAAAAATTTGGTTTTAAAGACACATTGCCTGCATCCAGAGGGATGGCGTATAAGGTGGAGTAAACAAATACAGCCTGCTTAGATTCCTAAACAGGCTGCTTCATAATTTGAGGTTACATTTTGTTTATACTTCTTCTTTCTGAACAGCAACCTGAGGACCTCCTTTTAAAATATCCTCTGATACCCCATATTTATTCATATTGCTCATGAACAAAGTGGCCAGTTTAGCTGCCTGAAGGTCATAAGCTTCATCATTTTTCCACAGTTTTTTAGCATTAAGGATATCATCCGGTATACCATAACAGCTTACCGGGTAGCGTAAGCCAAATAGCTCATGCTTATTGAAATCTGAATCCTGTAATTCGCCGCTCATAGCTGCCCGGATCAGATTTCGGGTATAACTGAGTTTGATCCGGTGTCCTACTCCGTATGGTCCTTTTATCCAGCCTGTATTGACCAGCCACACCCGGATAGACGGATCGGATAGGAGCTTAGCTTTCAGAAGCGCTGCATATTGCTCCGGGTGTAAGGGAAGAAATGCCTGCCCGAAACAAGCAGAGAACGTAGCTGTAGGTTCTACAACTCCGACTTCTGTACCGGCAACTTTTGCTGTATATCCTGAAATAAAATGATACATCGCCTGCTCGTTATTGAGCAAAGAGATCGGAGGAAGTACGCCGAATGCATCTGCTGTGAGGAAGAAAATATGCTTTGGTGTATTACCTTTTCCAGACAGATCAGCTCCTTCCATATACGAAATAGGGTAAGAAACGCGGATATTTTCCGTAATTGAAATATTTTCATAATCAGGCGTGCGACTGCCTGGCTCATAGACCACATTCTCCAGTAAAGCTCCGAATTGGATAGCATTGAAAATCTCCGGCTCCTTATCAGCTGTAAGACCTATACATTTGGCATAACAGCCGCCTTCAAAATTAAAGACGCCATCTGCCGACCAGCCATGCTCATCATCTCCTATCAGCAGACGATTTCTATCTGCAGATAAAGTAGTTTTTCCTGTGCCGGACAAACCAAAGAACAGAGAGGTCTCCCCTTCTTTGCTTTTGTTGGCCGAACAATGCATAGATAATACATCATGTTCTAATGGAAGGATAAAATTTAATATGGAGAAAATGCTCTTCTTGATCTCTCCTGTATATCCTGTACCGGCGATCAGTACCATCTTACGGGTGAAATCAATAATTACAAAGTTCTTGTTGCGGATCTCATATCCTTCAATGGACTCCATATCCAGAGAAGGTGCTGCCAGAATAGTCCATTGGGGAGCTACTGAAGCATCTGACACATCAGGACGGATAAACAGATTGTTAGCAAAAATACTTTGATAAGCTGTCTCTGTAATCACACGGAGCGAAATAGCATAGGCAGGATCTGCACCGGCAACAGCATCCCGGACATAGATCCGTGGAGCAGCACTCAAATGCTCAGCAACTTTGACACGTAACTTTTCAAAGGCTTCTTCCGAAATAGGCTGATTAATATCACCCCACCAAACATGATTTGCTGTTTTCTGATCTTTCACGATATACCGGTCTTTGGGCGATCGGCCTGTGAATTTTCCTGTCCTTGCATTCAGCGCACCTGTATCAGACAAGGTGCCTTCCGAATTTTTAATTGCTTGTTCCACTAAAGTAGAGACATCCAGTTGATAATTTACCTCATTATTATTGTTAATATTAAGGTAAGCTAAATCAAGTTTGACTAATTTTTCTGTAGCCATAAAAGTTTTAAATTTGAGCGTAAAATTAGAACTTTATTACGCTAAAATGCAAACGATTGTACTTTTAACACATATCTAACAATCTCATAATCAGCGTGAAAAAATTTATTTTTTTTAGCATTCCTTTGTGCAATATATGCGTTATTGAAGAAATTAGCACTGCAACCAACTTTTATAACATAAAAAAGGCCCTGATAAATCAGAGCCTTCCTCATACTTTATAATTTTACAGACCTTCGGTCACACTGCTGTTTTCCGTTTCCGGAGCTTTGTCGATCAGCTCCATAAACTGATCCAGCTTAGGTGTAATAATAATCTGTGTTCTTCTGTTTTTCATTTTACCTGCCGCCGTACTGTTATCTGCGATAGGGTTGTATTGTCCGCGTCCGCCTGCAGTCAGACGTTTAGGGTCTACTCCATAGGTGTTTTGAAGCGCCTGTACGACTGAAGAGGCACGTAGTGTACTCAGATCCCAGTTGTTACGGATATTCGTTTTAGAGATAGGATCCGTATCTGTATTACCTTCGATCAACACTTCATAGTCTTTGTAATCCTGAATAATTTTCGCAATCTTACTCAATGTCTCCCCTGCTTTGTCAGAAATTTCATAACTTCCTGATTTGTAAAGCATATTATCTGATAAGGATATATAAACTACCCCTTTAAGAACCTGAACATCTACATCTTTCATTTCTTCTCTGCTCAATGAGCGGGTCAGATTGTTAGTCAATACCATGTTAAGTGAATCACTCTTGTTTTTCGTATTCACCAGGTGCTGTATATACTTATTGGAAGCATTGATCTCATCCACCAGTTTGGAAATATTAACATTTCCCTGAGAATTCTGATTGATACTGTTATCCAATGTCTTTTGCAGATTAGCATACGCTTCTTTCAGTTGAGCATTATTAGCCTTTTCATACGCTAACTGCTCCTCGAGACTCTTGATACGTGTACGACCTTCTGTCAGGTCAAGCTGGCCTTGCTGATACTTCTGCGCCAGATCGCGATGCTCTGTTTGCAGTTTATCGTAGTCTGTCTGTAAACTTTTGAACTTTCCACTGCTCACACAGCTTGTTAAGAACAAGCCTGACAGCAGTATTGATATGGGTAAAACCGATTGTTTCATCATTATCGATAGATTTAAGGTATTTCAATAAATATCTAATATAGGGATTATAACAAAAGAAATGCCTAAGTTTTATGCAGTTTAGAAATTCTATGACAATTCCCAAGCTATGAAAGCAGTGTTTAAAAACATCCAAGAATCATTCAGATGTCCAAAAAAAACGTTGTAACATGCTTTTGACAATAAAAAATTACAAATTCTTATCAATATATTTGACTTGGAATCAGAATATTGGAGACCACCGGAATGTACAATGATTTAACATTTTTTAAGTAAAGTACCAGCTCAATCTCCACTAATCAATTCGCTCACATAACACTGATCTAAAGCCGATATGAAAAAAAAGACGCTCATCTACCTTATCCTAATTGTAGGTATCTGCGCAATCGCATATGCATTGTTTTTCAGAAAAGATAAGACCAATGCTTCTGAAAACGGAAATAAACCCAAATCCACACTCCTCACTGCAGAAGGTTTGATCGTCAGTCCAACCGAATTTGACAATGTATTATCCTTATCTGGAACAATCGACGCCGACGAAAAACTGGAAGTAAGAAGTGAAGTAAGTGGCAGAGTAGATAAAATCTTTTTCAATGAAGGACAACGCATCGCTCAGGGACAGGTTTTAGTCAAAATTAATGATATTGAACTGCAGGCACAACTCAAGCAGATGCAGACGAATAATCAGTTGACGTCCGAAAATGAAAGAAGAGCAAAATTGCTTCTGGCTAAAGGAGCAATCAGTCAGGAGGAATATGATATAGCCAGTGCTGCATACAAAACTTCTCTTTCGCAAACACAGTTGATAGAAGCGCAGATTTTTAAAACAACAATACGGGCACCCTTCAGCGGTACGATCGGGTTACGCAATATCTCTCCGGGTGCTATTATTTCTCCGACTACACTGATTACAAATCTGGTTAAGGATAATAAGATAAAGATCACGTTTTCAGTGCCTGAAAAATATGCCAGCCAGCTGAAGACCAATTCAAAAATAGATTTTACCGTAGCAAATAACGCAAGGACATTTCAGGGAAATATCTATGCTATAGAACCGGAAATAGCACTTAATACACGGACGATGACTGTGCGTGCTACAGCTCAAAACCCCGAAGGAAAATTGATCGCAGGATCATATGCAAATGTACTGCTTCCGCTTAATGACAGTGTTACAGCTATTTCTATTCCCTCTCAGGCCATAGTCCCTGTGCAGGATGGAAAGAATGTATTTATAATAGAGAATGGTAAAGCAAAACAGGTAGAAGTGAAGACAGGAAGCCGTACAGATAAGGATATCGTTGTCCTATCCGGATTAAAGGCTGGCGACACCGTACTTACAACAGGTGTGCTAACCCTGAAAGATGGTGCTGAAGTGAAGGTCACATTAAAGAAATAGAACAGATGAATCTTTCCGCGATATTTATTAAAAGACCTGTACTGACAATCGTAGTTAACGTCACAATCATTCTGTTTGGCTATATCGGTTATAGCTTTCTGGGTGTCCGGGAATACCCTTCGATTGATCCGGCTATCGTATCAGTGCGTACAAATTATGCGGGGGCCAATCCGGATATTATTGAGTCGCAGATTACAGAACCATTAGAAAAATCTATCAACTCTATTGATGGCATCCGTAATATTACCTCGTCCAGTAGTCAGGGAGCAAGTAATATTACTGTAGAATTTGAACTGGAAAAAAATCTGGAAGAAGCGGCCAACGACACCCGGGACAAGGTATCACAAGCGCTGCGAAGCCTTCCTCAGGATATAGATGCTCCACCGGTAGTCTCTAAGGCGGATGCCGATTCAGAACCTATCATTACGCTGACGATGCAAAGTGATACCCGGGATAAGCTGGAACTTAGTGACTATGCTGAAAATGTAATCGGTGAGCGTCTGCAAACCATACCCGGAGTGAGTAGTGTGCAGATCTGGGGGCAACAGCGCTATGCAATGCGGCTGTGGTTTGATCCGTCTAAGTTAGCAGCTTACAGTGTAACAGTCGATGATGTAAGAGCAGCATTAGGTGCACAGAATGTAGAGCTTCCATCCGGAAAAATAGTGGGTGCCAATACAGAACTTACCGTAAAAACGGTTGGAAACCTTTCTACAGAAAAAGAATTTGAAGATATTATCATCAAGGCAGACAGTGGAAGGATGGTCAAATTCAGCGATGTCGGTTATGCCAAATTACAGGCCGAAAACCTGGAAACAAAAATGGTCAGCGATGGAAAACAACTTGTGGGGGTCGCAATTATTCCTCAGCCCGGAACCAATTACATTGATATAGCCAATGATTTTTACAAATTGCTCGACCAGCTGAAAGAGGATATCCCGGAAGATATCACGCTCAATGTTGCCGCAGACAATACCACGTTTATTAAACAGTCTGTTATTGAAGTAGCGGAAACTTTATTGATTTCAATTGCACTGGTGACCTTGATTATCTACTTTTTCTTCAGAGACTGGGGGATTGCACTCAGACCTTTGCTTGATATTCCCGTATCACTGATAGCGACCTTCTTTATCATGTATATCTTTGGTTTTTCCATCAATGTACTAACCCTTTTGGCTATTGTATTAGCTACAGGTCTGGTGGTGGATGACGGTATAGTGGTCACTGAGAATATATTTAAGAAGGTAGAAGCCGGGATGTCGCCTATCGAGGCTGCATTGAAGGGATCAAAGGAGATTTTCTTTGCTGTGATTTCGATCTCGGTGACCTTAGCGGCTGTATTTCTTCCTGTGATATTTCTACAGGGATTTGTAGGCCGGCTTTTCCGGGAATTTGGAGTCGTCATTGCCTCAGCGGTGCTTGTGTCGGCTTTCGTATCCCTGACATTGACTCCGATGCTGAATGCTTATCTGATCAAAGGGACAGGTCATGAAAAATCTAAATTCTATATCTGGACGGAGCCCTTTTTTGAGAAAATGAATAGCGGATATGCGAAGATACTCGGCCATTTTATGAAAATAAAATGGATCAGTTTTCCCATCCTGATTCTTTGTTTTGTAGTCATCGGTATTATTTTCGGATCGATCAAAAAAGAAACTGCTCCATATGATGACCGCAGCAATGTGAATATCAGTGTAACAGGTCCTGAAGGAGCGACTTTTGAATACATGGACAGATATATGCAGGAATTTGATAAGTTGATTGCGGACTCTGTCCCGGAGAACAAAATCAGTCTTGTGATGACCTCTCCTACTTTTGGAACCGGATCTGTCAATAATGGCCGGGTGCGGATGACACTGGTAGATCCCGGAGAACGTTCCCGTTCACAGGATGAGGTGGCTTCGGAATTAACAAAATGGACTAAACAGTATGATGGTGTACGAACCAATGTTTCTCAACGTCCGACGATATCTGTAAATCGTCGTGGAGGTCTGCCGGTCCAGTATATTATACAAGCGCAGAATTTTGATAAACTACGGGAAAAGATTCCGGCATTTATGGAAGAGATCAACAATGATCCGACCTTTTCCACTACAGATATCAATCTCAAATTCAATAAACCGGAGCTTCATGTTTCTATCGACCGGGCTAAAGCTCAGACAATGGGAATTTCGGTATTAGATATTTCTCAAACGTTGCAGATGTCCCTGAGTGGTCAGCGCTTTGGTTATTTTATGAAGGATGGAAAGCAATATCAGGTGATTGGTCAGATTGAAGATGACAAAAGAGCAACACCTCTGGATCTGAGTGCAATCTTTGTTAAGAATAATCTGGGACAACTTGTACAACTTGACAACCTTGTACAGTTAAAAGAAGAGAGCAGCCCTCCGCAATTGTATCACAATAACCGGTATATGTCTGCTACTGTATCCGCAGGATTAGCGCCGGGTATGAGTATGAATGATGGTATAGCAGCCATGGATAGGGCCAAAGCTAAAGTACTGGATGAGACTTTTACGACAGATCTGAGTGGTGAATCCCGCGATTTTGTGGAGAGTAGTTCCAATACAATGTTTGCATTCGGCCTCGCATTACTGCTGATTTACCTTATTCTGGCAGCTCAGTTTGAAAGTTTTCTGGATCCGTTCATTATTATTCTGACTGTACCTATGGCGGTAGCAGGTGCGTTGATCAGTCTTTGGTTATTCGGACAGACCTGGAATATCTTCAGTCAGATCGGAACCATCATGCTTATCGGACTGGTCACAAAGAATGGTATCCTGATTGTAGAATTTGCCAATCAGCTAAGAGAAGAAGGTATGCCAAAATTTGAAGCGATTATGCACTCTGCTGAATCCAGACTTCGTCCTATCCTGATGACCAGTCTGGCTATCGCTCTAGGAGCTTTACCGATTGCAATGTCATTAGGCGCTGCAGCCACCAGTAGAATCGGAATGGGTGTAGTTATTGTCGGAGGGACTATATTCTCTCTTATACTGACATTATTTGTGATTCCCGCCATTTATTACATGTGGTCCAGAGCAAAAAAACACAGACCTGAATTTGATAATATTGAAGTTTAAAAATAGACAATGAGACATATATTGACACTCCTTACTTTGCTTTGCAGCATCAGCTTCAGCACCTACGCTCAGGAGCTGTTGACGATGGAGGATGCGCTGACAATTACGCTGGAGAATAACTTTGATATCAAAATAGCAAAAAATAATACCCGTATTGATCAGCAAAATTTCAGTTTAGGCAATGCCGGGATTCTGCCACGGGTAACAGGCAATTTTACCCGTACAAATTCCATTCAGAATTCCAGACAGGTAAGGGCTGACGGACAGGTACAGGAGCTGAACAATGCCAAAAATGATAATATGAATTACGGTGTGACATTAAACTGGACTGTTTTTGACGGATTCAAGATGTTTGCCAGATATGATCAGCTCCGTGAAATTCAGAAACAAGGCGAAACCGAGGTGAAGTATGAAATACTGACACAGGTGAGCGAAGTCATTGCGACTTATTATAATCTGGTGCAGCAACAAAAAATGCTAAAAGCACTCGATACGGCTATAGATCTCTCAGAATATCGTCTGACTATGGCGAAAAACAGATTTGAGATCGGGAAAGCAGCTAAACTGGAAGTATTGAATGCTCAGGTGGATCTCAATACGGATAAAACAGCCTTATTACAGCAAAAGGAGCTGTATGCAAATACCAAGACGTATCTTAATCAGTTAATGACCCGCGATCTGAACACTCCTTTTCGTGTAATGGACAGCATTGCGATCAATGATCAGCTAAAATTGGGAGAACTGTTACAGACTGCTGAAAATCAGAATCCGCAAATCCAGCTGGCTCTGATCAATAAACGTATATCAGAATATAATCTGAAACAGATTAAAGGTGAACGTTACCCTATCATCGCGCTCAATAGCGGCTACAATTTTAATGAATCGCACTCTTCTCTGGGATTTGCTACGGAAAATAAAGGAAAGGGATTCAACTATGGTGTAACGGCTTCAGTTAATATTTTCAATGGTTTTCTCCAAAACAGAAATGAAAAAATTGCGAAGATTGAAATTGAAAATTCAGAATTGCAGATCGGACAACAGAAACAAACCATCAGCGCGCAAGTCACCACTCTTTTTCAGACTTACATAACAAATATTGGTCTTGTAGACCTGGAAAAGAAAAATGAAGAACTCGCTAAAGAGAATATGGATATTACGCTGGAAAAATTCAAAATAGGTACCATTACAACATTGGAAGTACGTACAGCGCAATTGAATTATATCAATGCGATGGCCAGAAGCTATACCGCTCAGTATCAGGCAAAATTATCAGAAATCAGGTTAAAGGAACTTTCGGGGAATTCATTTTAGAGTGAACTACAGAAAAAATTACCGTCTGCTATTCTTCAAATTCTACCCACTTCCTTTCCAGATACACAGGGGCAAGTAAAATACCATCCCGATACAGATGTGCTTTTACAAATGCTCCTGCTTCTGCCAGATACTTAATGCTCATCTCCGGCATACTTGCCGAATCATAATAAGCCCCATACACACACTTATAGGGGTTGTCTTTTACATCGTTGGTAAATACAGATATTAAAAACATCTTTTGGGAAGTTGTATCCGGCTTGCTATATCCAAAAACACGGTAATCCGCTCTTATGTTGTTATAGACATGAATCGTGCTGTCTGTTTTCGATATCTCAGCTCTCTGCATGGATTCTTCATCTATTGGTTCGGGATACACTTCTTTTACACGTTTTTCTTTTTCTGTAGTATCCGCCTGACTGGTATTTTGAATGGTATCTGCCAGGTGATTTGCGCTGCTATCCTTAACAGACGGATGGCTTTTAACCGGGTTTCCACAACTCCATAAAGACAGAATCACCGTTATCATAAGGAGTATTTTCATATTTATATTTGGAATAATTGATAATACCATTTAAAACTACAATTTATTAAGGAATAAACTGACAAAGATCATTCCTGATCCATTACCTTCAGAAAAAATTCTGATATTTTGGAGTATCTTTATATCGGTTTTTTTTTGATTTAATCAGTTTGAAAAAAGACCTCCATGCTTAAACCAGATTTAATAATGCAAAAACTTATCTGTCAGACTCCCGGAGAGTTTATATATGCAGAAGCCTCTATGCCGTCATTACCGGCTAACTACACCCTGCTTCGAATGAAAAGACTGGGCATATGCGGAACGGATTATCATGCTTTTGAAGGCACACAGCCGTTTTTCAGTTATCCCAGAATATTAGGACACGAAATTGCTGCAGAGGTTGTGGAAACACAGGATGACAAGGAATTTAAAACGGGAGATCTGGTAACTATCAGTCCCTATTTCTATTGTGGCGAATGTATAGCATGCCGGAGAGGAAAGACGAACTGCTGTGTTAACATCAAGGTTTTTGGTGTCCATATTGATGGTGCTATGCAGGAATATATTGCGGTTCCTACTTCTTCTGTACGGACAGGAAAAGGATTGACAGCGGACGAACTCGCCACAGTAGAACCTCTTGCTATTGGTGCACACGGTGTACGTCTGGCACAGATTGAAAAGGGAGATAATGTATTGATTTTAGGAGCGGGTCCAATCGGATTGGGGACAATTGCTTTTGCTAAAATTGCCGGAGGAAATGTGATTGTGTTAGATGTAAATGATAACCGGTTAAACTTCTGCAGAGAAAAACTAGGCGTAGAGCATACTATCAATCCCCTAAAGATGGATGCATCAGAGCAGATAAAAACCATTACAAAGGGCGATATGGCCACAGTTATTATAGATTGTACCGGTAATCTGAATGCGATCAATACTGGCTTTCAATACCTGGCTCATGGCGGAAAATTTATAATGATAGGACTACAAAAAGGTACTATAGAAGTAGTTCACCCCGAATTTCACAAAAGAGAAGCTGTACTGATGAGTAGCAGAAATGCTCTTCCGGTGGATTTTGATTTTGTTATAAGCTGCATTCGTGACGGACAAATAAAGCCATTGGACTTTATTACTCACCGCGTCGCTTTTGATGAGGTCAAAGAAAAATTCAGGGCTTTATCCGGCAAAGATGCAGATGTCATTAAAGCTCTGATTGTATTTGATTAAGAACAGTTCTGATCTTTAAGGCTGAAAGTTACTATTGCTGCCCATTCTGTAAGGAGCAGCAATAGCATATTATTCAAATGATAAACTCATTTTACTATATCCCAAACCTGTCAGCAAGGGTTTGAAAACTGTGATAGCATTTGTTCGTGTCTGTTGCAGAATATCAGATTTACGCACTTCTTCGGCCACTTCCTGCTCAGCACTTTTATAGGCTTCGTCTACCAGATCTGCTTCTCTGAAAAAGGCCATCTTCGTATCATATACACGGGAAGCTTTGTGGTCTATCTTGATATAGCAAATCTCCGGTTGCGGAAGTTTTATGGATACCGAATCTCCTGTGACTGTGATATCTTCTGTCTTTAGTTTGGTAAGATCGATACAACCAACGGCATCAGCTTTAATAATCAACAACACACTGGCATCGGGCAGAAACGTGGAGACATTTTTATGTTCTACCACATCGCTGAAGCGGTATTTTACCAATTCCAGTTTACCCATTGCTTCTATGCGTTCTATTAATATCTGGTGTTTACTTTCTACAGTGGTCTTGGGACTAAATTTGTCAACAATAAGCCAGCCTAAGAGTCCGACTACTGCAACTATCATTAAAATTTTTAATAATCTAATCATAGTCAGATATAATCAATTTGCAGACCACTTTTTTATATGCCTGACGGTTTGCATTCAGGAAGCCATACGAGAACACACAAAACAAATACAAAAACCTGTCTACAAGAATTTTAAACACAATAAATTGTATTAAAAAAGATACAAATCAACTATTCAGATCATGACAATATGTAAGTAAAAAACGAATAAAAGTCCGTTGGAATTGTCAGTTCAGTTGAACCTGCCGGAATACGATTTTACCCTGTCTGATGAATATCTTCGTACTGATCGCCAATCCCATGGTGCAACTACATCAGGATCTTTCCAGAGTCCTGTTTTATTCTTTTTAGCTTCTCTTTCCAGCCGGGCGTACAGCGGATCTTTGGAGTATCTTTTAAAGTGCCAGGCCATTCCTTGTATGATCATTTGCTGATTGACGATCTGTTTATTGGTATTCACAATAATAGCTATAGCCCTGCCGTAGCGGTCGTATTTTTCTACCTGCACTGTGACGTACTGCCCATAACACAAATCGGATAAGGCTTTTTTTGCGGCATTTCCATACGGTTGCGATTTCTTTAGCTCCGGACTATCAATATGCGACAGCCGTATTTTGACTGGTTGACCTTCGTACAGCACTTCCATACTGTCTCCGTCTATAATACGGATCACTTTGGCACTGAAGGTTTGCCCTTTTAGATTTTTCTGCACTATTTGCCGGATCTGCTTCTGTCCGTACACCGGGCAGAAGCAGGTCAGCAATGTGATCAGCAGGATTAGTCTTCCCAGCCACATAATGTCTTGCCGCTGTCTTTTGCTTTGTCAATCGTAGTCTTGACGATCTTTGAACCGCAGTTGCTCAAGCCTCTGCAATTTTCATTATAATGATATCTTTTGGCAGTCTTGCTGCTGCAGATATAGACTTTATCTTTTGAATTTTCCCGTGTTTCGGAAGCTGATCCGGCATGCGTATCAGATGTACCTTTAGTATCGGCAAAGGCATTGACCGGAATATCTTTATTGGTTTCGGTACGCGGATTGGTACAGGTGATACTGTTAAAGATCAGGAGGAATATGAAGTAGGTTTTCATGGTTGATATTAGAGCAGTGATTAAAAGCATTTTTATTTTATTTCCTTAATTACATATATCAGAAGTTATATACCTAAGAATCTTAGAATTATTTTTTCTGTTTCAGATTTACTAGATGATTTAGGATACAGCTCCCAATGTTTAACATTTGAACATTTCAACCAATCACCCCATATAACTTTCATAATTTCCAAATCTGTTGGATGAACAGAAGCACCAGCATTGGTATCTGATCTGTCATATAGTTCTAAGACAAGAACCTCCAGGTCTTCAAGTAGTGGATTTGTCAAAGGCTGTATTTTATATTTAGGATTTTTCTGAAGAAAACTATCAATACTCGTTTCACCAGTTTGTAGATACTCCTTTCTAAATGTATTTATTTCTTCTCCTGTCAAATCATACGCATTATTATTGAAAACTGTCTCTATATAACCATCTGTAAGAAGAATCAATATATTCCTACGTTTATTCTTAAAAGTAGTATTGCCAATTTTTCCTTCACCTATTTCTTTATTTACAACAAAGTCATCCACACCTTGTTGCATGTATGTCCATATATCAGAACCAAAAGGTTTTTTAATAGCTTGCCCGTGTAGTTTTTTAAATTCATTTACAAATCTTCTTTTATCGTTTTGAAAGTATTTTCGTAGATAAGCTATACGTTCAGCCTGAGTCTTAAATTCTGAAAAATCAATATTCATAAATTTTGTATCGACATTATACGCGTTGATTTGCTTTTTATTTATAAAGCCGATCCTAAATACGTCAAGCTGATTCATGGAACGCTTATGATTTAAAATTTTTGGGTAAATACTTTCAGCAATAATATCAACTATATCTACATCTGAGACAGCTTTGGGATATAGCTTTTGATTTAACCTGTTAGACAAATCAGAAGATATAGTAACATTAAAATGTTCAGTTTTATATTCGTCTTCTGTTCTTTCTCCTTTTTTATTTTCTTCTGACGCTTTTGTATTACAACTTAAAATCAAGATAAGGATGGGTATTAATCGGATATGTTTCATTATTTAATTTTTACTCTTGTATCTAATGAATTTCTATTAATCTTATTGTTTTCCCAGTTTAATGCTACTTCTGTTGCAAAAGCAGATTTTTCACTCGCTTTTATTATAGAGTATTCCTGATGCAGGAAATCATTCCATCCTTCTAAAAAGATGTTGATTCTATCTTTTAGCGCGTCTAGAGAAACTGGGATATTATCATTCTCTACGTGACTTTTGTAGATATCAGTTGTTATTTCGATAACTTGCAATTTATTGTCTAGATCATTTTTTCTATGCTCAAGCGCAATTATCTTTTTCATCGGTAAGTTTTCTAATTCTGCTTCGCTAATTTTAATCTGAGATTTTTTATAGATAGCTTCTTGTATTTTTAATTCGATATCAGAATTAATCAATAAGATTTCATTTTCAATTTTTGCAATATCATTTTTCAGATTTTGAATATTTATCTTATTTCGTTGCTCTGCTATATCAGGATTACGATCATCTGCCATTTTATGAAGCTTTTCAAAGCAAAACTTAAAAAGTAATATGCCGAATGCACCTAATATAAATACCAAATAAAAGTTAGTATCCGTCCACAGATCACTCCATACCCAAGGCTTAGGATTAATTTCTGTTTGGGACTTTATATCATGAATTGATTGTGCTATTTTAATAGCAATAAAGCTATCAACCAATATTAACCCTAGTCCATATGTTAGAATTTTTGCCCAAATTTTACTGGTCATTATTCTTTCCAAACTGGCAAATATTAATGGAATAAATACAAAGAGACACACAAATAAAAATGCCATGCTGCCGTGATCCCACGCCTTATTAAACGCATCAGGATTAAACACTTGCGGACTGACTGACTCGCTGGAACTTTTTAAAGCTTTTATTGCATCCTCTTCACTATAAAGTAGGATATAGGCTGCAGACGCATAAAATACGATCAGATATATGAACAATGCAACAGCGAATATACTTGTAGTGATGAGTTCAAACCATTTAACCCCCGGTTTAACAAAGGCATTTAAGGATTCCCTGATGTGAGCTTCTAGTACGGAATTTTTTTGATTTAGTGGTCTGAGTTTATTATCCTTTAAATCACTTACAGCAGATTCATTAATTAGAATTTCTGCTTTGAGATTCACAAGTTTATTACTTAAAGTCTCTTTTGTAACCTCCACTTCTGTTTCTATAGTTACAATCTGTGTATCATACCGTTCTTTTAGCTGACTTACAGATTTAACTTTTTGCTCATCAATTTTAGACAATAATCTACGTTTTTTGTCTTCAATAACATCTATATCGTTTATAAAGCCATTGTAAAGCGTATCTAAAGCTTTATCAAGGATATTATGATCTCCGTTATTCGCTAAAGAGCGGTCAAATCCCTGCTTTCTTAAACTTTCACGATTGAATGAGCTAACCTCAGCCGCGATCATAGCATTCAGAATTTTTTCGTATTCTGATTTTACATTCAGATCTTCTCCTAGCTTCTTTACTTCTTTATCCAATACCTGGGGAGGAGAATCTTCAATCGGTGGCAGACCCGCTTGAATCGCTATTGCTTTCTCTTTTAAATTATTAAAATTTGTAATTAAGCTTTCTACTGTTTCATTATGATCTGTTGCAATAATGCTTTCATGATTATTCTTTCTTGCATTAACAGACCAGTTATAAGAGCCGTGTAATACGATTCTTCTATCAATGATACAGTACTTCTGATTCATTGTTCCGTAACCTGAATTTTTAATTTTGGTGACTGTAGCCCCCTTTGTTGTCAATAGTGAAAAGTCCAGTTTTTCATTTTCCTGATTATCTGCAATTATTAATTCGACATTTACGCCATCTGATAGTCTTGACAATAAAATATCAAAAAGTTCATCATCTGTAAACCAAGCAGCTGCAATTAGAATTTCAGATTTTGCACGAGTAAGTTCAGATACTATTCGTATAAATATCTCTTTATTATTGTTCAATACTTGTTGATCAAGTGGTGGTGTTGTGGAGATCATTAGTTTTGATTTAGGATTGAATAAATTGTAATCATAATAATAGGACTATTAGTAATTATCCACTGTGAGGTGTAACTCAGACCGGTGATTATAGATTTCATCCAGATCAGTCAGTAACACTTTTTCTCCGGCATCTTTTCCGTTATGGAATAGCTCTAAGTATTTGTTTGAAGTGTTAAAATGAAATCTACAGATTGGCTTACGGTTATTGTTATCCAACAAGACGCCGAAATAAGACTGGGTATCACGGTGCGCAATTCTTTCGGAAGATATCTTCTCCCGAAGAATAGCTTTTACAATCTGGAAAGCTTCCATTTCTTCGTCCGTAGTAACAACCTTTTCACTGTCTTTATTTTCATCAATGGAAATGGGATTACTGTTGTCCTGTTTCTCGATTTTCTCATTGATATGCAAGGCAGACTTTAACCGGTCGCTGATGGATTCGTTGATAGAAACTGTCAACGCCTTTTTAGTATACTCCTTAAATACCGTCATACGGCTTGCCGTTAATGATTTGTCAAAAAAACGATTGACCAATAGCTTGACCATTTCATCGGACGGATTCTCAATTTCCTTTTCAAATTCTTTTCGAATAGCTTTGATGTATTTTAAGGCTTCTGCCGAATCCAGAATATTTTCGAGATTGTACTGATTCTTAGCAAAGCTTTCCAGAATTTTGATAGAACTGTCTTTCAGATCTTCGATATCAATGGTTAGAAAGGGTTTTTCATCCATAATATTCGGCTTCTCCAGATCGGTATAAAAATTATACTTCAATCCATTGGTTAACACTCCAAATCGGGATTTGGAAACATGGTAGTAGCGATGCAACTGTGAGTTGTGGGCATCCGCACTTTCTTTCCAATGCTTGCATTCTATGATGAGAATAGGCTCATCATTATTTCGGATTACATAATCTACTTTTTCACCTTTTTTGGTTCCGATATCACAGATAAACTCCGGTATTACTTCGGTAGGATTAAAGATATCATACCCCAATAGTTGAATAAAGGGTAATACAAAAGCATTCTTTGTAGCTTCTTCGGTATTGATCTGATCCTTCAGACCATTGACCCGTTGGTGCAGTTGCTCCAGTTTGAGTTTAAGTTCCATATTCATCAGGTTAGATCGATTCGTCTATTATTTCGGCAGCTGGTGCATTTGTTTTCACGGATTCGATTCCATTGTCACGCCCGGCATTGTTGGCGTACATCTGACTGGTGCCTATAATCTCTCCGTTTCCGGCTTTGAGATTGAAATAGTATTTTCCGTTTTTAGCTTCTTTTCTGTCGTAACGATTGTCCAAAGGAGCATTGGTCTTTACAGATGCTATCCCATTCTGACAGGATGCTTTTGTCGTATAGCCTTCACTGGTGAGAATGACCTGACCGTTTACCGCTTCAAGGTTAAACTGGTATTCTCCGTTGCTTCTTTTTTTTAGTATAAATTTTCCCATTTTTGATTTTTTTAATTATTTAACTCCTCAAAAGTAGAAAGGGTGAAGGGGCTTTATTTACGGGAACCCGTAAAGCATAGAAGTATTTTAAAAATTTCTGACAGAGAGTTTTATAACTATAAAAAGCAGACTATCCTTAAAAAGGGAAGGGAATAGAAACTATTCCCTTATATCCCCAAAACATCACAAAAAAAACAGTAGAAGACTGATAATAAAAACTTTACAGCACAGCAAAAAAGTTTAGCTAAAGCAACAGAAACCCCCGCTATTCCTTTTATCCGGAACAGATCTGTACTTGAAAATATAGTTATGATTTAGATCAGGAACTTATATAATCCCGATGTCTTTACAAAAAGCGATGAGTTGCTCATTCTTTGTAAAGTCTAGAGATTCTTTAATATGATTAAGACGTTTCTCCACGCTGCTCAGTCCGGAAGGTTTAATATTCCGTTGCTGCAGATGGAAGGGTATATCTTTTTGCATAACTCCCTGAGAGAGCAGGGAAATAATTGTGATATCAAAATCAGCAAATTCGTAAGAATTTCGTTCTTTAACGATTGGCTTTAGATTAGGAGAACGGTATTTCCGGTTCTGATAGATGGCATTAATAGCTTCTTTCAGAAACTGAGCATCATTACGTGCCTTTCTGACATAGGCATCAATATTCAAATCTTCAAAAAGAGTATCGATTATCTGAGCCTTATCTTCTGCAGAAAATACGATGATTTTTAATGTTGGTTGTTCCTGTCTGACAGCTTTGATAAGATCATCACCATTAGGGAGCCGTTGCCGATATTGATCTTCCTCAAAAGAAAGATCAGTTATGAGCAAATCATATGGATGATCTGCTTTCAAAGCTTTTTCTATGCGGGTCAGGGCGTCATCACAGTAATACACATAGTCTGTATGTTGTATTCCTAGATCAGCCAGTGTTTTCCGTACTGAAATATTGGCACTTTCATGGTCCTCTGCAATTAATACTTTTCTAAACATCCTTTGTCAATTTAAGATACAGGAAAGGAAAACTGTATTTTCAATCCTCTTTCCGTTTGAGTTTCAAAGTTAATTGCTCCCTGAATATTCTCAATACGGGTTCCCGTATTTTTCAAACCATTCTTAAATTGGAGAGTATCTTTTATGCCTATTCCATTGTCAGAATAAGAGATCTGGATTCGATTATCATTCCTTTCGAATTTCACAGCAACATTACTGGCTCTACTGTGTTTTTTCATATTCACCATGAATTCCTGGAGAATATGTTCTACTTCATACTTAACCTTCGCATCCACTTTCTTCCACAGTTCCTCCGTATTTCCGATCAATACAACCTTGACTTGATCTGTAGCAAAAGATCTTAACAGAGCAGCTATTTTTTCATGGAAATTCTGGTGTTCAAATTCAATTTTTTCATAGGATATGTCTCTGGATTTTTCATACATATCTTCCAGTTTATCCAGTACATTCTCCCGGTTTAAATCTTCCTGATTCTCGATCTCGGTCATCACCCGATACAATCCGTTCGCTACTACATCGTGTACCTTTTTTGAAGTTCGCAACTGATTCTCCCGGATCGCAGTTTCAGCTTTCAACTCCAGACGTTGCTTTCGTTTTCTATACAAGATTATGACTATAATTGCCCCTGATAAAGTCACAAAAATTAGACTGACAAGCTGGAATCCTTTCTTGGTATTATCCTGTTGCAGTTTCAGGTTATCTGCCTTATGTTTTTCAGTTTCGTACCGTATTAATGCAAACTGATTTTTTGCTGCATTGCGGGCTGTCTGTACACTATCATCTAGTGTCTGATAGATTTCAAAATAATGTTTTGATATAGTGGACGGACTGAGCTTAATCAGTTTTTGCAAGGCTTCCAATTGATCATTAGCACTTTTTATTTCCTTAGCTACGGTATACATACGGTTTGCAAAGAACAGAGCAGAGTCAGGAATCCTTTTATGATAATAATCAGAAAGATGTGCATAGCTTGAATTCTGTCCCCAAAGATCTTTTTCTTCCACACGGATAGCTAACGCTTTAAAAAGTTCAGGTCTGGCATCATAATTTGAATTTTGAAGCCATTTTGTATAGGAAATATTAGTTAGTGCACGAGCATATTCAACTTTATTTTTACTTGCTCCTGCCAGAATATGCTGATACAATTTTAATGACTCTGTATAGTTACCAATTTCCTGATAAATCTTCGCCATATTGTTCAGATAAACACGTGTATTCAAAGAATCTTCTGAAAATTTAACCGCCAATTCATAAAACCTTAAAGAGTTACTATAGTCTTTTAGATTATATGTGGCAATTCCAAGATTATTATAGTTAGAGCCGAGATAATATTGGTGTTTTTTTATATTTTCATTTAAATATTTGATTGCCTCTAAGGATGTTTCTTGTCCACCAAAAAAGTCACCTTGCTCTGTTAGCGTGATTGCATTATTTATCAAACATTTACCCGCTCCCAAACTGTCATTTACAGCCAAGAATAGTTCTTTTGCTTTATCAAAATAAATAAAAGCACTGTCTAGTTTGTTTATTTCAACAAATTCAAATGCTTTATCAAAATAAGGGTTAACAACCACTTTCTCGTCATCATCTGCTTCTTTGCTACAGGATAAAAAAGATATAAACAACAAGTATAAAAAAAGAGGTCTCAAGACAAGTATAATTTCCTCTAAATTACAAAAAAATAAACCAAAGAGTATATCCCTTTGGTTTATTTGTGTTGCGTGAAGTATTCTTCTATAGCACACTCTTGTCTTCAAAGTAATATCAGAAATCTGATATTCTAAATCTAATTAAGAAAATGTTCTAAAGGAAGTAGGGCGGTCACCCCTGCCCTACTTTTCTATTCTTATTTAGGACGAACCTGCCCTGTGTCTCCGCCAGTATCTCCGTCATCCGGATCATCTACACTGTTATAGGTTGTCGCTGTACCGTTATTATTGTGAGTTGTAGGTGTGCCTGAAGGAGATATAAGTCCTAATAATAAAGCAATAAAAAATGATAACATAAGTCAAAAATTTTAAAAGTGAAATACTCTGTAGTTCACCGCGAAACCGATCGCGGCGATTGCTACACGTTGTAAATCAGAAGGCCTTCTGAAATTTTTGGGAAGTGGGTGAGATTCAAACACGGAAGCGGGTAACTGCTTCCCAAACCGGCTACTAACCTCCGTGTTATCTTCTCTTTTTTGAAATCAGTTTTGTATCTTTATTCAGCTATTGAATCAAAGCTTGATCTGATTGCTGAAACAAAATTATTGACGTAAACACCTAAAAACTAAATAATTCCGTCGATTACGACGATTCATAAGAAATTCCGGAAAACCGTAAAAATTCCGGAAATTCCGGTGTACTTTTATTCCTAAATTTTTGAAATGATGTCTGCTAATTATACATTCGCTAATTATCAAGAGGTTGTTATCTCTATTTATGAAGAGAAAAAAAACAACGGCAGTTTACCTTTAGGTCTGTTAGAACTAACTCCGGGTAAATTGCGCGACGAATGCATCATGATTTGTCATGAGAGACCTGATGATAAGGATCTACCTATGCTACGTTCTTTTTTGGGTGCTGCTGAAAATATGGCGGCATATATCAGAATACTAGAAGAAAAAAAGAAAATTGATAAATTCAGACCACTCATTAATTTCTTAAATAAGAGAACTGACTATACGAACCGTTACAACATTGAACTCCTCGCCTGGATAATTGATTTCACCCCCAGACCTTACAGTAAGTGGGAAATAGAAAGCAGATCAAATAACCGTGAGAATACTACAGATAGAACTGAAACTCCAATCGATTCAATACTTCTGGAATTAACCCCTTCAAATCAAAATGAAAGCGAAAGGATTTCAGATAATAATGAAATAGAAGATTCCGAAGAAAAAACAAATTATCAGTCTGAAATAGATCCTACAAAAGAAGAAAATGAACAGGTCCCTGACACTATAGCAACATCTTCTTCATCAAACATTCCGAAAACAACTTTCTTTACTCCTCCTAAGAAAACATGGTTTAAACGAAATATTAAGCAAACAGCATTGAGTCTTGTGGCAGCAACAACATTATGTGGAGGTACATATATAGTCGCATACAATGGAAGTCAGGGTTGCATGTACTGGACGGGTGACCATTACAAATCCATTCCCTGTCAGGAAAAAGTGGAGGGTGCAACAGTATTGGCTTTAGATTCCGCAAAACTGCTCAACTTTAAAAAAATAAATGTTCCCGATACCTTGACAATAAGTTCCCTGAACAATCTCTGGTATACTAAAATAACCGTGGATAGTGCAGAGTTCTATACGAGCAGTGGATTTCACCCGCTGTTTCCGGAGAAAAGATTAAAACCGGTAACTCTATATATTCTGAATAAATATGTGCTGAATAAATAAACAGGGTAAGAAAAAAAAGGGTAGTCCAAACAGATTCCCTCTTATTTTTAAGGAGAACCTGTTCCGACATGTCGGAAGGGTTAGGGTGAGGTTTTGCAGTTTTATAATTAACCTCTCTGCCCTTCGGGCATCTCTCCTTTAGAAGGAGAGAAAAATTATAACAAGGTCATTACAATAAAAATGGGGCTATCCAAAAAGTGGATAGCCCCATTTTTATACGTACACCCCTACAGCATCATTTCAGATATGAAATTCTCAAAGGGTTTGACTTGACTTTTTATACACCCTCTTTTATTATTTGATAAACTGATTGTTATTCTATACCAGTTGCAGTTTCATCATAATATCGGTTTGTTCCTCATCGCCTAATCTGAAGATATGTTTATCAAATTCCACAAAACCATTTTTCTTATAGAATCGTATTGCCCGTGGATTTTCCTCCCATACTCCTAACCAGACATAAGAAGCATTATTTTCCTGTGCAACTTGTATCGCTTTATCGTATAGCAGCTGACCGACTTTCTGACCATGGAATTCCTTCAATACGTAGATCCGCTCAATTTCGATCCCCTTATCATCTTTAAGCTCTGTTTGAGATTGTCCCCAGTTCAGCTTCAGATAACCGATCACTTCACTATTGAGCACAGCAAAATAGAATGCAGAATCCGGATCCTGCAGTTCAGCGCTCAGCTTATCCAATGCGAATCCTTCATCCAGATATTTAAGCATATTTTCTTCTGAATTCTCTGTAGAAAAAGTTTCCGAGAAAGTCCGCTTACCAATCTGTTGCAATTGGTCTATATCACTAAGCGTAACTTTATTTATAATAATATTTCCCATACTGTTTTGAGCTTTTACTGTGCAAAGATACCGTATTGTAACTGGTTCAGACGAGAACAGTCTGTCAATTTAATGTTTTAGTAATAAGTCAACTACAGTACCGATAATAAGAATGGCCACAGAAAATGAAACCGTACCCAAAACATAGGCAAAAAAAGCTTTCACATAATTAACAGCCTTTTTGCCATCAAAGAAGTTACCAATTCCCCATGTGGTATATATTAACGCTACCACTGAAGCGATCGGTAAAAGAGCCAGATGAGTGGTTCCTTCCAATAGTGCAAATAGTGCGCACAATAACATTTCGATCCCAATTACAAAACATAAAAGGATGACTATCTCATAAAAATTGACATCATGTTTTCTGAAAAACAATCTTACCCATGCTGCTATGAAGATACCCATAATTAAATTCGCATAACCATAATGCCCCTGTACCCATTGATTTAGATAGTTAACAGCAGATGCCTTTTGCGCTTCCTCAATATTTATATAACCTTCTTCAATATGAAAAAAATGGGCTGTCAGCGAATAGATGAGTGAAGTGACGACAATAAAAATGATCGGCTTAACAAGTCTGTTTCTGTTTTCTGAGATGAATTCACGAACACTTGCTCCGGGATGAAGCAGTAATGCCTTTATCGTATAAAGAATTCCCTTTTCAAAATGTAAGACGTGTTCAATTTCGTGTTTAATATAATGACCGTTTATCCGTTCCAATTTCACTTTTTGCCCACAGTCTGAACAATAATTACCGGCAATAAGCGCATTGCAATTACTACAGTTTTCAGCCATTTAGTTTTAGATTTAGCATTAATAATGATTTCAATTCTTTTCAAGGCAAAGTTAATTATTGTCCTAATAAAAATGTGAAATACCAAAAGAAAATTGTCTGCTTTTCTAAAATTCTTAATGCTTAGGATTACTATGATATTCTTCGTCAGATAGTACAATGGTCTGGTATGATCTGCAATGAAATTGTATACAGATTACGGATTGTACTACCAATATTACCTGTAAGGGTTTGTCAATTGGTATTCTTATCTTGTAAAATATACTTTTGTATAGATAAATGAAAGCCATGGAAGATATCATTAATTTTCGTAACATCCATGAATACAACGTATTCAATAACAATGAGACGTTGCATCCGTTGGTAAGTATTGTTGATCTTGATAAAGCTGAGCCACGTCAGCTTAGAAGATTGCAATATGATTTCTATACTGTATTCTTTAAAAAAATACATTGCGGAGACCTGCGTTATGGTCTGAATAATTATGATTACGAAGAAGGTACTTTGATCTTTTTGGCTCCCGGTCAGGTAATAGGTGAAAACGGAGATACCTATTATCAACCTCAGGGCACAGCTCTGGTATTTCATCCGGACTTACTTCTAGGTACCTCCCTTGGAAAAAATATACGGGACTATACTTTTTTTTCCTATGCGGTAAATGAAGCTTTGCACCTGTCTGAACAGGAGCGAAAGATTATTCTTGATTGTTTTGAAAAAATCCGATACGAACTGAAACATAGTATCGATAAGCATACCAGACAATTGATTGTTTCCAATATTGAATTGTTTTTGAATTACTGTGAAAGGTTCTATGACAGGCAATTTATTACAAGAGATAATGTAAATAAAGGTGTCCTAGAAAGATTTGAAGAATCGCTGAACAGTTATTTCGCTTCTGAAAAACCTTACAGTGTAGGCTTACCTTCTGTAGCATATTTTGCAGACGAACTGAATCTGTCGTCTAATTATTTTGGAGACCTTATAAAAAAGGAAACGGGAAAATCCGCTCAGGAATATATTCAGAATAAAATTATTGATATTGCGAAGGATAAAATATTCGACAGCAATAAAACCATCAGTGAAATTGCTTATGAATTAGGCTTCAGATATCCTCAGCATTTCAGCAGATTATTTAAACAAAGGGTTGGGTATACGCCAAATGAATACAGAAGCTTAAATTAAACAAATCATAAAAAATTATCTATTGCCATCCCGTCACCGCAAGTATCAACTATTATTGCAAAATTAGAAGTTGAAACAGCCCGCAACCGCCCGTCGGAATACTCAAATTTGTAGAAAGGATTTGATGTTGTACTGTAGAGAGACCAAACTATATTTCCATCTCTATCCAACTTGGCTATAAAACCTTCATTTCCCATCTCCCCTTCGCCACAAACAAAATTATGTGCGCTGTCTATTGTAATCTGATCATTGATCTGGCAAACGGACCAGATGTCATTGTCATATTTTTCAATGATTTCATTTAAGGAAGTTATTCCTGAAACATTATAATGGTATTCCTTTCCGAAAGTATTGCTTATTTCCGGGTTTTCATTCCAGGAGATATCAATTAACTTCATACTTCCATCTGAAAAAACTATTGAATCTATCCCTACCAGTTCAGACAGAAGCCAATGTTCCTGTATTGTATTATACATTACCTTATCTTTCATACCTATTAAAATTAAAAGATTCAGATGAAACTCGGCAATTAAAATCCTGATTGCATTAAAATGATTATGGGCAATCCCACTGTAAAAGAGTCTCAACTAATAGATTCCAAAACTTTGCAAATGAAGGAAAGTCCAGAGAATCACTCGCTCAATATACCTCATAAAACCAGACAATGATAGCGACTTCCCAAAAGTAACAGTCTATGAAATATGGTGAAAACGAATATTTCTCAGAAATCTGCAAAAATATACCAGTACCAGTCGAATATGTATTGTCCCAAAAGACCTTTCACTTAATGACTAATTTTAAAATGTGCAAACGTTGTGCACATCATTTACTAATCTTTAAATTTTTTAAAAAAATGAAAAAATTAAATGGAATGAAGAGCTTCTCTTCTTTAGAAAACAAAAAATTAGATGTTGAAAACCAGGAAGGTGTTGCCGGAGGTCGTGCTCAGGAACGTTTCTCCGAAGTCACTTCTAATTTCTTAAATGCTGACGGTGCGCGGGATTATGACATGTACGTTGGTGGCCGGTTTGTGGGCCGTGGATGGGATACATCAAACTGTGAAATTTCTCATTACTAATTAATCTTAACATGTACACATGGGGTGTACATTATTCACTAATCTCTAAATTTTTAAAAGATGAAAAATTTAAATGGAATGAAGAGTTTCTCTTCATTAGAAAACAAAAAACTGGATTTGAACAGTTCTACAGCAGTATTAGGTAGTTTGGAAGGCCCTAAGTATATCATGTCTAATTTTCTGGATGAAAACGGATGTAGAGATGTTGACTACTACCACGGTGGTAAATGGCGCGCAAGATTTTACGATTGTTCAGGTTGTTAATCCTTCAATTTTAAAGAAATGAAAAAGTTAACAGGAATGAAGGACTTTTCTGCTTTAGAAGAGAAGAAAGTCGACTTGAATGTCATCGGTGGATTAGCCATGTCGATGAACCAGGGTATCTATGAAATCCAATCAAACTTCGTAGATGCACATGGTTGCCACGATGTAGATGTGTATGATGGAAATGGCGGTGCATACTTATCAAGAGTATGGATCAAAGACGGACGATTCCCTCACTTTGATTAAACCCGATCTCATTTTTCACACATTTTTTAAGTGTAGGCTGCTTGCAAAAGCAGCTTACATTAAAAAAGCATAATCCTTAATATACCAAACCATTTAAAAGTATGATTTTAATCATCTCAAAAAACAATGAAACCACGACCACAACGGTCATAAAATGGCTTCAGGCATTACATAAGCCCTTTATCCGCATTCATGAAGATGAGGTTTTTGAAATCCATACTTCTAAAAAAAGAATTGTTTTAAAAAGTCAGCGGAATCAATTTTTTCTGGACGAAATAAGCGCGGTATGGTATAGACGGGGAGGTATGGTATTTAATGAACTAAAATATCATAATCAAGCTGTAGATCGCTACATGTTTGAGGTACAACATTGGTTAACGGATTATGTAATCCAGACTCTGGAAGGAAAGAAACACCTGAACAAGCAAAGCAACAGCCATGTAAACAAACTGTTGGTTTTGGAAAAAGCAAAAGAAGCAGGATTGGATGTACCGGACTACTTTTTAGCGGAGGATATGCAAGATGTTATCCTCAATCGGACTATTGTAAAGCCCATCTCCGGAACACCGATAATAGATGATATTCAGGAAAACCAGAGTGGAATCATGTATACATCGCTGATCGAGCAAAAGCAAGAATCAGATTTCTATATTTCTTTTTTTCAGGAGAAGATCGAAAAAGATTTTGAAGTAAGAAGCTTCTTTTTAAACGGAGAAATTTACTCGACAGCTATTATCTCACAAAACGATGAAAAGACCCAAATAGATCATAGAAGATACAATACGCAGACCCCCAATAGAAATGTACGATATAAACTTCCGGCAGAAGTAGAACACAAAATTAATGTATTGATGCAATCCTTAGACTTAAACAGCGGTTCTCTGGATTTTATCAAATCCGGGGATAAATTTTTCTTTCTGGAAATTAATGCCATTGGTCAGTTCTTAGGGATGTCAAATACCTGCAACTATGGTTTGGAAAAAGAAATAGCAGCATACTTATAATATGGAAGACAAAGTAAAAGACCTGATAAAGCAAGAGAAGAATAAATTGCCATTGACCTTCGAATACATGGAGTTTTTTGGCAGTAAACGATCGGAGAATTCAGATTCAACTTCATCGGATTATCTGAAATGTTCATCGTATCAAACAGATTATTTATTACGCACAAAACCATTCAAACCATTGACGAGACTGCTATGAGATTCTTTAATTTGTACAGTGACATTTATATAACTAAAGGATATAACCGTATACTGATTTCTGATTTAGGAAGAAGTATTTCCAAATTATATCCCTTAGAATTACACGAACTTATAGAAGAATTAAAATCGTCTTCTATCGAATCAGTGCTTGAAAATTATGATCTCGAATCTAAAACTATTGTAGAGGAATACATCGGTTATTTATTGGAAAAGGAATACGGTTTTGTAACAGAAGGCGACTGGGATAAAAACTTCCTCCCTCTTTCTTATGAGTACCACGATCATCAACAGATCTCTAATCTGTTTATAGAAGTTGAAAAATTAGAAATACCGGCAACGTTAATACAGTCTATCGCCAACCTAAGGATCAGTCATCTGGTTATTTTTTGCAGAAGTGCAGCGTCTGCGCAGGAACTGATCGATTTTGAAAAGGCTTTTGACAATACAGCAGTGGAGGGCTTGAAGCTGTATTCAGCCTATTCACCTGAACTCAATGCAGATTTTCTTGAGAATGTTCACAATCAGACTCAGCGCATTTATCATCTGGTATTTTTTCAATGTGAGAAGACTCCGGTGCTGCAAAATACAGGCTACAGATTTACCCTGGATTTTAAAAGAGATTCGCTATCGATCCATTCCTGTGGAAAAGTAAATGTTGACTATTTCAATACAAATATGCCGAAGGTTTTGGAAGCCATAAACCATAATTCCTGCCTTCACAAAAAACTGGGAATTGATATAGATGGTAATATCAGGAATTGCCCTGTAATGCCTCAATCTTTCGGTAATATAAACACAATGACTTTAGAAGAAGTGCTGCAGCAAGGTGCTGTTCAGCAATACTGGAACATGACAAAAGATGAGATTACAGTTTGTAGAGATTGCGAATTTAGAAATGTATGTACCGATTGCAGGGCTTTTACAGAACGCTCACATTACAATGAATCTGGCTTGGATATCTCCAAACCTTTGAAATGCGGATATGACCCCTACAGCAATGAATGGACAGAATGGTCATTAAATCCATTAAAGGAAATCGCAATAACATATTATGGTTTTGAAAAATTAGCTGAAAAATAGACATGCCCAAATTTCCGTTTTATAAACAACCCGATTCCAAAGATTGTGGACCAACCTGTCTCCGTATTATCAGTAAATATTACGGAAAAATCTTATCGCTGCAGATGCTCCGCGATTTGTCCGAGACGACCCGCGAAGGCTCAAGTCTTTTGGGATTGAGTAAAGCTGCTGAGTCCATCGGATTTAAGACTCTTTCTGTAAAGATAGATTTTAAGGCTCTTGTGGAAGAAGCTCCTCTGCCCTGTGTGGTATTCTGGATGAAACAACATTTTGTTGTTGTCTATAAGATCGAAAAAAATCGCCAGGGCTATCGCATACATATTTCGGATCCAAGCTACGGGTTGATCAGTTATTCAGAAGAAGAATTTTTGCAACACTGGATCGGCAGAGGTGCGACAGATACTACAGAAGAAGGTATTGTGCTCTTATTGGAAACTACAGCACGCTTTGATCAACAGCAGGATGTTGCAGATAAATCTTTTTCGATTACAAACTATCTGAAACACTATTTTTTCAAGTATAAATCCTTTATCATTCAACTGGCTCTGGGACTGATCGGAGGAAGTCTGCTATCTTTGGTATTTCCATTCCTGACACAGAGTATAGTTGATATAGGGATTCAGAATCAGGACCTAAATTTCATCTATCTGGTGCTGTTTGCACAGATTATGCTGTATATCGGACAAATGGGAATAGAAGTTATCAGAGGATGGATTCTGTTACATCTTTCTTCCCGGATCAACATATCCATTGTCTCTGATTTCTTTATTAAACTAATGCGCCTGCCTATTAGTTTTTTCGATTCGCGGGTGACAGCAGATATTATGCAACGGATAGCCGATCATGGTCGTGTCGAACAGTTGCTCACCAATAATTCCTTACAGACAGTATTCTCACTGATCAACTTTTTGATTTTTGGTATTGTCCTGCTTTTATACAGCTATAAGCTTTTTTTAATTTATGTGGCTGGTGCTATTCTTTATTTCTTCTGGATTGCATTCTTTTTGAAAAAAAGAAGAGAATTAGACTATAAACAGTTCTCCCAGTTAGCCGAAGAGCAAGGTCAGGTCATGGAGCTGATCAACGGCATGCAGGAAATCAAAATGAATAATGCCGAAACCAATAAACGCTGGCAATGGGAAGGCATTCAGATAAAAGTTTTCCGTATTAAAATCAAGGCCCTAAAGCTTGAACAGGTACAGACAATCGGTGGAAATATCATCAATCAACTCAAAGATGTATTCATCAGTTTTGTTGCGGCAAGCTTAGTCGTAGATGGCTCGTTGACTTTAGGTATGATGCTTTCTGTCCAATACATCATCGGACAGCTGAATAGTCCGCTAACCCAATTTATGAACTTTATCAGACAGTCTCAGGATGCAAAAATTGCATTGGAGCGACTGAATGAAATTCATGGCAAGGAAGATGAGGAACTCGTGGACAACAGTTATGTGTCTGAGATTCCGGAGCAGGATATTTCCGTTTCCAATCTGACATTCCGATATAAAGGATCAACTACTGCTGTATTCGAACAGTTAAACCTCGTGATTCCATATGAAAAAACTACCGCTATTGTAGGTGCCAGCGGATCGGGAAAAACGACGCTGATGAAGCTTTTAACTAAATTTTACGATGCAGACGAAGGTGAAATCAGGATAGGTCATACCGATATACGTCATATAGCACCAAGCATGTGGCGTGCTTCCTGTGGGGTCGTGATGCAGGACGGTTATATTTTCAATGAAAGTATTGCAAATAATATTGCTATAGGAAATATTACTGTGGATAAGCAAAAGCTAAAGCATGCTGTAGAAATCGCACATATTAAAGATTTCATTGAATCCCTGCCTCTAAGTTACAATACAAAAATAGGATACGAAGGATTAGGTGTAAGCGGAGGTCAGCGTCAGCGGATGTTAATAGCACGGGCAGTATATAAATCACCTCAGTATGTGTTTTTTGATGAAGCGACATCTGCACTGGATGCAAATACTGAAAAGGTAATAACAGATAATCTGAATCAGTTCCTGAAAGGGCGTACAGCTATTATTATAGCGCATCGGTTATCTACAGTAAAAAATGCAGATAAAATAATCGTACTTGATAAAGGTAAAGTAGTAGAGGAAGGCAATCATGAACAGCTTGTATCCTTAAAAGGAGAATATTATCGGTTAGTAAAAAATCAATTGGAACTTGGAAACTAAAGGCAACATATTAGAAAATATCAATCTGCGGTCAGAGCAGGTTCAGGAGGTATTGGAAACACCACCAAATTGGCTTATTCGTTGGGGAAGCATGGTTATTCTAGGCATAATCGTCTTATTCTTTTCACTGGCCTGTATCATTAAATATCCGGAATTTATTACATCACCTATCATTATCTCCTCCCAAAATCCACCGGAGAAAATCGAAATCAGGATAGATTCACGGATTGAAAAGCTGATAGCAAAGGATCAGCAAACAGTGAAGAAAGGAGACTTACTCATGGTATTAGAATCATCGGCAGATGATAAAGACATACATCAATTGAAAGGAATTCTTGATTCCATTTCTACAAAGCACCTTTCCAAATTCCCGTTACATCTTGTATCAGGTTTCAGATTAGGAGAAGTCCAGGAAGATTACAATGCATTCGCCAAAGCGCTGGAAGAAGAAATATTGTTCAACAGCCTGCAACCTTATGCTGCAGAAGAAGTCACTGCAACAAAAGGGATTACAGATTATAAAGAACGTATCGCAAATCTGAAGCAACAACATATATTGGAATCAAGTAAATATCAGTTGACCGAAAAAAATTACAAGCGTTCTGAATCATTACATCGCGAAGGCGTAATATCTGCTCTGGAACTTGAAAACGAAAAATTAAAATTATTAGAAGCTCAGAAGAATTTCAAGAATACAGAAATCTCCATCGCTCAGCTGGAAGAGACCATTTTAAATTTCAGAAAACTGAAATCCGGCGCAGATGTGAATATTGTTAAAGAGAAAACATCCTACTCATCTGCGTCTATCCTGTTGCTTGAAAAACTAAAGAAATCCCTGCGTCAATGGGAAAGAAATTACCTGATCTATGCTTCTATAGACGGAACATTAAGCTACCTGCAGTTTTTAGGAGAAAAACAGTTTGTAAAAGCCGGAACTACATTGCTAAGTGTACTCCCGAATAACAGACAGGTAACAATAGGGCAAATGCATATAGGTGCACAGAACCAGGGAAAGATAAAAATAAATCAGAAAGTATTGATCAAGCTGGATAACTATAAATATCAGGAATATGGAATAGTAAAAGGGAAAATCAGGTCTATCGCTATGGTTCAGGATAAAGACAGTAAATACTATGTCGAGGTAAGTTTGCCTGAGGGATTACAAACCTCTTATGATAAAACTCTTGCATTTGACAAAGAATTAAGTGGAACAGCTGATATCGTCACAGAAGAGTTGACCCTTGCAGAAAGGATATTGAGTCAATTAAGGAGTTTACTTAAATACCAGGATAACTAATGTTTATATTTTTTCGATATACAGTGCTGACACTTTTGATTATGTCAGTCTCGGGCAAGATTCTGTCTGCACAACAGCGTCTTGACTTAAATCAATGTATTGCTATTGCTCTTGAAAAAAATATAGCTGTAGATAAAGCAATGTTAGCTCTTGACAACAAATCTCTGGATGTAAAAACTTACAAAAATGAAAGACTGCCTAATTTAAACGGATTTACAAATATGTTCAGCAATTTTGGGCAATCACAGGATATTTTCGGGAATAATGCGAGAAATGATAATTTTAACAGTACCCTTGGCCTGTCTTCATCCTATTCGATTCTGAATAATGGTAAACTGAAAAATTCCATTAAAAGATCACAGAAAGAAATGGAAGCCAGCAGACAGGATCTGGCCTTATTGAAAAGAGAAATAACCCTCAAAACTATCGAAGGTTATCTGAATGTATTGTTACAAAAAGAAATCTGTAAAGCTGTCGATACAGCTTTGACATTCGCTCAGCAACAGTTTGAGAAAGTTCAGAAATCAACCGACCTTGGCGCTACTTCACTGACGATATTATATGAAGCAAAAGCGAATTATGAGCGTGAAAACGAAAAGAAAAGACGGGCACACTATGCTGTAGATAAAGCAATACTGGAACTCAAACAGATCATGGCGGTGGAACAGGATCAGAATTTTGAGATCAATACAGAACTTCTGGCTTTATCGTCTTTACAGGAGTCGAATTATGAAAGTGCAGTTTTGTACGCATCCTTTTTGAAACAACATCCGGCATTGAAAAAATATGCCTTATTGAATGAAGCACTGAAATTTGATCAAAAAGCTATAAAAGCGCAACTGTATCCGACCTTAGATGCAAGTCTGACACTGGGAAGTTTTTATTTCAGTAATCTGTCTACCGGCTTTGGTAAACTTCCCTTATTTAATCAGCTCCAGAATAATTTTTCTCAGCAGATAGGTTTAACGATTAACATACCTGTATTCAATAAGAACACCGTAAAAATAGCGGTCCAAAAGAATAAGATACAGCAGGCCGAAAATGCAAAGCAATTAGAATTAGAGCAACTTACGATCAAGCAGGATTTAGAGAAAAAGTTACTGGATCTGGATAACTATCAAACTCAATATAAATTAGCTGCAAATGTACTGGATGTAACCAGAAAAGCATTTGAGTTAAGTCTGAAAAGTTATGAAGCAGGAAGAATCAGCATATACGATCTGAGCACCTCACGATCAAATCTGCTCACCTTAGAAAGTGAGCTTATACAGACAAAGTACAATGCCCTTTTTACGCAGATCATGGTTCGGTATCTGAGTACAGGTGAAATAAAACCTTAAACAAAAAGTAGTGCCACAGGTATGAGGCACTACTGAAACTTTACATAATTTTTTTTACCATTTTTCTAACCCTAATAATTTTTTTCCAAGTTCTGTCAGTTCTGCCACAGGTTGGGATTTCTCCCGCTCTAACGGATCGCCCGGAAAGGCATAACCACGGGGAATGATTTTTTCCTTCCATGAACGGATTCTCCATTCTCTCATCTTCTCATTGCTTTCTTCTGCAGGCATCATCGAAATATACTGCGCTATACGCACCTTATTATTACTGTTATTAGGACGTATACCATGCGGCTGTCTGCTGTGGAATATCAACAGATCTCCAGCTTCCATCTTGATCTTCGTCGTTGTAAAACCTGTAGTATCCGGCCTGAAATAATCCCTGTCGTCAGGTTGAGTCAGTTTCCACGTATCATATTCCCGAAATAGCTCCGGAATACATTGAAAGCCACCCATATTTTCGTCTGTCTGATCAGCAAGAGCAAGTACACCCTGTACATTCTGAGGATCTGTCTCAGGATCGTAATCCCAATGGATAAAACCTTTGTACTCGTGTCCCGGACGAATAGGGAAGTTCAGATTGGCTCTGTCAATGGTTGTCCACAGCTTTTCTGTCCCCCAGACATCCGCAAAAGCCTGATGAACTTTTGGAAACTGACGATTATCCCACAGATACTGATGATTGTAAATTTCTACCATACCTGTATTGATGAGCTCGGACATTTCTATCTGTGCACTCGCTCTGTACCATGTCTCCGGATCATCAGGAGCTTTGTTTTCATACTCCCAAAGGTAATCTGCAAGTCTTTTTGCCTGACTTTTTGGGATAGCATTTTTAATAACAATATACCCATTGTGAGACCAGAAGCTCCAGTCCTCTTCTGACAATATGCGAAGTGGTGCTCCATCTTTGCGGTCATTTAACCTGATTTCACTTGTTTTTCCAACCGATGGGTTGGACAGAACTTTCTTTTCCATCATTTGTAAATTTTATAAGCGATTAAACATATACCAAAGATGAAGAGATATAAGCCCTGTTTCTTTATCGATATTTGCCATTTATTGCTCTGTATTGACCATTATTCATTATTTTTAGAAAATATATAATAAATAAAGCGCCATGAAGATTCAAAAAGAAGAAGTAAAGTTTGAGTCTGGTCGTTCGTTCAAATTGTTTACACCTAGTTTTAGAGGCTATTTTATGTGGCATTATCATGCTGAAATAGAACTGGTATATGTAGAAGCAATAAACGGTATCCGACATGTCGGGAAGCATATTTCTGACTTTATGGACAGTGATCTGGTGTTGATCGGTTCAAATGTGCCTCACCTGAATTTTGATTATGCGATTAAGACGGAGTATGAACAGACAGTAGTTCAATTCAGAGATGACTTTCCTGACGTGCTCATAAAGTCAGTTCCGGAATTTGAAAAAATCACACAAATGCTGGAACGTTCTTACCTAGGACTTGCCTTTCATGGAGACACCAAGGCTGAGGTAGCCAGAAGACTTAAAGGTATTGACAATACGGACTCCTTTAAATCTCTTTTGGGAATAATCGAGATTCTCCAAATGCTGGCCAATTCAAAAGAAGTGGAAGTATTGAATAAAGAGAATACCCGGGTAAAATGGTTTCTGAATGATAAAGTGCGTATGGGGACAATCTATGATTATGTCAGCACCAACTATAATAAGCAGCCTGATGTAAACGAAATCGCCGGATTAGTACACTTGAATCCATCATCTTTTTGCAGATATTTCAGAAGACAAACGGACATGACATTCACAGATTTTGTAAATCACTACCGCATCAATCTGGCTAAAACCTTGTTATTGCAGGAAGAAACCATAGCCGAGGTGTGTTATAGAGTGGGATATGAAAGCATATCCTATTTCAACAAAATATTCAAAAAACTTATCGGTGAAACTCCTTCTTCCTTTAAAAAAAAGTATCTGTCAAAATGAATAAGTACGTTGTAAAGATCAGAAAATCTAAGCGATGTATTAAAAAGCCAAATATACCTGGAGGTATGGATTGACACAACTTTTTGTATCTTCGCTTCATAAAAATTATCCCCAATGCTATGCCTAAATCCAAACTTATAAAAGAAAAATTTAAAACATATACGATTCAATTTATTAAAGAAATCATTCCGGTAATTGCAGGTATTCTAATCGCTTTGTTTATAGACAATTGGAATTCCGAACGAAAAGATAAAATCTACATTAATCAGGTATTTTCAACTATAGATAATGAACTGAAAGAAACTAAAGAAGATATTAAAGCAACTATTCCTAAACAAGAATCGTTAATTGATTCCTTAGAGTTTTATTCCGACAAAAATGCCTCAGTATTAGATGTTGTTATGAAATCAAAAGGGATTTACATGCCGCAAATCAAAATTAATGCATGGAAATCTGTTTCCAGTGCGAAAATTGACTTAATTGACTACAATAAAATAACATCCCTTTCAAATATTGAAGAACTAAAAGGAACATTGAATAACAAAACCGAATTTTTAATGAATTTCCTGTATTCAAACCTGAACAATACGGATAAAGACAAAAAACAGACTTTAAAAATGTTGCTCCTGGATATTCTTCAAACCGAAAAAACACTACAAAAAAGCATTGAATTGTTTGAAAAGAAATAATAACTGAAGATTGCTAAATATCAGTTGTCCAATTAGCCCTTCCAAACCCACTAAAACAACAAAAGCAGACACTTGCATAACAGTAGTAAATATACTACCTTTGCATTGTGGAGTTAGCGATGTGTATGGCGATTTAAAGCATAAATTTTCCAGACACATTTAAACTAATTTTGTTATGAAATCAAGTGAATTCCACAGATTTTTGCGTAATAATGGCTGGAATCCTATCCGCATTAGTGGATCTCACTACATTTATGAGAAAGATGGGAGAACTTATTCCATTCCCTATCATGGTAGTAAGGAAATTGGAGAGGGCCTTCGCAAAAAGATCATGAAGGATCTGGGGCTTAAATAAGCTCCGGATCCTAATGAAAACTAAAAGACACAACATTATGAAAACCTTAAGAATTGTCATTGAACGCAGTGCTGATATGTTCAGTGCTTATGCAGAGAATGCCGAAGGTATCTATGGTGGAGGCGATACCGTGGAAGAAGCAAAACAATCCATTTTGGATGCTATAGATATTATCAAAGAACAATTTACTCCACAAAATATCCCGGCTATACTAAAAGGTGATTATGAAATTATATATCATTTTGATGTCGAGAGCCTATTAAACTACTACAAAGGAATCTTTACCAACTCAGCTTTGGAAAAAATCACAGGAATCAACCAACGCCAGTTACAGCATTATTCTTCCGGACTAAAAAAGCCTCGCCAAACTCAACTGAAAAAAATCGAAGAAGGACTTCATCGGCTTGCCGCTGAATTACAGGCAGTGGAGTTGGTATAGGATAAATAACCCTTCCAAAACCGCCGAAAATAACAAAAGCAGACACTTACGTATCTGCTTTTTAGTAGGGTGCAGTTCCGGAAAGTCTAACCTATTAGAAGATTACGAAGCCATAATGAATGCTGAGGATCTTTTCGAATAGCTAAAGCAACAGTCCCAAAATACTGATATTAGATATTTACCTTTCGAATAACCTTAAGTATTCCTCAAAAACAAATATTCTGTTACGCTTATACCCAGTTTGTTCTTTGAGTATTCCAAGATTATCAAAATCTTTTATTAATGTGTTTGCAGTTTGTTTCGTTACTTTCAGTTGGGTCATTACATCAGCGACGGTAACCACAGGTTTACTATATAAATAGGTCAGTAATGCTTTTGCATTCGGTAATCTCTTACCCAGAGACACAATAGTATCTTTCTCCATTTTATCACGTAATGCGATAATTTTAGTGAATGTGTCTATGGCACTTTTAGCCGTTTCAATGATACCAACCAAAAAGAACCTCAGCCATTGTTCAATCTTATTATCCAAGGAAACGGCCATTAAGTTGTTATAATAATGTTGTCTGTTTTTCTCAATAAAATCGGATAAATATAGAGTGGGTTTACTCAACACTTTTTTATTGATCAGGTATAAAGTGATAAGTAGTCTTCCTATTCTCCCATTCCCATCCAAAAATGGGTGTATGGCTTCGAATTGATAATGAGCTATTCCAATCCTTATCAAATGAGGAACCTGTATCTCATCATTGTTCAAAAACTTTTCCAGATCGGCTATACTTTCAGAGACAAGGCTATAATGTGGAGGTACAAATACGGCATCATTGATGGTTGCACCACCAATCCAGTTTTGACTGGTGCGAAATTCACCCGGTAGCTTATTTTTGCCCCGCACTCCTTTCAATAAAATCCGATGGGCATCCCGTATCAGTCGGGAAGACAGTGGTAGCTGTTCCAAACTTGTGATGGAGAGGTTCATCGCTTCAATATAGTTTTGCACTTCCTGCCAATCATCTTTTTGTTCAGGGCTTATATCCTTTGCTTCCATGATCGCTTCGTCCATCTTCGTCCGAGTTCCTTCAATACGGCTGGATTGCGTTGCTTCCTTTACAATATGCATTCGAATAAAAACATCCACATCTGGGACGAAGGAGGAAAAGGCATTCAATTCACCAAGTCTTAAATTGGCTTCCTCCAACAACGTATTTATTTCAGGACTTGTAACAGTCCATTCTCTATTTATAGGGTTTGGATTAAAACTTCTATAACCATATTGCTTATTAAAACTTCCTGCTTTGTAATCTTTCATTGTCATAGCTGACATCAAATTTACTAAAAATAATCTTAGTCAACGGAATTCAGTTTGTTTTGACTATACCTTTTTATAGTCAAAGATCGTGTTTAATGTATAATATGTAACTACAACAAACCGGAAGAGGGTCAAGTAGCCGAATCCTTAAGGAGAAATCGAACTTTGAAAAAAAGGCCATAACAACATCAAGGAATAGGTTTTTCAAGCAATACTACACAATAGGCTAAAATCTTGGTACAAATATCGAACTATAAATAACCCTTCCAAAAACAACAAAAGCAGACACTTCCGTATCTGCTTTTTAGTAGCGGGGAGCAGGATCGAACTGCCGACCTCAGGGTTATGAATCCTGCGCTCTAACCTACAGAAAGTGCTTATTTACAATAAGTAAAAATCCACAAAAAGTAAAATTGTAAATCATTTGTAAAGTTTTCAACTTGCATAACAACAAAAGTTTCTGTAAAAACATGTTAAGAAACATCTATTTGCACACCTTGACAAAGCAAATATACACCCCTTTGTAACTTATTAAAAATAAAAAAAAGTAAAATTTAGTTGTTTCTTATTTGCAACTTTAAGAAACATTATATAATTTTGTTTTCAATATATCAATTCAATTCATGCATCCTTAAAGTTGCGCAAATGAAATATTCAGAAACATTTAAAGATCCTTTAGCTAAGGCATTAAAGATCTTACAGGAAAAAATTCCAGAAGGTCAATCTGTTTCACTTTCTGAATTAGTAACAAAAAAAGGAGGAGAAAATAGTCTAAAGATGGCCGTGATGAAACTTATAGATGCAGGCTGGACTGAATATGAATTCACAGATGATTATAAAAATGTTAAACGATTAAAATTACCGGATTATGCAAAAGATTACTTACAAAAAGTTTGGCCAAAAGAGTCTTTTGGTTCAGCAAGTTATTGATGTTGTAAAACTCGCTTCACTCCTATTATTAGCTATAGGTCTTTATTTAGCACTTCAAATTTTAGAATCATGGATTTAAATATGAAATATTCTGTTCCATTACCTATAGAGATTTTGAAAATATATGAAGCATAAATATCCTCTAAAGACCCGAGCATTTGCAATGGAACTGTTGCACAAAAGCAACACTATTGTTGAGGTTTCACATAAAATAGGGTGCGGAATTCGTACTGTTTCTCGCTGGTACATGGATTACTTAGGATATAGAGGGAAGGAGGGGATAATTGAAGTCAAACAAAGCAAACTTAATTCCCCAAGCCCGTATCGATTGGGCTCAGCTGACAGAAGCGAAAATGAAAATTTAACATCTAATAAAATGATCTTAACCGATAAACAATGACAATAACACTAACATGGCACTTATTATTGATGATAGTCATCAGTATAATTTTAATAGTCAGAATATTCAACGAATCAGAATCCGGATTGGATCTGTCTGGTTTCATTTATGGAGTGATTCTTATCCTCGCATGGTCTATTTACGGAGGAATATTCATATGGTAACCATCGTAATTGCCCAGAAGAAAAACAAAACATTCGCTGTCGGATATTTAGATGGCTCAAATATCATCGAAGCCACAACACATAGTTACTATGGAGACGCATTAAATAATGCTGATCTAAGAAAGTTGGCTCAAATTAGTCATGGAGTAGAAGTTGAGATCAGAGAAATTGAGTTTTCTGAGTAATCCGGTTACCCGTAACCACTTATCAAAATCTTAAATTAAATTATTAAAATGAGAATATCAGAAGAAAAGATCGTCCAAATAATCGACGAAGCAATAGCTACTAATATATATGCTCAGGGCTTAGCTATGCGCTGCGATATTATCAAAGGGACTAATAAAGGCAGGGCATATATTGAATTCACACCTAAGTCAGGAGAAACGATCAAGCCGGAAGACTGGTTTTGGTTTGGGTACTATTTGAGGGAATATGTGTCATAAAAATCGGACAGCAATTTGAGAAATACAAGTTTATTAAATCCCTATTTCACAATAATAAAATTTAATCTAAACACTAAAACGTTTTCGTCTTTTTCGCAATCGATTGATGAAATTTGTTTAAATAGTTTGATCTAAATTAGATATCGTTTAAACCTCGATATTATGAAAATCTATAGTAGAAATCAATTTGTCTTGTTAGTAATAATGATAATTCATTTTGTTAGTCCCAAAATTGTAAATGCACAGTGGACAGGACCAAAAGAAAAGCCTAGAGAAAGAAAAGAGTTGAAATATGGTCCAATAACTCCTAAAAACCGAAAAGATTATGATATGAATGCTTTTAGGAACTATGGATTGGGACAATTTATACATTGGGGCGTATATGCTATTCCAGGAAATGAATGGCAAGGAGTAAGTGCAAGAAAAGGTGCTCCCGCTTCTGAATGGATCCGTTCTTGGGAAGGCCCAACCACTCCAAAAAATTGGTTAAATATATATGATAATCTATATAAACAATTCAATCCGAAAGATTTCGCTCCATCGAAATGGGCAAAGCAAGCAAAAGATATGGGAGCAAAGTACATGATATTTACAACTAAACATCATGACGGATTTGCTCTATGGCCTACTAAATACTCCACCTATAATATTTCAAAATCTCCTTACAAAAAAGATATTGTTAAAGAAGTTGTCGAAGCATATACGGCTGAAGGAATAGATGTATTCTTATATTTTTCTGTATTAGAATGGAACAATCCCAATTATATTGATAAAGCTCTTGAAACTCCTGAGGAGAAGAAGAAATTCAAAATGTTTTTAGAATATACCAGAAATCAACTATTGGAGTTACTTGAAAATTATCCACAGATAAAAGGTTTTTGGTTTGATGGAACTTGGGATGATTCATGGATCAATTCATATGAATTCACCTATAATCTTGAAAAAGAACTTCGTGAAAAACATCCCGGCCTAATTATCGGTAGCCGTTTTCGAAATGATGAATTTGGCGAAAGACACTTTGACAGCAACGGAGATCTCCTTGGAGATTATGAACAAGGATGGGAAAGAAAACTTCCCGCAAAATATGAATGGCTAAATGGAAATGATTGGGATGCAGTAATGACAATCCCACCAAATGGTTGGGGCTATATGAAAGACTGGACAGGAATTTATACCAAAACAACAAATGATCTCTTAGACATGTTAATGCGCTCAGTGTCCATGGATGGTAATTTGGTTTTGAACTTTGGACCAGATGGGAACGGAAATATGCACCCTGAAGAAGATAAAATCGCAAAGCAAATCGGTGAATGGATGAAAGTAAATAACGAAGCTGTGTATGGAGTGCGACATGTAGAACTACCAGAGCCTAAACTTGGTTATTATACACAGAAAGATTCAATACTTTACTTAACTGTCTTTAATCGGCCAGTTAACAACATCGCACGAATATCAATTCCAAATAAATTAACTAAAGTTCCTGTCGAAGCAGTGATTTTGGGGCAAAATCAACTATTAAAAATATCTCATTCTGACATTGGTATTGATCTTGATGAAAACAATTATTTCGATATCCAAATACCTACTGAATTTCAGTCTTCAAATCCATTTGTTATCAAAATGAAACTTGGGAAGTCAAATTATAAATCCCAAAAACTTATGGATGCAAAAATGTAGATAAATGCAATAGAAAAACTCTACATGCATGAATGTAATTACCAAGGTAAGGAGTAAGCTAAGTCTTACTCCTTATTGTTTAAAAATTTTTTAAATTTTTCAGGTTGCAATTCCTCCATTTCAATTCTACTTTCAATCCGCCATCCTGCAGATTCTCCATTACCAGATAATGGAACTTCAAGTTGATTTTCGTATAAATATGAATTGTAAATCTCATCAGAAGATAATCCTTTCATCTTAGGATTTAACTTAATGAAATCCTCCTTCAATTCCTCTATTTTTCTTTTAATCTGATCTCGAGTAATTTCTTGCATAATTCATTTTTTATTTAAATTGTATATTCATACTGACATTTCAGCTATTAAAGCTACACCTCAAATTCTTCAATATCTGCAATATTTTCAGTATTTACACATAAATTCTAAACAATCAGAATCAATAGAAGTTTTATACGAACTTCTATATAATACCCTAACTCGGAAACTTTACGCTTCATAGATTGTTTATAAATGGTCTACTATCATAAAGGCTAATTATAATAACTATGAAAAACCAAAGAGAGAACAAAAAAGTACAGCAAATTGATGATCATGTCATCGATAATAATGGGCGCCTTCTCACCACAAATGATGGTGTTCCAATAGAGGACAACAACAATATGCTAAAAGCAGGCGAGCGTGGGCCTGCTTTGATAGAAGATTTCATCTATCAGGACAAAATGGCTCATTTCGACAGAGAAAGAATCCCTGAAAGAGTAGTTCATGCAAGGGGGTCTGGAGCTCATGGAATATTCGAAGCTACAGCAGATATTTCTAAATATACTAAAGCTTCATTTCTTAAGAAAGGTACTGTAACACCACTATTTGTTAGGTTTTCAACAGTTGCAGGATTTAAAGGGTCTACTGATTTAGCTCGAGATGTTAGAGGTTTTTCTGTTAAGTTCTATACTGAAGATGGTAATTATGATTTGGTAGGAAATAATATTCCTGTATTTTTTATACAGGATGCTATGAATTTTCCAGATCTTGTTCATGCAGTTAAGCCGGAACCGAATAATGAAATGCCTCAAGCTGCTTCTGCTCATGATACTTTTTGGGATTTTATATCCTTGATGCCGGAAGCGGCTCACATGGTTATGTGGACCATGTCTGATAGAGCTATTCCAAGATCGTTTCGTATGATGGAAGGTTTTGGAGTTCACACATTTAAATTTGTGAATGCTGAAGGTAAAGGAACATTTGTAAAGTTTCATTGGAAACCAAAATTAGGAGTTCATTCAGTGGCATGGAATGAAGCACAAAAAATATCGGGATTTGACGCCGATTTCCATCGTCGTGATTTATGGGAGAATATTGAAAAAGGAAATTTTCCACAATGGGATTTGGGTGTACAGCTTGTCCCTGAAGAGGATGAACATAAATTTTCTTTTGATTTATTAGATGCTACGAAAATTATCCCCGAAGAATTAGTTCCGGTGGAAATAATCGGAACTATGACTTTAAACAGAAATCCGGAAAACTTCTTTGCAGAAACAGAACAGATTGCTTTCGATCCAGGTCGCATCGTTCCCGGAATAGATCTTACAAATGACCCACTTTTACAAGGTAGAGTATTTTCATATGCTGATACTCAAAACTACCGTCTTGGTGGACCTAATTTTCATGAGATTCCTATTAATCGTTCAGTGAATGGTAAATTTAACAATCAAAAGGATGGTTTTGGAAGACAGGATATTCTTAAAGGAAATGTTAGCTATTTTCCTAATAGTCTTGGTGGAGGTTGTCCTTATCACGCCATGTTAAAAGGGGAAGATGGATTTAAAAGTCATGAAGAAAAGGTTGATGGTAAAAAAGTAAGACGTAGATCTACTTCTTTTGCAGATCATTTTACCCAAGCTAGATTATTCTTTAATTCTCAATCGAAACCAGAGCAGGAACACATGATTAATGCTTATAGTTTTGAATTGTCTAAAGTTAATTCCGTTGATGTTCGCAAAAGAGAATTAGCAATACTTAATCAAATTGATAAAGAATTAGCTGCACGTGTAGGTGCTAATTTGGGAATTGAACCTGCTTCTGAATTGGATGAACTGACTCTGCAATTTGCAAGACAAAATCATCCGGAATATCCTATTAAAACTCCTAAACCGGAAGTTGAAAAATCTGCTGCATTAAGCATGAAAACCAAACCAGGAGAGGGAACCATTGAAACTAGAAAAGTAGCATTTCTAATTGCGGATGGGGTATCAAAAAAATCTATCGATAAGATGAAAACTGCACTTGAAGAAGAAGGAGCTGAAGCTGTATTAATTTCCACAAATGTAGGAAAGGTCAAGTTTAAAGAAGGTGGAACTGCAGATATAGAATTTTCATATTTAACAGAGGTCTCTGTGTGTTATGATGCATTTTATACACCTGAAGGAGATTCTGTAAGTGTATTACAAGACGAACCAGATTATTTGCATTTTATTAACGAGGGCTTCCGCCACTGTAAAGCAATAGCTTTTGCCACTGGTGCTGAAAAACTTATTGACGAAACTTATCTTAGTAAAAATAAAGATTCAGGAGTTATTTTTGAATCCGACGGAAACCTTATTGAAGATTTTATTAAAACAATGAAAGGCCATCGTGTATGGGAAAGGGAAAATACTAGAAAAGTACCTTCATAACCATTGTTTCTCTCTTATCTAGTTTGAAGGTCGTTTTTTAACGACCTTCTTTATTTTATAACCTTCCAGTTTGGATTTACTGGTATTTTTAGAATAGTATAAAAATCATTTGGATTAGAGCACTCGTCCTTAAATTTTTCCGCCACCATTCTGTCCGAAAAAGTAAATAAAGGGAGGTCATCTCCATCCAAAACTAAGTATTGAAATTCAGTAAAAGTTAAATCAATCTTTTTCATAGTTTATACAAAAAAAATAAATATCAAAAAGTAAGATTTATAGGATAAATTCTAGCTAACAACATCTATACCAATTCCATTAATCTCTTGATCTATTTCATCCAGCATTTGCGTTATGGCATAAAATAGATCTGTTTCAAAAGGCTGTCCGTAATGCTGTAACCATTCGTCATCATCCTTACGAAAAACATACATTGAAGTCTTTTCCTTATTAAATAAAGTATAGGTATTCGGGGCCATATTCCCTGGCCTTATTTCAACTAATACAGTGCGCTGAGTCCTGTTATAATTGAGCATGGCGTTAATGCGATAAGGAGTCAAGTCTTTCATCACTTTTTCTTTTTCAATTGCACTTGGAAATACTCATCAATCTTCTTTTTGAAGGTCTGAAGCTCAGTATTCATTTGATCCATCCACCTCACCCGGTCATTAATACCTGAATATGGATCTCGAACTGCAAAATCACTTGAATTATTACGTTTTCCATCCCTCTCACGTGAATACAATTCCCTTGCAACCTCTTGAAACTCCTCCGGAGTATACCACTTGCCAGCTGACTTATGATATATCCAATATCCACTAACCCTTGCCTCCTTAATTAGAATCTCAAAATTAGCAGGCATCGCAGCATCTTCCCTCTGCTTGTTCAACATAAAATTATTCATGGCACATCAAAATTACTAAGTTTTTTAGTATTTATGCAAGAGGCAGAATAAAATGTTACAATAAAAGGCAGCCAAAAAAATTAACTGCCTTTACTTAGGTTAATGAATGGAGAGAATAATACTTTTTAATAATCATGCTTGTTATACGACTGAACTAACAACACTAGAATTCCAACTAAACAGATAACAATGATAATCCCAAATAAAAGTAATACGAATACCATATGTTTTGAAAATTTTATCGAAGGTATGCATAAGAATTTAGTGGATCTTCATACTATTGAAAATCAAGTATAAATACTTATCATTTTGAGTATTTATATCTTAAAAAAATATTAATATTAATACTAATTTTATAAAGTCTTATTGCAATAACGGTTAACACTTAAGCGAGGTATAAATATCTCGCTTTTTTTATATATTAGTGGAAATTTAATATCTCCGTCCTAGGAGGCTTATAGTTAGTGTTTAAGCGAGGATCTAACCCTCCTCGCTTTCCTTTAATATTATGATATCTTTAGAAGAACTTAAACAATACTTCGAATCCCAAGATCTCCCTACAGAGATCAGAATTGCACCGCACATGTATGTCACTAATGTAGCTGGATTCCTAAGAGTGAGTATTAATGCTTGTGAAAGTTGGAAAAAAGAAATAGAAAGATGCCCTTCTTATTTGATGTTGATCAAGTTGAAAGAAGCATTGGAGAAAAGGTAAAATTTTATTAAATTAGAATTGTTTATATCTTACTTAATGTAACATCTACCTAATTTAGCATTTTTATTGATTACATTAATAGCGAGGCGCCCACTTCGCTATTATTATAAAAATTCTATAAATTACGTTTTAATTATGCTATATTGCCAGCATATTCTAAATGTCCGATAATGGGACTATATAAACTTTTATGTCTAATATAGTTTTGATAAGAGCTTTTAGCCTAAAAAAGCTCTTATATGCAACATTTTATAATTGAATACAATACGACAGATAGATTGTGGATTTGCATTCATCCAGATTCAGGAGTTTATTGTCAATTCAAAGAACTGAATTTCAATAGAACAAATCATTTTATGTTGTTTGAGTACAGTACTTTCCCGCTTGATGGACTTAATGAAATAGTAGATCAAATGATTAGTTGGCTCCATGAACACCATTCGGATAAGTTATAGCTAATTGATAAACTTATTTTTTAAATTACGTTTTATCAAAACTATTTTAAATTATCAATTTTTTGACCGAATTGATGTTCTCTATAATCAATCCCCCATTGAGCAATAGCATCAATAGTAGGCTCTAGAGTACGTCCTAATTCTGTAAGTTCATATTCAACTGTTATGGGTTTTGTATTTAAGACTTTCCGTGTTATAAGCTGATTAATTTCTAAATCTTGTAATTCCTTCGATAACATTTTAGCACCAATTCCATCGATTTCTCTTTGAAGATCCATAAATCGCATCTTACCTCCGTACAGTAAAGTACCAAGTATATGAATTTTCCATTTACCATTAATTATTGACATGCTATCTTTCACTGCATTTGTTCGAAATCGACAAAATGCAGGAGCTTGATTATTTGATTTCATAGTTTAAAATTATGCAAATATACCTTAAAGATCGACCGATTAATCACCTACTTTCCAACAAGATAGTACTTTCCAATAGGAAAGTGATAGTAATCGTAAAATAACATGTTGCTAGTTTTGTCATCAGTAATTAGCTTAAAATAAATAATAACTATGGCAACACACACAAGAAAAATTGTTGACAAGATGCTTGAAGCATTTCGCAAAAAAAACATTCCAGAAGTAGTAGATGCATTTTCGGAGGACGCAGTATTAATATATCATGGAACAAAGACAATGCCTGCAGCTAGATTTAAAGGAAAAGATGGAGCTCAAATGTTTTTCGAATTTAATATCAATGCATTGGAAGTTGTATTCTTCAATGCAAATAAATTTATAGAACAAGATAATAATGTTGTAATTATTGGCAATGAACATTTCATCACCAAAGAAAATGGTCAACACCTTAAAAATTCATGGGTACAAATATATACAGTAACAAATGGTTTAATATCAAAAATGGAAGAATTTGCAACCTCTGCTCTACCGGAGGAGTACGGAGGCAATGATCCACAATAAAAATTATACATATGATATTAGTAACTGGAGCGACAGGAAATTTAGGTAGTAGTGTTGTACAACAACTTAAAAAACATATTTCAAATGAAGATTTCATTGTTACATCAAGTAATCAAGAAGGAGTAGAATTACTTACTTCTCAAGGGTTAAAAGCTCGTTTGGCAAACTTTAATAATCAAAAAACATTAGATATTGCCTTTAAAGGTATAACGAAATTGTTGCTGATTTCAACAATGGATAAATCTCGTTTTGAACAACATAAAAAAGTTATAGATGCAGCTAAAAATCAAGGCGTACTTCACATAGTATATACCAGTCTGGCAATAAGAGATATACAAACTTCTGGAGTTAAAGATTTAATGATTAGCCATTTTCAAACAGAAGATTATATTAAAGAAAGTGGGTTGGTGTATACTATATTGAGAAATACTATGTATGCTGATGCTTTACTTCAAATACTAGGACCTAATGTTTTAGAAAAAGGAATTAATATTCCTGGAGGAAATGGAAAAGTACCTTATGCTTTACGTCGGGAAATGGGCGAAGCAACAGCCAACTTACTACTGCAAGAAGGACTTGGAAACAGAACTTACGATTTCACAGGTTCAAAAAGCTTTAGTTATGCTGAGGTTGCTTCTGAACTTTCTAAGTTAAGTGGTAAAACAGTTTTATATAATAATATCACAGATGACAATTTCAAGTCAAACTTGAAGGAAACTGGATTACCTGATTTTGTTATTTTCTTACATTCAGGTACAATTTACGATATAAAAACGCACCAGTATGAAATAGAAAGCAAAACTTTAGAAGAACTTTTGGGAAGGAAGACAGCGTCTTTGGATTCTTTTATGACAGAATTATTTAAAATTTAAATATAAACTTATCGAAATGAAAAACTTTGTTTTATTACTCAGAGCCAATACAAATATGTCAGCTGAAGCTTTCTTCGATTCTCAAGAAATCAAATTAAGGGCTGAATGGCTTGAAGAGATCCAAAAAAAAAATATCGTTGTTAATTTGGGCGGAACAATGCCTCCTTCTCCATCTATGGCTACAACTATATTTGCTGATGGTTCGATTAGAGAAGGAGCCTTCTCAGAAATAAGCCATTTTCTTACCGGCTATTTAGTCATTAAAGCCGAGAATTTAGAGTCTGCAAAAGAAGTTGCCAGTTCTAACCCTATCTTAAAAGCAGGTGGAAGCATAGAAATTAGAGAAATAATGCTTAGATAAGCGTTTGTAAATTATATTGTTTTTTGCTATAAATCGAATACAAAAATTAAAATAAGTTTTATCTATAAAAAATGAATATTATAGAAGCATTGAATTGGAGATACGCGACAAAGCGAATGACCGGAGAAAAACTGGAAAAAGATATAATTGATCAGATAATAGAAGCAATTCGATTGGCACCAAGTTCAGCCGGCTTACAACCTATACATATTTATGTAATTTCTGATCCTAAAGTTAAATCAGAAATTCTACCTCTTGCATTGGGACAGCCTCAAATTGTAGAATCTTCTCATTTATTGGTGTTTACATCATGGAATAAGATAACTAATGAAACTATAGAAAGAGTACATATAGCTATGAATGAGCTACGCAATTTACCTATAGAAACAACTAGCCAGACGGAGTTAAATCTCAAAAATTTGTTTAGTACATTTTCTGAGGAAGAGCAATATCATCATACTGCCAAGCAAGCTCACATTGCAGTTGGAGTTGCTATCGTAGCCGCAGCACAATTAGGTGTAGACGCAACACCTATGGAAGGTTTTGATAAACAAGGAATAGAGGAGTATTTAAGATTAAAAGAAAAAGGTTTGAGATCGGTTTTATTATTAGCTTTAGGTAAACGCAAAGCTGATGAGGACTGGTTACTTCCGTTAAAAAAATACCGTCAAACAAAATCAGAATTAATAACTGAGATTTAGAATTAATTGATCTTGAAAAAGATCTATATCATTAGATTTACGTGATTTTTCAAGATCAATTAATATATAATTAAAACTATCAATTACCAAATAGTTTCTTACTCAAAACCCAAACAACAACTACAACCCCTAAACTTATCCCAATCCACCAAAATATAAAACTCCAGTTATCCGGTTCACTTTCTTTACTAACCTGTGATACCGACACCTTCTTTCTGTCTTGGCTATTCACAGTAGCTTCCTTGTTGATTTCATTATTAGTTTTGCTTTCCTGTTGATCTGTTTTATTTTTATTCTCAGTGTGGTGAATCTTTTCAGATATTGTTGTTTTTTCTCCCGGCTGATCAACTCGGACATTCAATTGATTTGATATTGAATCTAACATTAATGATATTTTTGTGCCAGCCGAATCTTTCAGTAATATTTCTAAGCCCTTAGGAATTCTCTCTAATGGAATTGATCCTTTGATAGTGCCGCCTTTCTTTTCGGTAATAGTCGTTCTCTCAGTTTCAGTAACTATCGTCCCTTTATCGATAGATAAGTTCTTGCCTATCGAATCAGTCTTAATACTTTCTCTAGAAATGCTATCCTTTTTTTGAGATACTTCAAATGATACCTTTTCAGATTTCTTTGATGACTTACGGAATAGGCCACACCCTGAAAGTGTGAGCATGGCCAATAATATCAATAACTTACTACTCATGGTTCAATATTCTAGTTAATGAATCAACAGAGTTTTTAAGCTCATTCATACTTTTTATCATCTCTACATTAGAACTTCTTTCCAATTCACCAGCAGTTCCAGATGATATCATTACCGTAGTGGCTGCCATTACGATTATAAACAATGCTATTCTCTTCATTTTGTCACCCTTTCTATTAATTTATCTATGTTAGACTTGGTGTTATCCACGCTATCTTTAATCGGCTGCAATTGCTCCCTCACAGATATAGGTACCTGTCTTCTGACTTCATCGGTTATCTGCTTGCTCATCTGCTGTGTTATGCGGATATTCTCATTCTTAGCGTCTACGAATAGCCAAATGAATAAGAAAGCAATTACCGTCATAACAGAACACAAGAAAGCCATAGGATTATCCTTAATCCATTTATAAATCTTACCTAAGTCGTTTACCCTATTCCCGATGTAGTCTTCGTTTTCTTTCATTATAAAATCACATAATAATTACCATTACTATCTTTTGCACTTTTTTTCACAATCAAAGATTGCCATGTATTACCAAATGTCTTTTCAAAGTGTGGGTAGTCTTTAAAGCTTTTCCAATCTCCACCCCATGTCCAGCCTTTTGATTTAAAAAAATTAACAACCTTCATAAAATTTATGTCTAAAGCCCAACTTGCGGTTTCGAAAGATCCATTATTATCCTTGTCATATAGAATAACTATATCAAAGGCTAATCCGTAATTATGAATGCTCTGTCCTCCTTTTGCATTAGTGACTTTAGGACGTTTGCTGAATAATTCATCCTGTTCTTTGAATGTCCTGAGAGTCTGAGACAATCTTAATCTAACCCCTTTTGGTAAGGCTGTATTAATCTGGAGATATATTTCTCTTACCTCCTCTCTAATTTTTGGATGCATAAGCTCAATTCTTGCTAAGGTTATCTCATCCGCATATTGCAATCTTATATCTGCCATGTTCACTCCTTATATTTTAATCTTCAAAATCAATACCTCTACATCTTTCCCATTGTCTACGGATGTGGTTTCATATTGCGCTACAATATTACCCGTTGTTCCTGCATGAATAGCAAGTTTTGAAAGCGATAAAAATTCAGGCGTTGTACCGTTATATAAGCATGCTCCTTGAACGATATATCTATATCCCGAAGCAACAGCACCTCCATCCAAAACGGCCACACCAGCGCTAATTGTTGCACGCAATGTGATGAGCTGAATTTTATCATCAACATATTTTTTTGGAATTAAATCGTTGGCTTCAAACGCACCCGTATAATCGCCTCCATAATAAGCACGCCCCGAAAGCATTACTGATCTTGCGGTTGCTCCATTAGGAGTCAAGAAGGTCATACGAATTTGTGCGGTTGCAGAACCATCAGCTGTGCGGATAGTTAGCCCCCCACTGGTGTTAACATCTATAGTAGCGTATGTATTCGCTGCTGGGTTAAATGTTATGCCAGTTGGTCTATACGTGGCCTGACTGTTTACAGAGGCGTATGCTGTAAACCCTTGATTTGATCGCAAATAGTTCACAAAGGTCTTGTTGCCATCAACTGTTTGATTAGCTGTTAAATCAACCCTGTCTGTATACGCTGTATTCCATTGAGTTGAATTACCACCAGTTGCTGTCACGACTCCATTGACATCTAATTTAGTTGATGGTGCTGTAGTTCCAACACCTACATTTCCATTTTTTAATATCTTGACTTGAGCGGTAGCGTTAGCCCATAATTCAAGGTCATGATTTGATTCTGTTCCAATAACACCACTTGTACCGGTATAACTAAGAATATTGCTAACTCCTAAACCAGAGCTCTTTAATGCTTTATCTGTAGCAGCGCCTCTATCAGTCACTGATTGGAGCGTTTCACCAGTCGAAGGAGCTCCAAGAAAAGCATTCACTCTCTCTTTATTAGAAGGATGCCATTTGCCGTCTGCACCATATGCAAGTATATAATTGTTAATTGGCACTTCATCTGATGAATATTGTTGTCCTCCCCAAATTGGCGCATTACCACTGATAGCAATCGGCCATGTTCCTGATGCATTAGAACCGTCTGAATTGGCTTTCCCAGCCAGTGCCGTATTCATCTGATCTAACCGAACAAGACCTTCCGGATTGATAGCGGGACCTGCTTTTATTTCTCCAGGGGAACTTGATGACGCTGCAGATCGAATAGCAACAGTGCTGGGCGTAGCATTATCTGATGCAAATAGTTCGCTCCAGACTGAAGGACTAAGAGCGTATAATACACCTCCTGATGTTAAACCCATGTCGCTAGGTAATATCTTCCTGGTTCCGCCTTTACCGGAAGAATTACCCACAATAAAAAGTCCATTGGAAACATCAAGATCTCCAGGTGCAATAATAACAGATCCAGTCTTACCATTAACAGATGTAACCTCATTGCTGTTAACGGACTTATACCACTTGCCATCGGCACCGTATACTGCCCAATCCCCAACTTTGAAAGTAATATTTCCATCTCCTAGGTTAACAGTACCTGCAGTTGTAACTTCATACACCATTCCTGCATTGCCCGTACCATTGCTTAACGTTGGTGTGTTAGTCGCAGCATTCCATGGTCCCTCGACTGTCATTACTGAATTAGGAAGTTGATTAGCCGGGACTTTTCCGCCGCCATCCAAAGTAGCGACCCCATTTGAAACTCCCTTTTCGCTTGTAGATATTTTCGCAGCCAATGCAGCTTCGAGCCCCTCAATCGTATTGATGGCCTGAGTACCTGTGTGATTAGCCCGATTTTTAGCTGCTGTAATCATTGCATCGATCTCAGCGTCTGTATATCCTGTGCCGACTTTCCAAAAACCAGCACCCTGATATATAGCTAGACTCGTGGCTGTTCCGTCTTTGAATGTAGCTATTGCGCCTACTTTGGCCGGATCGTTATCACCGATATCCAACAATTGCAAGCTTTCAAAATAAGGTGGAAAAAATGCTTCTGTTATTTCTAAATTGGCATCTCTTGCAATCCTGTCCTGATCTGAAAATCTATTATATTCTTCTAAGGCCATATTATCCTCCTACATATTTAATCCACATTCCACCTTTACTCTTAGGTCTAATATCTATTGGCGTGGATGCATCCGATAGATTAACCGTAATAGGCCCTATATCAACATTAGCTCCTGAGCCACCTGTTAACATTCTCCAGATACCATTAGAAAGAAATGATAAGTTCCAAATTGTGTTATTTCGTGAACTCCCTGCAGATCGATCACTTACAGCTTTAACTCCAAAACTGCCTTGCTGATTAGACTTTAAAGTCACAGAGTTTGATCCATATACTTTTCCTGACTCGGATGGAGCTACAGCTAGTGGAAGGTAATCTCTCCATTCGGCGTCCTCTTCCCATCCGGCCGGAAGCGGTAAACCACCAACCCACCATATCCGTGCATTATTAGTCCCACTAACTGTAGGTTTAAAAACTGACACTATAGATTCTATTTCTGTAAGCCTATCCATGATTGGCTGAAGATTTCCACCACCACCACCGGATCCTTGCATGCCATCAGGGTATAAAACAACTTCCTCTCCTGCGTTTAATCTAAAATCAAGGATAGTAACCGTTCCATCAATCTCATTATATGCTACTTCACCTTTTCTGAAGGTCGCATTTTGAAGTTGTGTGGTGCTAATTGGATAGTCCTTTTTACCCAGCAAACGAACATCTGATATGATGGTGTTTGACCCTTCAATAGTTACCTGGTCATCTCCAAGAGATACTTTAAAAGGACTGCCGACTAAAGTTGTGACGCCACCGCCACCTCCGCCTGATCCGAAAGGCATTTGACTAACATTTGCTTTCTGTAGCTTTGCAGAGTCTGTATTCCAGACATAGATCATGTCATCAGACTTGATTTTTTGGTCTAATGGATATGGTTCCAGCTCAATGAGCTTCTTTTTTACATGTTCATCTGCCATTTTATAGTTGTTGTAAAAGTTTTACCATTACATTTTTCTTAGGTTTATTAGCCAGTTCACATGTATATATGAAAGGCTGTCTGACATTTCTCGATAACTTTACTATTCTCTTTTGTGTCAATATTCCCATATCAGGTTCTTCAATTGTAACGCTGTCTGCAATTCTTAAAGTTTTCCCTGTTCTTTTGAAATAAAGAGGGTTACAGACTACAGAGTATGTATCATTTTCTGATGGATCATTACGTTGGTCCATATATTCAATAGCTTTCTGTCTCAGCGCCTGTTCCGCAGCGGTAACCCATGCGTTTGACATTCTGATATCGAATACAAAAAAAGTATCTCCTACCTCCGGCTTTATATCAGCATTTGGAACTTCCCAAGCTTTATCCTGTGTATTTTTATTTATCGTAAAGGTTTTGGAGGTATGATTATAGCTACTGATTTCGAACTCATATCCCGCCAACTGCCCTGTTTGAAATGAAAGCTTAGCTTTAACTTCCGAGATCAATTGAGAGTTAATATCAAAAGGAAAATTAGCATCTGTAAACCTTAGGATATTCCCCGAATCCACTGACGTGATTGTCCCTAAGTTCATTGGAAATACATCATCAAAAGTCATACTATCTTCCCAGATACCATATTGCTCTGTTTGTCTTTCTATATAAGGAAGATCTCCAACGGTTAACCTTGTCAGACCTCTTCTGTATGGATTAGGTAAGTTTTTATCTGAGCCATATACATATAACCGGGTTACAATATTGCTGTTATCCTGAGGCTTCTTTTCAAGAGAATAGAGAGCTTCTCCTTCTCCCTGTTTCATCACTAAGCCAGTTGCACTTTGTTTTCTGTATAGATGGATCGTCCGCCCTTCAATTAACCATTCTGTATCGAACGCTTCCGCCAGGGTAGATAAGGCTTCAAGGCAGTTTTGATTATCAAAGGAAATATTCTTTATTTCGCTATCTACAACATACCCAAGTTTCCAACCTTCATCAGGGAAAACTCTTTCTATATTTCTCCAAAGCAAAGTCATGAATGTTTCTGCCTTATCATTAATGAAAAATGGATTTTTGAAGTACTGACCAATCAGATTGCTTTGGAGAAATTCAACCCGGCCAAGCTTACACTGTTCACCTTCCATAGATAGCGTATATTGGTAATCCCTTTTCCCTTCTTTGCTAACTGCTGGAATCTGAGTTAAGTAATATGTTTCTCCAAGGATCTCTGCATAGTCCATCCTTTTGAACTCTCTATAATATGGCAGCTCAAAAGAAAGATTAATGAAATTTCCTCCTGATACTTCTTTCTCTTGAGTAACCGTATCCATCGGCTCTACCACAGCAATAATTGATATACCTCTTTTAATCGTTATCATGTCTTACTGAATTAGGTAGTTGCCATCGTGATCAATCAGGTAAACAGCTTCAATGTTGTCTGTCCAGTTAGCCTCTCCAAACACCAAATCAAACTTTATCCATACTTCCGGTTTTCCGGATAATGGAGTGAGCTTGCGAATGTTACGCTGCTCTTTATAATACACCCTATAATCTTTACCTAGATCTGTGATTGATAGTTTATGAGTTCCACTATTGGAAAGCTCAGTAAACAAAGCATTGTACTTCGTCCAAAAGTCCTCAACCGAACTTGCGGTTAACGCACAATTTAGCGTGAACTCACGCGAATTAAACCGCGGGTCCTGCAAATCAATATCCAACCCATTCTTATCAGTAAAATCATGAGTCATGGAGTCTTTCCGAGAAGGATATGCAAGGAAGGAATTACTTCCTCCTTCAACCACAACTCCGAAGATTGTATACAGGTCGTTATTATTTAGTTTGTATTGTGAGGTCATTATTTCTGAAATACATTAATTGAAGACTCATCAAGCTGCTGCACAAATACATTGGCATCACCGTGAATTTCCACCATTGCTATAGAACTATCATTTCCAAATACATTTATCTGAACATCGTTTGTGCCATATACCTGGCATACGGTGTAACCATCTAAATGAATGCCTATTGTACCTCCAAAGGCAATTACTAAGTTTGGATTATCAAGACTGTATTTACCTTGCAGGTATACTCCGGAAGCAAGTAGTTCTGATTCATATGCCTTCAGGATTTCTAATGATGGAAAGCTATTTTCCATACAGAACTCTATCCCTTGCGGAGATTTGAGTAATGAAATTAAATCCTGAACGCTATTTGCGATCTTCACCCCATTTACTCCAAAGTCGCAACTCAATGATGCCAATATGTATTTTTTAAGCTCTTCCATTAAAATCCAAATTTTCCTGCAGCCCTTAACTGCATGTCTAAGTTTCCCTTTGTGTTAGATTCAATACCTTTGAGATAGGGTAAATAGTTACTTGCATTATCTGCTGTAACACGTGTGTTTCGTTCAATGAGAATCAGCTGTGTCAAATGAGATTGAGCTGCATCTACACATTGCTTTAAGGTCATGTCCGTGTTTTTTTGAAGCTGAATTAATTCTGACAAATGTGCTCTCATTGCACCCGTTTGCCCAGCAAGCAGATCAATACTTTCTTGGCTTGCTCTGGCATAAGCTCCGCTTAGGGAATTTGAATTTTCATTTTTATTGGAATCGAAACCAATTGCATCCTTAATTGCACTTAATCTTTCTTGGCCATCTTTATTAATTTTGTCCCAAGCTTGCTTTAAAGCATCTTTTTCATCAGATGTGATTCCATCCTTAGCCATAACATCAAACGCTTCATACCATCCCTGTAAAGACTCTTCAAGATATTCACGAGAAAACCTTTGCATCAGGTAGTTTTCCATAATTTTATCAAACCCTTTCGACCAAGCCTCTGCAGCATCCTCCCCACTATTTAGAAATAGATTTTTAACATCGCCTAATAAACTCTGAAAAGATGTACCGGTGGTTTCCTCGCGCAGCTTATTCATAGTGTTGACATATAAGTCAATTTGATTTTGAAGCTGCTCAATCAGACTTCTAGTAAAGTCATCAGTTTTTCCTAAATCGGCCTGTAGCTGTAATGCTTGGAGTTCTTCCCGGGCTTTGGAAATGTCTTTAGTGAAGTCAGAAATAGAATCTATTTTTGCATACCTTGAAAGATTCTTTAAAACCTCATAGGCTTTTACCCCTTCTACAGAAGCTGTCTTAAACGACTTTTGAATTTCTTTAGCAGACTCACCATTATTTACTCGTCTAAGAATATCATTTGTGAAGTCATCATAATTCATCAGATATCTTCCAGATAATTGTTTATTTATCTCGGCATAGTTGTCTTTAATAGAATTTAATGAGGATGCATACTTTTCAATTCGGGCAACTCCATAAATGTCATTAATCAACTCAAGCTGTCTTTCCAGTAGCTTAGTAATTGCTTCTGTAGATTTTAATTGAAGTTCATTTTGCTTTTCAATTTCTTCCTGTCTATCCTGATTGCGCTTCTCTCTAGCTTTATCGAACATACTTGTGAGGGTGGAGTATACACCTACAACCGTTCCAACAAGAGGTGAGACCTTACCAACCTTACTTAAGATTTGGCTCAGTTTTTCATATTCTTTTTCTCCTTTTAATGATTCTCCTAAGGTTCGGGATAATTGACCAGCTTGTAGAACCATATTACTTATAGTTTTTAGCGATTTGCCAAGAGATCCTTCCAGTTGTAAGGCAGATTCTATTAACTGATCGAAACCTTGTAGTGCATTTGCAACATTGTCATATAGGCCCATATCTGCCTCAACACTAGCTTTACGTAGAGGTTCATCCAATAATTTTTCTAATTCCTTCCTCTGGGATGAGGTAAGTTGCATACCGTTCAGAATGTTTTTTATTGTTTCTCTTCCAAGTTTTAGTGCTTGTGGCAAAACAAATGCACCAGCTTCCTCTATGAATTTCATAGATTTCTTAAAATCAGAGTTTGATTCTATGAACTGACGGTTTGATTCTTTTTTATCCTCTTCTAATCCTTTTAAAAGGATAGCTTTTCTTTCCTCATATTCCTTTCGGGTAATACTTGTCTTATTCTCTTCTAATTGCTTGAAAGCTAATTGATATTTATTGTCAATTTCCTTCAACTTATCAGAATGAGTTTTAGCCAAATCCATAGCTTGAATAAATCGAGCTAAATCAGCATCTCTCAATTTCTTTTCGTAAGCGATCTGTTCATTTGTTAAGTAATCAAGTCTTTCCCTTTCTGCTGCGGTTCTTTTTGAAGTATCTATTGAAGCGAGTTCACCCATCTCTTTTTCAATTAACTGACCATACGTTTTACTCAGATCAAGTTCTTTTGAAAATCTTTCACGTGCTTTTTCCTCACCAATTTGAAGTTTTGTCTGCTCGAATTGCTCGTATAGAGATTTTTGCTGATTGAGATTATCAATCAGATATCTTGTGTCGATTCTTTTGTTAGCTTCAGAGATTTCAAAATCCTCATTCCCTTGAAGACTCCCTGTATCAACTCTTAAACCCTTATTTTTAGGATCAGCATAAAACTTTCTGACTTCTTCTCTGATCTTAGCATATTTATCACGAATAGAAGCTACTTCCTGTTCATCTCGAGACAACTGCCCTCGTAGCGATTGCTCATTAAGTTGATCAATAGACAACTGCAATGCTCGCTGCCTTTCCATAGCTTGGCGACGGGCTTCTGCTTCTCGTTCCGCTTTATTTCGTGCTGCTTCTGCTTCTCGTTCAGCTTTTCTTCTCTCCTCCTCTGATTGTTCAAAATCTATTTTTTCTGTAGCCTGAGGAGCTTTTGATTTCATGAAAAGTTCAATTTGCCACATTGAACCGCTAAGGTTTTGAATTAACTTAGTATAGTCTTCAATTTTTCTCTTACCTCCCTCTGTTAATAATCCGTCTTTTACATAAGCTTTATATTTTTCAGTAGTAACTTGTAAAGCCTGAATGGATGATCCTACTTCTTCATATTTTTCTTTGAGTTTATCATAATTAGCCGTAGAAACATTGAAACCAGATAGACCTGCAAAAGTTTCTGCAGCATCTTTATAACCTAATGTCACCTCTCTAATAGCATCTGCTTCCTTATTGTTAAAAGATATTCTTGATGTCCATTCTTGAAATGAAGAGGGAGTAATGACTTTTGACATATAGTCAGCATAATTAGCGACGAGATTAGCTATACTTACCGCAGCTTTGCCGAGTACACCATCCCCTTGTTCAATTGATAGGATGAAGTTGTCCCAGGCTATTCCAATTCTATTTAATTGTTGTTCCAGTTTGCTTGCTCCGGTTTCAAACTCCCTATCCATTGCCCCTGCTGCCTCTCCAACTTTCACTAACGCGTCACTTAAAGTAGCATAACCATTAGTTGCAAGAGTGGCAATAACCCTTTGATCTCGAACAGCGATTACCCCTGTTCTTTCCAACGCTTCGTTTACTGATCCTCCGGAAAGCGATATTCTGTTTAGTCCGTTTATATAATCTTTAAAAACAGAAGAAGCGTCTTTTTTAAATTGATCCGAGATTTCTTGAGAAGATTTACCAATAACTTTAGAAAGATCAGCGACACCTTTTCCTGTCCTGATCATCTTTTCAAACTCTCCTAAAGTTCTAGAGAAGGTAGAGCCAACAACCTCAGCTTCAAGCCCAACAGCTTTAGTAGCTACAGCATACGCAAGAACGTCCCTTCTACCAACTTTATATACCCCAGTATTCTGTGCAATTGATTCGGCATTTGAAAGGATCTCAGCTTCAGTTGCTGCGAAATTATTTCCCAGGTTTACAATTTCATCACCAAAGTCCTTCACATTCTGAACACCACCATCTACAAGCGTCAATGTTCTTGCTATAGAAGTACCTCCTTCTTCGCCTTTTATATCAGAAGCTGTTTCTAACTTTGCTAATGCTTCGGCGAAAGCCAGTAGATTGGCTCTACCTTTAACACCTAGTTGCCCGGCGACAGTAGCATATTCAAGTAATTTATCTGTGCTAACAACCTGCAGTTTTCTTGATAACTCTACTATTGCATCACCAAACTTATTAAGCTCTGCGCCTGCTAATCCGGTAGTCTTAGAAACAGACATTAGACGAGAATTGAATCCAATAACTACTGATCCACCAGCGCGAATTAAACTATACAACGTAGCAAGCAATGCAATAACTGCTCCTACAGGAGTTAAAAGAAAAGATGCAAGTCCAGCTCCTAATGATTTTACGCTTGATAGCAAAGTGCTGAACCCGGCAGCTCCCCTAGCAGCTAATTCACTTACTGAAGTCCCCATCAGCGCAAGGTTCATATTTAGTCGGGCTATGATTGGAGACATATTTTCTAATGCCTGCGCATAGTTACCAACATTACGCTGATGCTGGCCGACTGTAGCATCAATACGCTTTATTGCTTTATCTAAATATTGAGTTTGCTTTGTTAATGCTTCTGATTTCCTTTTGAGCATTTCATAAGAAGCGGAACTAGATCGACCTTGACGCTCTAATTTAAACATCTCAGCAAGTAGATCTTTGGTTTCTCTTCTAACATTATTTAATGCTTTTGAGAGCTGAGCATATTCACTATTATCAGCAAGATTCTTCTTTAGCTCCCTTTCAATTCTTGATTGTTCTTTTCTTGCAGCATTAAGCTTCCCTTGTTCAAGACGAAACTCTTGCATAGTAAGTTGTCCCTCTTTGAACTTCGTTGTTAACTCAGATTGCTCTTGTTTCTGCTTTGCCTGTTCTAAACGAGCCTGTCTAATAGCTTCAATGTTTGCAATCTGCGCCACCTTTAATCTCAAGGTGGCATTGCGAACATCATCTACGCTAGTAGTTGATTTTTTAGAATCTTCTTTAGGATTGGAGGAAGATCCCACACCAGTATTCGACAGAAGCTCGCGTAATTTTTTGCGAGCTTCTGTATCGTCTAATACTACTTTATATCTTAAATCAGCCATGAACTATCCTCAGATGTGATAGCTCAAAAATAAAGTTTCTTATATGCGTAAAACAGAAACTGTTATTGACAATTGACAATTGTCAACATCCTCTTATCTGTTACTAAACATTTGGAACATATCAACTTCCTTTTGACTGTTAGGTGTATTTTCATCTTTTGAGTAAGATGGTATGCATAACCCATATAACATTAAGTTTACATATGAGATCTTCCATTTTATGTGATCCTCATCCCAGCCTTTACTTGCTATTGCAGCGCTAATTACACTTGCCCAAGGGCTTCCGGATCCGGGAAAAGGTTTAGAGTCAGATTCTTGGATAAAGCCATAATGTCGAAAAAAGACGATAAGTCTAACCTCCGGTAGACTTCAATAAAAGCTTTATAAATTAACGACATACTCCATTGCTCAGAAATAGCTGTCAAAGTTTCAACTTCGAATCGTCTTGTTTTACTAATCGCGATCGCGATAATTTGTAGAATGGGATTGATATTATCTGATAATAAAATGTTGATCTGATCTGCCTGGGAATACTTTTGAATTGATTCAAAATTGGTCATTTGCTTAAGCAAAACTCCTATCTGCTGCACTTTACCAACAGGAATCGGTCCCACTTCAATATTAATTGAATGAGTTCGTTTCAATATTTTATTAAGTAATCCCCCTTTGGGCAATACAATAGACCCAATGTTAGTAGGAGAATCGATAAATGTATCAGCAATTTCTTGTTGTGTCATTTTCTTTTTGGTTAGATGAATAAACCCCTACTTTCCAGCTAACCAAAGTGGATTTCGGGGTTGTATTTTTATGCAACTGCTACTTTTTCATAATACCATGGAGAAACAGCATCTCCATCAGTATCACTTACAGCTTGTGCTTCTGCAGTGAAGCCCAAAGCCAGGAATGCATCTCCATCTTTGGTAAGAGCATTCTCAATTCTTCCAATTACGGATCCATTAAGAATTACAAAAACCATCTTAAACCCATCCCAAGGTTTACTTGTAACGCGAACAGCAAGATTTACTGCTGTAGTACTATCAATAGCCGCTTCAAATTTGGTCGTCGCGGTTGAAGTTGCATTACCTTTGAAAAGTAAATCTGCCATCTTTGGATCAAGATTTAAGAACTTAGCAGTTACACTTGCTCCATCACCTTCTTCTCCAATTATTGCGAAAATACCTGCTTTGTCTTCGACTTTAACTTTAGTCATAGTCTTTTCCGGAATGTTCATTGTCGCAGACCCCATTTCAATATTTTCACCTTTAACCCAGCCAGTAGCTGGTAAGGTTCCATCTGCACTCACAGGCGCAAACTCAATGGATTCTACTCCTTTTACAACAAATTGTGCCATAATTTATTCTTTGTTATATCGGGGTGCCCCGATGTTAATTTTTTTTTTAATTATCTGTCCTCAAGAATGTATACTCAACCTGGATGTTGTATAACCACTGTGTGCCAAAATTCTCTATCTGACCGGGATCTCGAAGTTTTAATGAAAAGTTAGGACCTATATATCCATCCAATTTAGATGATGCTATACGTCCGAGATATTCCATCCTCTCAATATCTGGTTGAGTATTGTCTACTACTGTAGGGTTTTCAGCTGATGATCCTGGAAGATTAGGTACATGAAAGTTAATATTCAGCACCCCTCCTTGTATCTGTTCGGCATCCCAAATCAAAGTATTAATAACACAATCCTCCTTAGTGCTGCCAAGCTTTCGTTGGAATAATCGAATTTCACCATTTATAAAATCCTCAATACCTGCGACAACCAATACCGATTTGACATCCTTCATTCCTTCTATGGAATTCTTTAATAGCTTTGCCATCATACATCAATTTCGTTAAAGGCTTGATCAAGCGACTTATCTACTTCCTTTCTCGCTTCACTTACTACTGTAAGCCCATGATTAGTTTCAACCCAACTGGCATATTCCATTCCGGCAACTAAAGTAATTCCCCAACCTGATGATTCACGTAGCTCTGCAAATGCCTTCTCACGTCCTTCTTTCAGTCCCGGCGCTTTGTCCGTCCCGTATGGACTTAATTCGAAATCCTCATGCAGCACCTTTCCATCTCGGTAAATGATGCCACCAGTTGACGATCGTAGCTGACCAGTTTGGTCGTTATAGCCTTCAGGGCGAATCTTTGACCGCTGAATTTCCAACGCACGAGTAAGAACACGCTTAAACGCTTCTAACGTTTTGCGATCCATCTCCTCGATCTGCTCATTGTAAATAGCATCAAGTTCGGATTGGGTCATATCTAATTTCATTCTAAACATAAGCTACACAATGAAGTTGCCCCCTATGAAAGATCGCAATACTGTCTTGCCACACAATCACCTCACCATCCCTATCATATCCAGTTACCACCTCGTCAACTAAGAGCATTGGAGAATCAACCGGAAGGGCAATGGTAAACTTTACATCAACCTCGGCACCATCCTTAATCTTCTTCAGGCCTGCGCTGCGGTTATTTGGGTAAAAACGGCAAGATAACTGGCTGCCGTCTTCCCTAACCAACTTATCCCGATACTGCTCTATCATCATTGTTAGTGAGTATTTGAAAGGTCCACAAATCCTGAATCGCTTGGTTCCTCATCAATTCCCCATTTCCACAACAAACGACGGCGTAAAGCTTCCAAAGCCGCAGCGTCCTGTTGAGTAAGCTGATAATCCAATTCCTTGACAGATTTAGGCTGTGTTAAAAGGAAGTCAATCAACCCCGCTCGGGATAGATCCAATGCTTTAGTCTGATCTTTATCGTTTGTATCACGTGGTGCGTCTTCCGCCAAACCGTGCTCTTCTAAAATTGTAATGACCGTTGCATCCGGGAACTTATACCCCATCGACGACACTAAGACTTCCTTTACACTTGCCATTATCCTAGCCCTTCTTTACCAAACCACGTTCAACACACAAGTCCAAACGATCCTGCTCGAAATGAGATACATCATCACCTTCAACCCATTTCTTACCAAAGTTGTCTTTGTCAGCAAATGGAGCGATGACAGTATATTTTTTAGACTTCTTGTCCTTCTCGACTTTGGCATCAGCTTTAGCCTTTGCGTCGGCCGCATCCTTGTCAGCTTTAGCCTTTGCGTCGGCCGCATCCTTGTCAGCTTTAGCCTTTACTTCTTGCTCTGCTTTTAATTTTGCATCTTCAGCACCTTGTGGTGAAGATGAGGGAACGCTTGGTTGCGTTCCCTGTTTATTTTCTTGATCTGCCATTATGCTTGTACAGTTTTAGTGTCCAACAAATAGATTTCGTCGATTGCAGTTACTACAGGAACCACGCGAGCCTGAGCACGTGTAACTTCTTTCAAGGAAGGTGTAGTTGTACGGAATTTGCTCACAAGAATGTACTCGTTAGCTTTTTGGTATTCAACCCCTGCCTGTTTGTGGTTTTCTTCCGCCAAACGGGCGTAAACCAGTTCACCAACCATTTGTGATGCAACAAAAACCATTGCTCCAGCTGCGAAAGGTTTAAACGATGTACGTTTAGCATCCTTTTCAACTTTGATTGTACGATCAACTTTAATAAAAGTAAAGCCATAACGTTTGCTAACCAAAGTATTCAACTGATCAAAGTCAAGGTTTGGAATTTGCTTGTTGCCAGTGCTGTTTTGGCTAAAAGAATAGTACTCTTTCGCTTGATCAGTGGCCGCAATAGCATTGATTGTTGCTGTGTCAGTATAAACTTGGGTGATTGTCACACCATCCACAGTTGCTTTATCGATAACTCTTTGAAAATCATCAAAAGGTTTCGCATTGACTTTATTTGAATAAAGAGCAGCAACACCAAAAAGGTGATCAGCGCGATATTTATAATCGCAGCGAACGCCTACGCCTACATTTTCTGGATCATCAACTAAGGTGATACCTGTAGAGAATCCACGTAAGAAAATAGCTTCGTTACGTTCGTAAATTGCTCCAATAGCACGAGGAGTATCTGCAAATAACTTAGCGATTACCTGACCGTTAGTTGCTCCGTTCGCAATCAAAGTGTCCAATTGAGTAAGCTCTGTTTCATTAAGAGCTAATTCAATACCCATTTTAGGGATATCACCTGAAGCTTGTGAGATAGAATCTCTAGTCTTCAAAGGAAGGCTAGAATCCATGGCCACAACATCAGCAGCAACTAGACTAAAAGAAGCAGATAGACTTTCCCATTTACCAGTTACCGAAAAAACTGGCTTTAACATTGTCGTGTGCAAGTAGACCAATGGTCTCTTTGTATCGTTCAATGTCTCGACTGTTCGTACAATAATTCCTGGGAAGAATTTTTGTACCCATTGAATAAATAGTGATTTTTCCATTAGTCCGCTCTAAAATCAATTAAAGGCTTTAATGCTTCCATTGCTTCCGCAGTTGGCTCAATGTAACATGCCTTATGGTTTACTGTTCCCCTCACTAATAATCCAGCAGCGGGTTTTGCTGTTAAGATCGAATTGATCAAAATATGCGCATACTCGTAACCTGCTGGCAAAGCTGCGTAAGCAGTTGCATCAGTGTTAACCGGCATGGGCTTATAAATATTTCCTGTCGCTGTGTCTTTAATGATAACATGCCCCGCATAAATGACTTTAGGTGTGTAACCTGTCACCTCAAGAGCACGACCACCACGAACAGACTGGAAATTGTCAACGATAATCACGGTGTCCCGTGAGGTATCGATGATTTGTTCGTCGTTGTTTAAATTTACTGTTGTTCCCATTTGAATAAACTATTGTAATCCAATTTCGCTCATCACAGAATCCAACTCTTCCTTAGTTGCTTCTTTGATTTTGCCATCTTTACCTACTCCTGCAAATGGATTATCCTTCCCTAATTTACTTTCAGCCTGTGTCTGCGTATGATTCGCAAAGTCGGTTTCAACATCAGTAAGATATGCTGTAAAGTCTTCATCAGTTGCAAAGTTCATTCGACCAAAGTCACGTAAAACCTTTGAACTGTAGTCTTTATCGGCATTTGCCAACTTACCCAGAATGAGTGATTGACGATCAGTAACGACCTTTTCGCTTTTCAATCCAGCGACTTGATCAGTCAGTGCTTTTAAAGCATCCAGGATCGCTTTATCTTTTGTTGAAACATCAGCGTCAGGTGCAGGATCCGGAACAGGTGTTGGTGGTGTAGACTGAGGTGTTGGTGTTTTCAATTTATCCAACTCAGCTTGCACGCTTCTCGCTCGATCATCTTCTTTAGCAATATCTTGAAACGGTATTGCTTCATCCAATGCCTTTAGCCTTTCCAACAATTCTTCTTCTGTTGTCACTTTGCCTTCCAATCTCTTAGCTAATGCTTCAACCCTTGCAGCTGAAAGTTGCGCGCCTCCAAAATTTGATATGAGTAGCGATCTGATAGATTTTTTTAAGTCCATTTGTCTATTTGTTTTTTAGTTATAGCCTATTTAAGACGGCCGTCTTGAATAGTTTACACCTAAGTGTTGTGCAATAACGCGCCTGAGCAACAAAAATAAAGATGAGCAGTATTGATGCGAAAGAATTGATATTGACAAATAACAATTGTCAATTAATGAGCTAATGATTTAGTGAGGAGAAAATTAGAAAGTTGCTGTTTTAATATTTGGCAATAACTACAAAAAACATAAGAAGGTTACAAAATACATAAGCATGTTACAAACAATGTTACTCAACATCATCACCATAACTACCATTTAATCAATAACTTAAATACCATGTTACTCAATCTAAGGTGTTTTTACAAACTTTTGTATAATCATAAAAAAAGCAAATCGTAATTAAGGATATACGTATGTAAATGACATACACATTAAAAATATTTATAGGGGGTTTTAGAAAAAGGGGTGTATTTTTGTAATTTGATGTAATATATCTGATTATCAATAAATTACAAAGTAACATTGGTATAAAGATTTTGTCACCTCTACTCTAATTATTTATCATTTGATAAATTTTGTTTTCAAATGTAAAATTATGTTAATATTTTTGAGGGGCAAAATGAAGTTAAACTGTATAAAACGATGGAAGAATTAATCAAAATAACACAAGATACTAGCTTAGGTCAGGTAGTGTCTGCAAGGGAATTATATGAATTTTTGGAGGTTAAAACCGATTTTACTGATTGGTGCAAAAGAATGTTTGATTATGGATTTGAAGAAGATAAAGACTTTACCTCAATTTTGGGGAAAAGTACAGGAGGTAGCTCGCTCTATAAAATTATGGAGCGAGCTTCATAATTTAATCACTTAAAAATTAATTAATTATGAAAGAGTTATTTAAACAAATTCAAAATGAACAGTTGGCAGAAGCTTATTCTTCAAAAGAGTTATATGAGTTTTTGGAACTAGAAGCCAAAAACTATTCTCATTGGATCAAGAGAAATATTATCAATAATACATTTGCAACAGAAGGTGAGGATTATGTATTTCATGATAATGTAAGAAATATTGAAGGTAGTACCTATTCGTCTTTAAAGACGAATAGGCTAGGAGGTAAATCTTCAGAAGACTTTGCTCTAACTCCAACCTTCGCTAAAAAACTATCAATGCAGGCTCCTGGAGTTAAAGGCGAGACGGCTAGAGATTATTTCCTACAATGCGAACGCCTAGCTAAAGCACTATATCAAACACATAACACCTTCTCAATCAAAGATGGTAAGATCATGACAGATACGAACCTTATTGCCAAGACATCCGGAATACCTATATCAGAAATAAACCGAAATGTAAAAAACTGGATAGATAGCCACTGTGATGTTATTTTAGAAGGAGATCCGATATATTTCAATAAATATAGGTTGGTACCAAAGAAAAACAAGGGTGGAGTTATTGCAAAAATGATATGCGGTAATGTATTTATAACCAAAAGCGAAATATCTACTCAACTTGTTTACCATATGTCTGATATAGCTATTTTACGCTTTTTAGACAGATATTGTTCGATTGATGCGGTAAAACAACTACTTCCTGTATTTAAAAAAGAAATTTCTCAAAATGAGTTACTTCTAGGAAATAAGATATGGAATTTATCCCTTCCAGAAGCTAGATCCCACACCGAAAACCTCATGCATAAATTCCTATCAGATAGAGCAGGGATGTTCAGTAACTTCGAGTATGCAAAAAGATGTTATGATGAATTCCGCATTCAAAACGATATACCGAGAGAAAACGACCTAAAATTTTTTAAAGCCGAATATGTAAGATATGGTAATTCCCTGAGATAGTGTATATTTGATGTTTAACAAAATATGAGATTATGAGGAAATATTTATTAATTGTAACCTCTATACTGGTTGCATGTGGAGTAGCTATTGGGCAAGAGAAAACAAAAGTAGCTGGAGTTTTAACGACATTTAATAATAAAACTGTTAAGAATTTTTTATTTGAAAATGAAAATGTTAGAATTACTTTAGACGATGCATATATTAAGCATATAAGTCTTAATATCTATAATAAAACTGATAAATCGTTAGAACTTAATTGGAAAGACACATTCTTTGTAATAAATGGAAATTCAGAACCGGTAATCAACTTAAGTACTATAGACCTGGGAGCTTTATCTGGAGTAAATCAAAATGGTAACTTATCATCTCAAAAAATAGGTGCTAAATCTAATGCAGTAGTAAAATTTGGATCTAGAAATATCATTTTTGATTCTAAACTAGTTGAAAAAGAATTTAAAAAAAGCGGAACAAACCTTGTAAATAAATTAGTCCTAAATATATCAAAAGATAATACTGCCCAAGAGTACCCAATTAATATAGAGCAATATTCAAAAAAGAATAAATAAATTTTGAAATTTCGATTTGATTTGTCAAATTTGAAATGCGAATCAAGATGTGGAGCAAGTCCACTGAATTTAATTTATTAACAATAAAGCATAGGCATACCGGTGTAAGTCCGGAAATCAACGTTTCACGTCTTGGTTCGCGGTGACCTATGCGATTATTTAATTTTTCCAAATTATGCGAACCAAGGAAATTCACACCAACCAACAGCTACCACCAAACATCGTAGCTTTCATCACCGCACCATCTGTGCAGGTAGATCACATTCAGGAAATTCAAACTATTTACAACGTCGATCCGCGTCTCGCATGTGACATCTACGAGACTGTAGGAGAAGATTATGCTAAATTCAACATTGTCGCGGCATTTTGCGGCATAAGTGTGAAAGGAGGTGCACAATGCTAGTGTTAACAGAAAACCAAGAGCTTCACTTATGGCAATTGGCTGCAGAACTTCAACAATTCAATGAAAAACGCTATCAAGACATTGCTCACCACTTGGCAAATGCTATAACCAATGCAAAGACTGATGCTGAGCGGAATAGCTTCATTTCTCTATTAAAGCTTGCTTCCACAGTATGGTATAACAACAGTGTCATCGAGACGATGGATAAGCAATTAACCAAAAGACAGGAGGCTTAATCATGGAACTCATTAAAGTAACCGAGAACAATGGACAGTCCGTTGTCTCGGCTAGGGATCTGCATGCTTTTTTGGGTAGTAAACAGGACTTTTCAACATGGATCAAGAACCGGATTAAGAAATACGGATTTATTGAAAATGAAGATTATTCCACGCTCCACAACTTTGTGGAACGTGGAGATTCCAATTTAAAATCTAAATCCATCGAATATGCTCTAACCTTGAATGCTGCCAAAGAATTGGCAATGGTAGAAGCGAATGACAAAGGCCGCCAAGCTCGCAAGTATTTTATTGAATGCGAACGTATGGCCAAGCAAGCTGCAGCTCTCCCAATGTTACTACAACACATGGAGCAGGAACGCCTGCAATTGACAGCGCAGCGCGACGAGATCAACGCTAAGCTGGCCAAGATCACTAATGCTACCAAATACATCAATGGAAAAACTGAGGAAGAAGAATGGCGAAATCATTTTATTGAGGACTATGGAGAAACGACATTGACATTTTTCGAAGAGAATATGCGTGATTGGTTGGCTAAATCTTCAATTAAAACACAAGATTTCAAGAATCAATATAAAAGATATAATGGTTCTTTAGGTGCCAAAATTCTGTATAGATCCTTAAGAGAATATTGTAATGAAAATGATGTATTCCTTGATTTATGCAGAACGGTTCGTATAGGAAATAAAATTTGTAGATCCCACATCTTTAAATCTAAAATCAAATAACCCATGACAGCTCAAGATAAAGCATACATACTTAACCAGCTCCAGGAATTGCGTTCGGATATAAGCCAATGTTTGGTGGAGGTCAGATCAATAAAGAGGGAGATCGAAGACAAGCCTATGAAGGCTAAACGTAGACAAAACTTAACCTTAAATAATACAAGACTATCACGTCCAATTTGGGAGAATGTTTTTGCAGAAGAATATAACATGGAGAATCTTAAATTTATAAAAGAAAATATTCCTGTTTGGATTGCTAAAGGATATGTTCAGCCATTCTTTCTTAGACTCCACTACGCTGAAAACGTACCCAGGAATAAAAGATTGCGAATCAACTTACTGATAACTTCAATAAAGCAATACCGTGATTTTAACGGTTTGGAGTTTAGGATTTAGAACTAAGAACCCGGCAAATGAAATACCCATTGCCGGGTTTGATTCAGTTCACCTAAAGATTATTAATTATTTTAACAATATTTCCCACTTTTATATTATCTCTAAGTCTATCTTAAATCCCGCCAACGCTGTAAGAATTTATATATTTCTGTAGGTTTTTAAAGGTTAAATAAAGTTTTTCAAAAAAATTGAATGAAAATCTTTTATACTTAATTTTAATATCGTAATATTGCGATACAAATAAATGTAGAGATGGGAGTTACAAAAACAGAAATATATAAAGACAAGGAAAATAAACTTGCATCTCTTTTTAGAGTTTTAGGGCACCCTGCCAGAATAGCTATACTGCAATATATTATCGACCAAAAAGCATGTATTTGTAATGATCTGGTTGAGGAACTAGGTTTAGCACAGGCAACTATTTCACAACATTTAAAAGAATTAAAAACCATAGGAATTATTCAAGGTTCAATTGAAGGAAAATCAGTTTGTTATTGTATTAACGAAAAGATATGGAAACAATTTCAAGAGGAATTTAATGGCTTTTTCAATCAGGATGTAAACGTAAAGCAGTGTTGTTAACACATTTTTTTATTTTTAATATCGTAATATTGCTATATTACGTTTATATAATTATCTACTTATCATTTTAAAAGTTAGTATTATGAAGTTATCTGAAATCAAAGAAATTCTACCTGCATTAGAAAATGTTGAATTTCAATTAGAAAATGGAACATTTGTTCCTGAACACTTTCACGTTACCGAAGTCGGACAAATCGTCAAAAATTTCATTGATTGTGGTGGAATAATCCGAAAAGAAAAAGTAGTCAACTTTCAATTGTGGAATGCCAATGATTATGAGCACAGGCTGAAACCAGGAAAGCTATTAAGTATAATTAAACTCTCAGAAGATAAATTAGGAATTGAAGATGCGGAGATAGAAGTGGAATATCAAAGCGATACTATCGGTAAATATGATTTGGATTTCAATGGAAATTCATTTGTACTGAAAAATAAAGCGACAAATTGCTTGGCTCAGGATGCTTGTGGAATTCCTTCTGGAAAGCAAAAGAAAAGCTTTTCCGAATTAGCTGCAAATCAATCAAATTCCTGCACTCCAAATTCAGGCTGCTGCTAAATCCTTAAATAGAATGTTTATGTATCCAATATTATCAGAGACAATTCAACAGTTAGAATGGGAGAAAATCAATAACGATGAGCGTAAAAGTACCTTACAGCTGTTGGTTGATTTTATTCAATTAAAGATAAATAATAAACAGCAAATAAATATAAATTTCATTTGTACCCATAATTCGCGCAGGAGCCATTTATCACAGGTTTGGGCACAAGTAGCAGCCTCTTATTTCGATATTGAGAATGTGATTTGCTATTCAGGAGGCACTGAAGAAACTGCATTATTTCCAAAAGTAGCAGAAACATTATCTCATCAAGGATTTAATATTTTCAAAATATATGATGGCTCTAATCCCGTTTATGCTATAAAATATAGTGATAATTCCCAACCGATAATTGGTTTCTCTAAAAAGTATGACAATCCCTTTAATCCAGTATCTGATTTTGCGGCTATAATGACCTGTTCACAAGCAGATGGTGGATGCCCGTTTATCGCAGGCGCGAAAAAAAGAATTTCTATTACGTTTGAAGATCCTAAAATTTCAGATAACACTTCCGAACAGACAAAGATATATTCAGAAAGAAGCTTACAGATAGCATTGGAAATGTTTTATGTTTTTTCAAAAATCACTAAGTAGCCGATGCAAACAAAACTCAAATTCTTAGACAGATACCTAACTTTATGGATATTCCTTGCAATGGCTCTTGGCCTAGGCTTAGGATATTTCTTTCCAGGTATTTCAAAAATTATAAATACGCTATCCCTTGGCACTACAAATATTCCGCTGGCTATAGGTTTGATATTGATGATGTACCCGCCACTGGCAAAGGTTGATTATTCAATATTGCCTATAGTATTGAAAGATAAAAAAGTTATCAGCATCTCTCTATTGTTAAACTGGATTATCGGACCTATTTTAATGTTCGGATTAGCCATTCTTTTTCTAAGAAATGAGCCGGATTATATGATAGGCTTGATAATGATAGGCTTGGCAAGATGCATTGCAATGGTCATAGTATGGAATGACCTTGCTAAAGGTAACAGAGAATATGCAGCCTTATTAGTTGCATTAAACAGCATCTTTCAGGTATTTACTTACAGCTTCTTAGTTTGGCTGTTTATCAATGTACTGCCAAACAAATTAGGCATGGCAAGTTTCAATGTAAGCGTATCAATGAAAGATGTAACAGAAAGCGTATTCATATACTTAGGTATTCCTTTTTTAGCAGGTTTTATAAGCCATTACGCATTGGTAAAATCAAAAGGCATAGAATGGTATTATAGAAAATTTGTACCCCGAATATCTCCTATTACATTGTATGCATTACTATTTACCATAGTATTGATGTTCAGCCTGAAAGGTGATAAAATAGTAGAGTTGCCAATGGATGTCATTAAGGTCGCTATACCATTAGTCGCCTATTTTGTATTAATGTTTTTCGTAAGCTTCTTTATCAATAAATCTTTGAATGTTTCTTACGACAAAAATGCGGCAATTGCATTTACCGCCACAGGAAACAATTTTGAACTAGCTATTGCAGTATCCATAGCTGTTTTCGGAATCCATTCACCTCAGGCATTTGTAGGGGTAATTGGGCCATTGGTAGAAGTTCCAATTCTTATATTGTTAGTAAAGATAAGCTTGTGGCTGAAAAAGAAATATTACAAATAAATAAAATGTAAAAGAGTTTAGTGCTTGAGCTAAAAACCAAATCTCTTAAACAGATTACTGAGTGAGTAAATTTTAATCTTTTCCTTTTTTATAAAATCAAGAGATTATCCAATCCGGATAGGCCTGAGGATATTGAAGGAACATTCGAGTGTACCATTCCATCACTGGATAAAGAAGGTACTACTGATAATATGAAAGGAAAATTTAAGCTGCTGTTGAAGAGGATATAGGGAGAAGCTTTATAATAACATTAATTCATTTGTAGAGGATAATCCACAGTTTTTTCGTTACAATTTGTAACAAATCCAAAATATTATAAAAAAAATTTTATTTGTCGTTTTTTTGAATGGCTTTAAATAAGGCGATTTAAGGATATTAAATAACGAGATGAACAAACATACATAACAAGCAATTAAAATTAAACTAAGCGCCCTGAATGAATGAATGAACCATGTGAAACAGAATGATGATAAAAAATAAAAGAAAGTAATGATTTTTAATACTTTTTAGGTTACAAAAATTTTACGGGTTACCATATTGTATTATCAAAAAAGGTTCTTATACTTGCAACAGTACCTGTTTATAAGGGGCCGCAAAAGTACGGTTCCTAAAAAGAAATACAAAACTTATTTGGCAGAAGTTTTAAACTTTTTGTGGATAAGTTGGTTTATATAGTATAAAAGGTTATCAAAATTTAAAAACATTAAAATGGGAAAGTTATTTAGCAATTTTAATTCGTGTGATACGAGTAATAGTGCTTTAGTATTGTCTCAAAAAATTCAAACCCCTCCACACCAAGGTTCTGGAGAATTATATCCGGTAGTTAAAATTAAGTTTACTAAACTTCAACCGCGCTATATTAAACAAAACAGAAGGTCTGCATATCAATTTATGTATCCATAATTCTTAATGCTTGACCAACCTTACAAATTTAGAAAAGCCTCCAAAACTAAAGATTTATCAAGACCTTTTATACATTGGGTTTTAACATATGTATTTCAATTAGACGACGTAATAGATAAAAAAATCATTTATATAGTCGAAGTTGAAGTGTATGATCATGATATTCATGTTGTGAAATACTATCAAAAATGTATGAAAGGTGATAGAATGCGTTTTAATATTTTGACTAATGAAATGAAAGCAAGTAGAATAATTGCAACTTGTTTAGCTATCATTTTTGATATAATAAAAAGGCGTCCTAGTGCTAATATTGGCTTTTTAGCATCTAGAACACAAAGATCAGATGGATCTTATGAAGAAGGTCTTAGAATGACTAAAAGATTTAGAATTTACAAACAAGCTTTCCAAGATTTTTTTGGCCCCGCTACTTTTTCTCATTATCCAGACGCAAATACTAGTACATATTTACTTATAAATAATAGAAATAATATTGAAGTTGTTAAAAAGTGTGCAGAAACTATGTTTTCCACTTTATACCCAACATTATTTGCTCATTAGATGATTAATATCACAAATTCAAAATTATTTATTTGTCGTTTTTAATATCCTTTAAATTTTGTATGCAAAAACAATACTACTCACCCCACCTCATAAAACTCCGGATATTCTCCTAAATCAATTCTTTCATTATTGAAATCAGTGTACCATCTGACTCCATTAAAAGTGAATACTTCTTGAACATGTTGGTCCAATCCAAATTCTTTTTGAACCGGGATTAACACTTTATAAATACTAAAATTGGCTTTGTTTTTACTTAAAACTTCTTGGCAAGTATCAATAATCAGTTCCTTAGTTATCATACTCAAATATAATTTATTTTGGTAAAAAACTGTTTTAAAAATACAATTGTTTAATTGCTATTTACACATTTAAGTCTAAAAATTTATTCTGCAAATAAGTAAACCAAATTATATTTATGAAGATAATAAAATCAATTTCGTATTTTTACGCAAATCCTTACATGCCAAAATCCATTCTCAAAAATCTAAAACTTTAGATTGACTGGCAAATAAAATTGAGTATAGACCATGTATCGTCTTATTAAAGATGCGTTTTAAATGCTTATTAGCAATTTGTAATTGAAATACTTAAAATTATTAGCAATATGGTAACTATTAGAAGTTTTGAAGAATACAAATCCTATGAAGGGAAAGTTTTAGGTGTTTCCGAGTGGCATAAAATTGATCAAGATCAGATCAATAAATTTGCTGATGCGACCTTGGACCACCAATGGATCCACACAAACAAAGAAAGGGCAGCAAACGAAGGCCCATTCAAGACCACTATTGCCCATGGCTACCTAACATTATCATTAATTCCTTACTTATGGAAGCAAATTGCGGATGTAACAAATGTAAAGATGGAAATCAATTATGGTATTGAGAATTTTAAATTTGGTCAAGCCGTCCCGTCCGGAGGTGAAGTACAACTACAAGCCACTGTTAAATCGATAACAAATCTCAGAGGCACAATAAAAGCAGTTATTCAAGCACAGCTCTTAATAAAAGATTATACTAAGCCTGCTTATGTAGGAGATGTAATTTTCCTTTATCATTTTAATTAATAATCTCATATGTTAAGATCTAAAATAATAGGAACAGGCGCATGTATACCTACTGAAATAATTCCCAACAGCTATTTTTTGAATCATAATTTTTTTGGTACAGATAAGGTAGAAATTAATCAATCTCCTGAAACAATAATTCAAAAATTCAGTGCTATTACAGGAATAAAAAGCAGAAGATATGCTTCAAAAGGTTTAACCGCATCTGATATGGCTACAATCGCAGCAGAGCAGGCAATATCAAATGCATTAGTAGACCCGGAAATAATTGATATTATTATTGTCGCTCATAACTACGGAGACATTAAATATGAGGGATCTCCACGAGATATGGTCCCTTCTTTGGCCGCCAGAGTTAAGCATAATTTAGGTATCAAGAATATAAGTTGTATTCCGTATGATCTTATTTTCGGTTGTCCTGGATGGCTACAGGGCCTTATTCAATGTGATTTAGCTATTAGGTCAGGAGTGTCAAAAACTTGTCTTGTTATTGGAGCTGAGACACTTTCACGTGTAATCGATTCCTCTGACAGAGATAGTATGATTTTTTCTGATGGAGCCGGTGCTTGTATTATTCAAGTAAATACAACTTCAGATAGTGGAATAGTTAACAGCGTTGTCAGATCAGATACAGATCTTGAGCTTGAATTCATTTACTCTGCAGGTTCTAATAAAGGTGAAAAAGAAGACTCAGAGTATATAAAAATGAAGGGTCGTAAGGTATATGAATATGCTTTAAAAAATGTTCCTCAAGCTATGAAACAATGTTTCGATCACAGTGGAAATAAAATTGAAAGCCTTAAGATGATTCTAATTCATCAAGCAAATGAAAAGATGGATGAGGCAATTGTTAAAAGATTTTTCGAGCTGTATGGCATAGATGATGTTCCTCAAAACATAATGCCAATGAACATATCTTCAATGGGGAATAGCTCAGTAGCTACAATTCCAACCTTATTGCATCAAGTTTTAGATAATCAAATAGAGACCTATAATATTTCTGATGGAGATATAATATTGTTTGCTTCAGTAGGCGCAGGAATGAATATTAATGCGATCACTTATAAATGGTAATAATTTTGAGATTCTATTAGTTATAAGATTCTATTTTTTGACATTAAAAACCGTGGAGAAACTTGGGAGGAATCCCCACGGAATAACCAATTATAAACCTAAATTATGAAAAGACTATTTGATAACAAGTGAGGGACTGGCTACCCTCTTGCGAGTTTATGGCTTCACCTTAGCCACTCTGAGCTAATTCTATAATTCTTTGACTGAAAACCATTGATTTTATAATTTAAATATTATAATATTAATATTCCAACATTGCTTTTTGTAGTCTAAAATCCGCAAATAAATATAAATTGTGAATTGTTGAAAAATGTTATATCAACATTATACATAAATGTACTATATTTGTTTAATTGATTGAAATATCATATTCCCGTTCTAAAAACGATCTAAAACTTGAATATAACAATTTAGAGAAACATTCACTTAAGAATTTCTTTCACAAAGAATTGCGAAATAGCTACAAATAATTCAAAAAGAAGATCATAAAAGGAGCAGTATTGACAAAGCTGTTTTGGTTAATTTCTAAGTCGAACCAAATATTTCCATGCCTTAGTAATACATAAAAGAAAGGGGGTTATATGAACAATGGAAATCATTGAAAAAGACGGTAAAAGATACAAAGTTGTCTATACGCCTTACATCACTCGTAAAGATGGTAAAAGGCAGTATCATCCACAAGGAAAACTCTACCGCTTTGAAGTCGAATTAAAAGACTAAAAAGGATAGAGTTTCTAAGTAATTGATGTGCCGTCTAATTACTAAGAGGTCGATTTTGTTTTGTCAACTTAATCGGCTTTATTTATTTCATGCATATCAGTGATATAAAATCCATCACTAATTTTTAAAATTGTATCAAGATAAATAGCTAAATCGATTAATTTTTCATAAAACCAATTTGTACCTTCTATGGCCATATTTTCTTCATTAAAATAACATGGTATGCCATAGATTTTCGCGATATGGGTATATTTATCTTTTGACATTTATTAAACTTTTACAAATACTTTTATTTATCTCAAAGATTGCCTTTTGGATTTTTAAGTATTTTCTTTACAAAGTAAACGTAATAATTCGAAAATTGTGTTCAATTAAGATCACAAAAATAGTTAAAATTTCAATTTAGAACAAATCTAAATAAATAATTCACAAAAAATGTACATTTTCTATTTCAAAATTAATGGTTATTATTACTAATAACACCTCTTTCTTTAATCCTTTTTATCTCCTCTTGCACATTTGTAACTAACCCAGACATTCCAATAGCAGTCTCCGCTGAAATTAATCCACCGTCCTTAGCTCTGATTGCAAGATCAACATCAGCATCCAAATCGTCGAGCTTGAACCTTGGTACCTCCACCGTAACAGCTAACTCTTGCAAAACAGTAGTAAGTCCTGTGTCCATACTTGCTAATAGAGCCTTCTCCAAATTAACACTACGCTGTAATAGCTCGCCATATCCCCCATCAATCTCATTGCTTGCAGCCAAGTGTGCATCAAGGAACACCCGATCAAATGCAACACCTGAAAGATCGCCTAATGCCTTCATTTCCTCAAAGCTAATATTTGGGGTTTGGGTCAGAGAGTAGATGAAGTTCACCAATGTATCAATTTCCAATTCAACTGCTTCAACTGACTGATCCCAAGTTACGTACTTAGCATCAGCATGTTCACCAGTCAGTAATACAGCTTTTCCGCTCTCCCCTTTCTCCTGGGCTTGGGCACCCGTTGCACCTTTGAACACTAAAGTCGGAGAAGCGTGGTAATCGTTAGTATCGGCAAAGTTTGATATCACTGTTTCCAATCGTTCTATCAATGGTTGCACATTGGCCCAAATCGGGGTATCTTTGGAGTAGTAGATAATTGGAAGCTTCTTGTATGGCAAATCCACTGTTGCAACTAATGTCCACCCACCTTCACCTCCTCCGCCGGATCCTCCTTGCTCAAACTTCAGTAGACGATCAGCGCTGTAAATATCAAAGCACTTCACTGTCTTGTCCCCACCACTGGTTTCTCCGGCAAGTTCTTCCAAAGACTTACGACGATCATATTGCCTACCGAAATAAGTCAAATCACCATTTGCATCAAACACTGGAAGAAGCGTATCGCCTTTGCTTGGCGCTAAGATCTGCATTTTATAATCAACAGCAACATTGCTTATGCCACCCCAGTGGCTTGCGTCATCAGTCACCTTAGAATACCACAACTTGGCAACCTGAAGTTCCTTGTTCAACAGCTTAGCAATCTCAGATTCTTTATAACTTACCTTATTATTTTCCCTCAAACGCTGCAATAGGTTGAAAGCTTTTTCCTGGGCACCCTTGGCCGGCTCCGCATATAGCCTCGTTTTACCCAAGTTCATAAACGCAACCCTTCTGGTAACTATGATCTCCTGCAACGCTAAAGGAAGTCGAGCGGGATCGACGTATGTTGTGGTTGTCGTTGGCGTTATTCCATCTGCCATCATCACAGTCTTACCATCAGGCCCTATTACTTTTTTGACTACTGTCTTGCGTTTCCTCAGTTGCTCATCATATATATTGTGCTCCTTTATATCAGTTTCCTTCTTCACCTCATAAGCAGGAGCTGACTCCTTACCTAGTTCTTCAATTATCTTTGGATCAATGGCAGCAGTTGCCACCTTACTTTCTTTTGCCATAACTTTATCTTTACTGTACACCGCGGTGTCTATCCAAACATTCCTATTATTGAGTCGTCAAAAACAACTGTATTATCTGACGTTATATCAAAATACTTTCTCATTAAAATAAGATCCCTCCAATCCGGAGACCTTCCAATTTGCTTTTTAATCTCATCTTTAGGCAGGATCCTTAATTTTCCCTCCTGATCAGATTTATATGTTTTCAACCAAGAAAACTCCTCTTGTATCTCTTGACGTTCAATTTCATCATCAATACACTGTAATAAAATTTTATGCCCTGAAATATAATCGGCGAGTAGATACGCACATTGAGTTTGAAGGTTTTGATAATTCTCTATCTGCGGTAGCTCCTTCCTCTTATCGCCGTAGAACCTATTTTCATTTTCCTTTGCATCATCTGTAACTATCGGTTTAGCATTGTTTACAAAACCAAGGATGCCACACGCATCGACCACACCTCCACCAACTCCATCTTCATCAGCAATACACTGGTGAACTGGAATATTATATTTAGCCCTCATAGCGTTGATGCATGCTTGTAATTCTGTAGTCGCAGATTTATCAAAAGAATGTCGTTCTACTAATATCCAACCCCACCAAACACCAATACGGGCTTTATCTGAACCAAAACGGGCTATGTCAGCTGTTAAATAGTATTTAGGAGCATTGATAGCGTTCCTTGCTGACCAATAAACATGTTCATTAGAAAACATAGCAATGATGTCATCATACTTGCACATTGCGTTTGGATCGTCGTCATACTCCCAGTTACCATTTAGCAAGCGCTCTTTTTTAGCTTTATCCTTTGTTCTTTTAAGACGTTCTACATAACCAGCGTCGATATGAGGATTATCTTGAACAAAGGCAGCAAGGTACTTCATGTGTACTGGAAGTTCCCTTCTCTTATTTGGAAGATAAAATAATGTATACATCCAGTTTTTTTTCGGGTTACAAGTAATAAAAAGCTTACCAATAAGGTTGTATCGTTCGTTGTGCTGGCGCCCGATACGAGTCTTCAAAACGTCATACGCACCGAAATCAATTTCACCACCTTCTTCTATCCAACCACCAGTATATTCAGTTGAGCCAAATCTTTCATATAATGGATCACTCGGTTTAAACTTTAATTCGAGTAAATCAATACGACTACCATTTGCAAATTGAATAAAGTTCTTTTGCCCATTATACTTGAAATCAACACCATTTAAAATGCCATATTCGTTAGCAACTTTAAAGAATGTAATCAATGTAGACTCAGTGATACGTTTTAGCTCCTCCCTACCAATAAACCAGCGAGTTCCAGGGAAAATCAAACATTGGAACATCAACCAACAACAGCCAGTCCAGGATTTTGCCCCACCTGCCGCGCCCCCATACAAAAACTCTTCGGTAGTATTATCTGTCAGTATCCTTAAAGCTTGCTCCTGCTTCTCGTGCCTTCCTTTTGGAGTATCGACTATAAACTCAAATAGCCCTCTTTTGAAGGCTACTCCCTGAATTTTGGTAATATCAAGGTTGCTTAATATGTCGATTGCTTCTTGGGTCATTTCTTGGCTTTTAATAAAGCGTTTATAGTTTCATCCGATAATACGTTAACATCAATTTGAGATTGCTTTTGCTTATTGTCAGTTTCGAAGAAGCCGATGTGTTTTCCGATCATTTCAGTAGCTTTATTTGCTCCTGCACTATCAAATTGATACTCTCCTGACTCTACCCATTCACCGTCAACTTTTATCATTACAGGTTCAACAGTCATGCATCTATCTGAGATTTCTTTGAACCGATTTAAAACCCATTCTTTATCAATTCCTGTTTTTTCAGAGATGATAGCCTGACGAGATTTTATTATTTCAGACAATTCTGGTATTTGCAAAAGTTGGTAACCTTTCTCTTTTGCAGTTTTTTCAGAATAGCCTGCAGATATTGCCGCGTCTTTAGCATTTGGATTAAGCAAATACGCTTCAACAAATTTTAATTGTTTATCAGTCATAGATTATATCCTCCACAACTTTATGGTGAACTATAGTGAACTTTTTATCTAGGTCATCCTCCTCACTCATCTCCTCTTACCTCCTTCACAATATAATCCACAGCCTCCCGAACCCTCGCTACGTTGAGGTAGTAATGCACAGACTGACTTATCTTGCTTGATAAGGCTTGCTTTGATACGCCCATTATTTCGGCAAGCGATTTTATAACTCCTGATTTAACTCTATACTCAGCATGTATTGTCTCCGGCGAAAATAAAATTAGAGATGTACATATGGTATATAATCTTTGATAAAAGGGATCATCACTTATTTGATTAGAGAAACTGTGTATTTTGATTAACTGATTTAAAGAGCACGGCTTGCTCTTTAAGTTTATAGCCAACTCATTATATACTTCAGGATGTTTAAGCAAAAGATATTGAGAAATGACTGGATTTATCATGCTGCTATCTCCTTTTTTGGTTCACCGATTATGGTAAAGATTTCAGACTGGAACTCTTCTAATGAGCGAATGATGTAAACGGGTGTTCCATCCTCCTGCCAAACCTTGTGTACTTTTTGCTGTTCTGGACTAACCATACCCGATTGGGTTTTCATTTCGAATCCGTAAGCATTCCCCCTGTGGATTAGCACACAGTCAGGAATACCAGCTACAACACCAGATGCTTTTAGCTGCATACCTTCTACAGCATTGCGACTACCACCGTTCGGCACGTGGAAGAACTTACGACGTGTTTGCGGATAAAAGTTCCACAACCACTGAAAGCACTGAGACTGTAACTGGATTTCTGACATAACACACTTAATTTATGAACCAGGTACTTTGACCTCCCTGATACTCACAAAAATAAGCATAGTTTCCATTTATTGCACAAAAGCAACATAAAAAGCAACAATTAATAACAATAAATAATTAAAGAGGTAGGCTGCTGACTTATTAAAACTTAAAAAGATAAAACAAAAAACCGCCATACTTATGGGAAGTATGACGGCACGTCAAAGAATTATTGATTAGTATTAAGTATGTATCATTGATAGTATTATTATTAATCCTATAAGCAGGAGTATCGATAGCATGATTATTATAATTCCTAATATTGCATCTTTAGTGTCTTCTTTCTTTAAGGATGATTCATAAATTATTTTTAGATCATTCCATCTCTTTAAAACCTTATCAGAGGTATTTGGAACTTCATCGTGAATGTTTCTCAAAGTATCATTTAAGAAACATCGTGAATACATTGATTTACTTTTGTTAATTTGCGAGTTCATAATAAATTACATTGTTAAGTGTGATTAAAGCGGCCGAAGTTTTGCCGACGACGGCCGCTACTTTATACTCCAATCCTATCAACCCCTTGGGTCAACGATACAAATGTATAAATTATTTATCATTTGTAAAATTAAATGTAAAATAAAGTTTTCAAAAGTTGCCAATTTCAGGTGCCAATTTAAAACGGTATTCCGTCATCCTCATCTAGATATACATTGAATTGTTCCCAATTCCCAGTAAATATGTGAGTACGTACAGTTTCATGTGCAATACGTTTTACCATACTTTGTTCAAAATTAATATCGTACCGTTCGCAAAACTCCTTGACGGCCGACATTAACTTCTTCTTACCGAGTTTATAACGCTCCTTCAATTCGCTAATATGATTATCATATTGCACCTGAAAATCTGAGGCTTTTACATAATCCGATTTAACCCAATTTTGGATGTTGTCGCGAATGAAATCATAGTTATCCTCCCCATACATGGTGATGAACTTCTTGATCCATCCGGTTTCCGATAGATCAACACTCTCAATCTTACCATTAGCGGCGAGATTATGTTGAATGCAATGCAGGATCATATCATCAAAGCCCTTCCAATCTTCTTGCGTCCAATCTCCCTTTGAACCTGGGGCAGGGAATAACTTTCCATGCACAGTGTCCACGCCGCCATTAATTGTGTAATAGTCCGTAAATTCTACAATGCGTATACGGCGTTTTAATCCCCCATCGACATCTGCAAATGAATAATTGGTATTGAGCAAGAGCTTCGGTGTTTCCTGCATATTGATCGATATCTCACGATCGTACTTTTTATTTATTAGCGGGTTCTCAATAGCATTCTTTAGAAACGTCCAGTCGATGACCTTCGGCAGATCGGGAACGAAGTATAGCCGGTTGCCCGGCTTCCATACTGCAAAAAACTTATCATCCCACTTTACCATAGCTCCAGACGCGGTAGACATACCTATAACATTAGCCAGCAGGCCCGCAAAAATGTTCTTTCCTGATCCTCCACCCTCTTTGGGATCGAGAACACGTTCAGTCATCACAACCATGTAGAGTCGGGCCGCGGAGTTGTAGTCGTGACATAGCCATCCGATTATATTTTTAACATTCGTATCGATCGTGCCTGTTACCGATGTCGAATTGATAAGGTATTGCTCGTATAGCTTGCTAGCTTGCCGATCTATGTGATATTCACGATCTAACATCTTATGCGACCAAACATATCCAGATAGTTCTTCGTAGGGATTTACACGGATACGGGAGGCAGTGATTTCAACAAAGCAATTTGCATAAAACTTGTAGCAAGCATCCGCGGAATCCGTAAGCACATCCTCGTCATCAAATGCTGCAAGACGTTTCGATGTTATAAAGCTTCCGTAAGTTTTTAGGAAACGCTCATACACATTCTTTATTTCAATGGCGACATCTTCGTTATCCTCTTTGATGTAATCCTTTATCGTATCGAAGAAATAAACATCGTCAACAGTTGTAACGAACTTTCCATTGACCTGCACGATGGCCCCATTGAATGATCTGAAACCAATCTCGACAGCCACAGTGAGCAGATTTTCAAGGTTGATAACGAAATCCCCCTGCTTGTTGTACTCCCAAAACGTGCCATGCGGATAATCCTCACTGTACTTTTTAGCAAGTTGGATGTGATCTGCCTTTGCCTCCTCACTAAAGTTGGATGGAATGCCGGTGCCTTTGATTGCCGCCTTTTTAATTACCGCTTGTTCAATTTGCCTCTTAACTTTACCGTAACCGCTTTTTACTAAGTCGTGGTAAGCCTCTTTCTTATTTCCTCCGTGACGAAGCTCGGCCAGAATACTGGCAGGGTTGTACCCGCGCGTCGGCTCAAGCTCAGTCGAACTGGTGAATATGTAAAATACTCGCTTACTACGATTAAATGAAGCGGAAACTCCCTTATCTTTGCCGGGGCGCGTGAACCAAAAGAACCTATCCGAAAAATGCTTGGTGCGCTTCCATCCAAATTCCTCGATGAGTTGAACTGGATCGCAGTTCTCGTTAAAATCTTCAAACGGGTTGGTCGTGTACCAATCATCTTCCTTTTTGGTTGGTTTAGGAGTCGGTTCAATTTTTACCAAACGGTTGTATGAGCGGCATAGGTTAATTATACCGCAGCGCTCCTCCCAAGTTAATTGAGGTATAGGCACATCCTGAATGACAGAATAGCCCATAGATGGAGGATAAAGAAAATACCCACCTTCGCCGCGTGTCTCTAGGAAATTTACCTGAGTAGATAAGCGCTTCCTGCCCTTCTTGCGCTGCGCTTGCAGCTCCGCTTCTGTAGCTTCACGTCCGGCTAACTTTTGGTTCCCTTCAACAGCCCCATCCTCAATTCGGTAAATGATATGCCTTCCTCCGGAAGGTGTCGCATGAATGCGAAGTATTGGGTATAGATCAGGGTATAATTTTTCTATATCCTTCAGCACTAGTGCTTCGATACCTGGCTCGTACTTACTATCTATATCAATAAGCTCAAGTCTGCCGGAAACTTCTCCAGTTACAACAGCAACAGCGGTAGTACCATAGGTTTGCATAGCCTGCCATAAAGCACCCTCATCCATCCTTTCGGTTTGGTATTGCTTCCAAGCGCTTATGCAAGGAGTCTTTGCAGGCCTTTCCCCTTCATCTTTATCGCGAACAGGGATCAATGAACACCCGTCGTCGATAAGCTGTTTTATTTGTGGCCACAAAGTAGCCATCCTTATTTGCTCTTGCATTTAACGTAATTGTATGTCAGTAAATTCAATTGGCATTGATCCAATCATTCTAGATTGAATATCAACCCAAGTAGACTTGTATCCCATAGCAGCTCCGAATGCGGAAAGAAAGCCCTTGTGCATTTGCTCTTTAGCTTTAGCCACACGTGTCGCAAAAACCTGCTTCTTTTTCATCTTTGCATAAATAGCAAGTTCATTCGGAGTGAGTTCGCTGATCTTTCTGCCAACTAGAGAGGTATAGTGACTGGTAACTTCCACCAATTCTCCTTGCTCTAGTTCCTTTTCAGTCAATGGCCGTTCATTTCCACAATATTGACATATACGCTGGGTTGTAGAAATTATAGACTCACATTGAGGACAAAGTGCGACAGGGGCTACACCCTCACCTTTCTTTGATTTTTTGGTTACTTCCCACATATTTCCCCAATCACGATCCTCAAAGTAAAGTCCATGTCGCTCCCAGTTACCTCCGTAATCCAAAACTCGGAAGTTTGTTTTAATTGGTGTACCATCAGCTGACCATACCGGTCTACTTCCGCGTCCTATCATTTGCAGATATAGAGGTAAAGAAGTTGTTGCACGGTTGAGAATAACCAAATCGACAGATGGAGCATCAAAACCCTTTGTTAAACTAGCTACCGACACACATATATTTGCTATCCCCAATTCAGTGAATTTGGCCAACTCATAGGAAGCATTCTCAAGTTGGGAGTGGTACTCTACAGATGCAAACCCCTCCGCAAGTAGTCGCTCATTCATTTCACGCGCATGTTTGATGGACGAAACGAAAATCATGCACTTCTTGAATGTCGCTGATCGAAGATCTTCAAAAATCCCATCATACACAGCCGAAGTGGAAAAGGCTGCGGTTTGGGATTGTTCAGTGAATTCACCATTACGCATCTCAAGGATATCGGTATCAGCTTTAGTGCGTGCAAGATGTTGATATGAGCAAAGAAAACCTTGTTGGATTAGTTCGTCTACCTGGCAACATACAACACAAGTATTATATAGCTCTGTGAGATGTTTAGCAACTCTACCATCGGGAGTGGCGGTAAAACCAAGGATATACGGATTACTTACCTCGATCAAACGACGGATAATATTCGAAGGTGTCCCAATATGGGCTTCATCGACAATAATAAGTGGTGGAAATTCCAATTTCGCAAGTTGCTCCAGTATCAGTGGGCGCCGCGTGAGTGTTTGGGCCATTGCAATATATAGTTGCCCGGCTTTGATATGAACATGCTTTTTACCGTTGGCTATCTCAATCCCTCCTGCTTCACCAATAATCTGATCAAAGATTTTAGTTGTCTCACTGATGATAACGACGGCTCGGCCATTCGAAATTGACTTGTAAGCAACGTCAATAAACATTTTGGTCTTTCCGGATCCTGTCGGTGCGCAAGCAATGACCCGCCGGTGATCCCTCAGGGCAACAGCTAAGTTTTTTACAAATTCAGATTGATATGGTCTTAATGTTGGTAGCATAACTTTCATGACCCTACCTCCTTTCTTTGGTATAATCGAATTGCTAAATATAGACGCCAATACATCATATTTCTTTCGATTCCTCTTAGATCTTCAATGAAGAAGCATGCCTGTTTTGCCTCAGATATTACATTAACATCTTGATTGGTGATTGACCAGATTCTTAATCTGACTTCAGTTGAATCTGGAACTTGATGTTTTGAAGTAAATTTGACGTATGCATTGCAATGGTTACACACCTGTTTAATGTGTGGACCAGAGAATACATATTTAGCCTCGTCTTCCACACCACAGTGGGGACACTCGTAAGGTTTCAATAAGTTCATAATAAATTTTGTTAAGTACTTCAGATTGAAGGTTTGCCGTCCTATTAAACAATCACAAAGTTTCTAAAGTTATCAATAAGGAAACATTTAAGCAATAAAAAAAGGGAGAAATAGATCTCCCTTTAATCAAAAATTAAAATGGTAGATCGTCGTTTTCATCTATTGTTGTCGCAGGAGATGAATTCCCTCCACCGTGCGACCAATCTTTTAGATTACCAAGAATTGGTTGATTTGAATTAAGCCATTCTGTATTACTTTTATTTGCATTATAAATTTCCGTTGGGAGTGACTTTGCAATAAAACCATTTTGTCCGTACTGATCTGCTTCTTCTCGGATAACGACTCGTACATCCATATAAACAGCTTCATCTTTCAAAGTAAGATGGTTTCCATCAATCGGAAGCAGTACGCATTTAACCATTTCACCTGCTTTATTTTTCTTGTCTACGATAACTGCCTGAGTTAATTTTGTTAGGGCTATTGAGCCAGTAAGTGTTTTGTTTGACATATTTTTTGTTTTTAATATTATAACGCTAAGATTGATACAACAGTTTCCTACGCCGCCTTTTTCTTGGTAGCGCGAGCCACCGCTTTATACTTCGGTTTATACATAATATCAGCATGCTCCACCATTTCACCAGTTGCTTTGGCTTGCTTCTCAGCGAATGCACGCATTTGATCAAGTTTGACATTACCTAAACCTTCAGCCGTGACTCCGGCATTATTCAGATAGTAATCAATGATCACACGCCATCCATCGACAGACGCAACGGAAACGGTATATGACTCAATTGCTTTCGGTGCTTCCACTTGGCGATTAGCCTGGGCAACCATCACAGTGACAGATGCAGCTTGCTTTGCCTTTGCGGAATCCGCATCGGCTTTTTGCTGGGCCGCTAGTTGAGCCGCAGCAGCATCCTCTTGCTGTTTCTTTGCTAGTGCCCCAGCAGCTTTACTTTCGGCAACACCGACTTCCAATTCCGCTAAACGGGTAGGAATAAGTGAAAGAAGATATTCAGCATATTTAGTCACCTCGGCACTGAAATGATTAGCGCACGCCGTGAACTTATCCGCAGTACGCACTTCGTTGATCAACTCCTGATCACCTATTAGGGTGATGGTTTCCCAAGCATCTTCTGTAAGTGTTCCGCCAATAAAGCCTGAAATAGCCGCCTCCGCTTCTCCAATTGTTTCAATTGTTGCGCCTGAATACACAGTAAGCATTGTTTGCTTTACGGTAGAGAGATAGGCCGCATATCCACTCCGCAATTGGGTTTCCAATGCAGCGATATCATCAATTCGCTTTTGTTTTTTGGCTAGCTCTGCCTGCTCCCTTTGCTTCGCTGCAGCAGCTTCTTGCGCGTGTATTCTTGCGGATGTATTGCGTAGGCGCTGAATTGGATCATACAGTTCCTTACTGAGAGCGTTCTCCACAGCAGTAAAAGCTTTGATGAAAGCATGTGCCTTTTCCGTAAACGGTTTGCGCTGCTCCTCGACGTGCTTAACAGCTTTCTTTGCCGAAACTTGCCAGTTCATCAACTCGTCATCCAATTCCTTGGGAAGTTTATCGCCGTTGGCAGCGGCTTTGGCAAGTAAAGCGATTTGCTTCGCACGGTACTTATCTAAGAAACCCTGCGCAGCTGTATAAACAGCGCCTGCATTTTGCAGGTCTGTTTGAGTAAACGGCATGATAGCCATTGTTTGTTGCGTTGTTGTACTCATAACTAGAATGGTAATGGTTCAGCAGTCGGTTCATTAATCACAGGTTCGGTGGGTTTCGCGGCGGCGGAAGGCTTAACAGCCGCAGGCCTAACGATCGGCTCCATATTCGGTTCAGCATGCCCGAACTTGCGCCCCACATATTCGCTAATCCCTTCTTTACGGATCACTCCTGATAATCCCTGTCCACGGTCTGCTATTGAGAATACCCCGCCAATGGTAGTGTACGTTTTACTCTCCGCCTTACTAGCATACCGGATATCAGCAAGCGTCATAACAGCATCAACCTCGGAGGTAGTTATATCGCCTGTCCAATCCTTGAAGTTATAAGTAGGCGTTTCACCTCTCCATTCTTTAGGCGACCAGTTGCACGCGGCATCCAGTGGTAGATCCGGAAAGTTTTCTTCCCATAATTGGCGTTCCGCCTCAAGCTGCAGTCCATTGGTTCGGTAGAAACCATGACGGCCGGATTTGAAATTGATGATAGCGCTGATGGTTTTATCCACTTTGATTTCTTTGGGTTGGCCTTTTCTCGGACCCGACTTGTAAACCTCGGTATCTGAGTAGCCATCTACTTGAATAGTCATGTTGCAAACTAAGTCGATCAACGTGCCATAGCCACGCTCGCTTAGCAGGACGTATTCAATACCTAATGGTACGATTTGGTAATCCAAATAGAACTGAATGAATGCAGATAGGTCGTTGCGTAATTTTTCAGGCCATTCTTTCGTGTCCGGTTGGTAGTAGCTGTTTTCGGCTAGGTAATCATCGACCACCGTTTCAACAGCATCAAAGTCGTATTGCCCATTGATCAGAAACTTGCCTATTTCCAAGTGCATCAATGTGCCGTAATGCTGGCTTAGCTCTAGCAGTCTGCCAGCTTCTTTCAACCCGTGCTTAACGTACCACTCCAACAATGGCTGTTCCATAGGTGCGCAAGCATTGATCGCAGTGGTGAGACTGGTGTATAGCCGTAGCGGACTCTCGACCGGCACTCCATCCTCATTTAACCGGATGTATGATCGGCCTTGGCCGAAGTTAACGCGGCCTACTTTATATGATGGTAGTCTCAACGCGGTATCGTTGAACCACTCTGTATTGATATTTTCGAATGTAATTGACATGGGGTATTAGATTTGGGTTGCGGATTTGATTAGTTCTTCAATCTTGTAGGCTTCAACAATGTTACCGCATTGCGCTAGCGATAGTACATGATTTAGCATTTCCAGCATCTCAGGCGCTTTACTTATTAGTAGTGCGTTTGCCTTATTTTCATCTGATAAATGGCTTGGATTTAATTTTTCATCGAAAAGCATTGCCATAACGCTTAAGTCGGAGCCCAACACAGATGTCTTAACATCATAAAAATGAGTGTTGTCTACAGCCACCCACGGCCCTGGTGTTCCTTTAAATTCCATTACTTCACCTCCTCCGCTTCTACATCCTCAACTGCTACAGCTACACCACTTCCCGAACCCAACTGCAACAAACTTCCGCTGGTGATCATGTTGGTGGTTAATCGGTTCAATTCACCGCCCGATTCAACATAGGCACGTACCTGCTCGATAGTTTCTTCTGTGAAATTTGGGATAAGCTTAACTATTGGATAGTTCTTTGCCATACCGGGAGTGTACGACTGCACCTTCTCCACCACAAGCGAGAACGGGAAACCAATTATGCTTCCACTACGCTCCATCACCATATCAAATGCTTTCACAATACTAGGGATCGTTGTCTCTTTGGCCTTCGTTTGAAATGTCCAGTATCCAAGAACACCTTTCATTTTCAGCAATACAAAACGTAAAGTCAGCGTCCGTGCAAAATGCTTACGAATTGCCTTGACTTTTGGATCGTCAGGAAGCAACCCACTTTCATATGCCCCTTTACCGTCCTTCCCTCCCAAAGGATTCCAAACAGTAAAGGTCGAACCGTCTCCCCATCCAAGGCGCTTGCCTTTATCCCATGCCTCGAATTGCTCATTACACACCTCACTAAGATTATTACTAACAAAAGCAATGTGCAATTCGGTGGGCTTATCACCCACAAGCGAGGCGAAATGAGTTGCGAACTTTCCGGTAGCCCGGAAATAGTCTAATGATGTAGGCAAACCACGTTCGGTTTTCATACCTACCTTAATTCTTCCGATTTCGGGCAACGTACTACCTTGTACAGTTCCCGTTGAAATTCGTCCTTTCATAATAAATATTTGTTAAGTGTAGCCTTTAGGCTGTTTTACAATATTCAGTTGGTTAGTTTGCCGTCATCCCCAACTGAACTTTAATTTCATGCACATCTTCTAATGCGATATGTACTTCGTTAAGCAGATCTTTTACCTGACTTAGCAATTTTTTCTTTAGCTCTGGACTCATTATCCTTTTCAATTTGATAACTTAATAAGTCGTCAGCTTCTGCCAACGCTTCAATTTCACCCCTGTTGATTCTCATTTTACTGCTGGTCCCAACTTCATCCTGACTGATAGACAAATGCCCATCTGAAATCCATTTATCTACCTTTCCTCTTCCATACATTTTATAAGCTTCAGCTTTACTTATATATGGTTTAAGACCTCCTGTCATAGTCAACATTTCGGTAGCGGTCAATTTTGCCATTGACCGCAGAACCTTTGCTATTGTAGATTGATTCTCAACAAGTGTTACATCGCTACCTTGTGTTGCTAGTAAACTAATCATTGTTTTTGCCTCCTTCCTTTCTGACATCATCTTCCTTCCGCCATACTTTATACTTTCCTTGATGTGTCGGATCCCTTTTTACTGTAAATCTCTTATTACTTCGTGCCTTCGCTGAGTGAAAATGCTTGCTTGCGATGTATCTTACAGATTTTACAACCCTTTGGTCCACAGGTTCACTTTCACCTATTTCCATTCGATCCATTTTTTCACGCCATGATTGAGGCCAAGTAGGCTTAGTTATAGCTTCCATACTATTCTTAATTTTGAATGATTGATAAATTTCTTTTGCATTTTGAACACACTTTATTTACTTTTGTTAAACTTTGACAATACAAATGTAATATTGATATTTATCATTTGCAAATATTATTTATCATTTGTACAATATTTTTTGCTAAAACACACTTGAAAGATGAAAAATCAAGGATTGTACATTAAATCAATCCTAAAAGAACGCGGAATAACAATTGAAGAATTGGCTAATTATTTAGGTATGACGCGTGTAACTTTAGGAAATAGATTAAAACATGAGGTGTACCCAAGCACCGATGAAAAAGTTAGAATCATCGAGTTTTTAAAGATGACTCCTTCTGAGATAAATTCACTCAATGCGATGGGTGGAAATGCCTTTGATTTAGGATCAATAGAAGAAGATCAAGTAAGCGAACTTGTTGAGATCTCACCAGGCAGATTCCGGATGAAAGTAGAATTAGTTCCTATGTATGCTCAAGCAGGTTATTTAACAGACTATACAGATACACATTTTTTAGAAGAATTACCAGTACACTATTTTACTACAGATAGGCCTGCAAAAGGAAACTACCGTGCTTTTGAAACATATGGAGACAGTATGGATAATGGAGATATAAAAGAAGCTATACCAAGCGGAATTATTGTAGTTGGCAGAGAACTCGATCGTAAGTATTGGACTAGTAAACTTCATAGTCACAAGTGGCCCAACTGGATCTTTGTTCACAATACAGAAGGTATTGTTGTTAAGCAGATAGCGGATCAAAATCTAGAGACAGGAGATTTAACTCTAACAAGCTTAAATCCGGATAAAAGGAAATACCCTGATTTCACAATCAATCTTGATGATGTTAAACAAATCTATAATGTTATAAAGAGAGAGTTGGATTATTAGAATCAAGAAATAACACATAAAATTACAATACATATGGCAACAAAAGGACAAAAAATAAAGACCTTCCGAATGATAAAAGGCATTACTCAAGAGCAGTTAGCTGAAAAATTTAATGGCAATAAATCTACAGTTTCAAGAATTGAGAATGACACAATGGAACCTAATGCTCAAGTTCTTGCAGCTCTTGCTTCCTTTGGAATGAATATTGACGATTTATTACAAGCTGAGAATGGTTACGTAAAAGAAAAAGCTCTGCAAATGAGAGTTACAGAGCTTGAATTAAAATTAATGCAAATAGAAAGTAAGCTTGAAGGACTCGTTAAGTTTATCGAAGAAAAACTTTAAAACTTTTGATTGAACTTCATCCACAATACTCCAATCCTTTGCCAAATATCCATCTGTCATGGCCATGCCATTAACAACATGATTGAGAGCATCAGCAATGTCATCTTTAGTACATCTACAATCATTTCGAGCGACTGTTGCAAATGAATGTCTAGCCGAATAAAAAGTTAGCATAAATCCTAACTTTTCCCCAATCTGCTTCAAACCAATATTTAGAGCTTTAGTAAAGTTTCTAGCATCACTATATCGCTTGGCGATTGTACCTCTATATTCTTTAAAATAAGCTGCGGCCACGTCTGGAACCGCAATACTTATAAACGCGCTATCATCTCGCTTTCCTTGAGTTTTACTTCGGTTATAACCTAGCCTTCCGGATATTGGAGTCATATCGCTTTTGTAAATATCCACTGCATTTATACCGCACAAGAAGAAAGAGAGGAAAAACATATCTTTTGCGAGTCGCTCCCTTCTTCCCACAGGTTGATAAGTATATAGCTTTATCAAAAGATCAACTTCGGCATTTCGCTTTTTCTTATTCCGTGTTGGTTTCAACTTGTATTTAACGAAGGGGTTATTTCGGATGATTATCTCTCCTATATCTTCATCATTGTATTTGAATTTACATGCATTAAACAGTATACGCAAATTGGCCATGTGCTTGAAGACCCCAGCATCAGTCATTCCAGAACTTACAATTTTCACTTTTTTCCCATGCTGGTTGGTACGCACAAGGGTCCTATCATTACGTAGATATGTTTCATATGCGATAAGGATCTTTGAAGTGAGCATTGCCGGATTTAGCATACCTTTGAAGTAATCGGTTAAAGAGTTAACTACGGATCGCAATGGCACTGCTGAGGAAGATCGACCATCCTTGACCAATTCTTCTATATGATCATTACAAAAAGCTAAGAAGTCAATATCTTCTGCGGCTTGAACCGGCTCTTCCTTTTTTAAAATGTACTCTTTAATTCTTTGTGCAGAATAGCTCTTTGAAATTTCTTGGGTGAGGTAATCTCGAAATTTATTAAGTATGGGAGATATGTACTTATCGACATACGCAGGCTTTAACTTGCCTCGCGCGTCAATGTTCCTCCTGTCTGTGTATAGATCCGTAGCAATGTAAACCGACTGTCCATGTTGCCCGATTCTAATTTTAACATTAACAGTTTTATTGCTTTTTATATGATGGTCAAGAATGACAGCTGATAGTGTAGCCATGCTGTAAAGTATTTGTAAAGTTTATTCTAATTGTTTTAACAGTAAAAGTTGTCAAAGCTAACACTGTAAATAGAATGAATTCTTCACAAAACCTATCAAAAAACGCACGTTATACATAAAAAAGGCCGATTTTTCAATCAGCCTTGTAGTAGCGGGGAGCAGGATCGAACTGCCGACCTCAGGGTTATGAATCCTGCGCTCTAACCATCTGAGCTACCCCGCCGTTTTTGAGTATGCAAATATAGCAATATCAACTTACATTCAAAGTAATTTTAGCTTTAATTTCTGCTTTTTTTCATCATTACACACATCCATCTGCACAAATCCCTAAAAATGAAAAAAATACACAGAAAAAATATTTCAAAAATTTATTTTAATAAAATTCTTATTCTATTTTTTTAAACAAAATAAATCTGTATACTTACAAAAAGAGAGTGATCTGTTGCATTTAAAAGCAGGATTAAAGGCCTTCTTGGCAAACAAGAATGGCACGGTTTTTAACAGTAGACAGGCAAAAATAAAAACAACTAACTAGTGCAAAATATCGTATGGAAGAAAAAGTAAAATTTCAACGCGAATATATCATCAACTCGTCTCCGCGTATTCTTTTCCCTTTTTTGGAAGAGGCAAATGCGCTGGCACAATGGTTTGCTGACGAAGTTCACTTCCGTGACAACACCTATGAATTTATATGGGATAATGAAAGCCACAAAGCTAAACTCATCGCTTCAAAAGAAAACAAAAGTGTAAAGTTCAAATGGTTAGATGATGAACCCTATTTTTTCGAAATGGAAATCAATCAGGATGAGCTGACAAATGATGTCGCATTATCAATTATTGATTTTGCTAAAGAAGATAATCTGGAGGACCGGAAAAAAATCTGGGACAATCAGATAGAATATCTCCAAAGTGTTATTGGAGCATAAAAAATCTTTATCTTTGTAGCATAATAATATATTATGCTACAATTTATTCTAAATTAATAGTGATAGGTTGTACAGGGAGCTGACGAATGAAAAAAATTCACTTATTAATTCTTCAATCTTTCATTAAGCCGTTTATCGTCACATTTTGTATTGTGATGTTCGTGCTGTTGATGCTTTTCCTTTTCAAATACATTGATGATTTGATTGGAAAAGGATTTGAATGGTACGTCATCCTGCAACTCATTGGCTACCAGTGCGCCGTGCAAATGCAGATGGCCCTCCCCCTCTCCATGTTATTATCCTCGATCATGACATTTGGTAATCTGGGCGAAAGTTATGAACTCGTAGCGATCAAAGCTGCCGGAGTATCTCTTCGCAAAGCCATGACTCCCCTGTTTATTCTCGTTGCCTTGTTCAGTGCAGGTTCTTTTTTATTTTCTGATTATATATTACCTGTAGTAAATCTGAAGATGGGATCGCTATTATATGATGTCCGAAATAAGAAAGCCGATTTCCTTATCAAACCCGGAATATTTAACAACACCATTCCCGGATATGCCATCCGCGCAAAGAGTAAAAGTAAAGACGGTACCGTATTAAATGAACTGATGATCTATGATCATACATCCGGTAGCTCGTCCAACAATGTATTGCTAGCCAAAGAAGGATTTGTACAAAACTCTCCGGACAACAGCTACATGGTTCTGAGATTAAAAGATGGTATCCGGTACGAAGAGTCAAAAGGAAAGAACAGTAAATCATATGACCCACGGAAGCAATTTGTACGTTTTCATTTTAAAGAGACCGAACAAAAATTTGATATGGGCGATTTTCAGATGAAACGAACAGATGAAAACCTGTTCAAATCGCATCATGCCATGTTGAATCTTCGTCAGCTCAAGATGTATACAGATTCTAATCACCGTCAGATGGACAGTGTAGGCCGTATGGCTGAACATGATATCCGAAATTATTATAATTATTACTCCAATTACTTCCGGTCTCCGGGGACGAAAGTTATACCTGCAAAAGTAAAACCTTTCAAGAATCTGCTCGAAGATGTAGTTCCTGCTACAGAACGCAGGCAGATTGTAGGTTCAGCCATGACGCAATCCCGTTACATTACAGAGACCTTAGGCAATAAAACACTGGAGTACAAGGCATTCCGGGATAAAGATATCCGTTACAGATTGGAATTCCATCGTAAATTTACATTAGCAGTCTCCTGTTTACTCCTTTTCGGTATAGGAGCACCGCTGGGCGCTATTATCCGTAAAGGAGGATTGGGACTTCCGGTAGTAATGGCAATTATCTTCTTCCTGATCTATCATATCATATCTACGGTATCCGAAAAAGCAGCAAAAGATGCGAGCTTAGCACCGATGACAGGGATGTGGATGGCTATTATTGTCCTTACTCCGTTGGCTATATTTTTGACCTATAAATCTACTACAGACTCTTCTCTATTCGATGTTGAGCAGTATAAACTCAAGGCACAATCCATATGGAAATGGATCAGAAGCAGGTTTATTAAAGATAAAAACATACCCCAGCAGGGTACTTCAGTATAATTATGACAGGTTCATTATAAATACTTGTATAAACAACTCTAACTTTGTAAAAACATATTTTCTTAAATTAAAATGGAAATAAAGCTTAATTCGATTGAAGAAGCAATCGCCGATATACAAGCCGGTAAAGTAATTATTGTAGTCGATGATGAAGATCGTGAAAATGAAGGCGATTTTGTTACTGCAGCGCGCAATGCGACTCCGGAAATTATCAATTTTATGGCTACTCATGGCCGTGGATTAGTATGTGCTCCTTTAACAAAAGAACGTTGTGATGAATTGGGTCTTGACCTTATGGTAGGACAGAACACAGCTGTGTATGAGACAAATTTTACTGTATCAGTAGACTTACAGGGATACGGTTGTACAACTGGTATTTCTGCTTCAGATCGCTCTAAGACTATCAAAGCTCTGATCGATCCGAATATCCGTCCTGAAGAACTGGGACGTCCCGGGCATATTTTCCCGCTTATTGCAAAAGATGGTGGTGTACTTCGCCGTACAGGCCACACAGAAGCAACTGTAGATCTGGCTCGTCTTGCCGGATTTGAACCTGCAGGTGTATTGGTTGAAATATTAAAAGAAGACGGTGAAATGGCCCGTCTACCTGAACTGATTGAAGTAGCGAAACGTTTTGACCTTAAGATCATCAGTATTGAAGATCTGATTGAATACCGTTTGAAACACGATTCATTGATTAATGAAGAAGTAACGGTGAATATGCCTACGGAATATGGTGATTTTCAACTGAAAGCTTATACACAAAAAGATACCGGTGCACAGCATCTGGCCTTGTACAAAGGAGAGTGGAAAGAAGATGAGCCTATTTTAGTACGTGTACACAGCTCATGTATGACAGGTGACATTTTCGGATCATGCCGTTGTGACTGTGGTCCTCAGCTTCACAAAGCCATGGAAATGATCCAGCAGGAAGGTAAAGGTGTCATCGTATACATGAATCAGGAAGGAAGAGGAATCGGTCTTATCAATAAATTACATGCTTACAAACTGCAGGAAGGTGGTGTAGATACGGTAGACGCCAATCTTCAGCTTGGTTTTAAAGCAGATCTGAGAGACTATGGTGTAGGTGCTCAGATTCTCCGTAATCTTGGAGTAACTAAAATGCGTCTGATGTCTAACAATCCGACAAAACGTGCCGGACTGGTAGGATATGGTCTGGAAATCATTGAAAATGTGCCGATCGAGATTCAGGCAAATCAATATAACGAAGAATATCTGAAAACAAAACGTGATCGTATGGGACATACCATCATGAAAAATTTATAAGATCAGTATAAAAAAAGTGAGGGCTCATNNATGAGCCCTCACTTTTTTTATACGTATTCTTTTTTGTAGGCCTTATAAAACACTATGGGCAGGACAGCGAAGGATAGAATCAGACAGATAATCAATCCCCCGACAATCATAATAGCCAAAGGCTTCTGAATCTCAGACCCCATGCCACTGGAAAGAGCTGCTGGCAGTAATCCCATAGAACCCATCAGCGCAATCATGACCACCGGACGGATCCGGCTTTTTACACCTTCATAGATCGCATCTTTCAGCTTCATCTTATGTTTCAGATTCTCTTTCATCACACCTATGAGCACAATACCGTCTATAGTAGCCACTCCGAAGAGGATAATAAACCCGATTCCGGCAGAGATACCAAAGATAGTTCCCGTTATCCAGAGCGACAGAAATCCACCGATAAAAGCAAATGGCAGCGTTATAGCAGATATCACTGTATCTTTAACATTTCCAAAGTTGGCATACAGCAGGATCAGGATCAGCACCAACGAGACAGGCACCACCATCATCAACTGTTTGGATGCACGCTCTTTACTTTCAAACTCCCCGGCCCAGACAAGTTTATTCTCTTTCGGAAGTTTTACGTCCTGTTTCACTTTTGTCTTAGCTTCCTGAATAGTACTTCCCAGATCACGACCTTCAATATTGAAGCCGACACCGATATATCTGGAATTCCCTTCCCGGTAAATAAAAGCAGGACCAGTGTGGTAGTCAATCGTTGCAATCTCCCGAAGCGGAACTTTCTGGTCGTTCATCGTGGGAATCAGGATATTACCGATCTTTTCAGGATTATCCCGATAGTCCTTTTGAAAACGTACCATTACATCAAACATCCTTTCATTCTCATAGAAAGTAGTTGCTGATTGTCCACCTATGGTCATCTCAATAACCGATTGTACATCATTAGTAGACACGCCGTATTTCGCCATTTTGGAATCATGAAGCTGTATCCTCAATTCAGGCAGTCCGATATTTTTAAATACATTAATATCTGTAATACCGTGTACTGATTTGATAGAATTAGCGACTTCAAAGGCCTTCTTTTCCAGGTCATAGAGATCATCACCAAAAATCTTTATAACCAACGGACTTTTTACCCCTGCCACATATTCTTCCACATTATCCTGAATAGGCTGACTGAATCCAAAGGTAATTCCGGGATATTGCTGAAGTTTTTCCCGCATCTGGGTGATCAGTTCATCCTTAGAAATCTTTTGCTTCCATTTCTCTTTAGGCTTCAGTTCAATATTAAATTCAATATTAAAAAAACCCGTAGGATCTGTTCCGTCGTTTGGCCTTCCTGTCTGCGTCATAATGAAGTCGATCTCATCAAAGTCTGTTCTCAGCATTTCCTTCATTTCCTTCGTCAATTTGACAGATTCATCGAGATTGACACTATTGGGCAGTGTAGCCCGTACATAAATAGCACCTTCATTCAGCTTGGGCAAAAATTCCGAACCATAAAAATGGAAACGTACCGCACATCCAATCAAAATAAATACAAAAATTCCGATTGTCCATTTCTTATGCTTAAAGGTGAACTGAAAAAAGTTAAATACATACTTTCTGAAAAATCTGGAAATTGCGTTTTCTTTTTCACTGATATTTTTATTGAGCAGGTATTTACACATGGCCGGTACATACGTCAGACTGAGGATCAAAGATCCCAGCAATGCATACCCAAGCGTAAATGCCAGTGGCGAAAACATCTTACCTTCCACTTTCTGAAAAGAAAATATGGGTAATAAGGCTACAATCAGAATCAATAATGCGAAAAAGATATAACTCGCTACTGAACCTGCGCTTTTCTTAATAATCCCCAGTTTTGAAATTTTGTTGAACCGTGCAGCCCCGAGATGATGTGCCTCCCGCTCCAGAGCAACAAATACAGTTTCCACAATGACCAGGGTACCTTCCAGTAACAGCCCAAAATCCAGAGAGCCCATAGAAATCAGATTGGCAGGAAGTCCCTGAATCCGCAACATAATAATGGCAAAAAGGAAGGCCAGTGGAATAACTGAGGCGACAATAAAAGTTGTTTTCCAATTGTATAAAAAGATAAATACAATAAAAGACACCAGCAATATACCCTCTACCAGATTTTTAGAAACCGTGTGTACAGTATTATCTACCAGTTTTGTCCGGTCTACAATGGGGACGATCTGTACATTCTTTGGCAATATCCGGGTATTCAGATCTTCAATCTTGGCTTTCAGCCTTACGATGACATCTGAAGGATTCTCTCCACGCAACATTACCACAATTCCTTCCACAAGATCGTCTTCCTCATTATAGCCGACCTGTCCTAATCTTGGTTTAGCAGAGATAGATACTTCTGCTACATGTCTGATCAGAATAGGTGTAGACCCATTGACCTTGATCAGAATATTTTTAATATCATCTACTTTATCCAGCAACCCAACACCGCGGACGACATATGCTTGATTACCCTGCTGGATAACATCACCGCCGACATTGATATTTGACCGGGAAACAGCTTCGTATACGTCCAGTGGAGACAGATTGTAATTAGCCAGTTCAGTAGGGTTGATCTTTATCTCGTAGATCTTCTCTTCTCCTCCGAAACTGACAACGTCAGCGACTCCCGGCACAGAGACTAATTCACGTTCTATAGTCCAGTCCTGAATAGCGGAAACTTCTTTAATAGGCAGATCACTCTTGATGACATAACGGAAGATCTCTCCCGTCGCTCCATAGGGCGGTTCGATCTCACTCTTTGCACCCGCTGGAAGTTCTACACCGTTCATTCTGTTGGCCACATACTGCTGTGCATAGAAATCATCTACCTCGTCATCAAACTGTACCGTTACAACGGAAAGACCAAAAAGCGAAATAGAGCGTACCTGCGATTTTTTAGGAATGGTATTCATTTCCTTGGCGATCGGCAGCGTAACAAATTTCTCTATTTCTTCCGCACTACGTCCCGACCACTGCGTAATAATACGTGCTCTGGTATTGGTAACATCCGGAAAGGCTTCAATAGGTGTATGGAGATAGGCATATACTCCGGAACACAACAGAACGACAGTGGCAAAAATAACAATAAGGGAATGCCTTAATGAAAAGGCTACTATATGTTGAACAAATTTCTTCATCTTATTTCATCAACTCTTCAAATACTATCAATTCGTTCTTAGTGATTACCTGATCACCTTCTTTATACCCTTCGCGGACATAGGTATATTCATTATTTTCAGCAACGGCTTTGATGGGCATAACCAACAGATCGCAATCACCATTATATACCACAGCATATTTCTGATTATTGTTAAAGATGATCGCATGATTGGGGATTGCTATTAGGGACTCTCCTACTAAAGATGATTTATCTATAATTACATCAGCACTCATGCCGGGTTTCAGCCTTAAATCTGCATTATCCAGAAGTACACGGGCTTTCAGGACACGTTCATCCTGATCAAAAACATTGGATATCTGCTGAATCTTACCTGTAAAAATCTCATCCGGATAAGCCAGTGTCTTTACAGCAACTGTAGCTCCGTTTTTGACGTACTGCAGATTATTTGCATAGATATTGACCATTACCCATATCTGTCTGAGATTGCTGAGTGCAAAGAGCTGGTCCTCATTATTAATATTAGCTCCCGGATTAAGGTTCTTCTCTACAATATAACCATCCTTAGGAGCCTTAATCTCAAATACCCCTCTGTGAGAAGTTGCATTATACAGATTCATATTAGCATCAAGACTCTGTAGGGCAGATTGCAAAGTAGCCAGTTCCATTCGCACTTCTTCTACCTGACGGGCAGAGGCCAGACCATCCTGAAACATACTCTGTGTGGACGAGACCTTCTGTCTGGCCAGTGCAATCTGATTAGTCAGACTTTGCCTTTCATTAGACATATCATTTACCGAGGTACTCCGCACAGTAGCCAGCACCTGTCCTCTCTTGACAAATTGTCCCAGATTGAACTGCACATTCTCGACCACACCTTCCAGCATACTCTTAAACTTGACCACATCATCCTCATTATAGCTGATGCTTCCGGTCAGTGAAATTTGCTCTTTTACCGGTCGGTAAGCTAGCGGTTCGAGTGCTATTTTCTTTTTAAATTCTTCATTCAGACAAAATTTATCCTGTTTGTCATCATTTTCTTTGGTTTCACCATTTCCTTGTCCACAGGACACAAAAGACAGTATCACTGCCATTAATACGGGAGTATAATATATCTTTTTCATCTTAAATATCTTTTCCGATAACATATTGCAATTCTTCGATAGTCTTTAAATATTGTTCTTTACGATCGATAAGGTTTTTCTTATTTTCAAGATAGGAGGACACAAAATCCACGAATTCTATTACGGAAATATTACGATTCTGAAAATTCCGTGTATATTTTTCAAGAGAAAGATCCATTTGCTTGTCAAAAGCACCGCTCAGCTTTTCCAGAATCCGTTGCAACTGAACTAACCGCTGTACCGTTGCATCAATTTCATTTACAATCACCAGTTTGTTTTGAGTAAGCTCTGTGCTGCTTTTTTCGATTTCCAGTTGTGCAATCCGTATATTCCCCTGATTCCGGTTAAAAACAGGAAGATCAATACTCGCCCCAAGACCGATGAAGTCCGGCATAACATTTCCCCCGCGGTCATATCCAAGGCTTAATTGTACATTGGGCTTTCGCTCTGCTTTTTCTATTGCCAGCTGCTGCCTGCTGATATCCACCTGATTACTAGCCATCCGAAAATCAGCTCTGTTTTCCAATGCAGTCTCTTTCCATCTCAATAAATCCGGAATAACATACGTATTGATTTGCAGAGCATTTGCTAGCACGATAGTTTCAGGGCCTTCTATATTGGAATAGGTCTTTATCTTTTTGATCAGGTCAATTTTACTGGCTCTGATTTCCGCCAGCTCATTTTCAAAAGACAACATTTCCGAATGGATACGCACATATTCCATTTCACTTACATTGCCCTGTTTCCATTGTTTCTCAAAAGCTTCGGATAGATTACGGAACAGTTCAAACTGAGATTGGTACAGGGACTCCTGCCCTTGCAACTTCTGTAATTCAATGACCGACTCCCGGAGGTCGAACTTCAGATTACGCAATGTTTCCTCGAATTCCAGTTCCTGATTTTTAAGGTTTAGTTGTTCCAGTTTGACTCTTTTCTTACGTTTTCCCGCTGTTTCGATGAGTTGTTCCAGTTCTAAGGATACCTGCTGATTTCTCCCCCAACTCCCTATCAAAGGAGACATTGTTTCCACAGGATTATTTTTCCAGAGATTAACTTCCGAAATAGAAAATGAAGGATTGGGCCACAGTTTGGCCTGTAGAATGGCGGCTCTTGACTGCTCAATCTTATACTTGCCTGCCAGCAGGTCCAGATTGGAGGAAAGAAACTGTTGTTCGATCTGCTCTTTGGAACGGATCATAACTGTATCCTGCTGCGCAAAACTTTGCAAAGAAACAGTAAGGAATACACTTATAGCTGCTAAATATTTCACACGATTTGATTTTGCAACAAAACTAATCGCGGCAGATTATACCCGGATTTGAGTAAGATTAGAATTTGGTTAGAACGGGTTAGAATTTAATTAGAGTATCGTTGGAAACTGGAGCTGAACTGTTGTTCCTTGCGGGTTAGATTCCATATGAAAATCAACTTTATGTTGTTTGAAAATGACAGAAGCCAGCGAAAGTCCGATGCCGCTTCCTTTGGTTGCTCCGATATTCTTCCCTCTGTAAAATGTCTGTGTAATCAAAGGAAGATCATGTGCAGAAATACCTATACCATGATCGATAACAGAAAGATTTAATCGCTCATTTATCTGCTCAAGCCGGATCAGTACCGGTTTATTACCGGAATATTTAATGGCATTTTCTACAATATTCAGAATAGACAGCTGGATCAGGACTTCATTACCTTTCACATTCAGTACATCCGGATTCCCCACCTGAAGGTCTACATCTATCTGTGCCTGATATTTCTCCTGACACTGGCTTACAATGTCCCATACCACTTCATCCAAACGAAATTTCTGAAAAGAATCTGTGGAATTCCGTGCTTCCGTCAGGATCAGCATATTATTAAGGATATCTTCTAGCGCATCTACATTTTCAAGTGCGATACGGGTAGCGCGCTGATATTCCTCCGGACTTCTTTCTTTCTGTGAGAAAACTTCCAGTGTTCCGGATATAGCTGTCAATGGCGTTCTGAATTCATGAGAAACATAGCTTACAAAATTTTTCTGTATAGCAAAAGTTTCTGAAACTCTGCTCAACAACGCATTGTAGGTATCGACCAGTTCCTGAAGTTCATCACCGGAATCTATAGAAGAAATAGGTTGATGAATAGTCGCTATTTCTTTATTACGCACTTCTTCCACCACACGTTTTATCGGCCTGTAAGCGATCTTACTCAATACCCTCGCCAGCACGACGATACTGGTCCATGCCGCCAGCAATACAACTACGACAATAGCCAGGAGCCTGTTGATCTGATTTTTGAACTCCGAATTCTGCTCTTTTACAAAAACATAAAAATCACCCTGATTATCTGGGTAATACATACCATAGTAGAAATGATTAGCGGATTGGAAAGAAATCTTTTTGCTTTTTTTCAATTGATTCAATCTTTCTGCAGATATATTCTGGTCTTGCATAAGATCTCCGAACCGCACTTTACCTGTAGCATCATAAATAGCCACACGGGAACGATGGATCAGGTTTTCAAACTGAATTTTAAATTCATTATGCTTTTCTCCCGACTGTTCATCTTTTTCTAGATAATAGATTCCGGTAATAAGACAGGTTTTTTCCAGTTCTTTGATGACTGACCGTTCGGAAGATTTATAAAATGTCCAGTAAATAAGAATAGCCGCCACAGAGAAGATCACACCGAATATCAGTGAGGTAATAAATGCTAATCTGTTTCTTAAATTCATATTATCCCTGAAACATATATCCTGTCCCTTTTACAGTCAGAATAAACTGATGTTTACTTTCATCTATTTTATTGCGCAGATAGGAGATGTATACATCTACCACATTGGTATTATTATCAAAATTGATTCCCCATACCGCATTTAACACCATCGTACGTGATACTACCTTATCTGTATTCTCCGCGAGGTATAACAATAATTTGAACTCCTTTGGAGAAAGTTCTATTTTTTCACCATCCTGATATACCGCATATTTATCCCGATCAATCTTTAAATTCTGGATGACAAGACTGTTACTCAACACTTCTTGCTTTTGGTATTTTGTTCTTCTTGTCAATGCATTGATACGGGAAATAAGTTCTTTGAAATGAAAGGGCTTGACCAGAAAATCATCTGCTCCACTATCCAGCGCAGCAATTTTGTCTTCGGCTTCGTTTAATGCACTTAGCATCAGAATCGGCGTAAGGTTCTTTTTATACCGGATCATTTTGGTAAGCTGAATTCCATCAATACCCGGAAGCATTACATCCATAATGATAATATCAAAGCTATGTTCAAAAACGACTTCTCGGGCATCTTCCGCAGATACACACAGTTGCACATTAAATCCGTTCTCTTCGAGTCCTTTGACAATAAAATCACTGATCCGGGCATCATCTTCCACAAGTAATATCTGCATAGTCTGTTTAATAGTCCAATACTTCAAATCTAGCCAAAAAAGATGTATTCCGAGAGACCGAGAATTTCCTTTTCTCTTTTTGACTTCAAAATGGCCTTATTAGGTGTGATTATATGTACTTTTATAAGGTTAATAAAACATTGATTTTGATGCTACACACTAAAAATATCGTCTTATTCGATGGCATCTGTAATGTCTGCAATGGCACGGTGAATTTTATTATGAAGCACGACAAGCAGCGTAAATTTTATTTTTCATCGCTACAATCCTCTCTTGGTCAGCAAGTGCAACAACAAACCGGACATCAGTTAAACTCCATCCTCTACATCAGACAAAACAAAGTCTTGAATAAAAGTGATGCTGTGCTCTATATTGCTAAAGATCTGGGATTCCCCTGGTCTCTTTGTTTTATTTTCAAGCCACTGCCAACTTCTTTACGGGATAGTTGTTATGACTTTATAGCACGAAACAGATACAAATGGTTCGGCAAAAGAGAACAGTGCCGGATTCCGACCGCTGAAGAGCGTCAGCATTTTATCTGACACCTTGGTTCTTTGCAAAACAGACAATACAAATAATACACAGATGAAAAACTCATTATTGATTAACAAAGCATATATCAATGGAAAATTCATTTCCGGTACAAAAACCTTTGATGTCATTAATCCTGCAACAGGAAAAGTTATAGAAACGCTCCCTGACCTATCGGTCAAAGAATGTACGAAAGCTATTGTTGCGGCAGAAAAAGCCTGGTTATCCTGGCGCGATGTTTCTGCAGGCGAACGTTCTACTCTCATCCGAAAGTGGTATGAGCTGCTCCTGGAAAATAAAAAAGCTCTTGCGGAAATTATGACCCTGGAAAGCGGAAAACCTTTACAGGAATCTCTTACGGAAGTAGATTATGGCAATTCATTTGTCGAGTGGTTTGCTGAAGAAGCCAAACGGGCATACGGAGAAACCATTCCTTCTTCAAAAAAAGGAATGCATCTGATGACTATAAAACAGGGAATAGGAGTTGTTGCAGCCATTACTCCCTGGAATTTCCCTTTGGCGATGGTGACCCGTAAAGTAGCCCCTGCACTCGCTGCAGGTTGCACGGTAATATTAAAACCAGCATCTCAAACTCCTTTTACAGCCATCGCTATTGCAAAGCTGGCGGAAGAAGCCGGTGTGCCTAAAGGTGTCATCAATGTTATCACAGGTAAAGATAGTGCCGGTATAGGTAAAGAACTGGCAACACATAAAAGTATCAGGAAATTATCCTTCACAGGCTCTACAGAAGTCGGAAAAACGCTAATGGAACAATCCGCTTCGAATATCAAAAAACTTTCTATGGAATTGGGCGGTAATGCACCTTTCATAGTTTTTGAGGACGCAGATATAGATGCTGCCGTACAGGGAGCGATCGCTGCAAAATTCAGAAATTCAGGGCAGACCTGTGTATCTGTCAACAGATTTTACATTCAGGACGGTGTGTATGATGCCTTTTCAAAAAAACTAACGAAGGCTGTAAAGGATTTAAAAGTAGGAAACGGATTGGACAAAGGAGTTCAGGTCGGTCCGTTAATCAATGCAAAAGGACTTGAAAAAGTGCAGCAACATGTTGCTGATGCGACAAAACGGGGAGCTAAAATAGCTGCCGGAGGAAAGCATATAGACGGATTATTCTTTGAACCTACCGTCCTGACTCATGTCCCTACAGATGCATTGATTGCACATGAAGAAACATTTGGACCGGTATGCGCACTTTTCAGGTTTACGACAGAAGAAGAAGTTATTGCATTGGCTAATGATACAGAATTCGGGTTGGCCTCTTATTTTTACAGCCAGCAGTTGAATCGCTGTTTACGTGTTGCAGAAAGATTGGAGGCAGGTATGGTGGGGATTAACGTAGGATTGATATCCAATGCTGCCGCTCCCTTTGGCGGAGTCAAAGAATCCGGTGTAGGTCGCGAAGGTTCCAGATACGGACTGGATGAGTATATGGAAATCAAGTATTTATGTTTTGGCGTTTAATAAACGCCAAAACATAAATACTCAGCTTATTTAGCAGAATTGATAAACGACATTAACTTTTCTTTGCTATCTGAAAAGACAAGTTTTTCCAGTAAGGTATGGTAATTTCTACGGTCATAACAGGTAGCGTATGCTGCCCGTGCAAATGTCAGCTTACCATCATCAAACGAAAATAAATCCAGTATCTGACCAATCTGCTTTACGGTCATACTGTTTTTCTGTGCGATCATAGAGGCTACTTTGGCTTTATCACTATCAAACCCTTGTCGATTGACAACACGTATTGCATCTTTTAACTCTTCGGCAGTCATGACTCTTTGGCTATATTCTTCTTCTCCCGGATCAACAAAAACAGGATCATTAGGATAACCAAAATCATAGGTATCAAAACTACGCTGGTCCGGCATTCTGAATTCTACAGGAAACATGGCAAACAACCTTAATTCCGGTCTTCCGACTCTGGAATAACGAACCAGATACATTTTATCCATAAAATACCCGTCTTCATCTGTAGGTCTGAAATTGTAGGAGACAATACTCGCCAGTCTTCTGTTTTTGAATTCCAGACGTACATCATAATTTCTCTTTTCTAATCGTTCAATACGTACTGCAGTACTAAACTGATCATTGTAACGTACGTTGTTAAGATATAAAATGAAAGGTTCCCGCTCTGAAAAAACGCTGAATACACCATTGGAAGAATTTGGCGTCTGAGCAAAAGCACTTGTCAGGCTGAGAAATGCAATAAGGCTAAAAAAGAGTTTACGAATAATCATATAATAGGGTATTAGTTTAATTCTATGACTACTTTGTAAGAGAAAGGATTAAGAGGTTTCAGGATTTTCTATACTTCTTGTAAAGTTTGACGGCCATCATCAGGACAACAGACAATCCCACCAGTCCTACTACTCCAAAAATCCAGTTGATAGCAGACTTTAAGACGATAGTAAATACAATAGCAAACAGAAAAAGGGTTGCCAGTTCATTCCATAAGCGCAGATTGGTAGAAGACCATGTACAGGTTTCTGCAGCTAGCTGACGCATAATCCTTTGGCATATAAAATGGTAAACAATGAGTCCCGCTACAAACAATAGCTTGACATGCATCCATCCCATCTGCAACCAGGAGGGACTCAGAAACAGCATAAGCGAACCAGCAGCAATGGTCAGGTACATGGCTGGTGTAGTAATAATCCACCACAACTTCGATTCCATAATCACAAACTGCTTATGCAGGATGGTATATTCCTCTTCAGATTTACGCTTAGCTTCTATATGATAGATAAATAACCGGACGATATAAAACAATCCTGCCATCCAACATACGACAAAAATAATATGAATCGCTTTAGCGTATAAATAAACCATGGGATTAATATTCTATTTTGAACAAAGATATAAAGAAACTGTCTGAACAGGTATCAACCTACTAATTGCGGAGTAAATTCCGTGTAGCAGTTACAATTGAAAATGTGCAGACAGTCCCTTAAGGATACTGAACTTATGTATTAGTATCTGAATTCTTTAATTACGTCCACAGCATATTTGACATGATCAAAAGACATATCCGGCATAATACCATGTCCCAGATTGAACAAGAAGCCATCCTGTCCTCTCATACGTTCGAACAGTTCATGAATTTTTTTCCTGATCACAGCTTTATCTGCATACAGAATAATCGGATCAAAATTTCCCTGAACTGCAATATCTTTCGGCAGGTTATTTTTTACATTCAGAATATCAGCATTCCAGTCCAATGAGATAACATCCGGTTTCGCTTCACTCATTATTGGATAGAAGACTGAGCTTCCACGTGCAAAGGAGATAACAGGAATACCTGCTCTGTTGATTCGGGAAATAATCTGTTGTGTATAAGCATGACCAAATTCGATATAATCATTCCAGGTCAATGCCATTGCCCAGCTATCGAATAACTGCACAGCATTCACTCCTGCAGCAATCTGCATATTCAGATAATCAACGGTAAGATCCGTGATCTTTTGTAAGATGTAATGAGCCAGTTTAGGATCATTATTCAATAGTGTTTTAGTGAGCTTAAAATCTCTTGACGATTTACCTTCTACCAGATAACTTAAGATCGTGAAAGGAGCTCCGGCAAAGCCTATCAGCGGAATACTTCCATTCAATCGCTCCTGAATCACTTTGATCGCGTCTGCTACATACTGTAATCTGTCTACACTTTGTGCATTCAGTTTTTCTGCATCTTCCCAACTTCTCACCGGATTGGAAAAACGAGGCCCTACTCCCTGCTCAAAAGATAAATCTCCTCCCATTGCTTCCGGAGTCACCAGAATATCTGAAAATAAAATAGCAGCATCAATATCCAGAAGGTCTACCGGCAACATGGTTACGTCGGCAGCTATTTCAGGAGTTTTGCACATTTCAAGAAAAGTATATTTATTCTTGATTTCCCAATATTCAGGCATATAACGTCCTGCCTGACGCATCATCCAGACTGGCGGACGTTCGGTTTGTTGTCCAAAAGCAGCTCTGATAAATAAATCGTTTTGTAAGGTTTTATTCACTATAAATGTTTTGATAATTCGTTTTCTATTTTCTCAACAATTGATTTCTGACGCTCTGTCAGCTTCAATTTATTTGCCACATCCAGATAAGCTTTCACTCTGTCGTAAGCTTGTTTTCTGAGGTTGATATTGGCAAGATTGATCAGCACCATTCCCTTTTCATGTTCGCGTTTCCAGGGTAAGCGTGATGCAAGCTGAAAATGATATTCTGCTTCGTCAATACGGTCTTCTTTGAGGGCAATATTTCCCATCATGAATTCATAAAAATTACGCCTTCCTTTGCGTAATGCATCAGGATTCGTTACTTCTGAAAGCAGTTGTTTTGTTTTTTCATAATCCTGCTTATGAAAAGCCTGTGTTGCCATAAATACAGATCCTTCTCTATACTGGCTCCACACTAAATAGCCTATACCACCCACGATATAGACACAAGCATAGTAGTGCCGGGCGTAGATGGCATAGAGAAGAAAGCATACAGCAATGGCAATGACTATATATCTAGCCTTTTTTGTCATTGGATATTATGGATTGTCTGTAAATTTATATCCAACACCACGGATGGAATGAAAATAAATAGGGTGTTTCTGATCCGGTTCAAAATATTTACGGAATGTCAGAATAAAGTTGTCAATGGTACGCGTAGAAGGGTAAACATCATAATTCCATACCGTTTCCAGAATCTGTTCACGTGATACCGCTTCATTTCTGCGCTCTATCAGTAGTTTCAACAGCATAGTTTCTTTCTTCGTCAATGAGGTAATGGTACCATCTGCATGGTGTAACTCATAGGAATTAAAATAAATGGTTTTATCACCGATTGTATAGGAATTAAGTTCTTTCAGATCATCCCCTTTCATTCCTCTGCGAACCAGATTTCCTACACGCAGAATAAGTTCTTCCAGATTGAAAGGTTTAACCAGATAATCATCTGCTCCCTTTTTAAGTCCAGTGATGCGGTCTTCACTACTGTTTTTGGCTGTCAGAAACATAATAGGAACTTCACTGTTTTGCAGACGAATAGTTTCAGCCACCTGGAAGCCATCGATCTCAGGGATCATGACATCCAGAATAATAAGGTTGAAACGCTCTTCTTTAAAAACTTTCAGTGCTTTCTTACCGTCTGTAGCGGTAGTTACACGATATCCCTCTAGCTCGAGGTTTAATTTGATTGCTTCCAGCAGATGTTCTTCATCTTCTACTAAAAGTATGCGTTGTTTAGCCTGCATAGTTGTCAAATGTTACTTCAAAAATACTCCCTGAAGGAGTGTTATCTTTTACTTTAATACTGGCATTGTGTTTTTGCAAAACCGTTTTCACTATATATAACCCCAAACCCGTGCCTTTGGTTTTTCGTGTAGATTCATTCCCTACACGATAAAATTTATTAAATATATTCTTTTTTTCTTCATCCGGAATACCGATACCATGATCTGTTACCGAAAATATCAATTTGCCTGACTCTCTTTTCAACCGTACAAATACACTTGCACATGGCGGAGAATATTTGATTGCATTTTCAATCAGATTGGTCACGACATTTGTAATCGCAAATTTATCCGCTACTATCCGCACATCAACGTCAAGATCAGGTTTGATAATCTGAGATCTGCAGGAATTCTTCTGCAGACGGTCAACAATAGATTCAACCATCTCTGTCAGATTAAACTCTTCTTTCGGCAGATTATAACTTCTGTTTTCCAGTTTAGTTGTCAGTAATACATTCTCCACAAGGTCATCCAGACGCTCAATATCCTTAAGTGAATTTTGCAAAAACATCTGTTGTTGTTCCTTATCCAGATCTCTTTTCAGAATAGTCTGAATGTACAGTTTCACAGATGCCAGCGGAGATTTTAATTCATGTGTGATGGCCAGTAAGAAGTTCTGTTGCTGCTGATGTATTTTGTGCTCTCTTTTAAAATTGTTCTTCAACCGTAATACTCCCCATAGAAATATCAGCAAGAAAAACATCCCCTCCCCGATAATCATAGATTTACGCTGAGGTTCGTATTTCACTAACATAATACCCCACCAGATAAGTTGGGAGATTGCATAAAACACTAAAAAATAAAACAGAAAAAGTGTCTTTCTCATACAGAAACTGAACAATGAAGGACAAAAATAGGCAATAGATCAGGTATTATAAAGTATCTACTGCATTATGACAATAATAGGAAAAACATTTACCACCTTTGCCGTAACCGGTGTTTAGTGCGGATTATTATACTCGTTTTTAGGGGATAAATAATACAGATATTCGCTCACAGTAAAAACACATACTTTGATTTTTAATTTCTAATTTTGGTTTACATATGTTCCATCATAAAAAAGATATATTTTTCGACCTCGATCACACCATCTGGGATTTTGATAAGAATGCGGAAGAGACCTTAGACGAGCTGTTTTTTAAATATGACTTTGATAAACTGTTCAATCATAGCAGTGCAGATCTGTTTATTTCGACCTACACATCTAATAATCATCGTTTATGGAATCTGTATCATCATGGAAAAATCGATAAACCGACGCTGAGAAAAGCAAGGTTTGAAAATACATTTACAGATCTGGGCGTAGATCCTTCTTTGTTTCCAAAAGATTTCGAAGAAGAATATTTGTTTATCTGTCCGCAGAAAACTAATTTATTCCCACATGCACATGAAACACTTGCTTATCTGAAAGAGCGGTATAATCTTCATCTGATCTCAAACGGATTTAAAGAAGCCTGTGAAGTAAAACTTGGAACAAGTGATCTGAAACAATATTTTCAGCATATTTTTATTTCTGAACTGGTTGGAGTAAACAAACCGGATCCTCTTATCTTTCACCATGCTATGCAAACTACAGGCACTTCTGCTGATCATGCCGTGATGATCGGAGACAATCTGGATGCAGATGTCAGAGGAGCTCAGAATGTGGGAATGGATGCCATTTACTTCAATCCGAATCGTATGCAGTTACCAAATGATGTATCGCATGCCATTAATGATCTCAGCGAATTGAAACATATGTTTTAATACTTTATCTTTATCGAAACAAAAAAGCAACGTATTAATACGTTGCTTTTTTGTTTTATAGAGCAGATTAAAATCTACAACACTTTTACCGTTACATTCTTAAGCCACACATCATTACCGTGGTCCTGGAAACCAATCACACCGGATTTGGTCTTGCCACCAACCTTACTAAGTAATTCAAATGCCAAAGGCCATTTTTCACTGCTGAATTTACTCGCTTCCAGCAGCGCTATCCATTCGGGAGTCCATAGCGTATATTCCACTACTTTTTCACCATTCTGATAATGGGTTACTTTACCATTATTCACTACAATCTTCGCTAAATTCCACTGACCTGCAGGTTTGCCATTCTGTGGTTTTGCCGGGATCATATCATACAGTGAACCTGATTTACGATTACCATCAACCCCCATTTTTGCATCAGGATGGTTTTCATTATCCAGCAACTGATACTCAGGACTTGAAATATAAATAGGCTGTCCTTCTATTTCTTTAGCCAGGAAAAATGTACCCGAATTTCCGGCTTCTGAAATTTTCCATTCAAATTCAAGTTCAAAATTTTTGAAATCATGTGCAAAAATCAAATCACCACCTTCTCCCGGCGTACTACCTATCGGTTTAGCTGTAAATTTGATCGTACCATCTTCAACACCCCATTTTGTAGGCACATGATCCTTATTATATCCTCTCCATCCTTCTAACGATTTACCGTCAAAAATAATGTATGCACCCTTACTGTTTTTAGGGAATTTTTTGATATCTACCTTTGGAAGATCTAACAGCTTATAAGAAGTTGCCACTGCTTTTTTTGTTTGTGCCTGAACCTGCTGAAATGCTCCGGAGCCTAACGACAAAGTTAGTGCAGCCATTCCTGCATACAGGTAATTAAATGTTGATTTCATGGTATTGTTTTTTATAATCGATTCAAACTGATCATTAAATTTAATAAAAAAAATCGAATACTACGATATTGCTAATTCCTTTTATCATCATTTCTAGAACTGCTCACCACCCTCCATATCGATAGAATTCTCAGGACGCTTTTTCTTTCCGAAATCCTGTGCTCCGAATCTGTATGAGAAAGAAAGCATAAACATGCGTTTCATCCAACGGCGTTCAAATGATGAATTAACCTGAGCTGTATTGATATATCCTCCGAATTTACGGGTGTTTAATAAGTCCCTTACATTAAACATAATACTTCCCTTTTTGTTTAACACCTCTTGCTTCAGACCTACATCTATTCCTGTCATAGCTTTTGTTTTACCTTGTGCAAGCAATCTTGGTGCATTGTAATCTGCGCGAAGTTGACCGGATAAGGAAGGAAGTATCTTCACATTAGAGGTCAGATTGGCATTCCAGTTGATTCCGTCACTCTCTTTAATCCCAAAGTCAGCGTTACCATCAATGCGGTTATAAAACATATTTCCGTTAACTGTAAAGTCCAGCCAACTGGTTGCGTTCACTTTAGAAATAAGCTCCAAACCTGCTACACTGGAATTCGTCAGATTTTCCCAGCGGCTTCTGGTCACACTGGAGAGTGTATCTACCTCATAAATATACGGCTGCATTACATCTTTCATACGACGGTAATATCCGGTAGCCAGAATATTCCATTTATCATAGAATTTAGCATAACTCATTTCAAAAGAATGGATATCTTCCGGCAATAAGTTAGGATTTCCCTGACGACGATTCATATCATCGGAAACATCCTCAAATGGATTCACCTGCCAGCCGCGCGGACGTTGTACACGTCTCGAATAACTAAATTGAATCTTATCGCCTTTCTCTCCTAAAGCATAAGTAAGAAACGCTGTAGGATACAATCTGAAATAATCCTGTTTAGCAACTGTTTCTATTTCATTTGCCGGTAATGAAGGATCTTTTTTGAAGTAAGTAGAAGTCAGGTACGTTTGTTCTCCGCGTAATCCGATCTGATATGAAATCTTATCCGTCAGTTTATTCTGATAATTTACGTACAAGGCATGGACAGAATTAGTCAGATCAAAATCATTACTGATATCATAATCCGGAAAATAATTACCAGACACGTTGTCCAGCGTATCAGAAAACTGTGTGTCAGCTGATTTTCGAATAATAGATTTATATCCAGTTTCTAATTTACTGTCTTTTGAAAAGGGAAGTGTATAATCGACCTGAATATTCATATTTTTCCCGTCTTCAGAAGTTTTATTCAATCTGCTTGTGGCTGGAAGTCCTGATGAATAAGTCTGATTGAAATCATTTGTTCCGTCTTCCGTATCTCTCCCATACATAAAATTCGCAGTCAGTTCCTCTCCTTCTCTTGCAAATTTTCTGCTAAAATCCAGATTCAGATCATACCCAAGATCATCTTCTTTCTGACGCGATCCTCTAAAGCTTGTACCGGATAATTCGGGGTGATTGAAATAATTATAATTCAAATCATTACGACGATCATTATCCCGAATACTCAGATTTCCGGAAATTCCGATGGTAGTTTTTGCGTTTGGTGAATATTCCACACCTAATTTTACCATATTATTGATTCCTTTTCTTTCAGAATCTTCTGTATTATTAATCTGGCTGTTATTATTGAGATAAGTATTATTGGTAAGACCTCCTCCTACCATATTACGGCGATTGAAGTTATAACTTCCGCTGTAATTGAATTTTTCATCTTTATAATTGAGACTTGCTCCTGCCATATAGTTATTATAAGAACCTGCAGAAGCATTTACAGTACCGTTGAGTCCGGTTCTGACATTCTTTTTCAAAACAATATTGATGATCCCCGATTGACCTTCGGCATCGTATTTTGAAGATGGATTCGTGATGACCTCTACTTTTTCGATCGCATTAGCAGGCAGAGATTGCAACAGGCTTGTAATATCGCTTCCAGCCATTGCCGATTCCTTCCCGTCAATCAGAATACGTACACTGCTGGATCCGCGTAAACTCACTGTACCATCCATATCAACCTGCAGTGTCGGTACATTAGCCAGCAGATCTGTAGCTGTACCACCAACGCTGACGAGACTTTGGCCTACATTAAAAACTTTACGGTCTATACCGATTTCCATAGCTGGAACTTTTCCCTCAACCAGTACTTCTCCCAGCATCTTTCCGTCTTCCAGCATTGACAAGGTGCCGAGATCTACATTTTTATTTGCCTGTACGACGATATTTTCCTGGATAAGGTTGGTATATCCCATATAAGAAATACGGAGCGTATACACCCCCGCATCTACATCCTGAAAAAGAAGTTGACCTTTAATATCAGACTGCTGTCCTTTTACATATGCCTGAGAAGATTGTTTCAGAAGCGCAGCACTGGCACCTAGAATAGGTTCGTTTGACTTCTCATCAACAACGATTGCTTTGATCTGAACATTTTGTCCAAATGATAAAATGGGTAGTAGCGTAAATACAAAATAAAGTAAGATTTTCGGTGACATGCTGTATATGATTACAAATGGAAAAGCAAAAATGCTTCTTTTTACTTGCAATCGCTTATTCGTAACCGCATTATTACGAAGGATTCGCAGTCACCGGTACAGGCAAAGTTTATTCAACAGAAACCGTAAGTCCTTCTGATTTTAGGATCTTTCTGTACACTTCCATTTCTGTAAATGATCCTTCCAGAATAGCACATTTACCTTCAGTATGTACCTTCCAGGCGATCTGTTCAGCCTGTTTTTCGGTATATTGAAGATGTTTCATCAAACATTCAATCACATGGTCAAAAGTATTGGTTTCATCATTCCACAGAATAAGTCTGTTAGAGCTTTTCGCTGCTGCTAAAATCTCCTCTAATGAATAGGTTTCCTCTTGTGTCTGTACACTCATGATACAAAAGTAAGTAATTTTCAAAAATTGTGTAATTTTGAAGTTCTTAAAATTGTAAGATAAAGAAATATGTTTCAATCCAAAATTGCCGGGATAGGCTATTACGTCCCAAAAAATGTATATACCAATAACGATCTCACCCGTTTTATGGATACCAGTGATGAGTGGATCCAGGAACGTACCGGAATCAAGGAACGTCGTTATGCTGACCGGTTGGGGGAAACTACAACCACGATGGCTATAGAAGCTTCTAAAATCGCTATTGAGCGGGCAAATACAACTGCTGAGGAAATTGACTTTGTGATTTTTGCGACCTTGTCTCCTGATTATTACTTTCCGGGATGTGGCGTGCTGCTGCAACGCGAAATGGGCATGAAAGAAATAGGCGCACTTGATATTCGAAATCAGTGTTCGGGTTTCATCTATGCCATATCAGTAGCAGATCAGTTTATCAAAACCGGCATGTACAAAAATATTCTCGTTGTCGGCTCTGAGAAACAGTCCTTTGCTATGGATTTTGCGACGAGAAGCCGTTCGGTATCTGTTATCTTTGGAGACGGTGCAGGAGCTGTAGTACTACAGCCTACACAGGAAGCCGGAAAAGGTATTCTCAGCACTCATCTTCACTCTGACGGAGCAGATGCAGAGAAACTGGCGATGTATTATCCCGGAGCTTCTGCGGGCATCTGGCTGGAGAACCCTCCGCAATGGCCGGATCAGGAACTCGGCGGACTCTATATGACAAAAGAAATGCTGGAAGACGGATCAACTTCCGCATATATGGACGGACAGGCTGTATTCAAAAAAGCAGTGGTCAAATTCCCCGAAGTTATTGGAGAAGCACTCGCAAAAAACAACCTTACTTCTACTGACATTGATATGCTCATACCTCATCAGGCGAATCTGAGAATTTCTCAATATGTACAGAAAACACTTGGACTTAGAGATGACCAGGTATTTAATAATATTCAAAAATATGGAAATACGACTGCCGCTTCAGTTCCTATTGCTTTGTGTGAAGCCTGGGAAGAGGGAAAGATCAAAGAAGGAGATCTGGTTTGCCTTGCTGCATTCGGAGCTGGATTTACCTGGGGATCAGCATTGATCAGATGGTAAGATCTGAACGACTATCTTTAATAAAAACAAAAAGGGGAAATCTATCGATTTCCCCTTTTTCCTTATATAAAAAATTACGTTTATCCGTTAGATAGTGCAGCAGCACCTGAAACGATCTCTGTAAGCTCTGTTGTAATAGCAGCCTGGCGTGCCTGGTTGTAAGACAATTTCAATGCTTTCAAAAGATCTCCGGCATTTTCTGTTGCTTTATCCATAGCTGTCATACGTGCTCCGTGTTCAGAAGCATGGGAATCCAGAATCGCTTTATAAAGCTGAGTCTTGATCGCTTTAGGGATCAGTTCTTCAATAATCTTTTCCTTAGAAGGTTCGATAATGTAATCGACTTCTTTCGGTTGTTTATCTTCAGGTTTACTGTCTTCACTTGGTAACAAAGGTAGAATCTGCTCTGCAGTAAGCACTTGTACTGCAGCATTACGAAACTGATTGTATATTACTTCTACACGATCAAAGTTTCCTAATTTGAATTGTTCCATTACAAACTCCGTAATCTTTGAGGTATTTTCAAAGTTCAAGTCAGCGAACAGATCACTGTGATTAGCAATCACATGATAAGCATCACGCTTAGCGTAAAAGTCATTTCCTTTTTTACCGATAGCGATAATACTTACATTACCTTTTCTCAGCTGTTCAGCATATTTCGAAGCAACAAGATTATTAGTTGCTTTAATCACATTCGCATTGAAAGCACCTGCAAGTCCTCTGTTAGATGATACGACAATCAAAAGCACTTTATTCGGCTCCCGATCTTTTGTAAAAGGAGAATCATTTCCCTCTACACTCGCAGATACATCTGCCAGAATATCTCTTAGTTTGGTAGCATACGGACGTAGCTGCACAATAGCGTTGGTAGCACGCTTTAATTTAGCGGCTGACACCATTTTCATGGCCTTTGTGATCTGCTGCGTCGATGATACCGACGTAATACGGTTTCTTACTTCTTTTAAATTTGCCATACTATAATTGAGATTTGAGCACTGAGTATTGCGTATTGAGTATAAGACTCTATACTCAATACTCGTTACTCATATCTTATTAATATTGTGATGCTAATTCTTTAGCAACTTTTTCTAACACATCAGTCAATTCATCTGAGAATTTACCAGCTTTCAAAGCTGCTAATACTTCCGGATGACGTTGTTCCAATTGAGTCAAGTAATCTTCTTCAAAAGCACGAACCTTATTTACAGGGACACTACGGAAAAGACCTTTTGTACCAGCATAGATAATCGCTACTTGTTTTTCAACAGGTACTGGAGAGAATTGACCTTGTTTCAAAATTTCAACGTTACGTACACCTTTATCAATTACTGCTTTAGTAGCTGCATCTAAGTCCGAACCGAATTTAGCAAAAGCTTCCAGCTCGCGGTATTGAGCCTGATCTAACTTTAGAGTACCCGAAACTTTTTTCATGGATTTGATCTGTGCATTACCACCAACTCGTGATACCGAGATACCTACGTTGATAGCCGGACGGATACCAGCATTGAATAAGTTAGACTCCAGGAAGATCTGTCCATCGGTGATCGAGATTACGTTGGTAGGGATATATGCGGATACGTCACCTGCCTGAGTTTCGATAATAGGAAGAGCTGTCAGTGAACCACCACCTTTTACCAAATGCTTGATAGAAGCCGGAAGGTCATTCATATTGCGTGCGATCTCATCCGAAGAGTTGATTTTTGCAGCACGCTCTAATAAGCGGGAGTGAAGATAGAAAACGTCTCCAGGGTAAGCCTCACGGCCCGGTGGACGACGAAGTAATAAAGATACTTCACGGTAAGCTACCGCTTGTTTAGATAAATCATCATATACGATCAATGCAGGACGACCTGTATCACGGAAAAACTCTCCGATCGCAGCTCCGGCCATTGGCGCGTAGAACTGCATTGGAGCAGGATCTGCCGCAGAAGCATTGACAATAACAGTATAAGCCATAGCGCCTCTTTCTTCCAATACACGAACGATGTTCGCTACAGTGGAGTTTTTCTGACCTACAGCTACATAGATACAAAATACAGGCTGACCTGCATCGTAAAATTCTTTTTGGTTAAGGATGGTATCGATACATACAGCAGTTTTACCTGTCTGACGGTCACCGATAACCAACTCACGCTGACCACGACCAATAGGAATCATCGCATCAATAGCTTTGATACCTGTCTGTAATGGCTCCGTTACGGGCTGACGGTAGATAACACCGGGAGCTTTACGCTCGATAGGCATTTCGTATGTCTCACCTACAACAGGTCCCTTACCATCAATAGGCTGACCTAACGTATTTACAACACGACCCAAAAGTCCTTCACCCACCTGAATGGATGCAATACGATCGGTACGTTTTACAGTATCTCCTTCTTTCACATCTTCCGAAGAGCCCAAAAGTACAACACCTACGTTGTCTTCTTCCAGGTTCATCACGATACCTTGTAATCCGTTATCAAACTCTACCAACTCTCCTGACTGTACTTTAGTTAAGCCGTAGATTCGAGCGATACCGTCACCTATTGTAAGGACTGTACCCACTTCTTCGAGTTCGGCTTCTGATTTAAAGCCTGACAATTGTTCTCTCAAGATTGCCGAAACTTCATCTGGTCTTACCTCTATCATTGTAATTTTTATAAGGGGTTTTTATTTTTGTTTTATTATCAAGTTCAATCGTTATACCGACTGAGCAGTTAAATATCTTTCTAAATCATCCAGTTTACGTGCGATACTGGTATCGATCTGCTTATCACCTACTTTTACGATGAAACCTCCGATAAGGGAAGCATCAACTTTATTTGTCAGCAAGACCTGTGCATTTAGCTCTTCTGTAATCACTTTTTTCAATGCGTCCAGATTCTCTGCTGAAAGAGGTGCCGCCGAAATAACAGTCGCTTCTACAATACCTTTGATTGTATTGTATTCACGTAAAAATTCCTGTGCTGTATTATAAAGGATTTCACCACGGCCTTTGAAGATCATGATTCTGAAAAATGCCAGTACGGAAGCACCGAATTTATCCTTAAAGATTTGTTCAAGGATGGCATATTTCTTATCCCAGGTAATAATCGGATTTGCTAAGACAGCACGCAAGCTAGAATTTTCCTTCAACACAGATACAAATTGATCTATATTGGATTTCACTTCCTCCAGTTGACCCTGTTCCTGCGACAAGTCGATTAACGACTTTGCATATCTAGATGCTACTTTAAATACTGACATAGTTATAAATTATAATTTGAAAACCTGAATGAATGATTAGTTCAATTTAACATCCTTAAGCAAATCAGCAACTAATGCCTGCTGTTTACCCTGGTCTTCAAATTCTTTGCTTAACACTTTGCGAGCGATCTCAATAGACAGTTCAGAAACCTGTGCTTTTACTTCAGCCAGCGCTTTAGTTTTTTGCGTATCGATTTCCTGTTTAGCTTGTGCGATTAATCTCTTACCTTCCGCATGTGCCTGATCTCTGGCTTCAATAACGATCTTTTCTTTAAGTTCTTTTGCTTCTTTCAGAATCAGATCACGCTCAGCACGCGCTTCTTTCAATAACTGCTCGTTTTCATTTGTCAAACGAGTCATTTCCAGTTTTGCCTTCTCAGCAGCTGCTAACGCGTTAGAAATACCTGTCTCACGCTCATCCAGAGCATTAACAATAGGTTTCCAAGCAAATTTACCTAAGATAAAGATTACTATTAATAATATGATCAGTTGCCAAAAAAACAGACCATACGAAAACTGATTAATTAATGCTTCCATTTGTATATATTATAAAATATTATTTCTTTTTAATTTTTTCTTTTTTTACCTGAAGAAGCACCGCTTGCAACCAACCGTTGCAAATGGTGCTTGTACTGTAACATTGGATTATCTACCTAAGATTAAAGCACCGAATGCTAAACCTTCTACTAGGGCACCAATGATGATCATTGCAGTTTGAATTTTTGATGCTGCTTCTGGCTGACGAGCGATAGCTTCCATTGCGGAACCACCGATTTTACCTAGTCCTAGACCTGCACCGATAACGATTAAACCTGCACCTACTAAATTTGGAATCATAACAATTTAATTATATAAAAATTTAAAAAAAATTCTGATTAATGATGGTCATGGTGTTCCTCTACTGCCATACCTATGAACAGTGAAGACAACATGGTAAAAATAAATGCCTGAAGGAATGCTACTAATAACTCCAAAAGCATTAGAATAAGTGTCAGTAACATAGAGACACCAATACTACCTCCTACCGTCAGTTGGGTTTGAAACAAATAAACAATTGCAATCAACCCCATTACAACAGAGTGTCCTGCAGTAATATTTGCAAATAAACGCAGCATCAGAGAGAATGGCTTGGTAAACATACCCAGTAACTCGATAGGTGCCAAAACTATTTTAAACGGAACTGGTACACCCGGCATCCAGAAAATATGTTTCCAGTAGTTTTTATTTGCTTTGAAAAGAATGATAAAGAAGGTAAATAAGGCCAGACATAATGTTACTGTAATGTTACCCGTCACATTAAAACCTAACGGTGTCAATCCCAACAAGTTCAACAGAAAAATCAGGAAGAACACAGATAACAGGTAAGGCATAAACTCTTTGTAGCGTGCACCGATATTAGGCATAGCCATTTCATCACGTACGTATAATACTAGTGGCTCCAACACACGTCCTACTCCTTTTGGAAGTGTATTTGCTCCTTTTTTGTATGTTTTAGCCAGACTCAAAAATCCCCAGAACAACAGAAGTGTTGCTAACAACAGACCTACGACATTTTTCGTAATTGAAAAGTCTAAAGGTTTAGCATTGGTCGGATGATGTTTTTCATCCATCGTCAATGTTCCTGCAGCGTCTGTCTTGTAGATCTTGTTGTGAAAAAGTTTATAATACTGACCATCTTTTTCAACTACTGCATGACCGTGATCAAATGCAGCGGAAGAGAAAACTTTTAATCCGTTATCGATTAGGATAACAGGAAGCGGAAAACCATATACCTTATCCGCTTTTTTATCTGTGAACAAAGAAAAATAATAATCATCCTGCAAATGGTGCTCACTGTATTCTTTGATCTCTTCAGATTGCGACTTTGGTTCATCTCCTCCTTCGCTAGCTCCCGCCAGGAAAGGGTTGAATGTGAATAATACTGCTGTAAAAATAAGAAGCGTTCTCCTTAGACTCTCCATGTTTTCTCGTTAATTTTTGCGCAAAAATACGATTTTATTTATCATCTTTTGCGATTAAATGAAACTTTTTTTTATTTATATAAATTACTGTTTATTCTCTTGATTCATAACTTTATACGCCATGAATACATCATACACGATAAAAAGAAAAAACACAGCCAAAAAATTATATTCGATAAAGTTTTCGGGCTGCTGATTTAAGCCTTTATTCACATATAGAAATGAAACGATCATCTTAAGGGTAAGTAATCCCAAAAACACAAACCCTACGCTATTGGGCATCATATTATGGATAATAATAACAACAATTAACATGATCAAAGATGAAATTCCACCGACAAGATAAAATCCCCACAGCTTATAATCCGTCTGCTGCCATACATCCTGCAGATCCAACCCTTTTAATACGGCATAATGCAATCCATACAACACAAACCCAACTATCAGTAGCAGTATAAAATAGCGTATATTTTTAGTCATTCTTACTCAATCGATTTGCTTGTTTTATAAAATAATAGATGGATACAATTACACCTGTAAATGTGGACACTTTCATAGCTACCTCATTCTCCCAACCGTATTTTTTATCCAGCCAGGTACCCAACATGTAAAACAGGTAAACAGTGATCCCCATCTGAGAAGGCATAGCAATAAACATCATCCATTTGCTGGGACCACTTTTCTTTTCCATAATTACATGTTAGATCAGGAATATGCCTCAGATTCCGTCATATTACCCGGCAAATATAAGTGATAATTTTTGTTTAATCTACACTTAACACTTTTTGTCCGATACGGATATCAGGATAATCTACTGAAGGGCCTAAAATACTCTTAAGTTCGGAAGCTGAAGCGTCCGGATGTTTACGGATTACTTCAATGATTAAATCCAGTTTATCCTGTTCGATAAGCTCATGTGCCTCGACGCCATCCCCTATAAAATTAATCAGATGACCATATATTGTTCCGGCAACCATACCTCTTTTCTGAGCTATCTCTTCTATAGAATGTCCGTCCTGATACATTTCCAATGTGATCTGTTTTGTATCTAATTTGGTCAGATCTTTTGTTTCTGTGTCTTCTGTAGCCGTCTTAACCTGGTCATCTTTGGATTTTTCAAATTTCTCCATCTGCGTGACAGCCTCTCCGATATTTCCGTCACTCATGAGCGTCTCCGCAATCGTAAGACAATGTAACAGCTGATCAAGTTTACGTTTATAATCAAGATGCAGACTGCTCAGTTCATCAATATACTTCTTTGTCCTTTTCTTGATTTTCCAGGCATTGATATGTGCAAACGTAGGTTTAATTAATTCATCATCAATTTTAGACTGGAACCATTGCACTGCAGATTTTGTACGCTCGCATATACGCGTATAATCCAGACTGGACTTATCACTAAGCAACGTATAGAGTTGATTGATAAATGAATGTGCCACTTTCTCTTGTTTTCGCAGATCAGCTACCAGCTGAACAAAATAATGTTCTGCTCCTGCTTTATCATCTATATTACGGTCGGCCAGAGACATTTGTAATGCTACAGTCTCATCAATCAATGCAGTCCAGCGAAAACTGTTAAGTAATATCTGACCAAGATAATTTTTCTGACACTGTTCAAGAACAGCCGGCAGTTCTCCCTCCGGAAGCATACGTTGCATAAACGACACAACCTGAAAATCTGTACGAATGGAATGTGCAGGAATTGGAGATTTGAGTATCAAACCTTCCAGACCTGTCAGCCTGCTGAGTGCAACGTATACCTGTCCCGCAGCAAATGAAGTACCTGCATCAATAATAGCTCTCTCAAATGTCAGGCCCTGACTCTTGTGAATCGTAATTGCCCAGGCCAGACGCAACGGATATTGAGAAAATGTACCCAGTACTTCAGAATTGATCTCGTCCTGACCCTTATCGTAATTATACCGTATATTTTCCCATATTTCTCTTTTGACCATTACATCATCAGAGCCATCCGGAAATGATACCACCACGTATTGTTTATCCAGATTGATTTCTTTGACAGTACCGATTTTTCCGTTGAAATATTTACGGTCATCACCAGTATCATTTTTAATAAACATGACCTGCGCCCCTATTTTCAGAGTCAGTGTCTCATCTGTAGGATACGATCCCTGCTGAAATTCATCCTTGATAACAGCTTTTATATTAAGCATCTTACCAGGCAACCGCACCAATTCTTCCTGATTGATCGTATCAGCAAGCCGATTGTGAGAAGTCAGTGTAATATATTGATCAGAAGAAGCAGGCTCAAAATCAGCTTTATAATGCACATTCAGTTGTTCCAGATCATCTTTAGACACCTGATTATTTCGGATATTATTCAGCAAATTAATAAACGAATCATCCTTTTGTCTATAAATATGATTAAGCTCCAGCATAACAGGCGGATATTCACGCATTACTTTGGCATCAAAAAAGAACGGACTGGAATACGTACCTCTCAAAACCGACCATTCAAAATCACGAACCACCGGAGGCAACTGGTATAAGTCCCCGATAAACAGTACCTGCACGCCACCAAAAGGACGCTGATCACGTCTCACAGACTTCAATATTACATCTATGGCATCCAGGGTGTCACTACGCACCATCGACACTTCGTCGATCACCAACAGCTCCAGCTCCTGCAGAATAGCTCTTCTCTGTTTGGTAAGTTTTATCGTACTGAACAGACGGCTTTTATTATAAATATTATTATCCTCTGCACTCCAGTTCATCTCATAATCCTCCAGAAAGACTCCGAACGGTAACCAGAATAGCGCATGCAGCGTCGTACCTCCGGCATTCATCGCAGCAACTCCCGTTGGTGCAGTAATAGCCATCTTCTTATACGAATGCTTGTTGATATACCGTAGAAATGTCGTCTTTCCCGTACCAGCCTTTCCTGTCAGGAAAAGATTTTGGTTCGTTTGATTGACGAAAGCTACGGCCTGCATAAAGGCTGTATTTTGTTTATCTAAAGGTAATTCACTCATGAGAAAAAATAATCGGAATAATCATAAAAAATAAAAGATACCATATGACAAGGTATCTTTTACAAAAATAACAAATAAAAACTGTCTATCTCAGATCTGAGAGACCAATGGCAATAAACGGTCTTTAAGCAGTTCCTGAAGGGTTTGCAGCTTTACCTTAGCCACCAGCACCGCATCTCTGTCATTGGACAGGGCCATACTGTAGGATTCGGGCAATGCATTGATAGCTTTTTTGGAATCTTCTATGGACTTACGTAAAGTTTCATCCAGAACTTTATCCTGACGATCTACAACGGCCGCTATTCCAGCGCCTTTATGCAGATCCAATCTGCCTGTATACAGATTTTCGATAGCAATAATATTATTCAGGATATCAGATTTAGTATTATCACTATAGGGCTCTTCTATCTGAACAGCGAATATCGGAGCATCAGGTTCTGTAATCTTAGTATCTAAAATTTGCTGCGTCACTCCTATCATACCGCCCACATAGTCTTTTATACGTTGCTGACAGATTTGAGAACGTTGTTCTTCATTTCTAGCTTTTAACTTTGCCTTTGTCCATGCTGTTTCTTTTGCAAACGCAAGCAATTGATTCGTCTGCACAACCATACTATCAGAAATAGTAAGTAAAGATGCCAGATCAGTCTCTGTCAGATCAGCAGCCATACGCATACCATCTGCACCCCATAGAATGTATTCTATCTGCTGAAATTCACCTCTATTGATCCTGTCAGGCTGCTGTTGGGATAAAGGATATGTACTTTCATCCATCCGCTGACGAATGCGTACAATCTTACTCTCTTTTATAGCATATCCTTCTGCCTGTTCCCACAATTCACGGGTCTCTACCCAGGCATCTCTTGCCTGCAAAAGGGAAATATCATTACCTATTTCAATACGTTGGATCGCTCCCTGCAAATCACTGACACGCTCACAAAGAAGCTGATGTGTAGGAATAATGATATGGGATTCAATATTGTCAATAATCTTAATCTGTGTGTTAATTTTATCCTGACCTGCGGAACAACTCACCAGGACTGGTAGTATCACCAAGCCCAAAAACCTGTTTTTCATAAATTGAGTTACTAAAAACGTCCGCAAAGGTAGATATTAATTTGTGAATTGAAAGTAACAATAGTTGATACATATTTTTAAAAAAAATCCTAACTTCACCCTTTTAAGTAAATCAATAAAAATGGAATACGTAGATAAAGCCGAATTATTCAGTGAAATAGAGAAAATCCTTACAGATAAAGGATTTGGCATCGAAAAACAAGATCAAACCCGTCCATGGGGAGGTTTTTTTGTGATAAATGAAGATCAGGCACAGCAGTTTGCAGATGAATATTTTGAAGGTCTGAATGTACAGGATCTTAAGATTTCCGGCAAATTAAGTCCTAAAATTCTGATCGTTGCTCCGGAAAAACGTCTTTCATGGCAATACCACCACCGTCGTGCAGAAATCTGGAGAGTAATCAAAGGTACTGTAGGTGTAGTGACAAGTGATACAGATGATGAGCAGGAACTTAAAAAACTTACAACAGGCGAAAGCATTAAACTTCGTCAGGGAGAACGCCACCGTCTGGTAGGATTATCCGAATATGGTGTATTGGCAGAAATCTGGCAACATACAGATGTTGACAATCCTTCTGATGAGGATGATATTGTCCGGGTACAGGATGACTTTGGAAGATAAAAGAAAAGAGGGGAATTTTTCCCCTCTTTCTCGTTAAGCCTCGCGCCAACATAAACATATAAAACAATGTCTTTTGTATATTGAAACTATAATAATCTGATGATCTAGTTGGTTTTTAATGCTCTGGCTTCTGCAGCTTTTCTTGCTTTTTCTGCCTCTTTTCTACCTTGTTCCTCCGCTTTACGTTCGATCTTCTCCATCTTTGCTTTGAACTCAGGTGAATTAATTCTCGCCTCTTCTGCTTTGCGGGCACGTTCTTCAGCCTCGCGTTCTATTTTTGCAATCTTTGCTTTGAACTCAGGAGAATTGATCCTTGCATCTTCAGCCTTACGGGCACTTTCCTCCGCTTCACGCTCTATTTTTGCAATCTTTGCTTTGAATTCAGGGGAGTTATAATAAGCCTCTATTTTAGCTGCATCATCCTCTATTTTCTTTATATGTGCTTTAAATTCAGGGGAATTATATTTTGCTTCCATTTTGGCAGCATCTTTCTCTATTTTCTTAATATTTGATTTAAACTTACGGGAATTATAATAAGCCTCTATTTTAGCTGCATCCTTTTCTATTTTCTTAATATGTGTTTTGAATTCAGGAGAATCGTAATAATCAGAGTCCTTTATGGCTTTATCTGTTAACTTCTGCAGATTAGCAGTAAACTCTTTTGATCCTACAGTCTCGCTGATCATTTTACTTAAACCTTCAACATCAACAATACCGTTTATAAATTCCGGAGAAGATAAAAAAGCCAGATCTTTTGAAAGACCCAATGAGTCAAAGTTCAGATTAAGATTTACAGGATTCTGTACATTTAACGATGCTGCAGGTTTTATAGCCAGTGGATCCAGAGCCTGCAGAGAATCCACAATAGTATCTCTTTGCAAAGCATTCTGAATGATAGTATCTGTACATACTTCATGGGATACTCCTGAAATTGGATTTGTATCTGAAAAAGTATTATCTGCAATAGAAGAGTTTTCTGCTTTTGCATATGTGCGTTCGCTGAATATTGCAATTGTTGCCAGTAATATCAGTACGCTGAACAATTGAAATGCATGGGATCTCAACTGTGAGGGTTTACGGGTAATCATAAGTAATCTCTTTTTAATTAATGAATGGTTAAACGGACTCACCAATGTGGTTATATGTTTTTGAGAAACGGTATTAATTAGTAAGGACAAATAATTAAAATGGTTTCCTGTGGATACTACAGCCTCATCTGCTAAAAATTCATGATTTGTCTGGATAGCTTTTCTGTAAAAATACAAGGCCGGATTGAACCAGAAGAAAACGAGTAATGTTTCTATAAATATGACATCCCAGGTATGATTCTGTCTGATATGGGCCATTTCATGACGAAGAATATCCTTTTCCAGACCACTGCGGTATTCATCTCTGTTTACAAAAAGAAATCTGAAAAAACTGAAAGGAGATATTGGTTCATCCAGCAAAACAATCGTTACCTCGTCTTCTCTTATTTGTTCTGCATTGACAATCTTACGATATAATCTCCTCAGATTTCTATTGAAACGAATAGCCATGACCACAGCACCGATAAAATAAAGAGCCATTACACCTATAATAACATCATAGATAAGTGGTCTTGAATTGTCTACCGGAGGAGGAACTGCCTCTACATTAACATACTGGGTAGATTCAACGAAATCTTCCTGCGGCTCTATCGGTGCCTCATACTGTACTGCTGGTATCTCTTCTATCAATGGAATTGCCATCGCGGGTTCCTCTACTTCAAATACAAAGAAAGGAATCATTAATGCCAAAATCAGAGAAGATAGCAGGTACAATCTGTTGATTTTAAAAGACTTCACATACTGTAGCAACACAAAATATAACACAATAAATATTGTGGAGGTCGCAAGGAATTTCAGAACAAAATCAATCATCTTTTCTTTTTTTAAGTTCTTGGTCTACTATTTTTCTTAAACTTTCCAGCTCTTTATCACTAAGGTTGGATGAAGTCGTAAAAAAAGAGGCAAACTGAAGTGCTGAATCATTGAAAAACTGCTTAATCATTCCGCTCATCTGATTTGAAAAATATGCATCCTTTTTAATTAACGGAAAATATCTCCTCGAATTGCCAAACGTCTCATAATCAATTACTCCCTTATCCTGCAAACGCTTCAGCAACGTTGCAATCGTTGTCGTAGCTGGCTTAGGGTCAGGATAACATTCGATGATATCTTTCAGAAATGGTTTTCCCGATTGCCAGATATAATCCATCAACTCTTCTTCCTTTTTGGATAAACTCGTTTCTATGTTGTTAGAATTCATTCTACAAATGTAGAGCATATTTTTAATTACGCAATAGCAAGGAGAGAATAAAATCACAAATAACTGATTATGAGATAATTAATTTTAAAACATAATACATTATTATCTTACCAAATTTTTTTTGTAGCAAAAATCAAGTTGTTTGCGTTTAGATTATTGAAAAATGATTTGCCGGCAGTCATCTAATTAATTTTAAACTTCTAACAAAAAAGAAATGAAAAAGATGAATTTCAAATCAGGTATTTTAGCAGCTCTTACAGTATTATTAAGTATTTCTTTATTGTATTCTTGTGATAAAGACGACAACAATGTATCCACCTATCCCAAAAATGTGAAAATTGCTTATAGCATCACTTCCAAATCCAAGGATATCAAGACAGGTAAGTTGACTTTTACAGATAGTACAGGAAAAGACTCTGTAAAAACAAATGGACAAGTTCCTTTCCATAAATCTGTTCCAAGATTAATTTCTAAACCAGGCGAGAAGGCAAAATTAGCTTTCGCTTCTGCCGGAAACGGAGAAATCACTTTAGAAATCAAAGTAAATGAAAAGGTTGTAAAAACAGAATCCTTCAAATCTGCAGCAGATAGTTTAAAAGGATCAATTGAATATATTTTCTAGCCATTTTCTATTTTTAATATATTTTAAAGAGCCAGTTCCATTCTTGGGGCTGGCTTTTTTACTATAAACGGGGGATAATATTGTAGAACAAACCCATCTGTTACAGGATTTCTTATTAATCTTTTTAACAGTTCTGCGTCTTGTAGCTCTGCTATTAATTTCTGATATTAGAGAGTTGAATTTCAGAGTAGTAACACCAATATAAGCTGCACGCATAAAAACTAATTTTAAATATGAATTTATCCAATCTGCATCTCGAAAAAATAAAAATCCCTAAAGACATCAAAAATAAAATACAGGATAACATCTGGGAATGTTCAGATTATCAGCCTTTTGAAATTAACATTTCAATTGTTTTGCAGAAGGGAGAAGAAGTGTTAAATTATTCTTTAGAATTTTCAACCTCGGAAAAAGTCTTCGAGAATATCAATAAAAAGCTGCAACAGTTAAAATATATTGCGGATGGTTATGGTTGGTCAGATTTTATTCTTAAAAAACTAATCACGAACAAAGTTCAGTTTACTGGGGAAACAGGAAGCGATAGTGACAGCGAAACCTGTGTTCTGTTCAGCAACAACGAAGATGATTTCAGATTACTATTAAAACATTTTTCTACGTATATCAGAGAACTTGCGGATAGTCCCGGTATTAAGGAAGAAGTGGAAAGGACAATATCTGTTAAAAGGTTTTGGAGTCATACAGATGAGAATGATGGTATTGACAAATCCGAAATTATGTTTAAAAGACCGAGAGTTGATTATAGAATAAGTGAGTATGTATGGGAGTTTATAGAGACTAATATCCTTGCTCCAAAAAAGTTATTACAGAAAAACAGCCTTAATATTACCTTGTTTCCTGGTCCGATAAAGAAAAGTCACAAATTTTTCTACGGCTCTGTCTATGATACGGAAAGTATAAAGTTTCGCCCCTCTCTGAGAGGAAACAAACTAAAAGAAATTAGTATCTCCTGTAGTTACAATGGATTCACTGAGACAATGTCACCTATGGAATATGCTGGTATAGTATATGATATGTACTGTTCGTTTATTGTCGACAACTTTAAAAAAATAACCAAAGAGGAATGCGATGAATTAAAGATCAGAATGAATCCTGATCTCATCAACTCTTTTGAATTTCCTGCGTCTTTTGAAAATCAAAAATACAGTGGAGATGGAGGCGGATATGGAGGCCGATCGATAAATTTTGTACCGGATCCGAATGCAAAACCCTATAATTACAGAGAAGCGTATTTAGAACATTATAAACATTAAAATGAGAAGTACAATTACACTTATTACTTTAAACCTCTTAACAGTATGCTTAAATATATTATCCCGGGTAATAAAAACAGGCGGGCTGAATATAAATTCAGCCCGGTCTATTTCCGGCACAATGTCAGGCATGAATTATACCGGATTTGATTTATTAAAATAGAAAATTGTTAGATTTTTATATCAAAAATGGAATACATCAATGATGAGCCACATGACTATTGTTGCTATCCACATCTTCATCACCCTCTGAAGACAATACAGTAAAATCAGCAGTATGCACCTTCCCTTCTATTTTGAACTGTACCCACATTCTATACAAACCTGATTTTTTAATATAGGTTTTTGCATATATAGGGAAGCGATCGTCGGACATGGGATGGATATGAAGGAAGTCCTTATCTTTCTGACTAATCATTACGATATGAGCATTTGCCCCAAGATAAGGCTCCATATCTTTTTCAGTAAGCATTCTGCCTTCTTTTTCTATAGAAAATTGCAGACTCATTGCCGTATTCGTTTTTAACTTCTCCCCATTTAATAATGTTATGGTATAACCTTCAACTATTGACACCAACTTTGGTTCCTGCTCCAGAACCTGATGAAGGCGCCTGCCTTGAACACCAACAAGTTTCATACTCACGCTTGCAGGAAGACCGACAGGTTTGTAATCAATAAAAAAAATATACTTCCCTGCCGATGGAAAAGTCTCTGCAATATAATAAGTTCCATCGGCCTGTTTTTCAGGGTGAATATGATCAAACCATGTTAATTCTTCATTAACAACCAAAAGATGCATTTTCATCGTATGAACGACTTCCAGAGGAACATTCTTACCATCTTCGGTAATTGATATAACAAAAAATGCGGGTTTGTTGGCCTCGATTATTTCAGGTTCGAAAGTCATCTTTACTTTCGCCGGATCTTTATGCGGATGTGTATTCATATTTAATAATTTACATTTCTTATCATACAAATGTCCGTAATTAGGAACTTTTACTGTTACGATATTACCGAATAGAGTTATAATATTTAGGGATTACCATTCCCTCTGACAACTCGAATAACAACTCCCAAAGTAATGATGAGCAGTGGAAGTAGTACCAGATTTAACCCCATCCAGCCCCAATGATTGAACAGACTCCCTGCAAAAAAACTTGTAATGCTTATTACCGTAAAGACAGTAAAATCATGGAAAGCCTGAGTTTTTTCTTTTTCTTCAGGTCTGTACACTTTTGTAAGAACAGATGAACCGCCAATAAACAGAAAATTCCAACCTAAGCCAACAATAAACAATCCAACAATAAAATTGTTAAAGTGTGTTCCTGAAAGAGCAACAATCAGGTATATTAACAGAATAAATATTCCTGCCATAATAACACGGTATGCACCAAATTTCTGAATTAGCGTACCTGTAAAAAAAGAAGGCAAAAACATACCTAATACATGCCATTGAATAACAGTTGCCGTATCAGCAGACGAATGTCCAAAACCATGCATAGCTATTGGAGTCGCTGTCATAGACATGCCCATTACGGCAAAAGCAGTGGCAGAAGAAAATAAAGCCAGTAGAGTATTTTTATTTTTAATGATTTCAGTTAACGGGCGTCCCGTTTTTGACGGCTTATTGTTTTGTACAACAGCTGTCTTTCTGGTTTTTAAAAGAGATACTACTCCCAAAGCTGCTATACTCAGCAGGATAGTAGAGAGGTAAGAATACGCATAAGGTATCGTACCGATATCCTGCGTAAATCTTGCCAGATTAGGTCCGGCAAAAGCGGCAACAATACCTCCACCTATTACCCATGAAATAGCCTTACTTTTCGCATGTTCCGGAACAGAATCTGCTGCTGCAAAACGGTAGTATTGTGTAAATCCCTGATAAGTTCCCAACAACATATTACCCGCAGAGAATATCCAAAAGGACTGCTGAATAATTCCATACCAGGATATTACTCCCGATAAAGCGCCAAGTATTGTACCGATCATAAATGCTTTCCGCTGACCAATTTTCTTCATAATCAGAGAAGCGGGTATCATCATGACCGCAGCACCAATCGTAGTCATGGCAACAGGCAATGTTGCCAGATTTTTATCCGGAGCCATTTGCATACCAATAATACCTGACAATGTGATTACCAGTATCGAAACCGTCTGATATAGAGCCTGTGATATAAACAAAATATACACATTGCGCCATTTAACATTTACATTCATGGTTTTTTGTTTCTTTTAGAGCGCAAAGTTGCAAAGTTATATTTATCAGAATGTTACGTTATTTCCTGTTTATATTATACAGTTTACAGCTGATAATAACAGAAGAAGAAAACAGGTCCGCGTTTAGAATTAAACACGATACGCGAGATACCAGTAAAGGAACTGACCAGCATTATTCATCACTCCATTTTATTGAATGAGACAATACCATATATATCTTAAAATAACAAAAACCAAGTAATTGACGTAAATAAAAAAGACAACGACTTAACTGTATATTTGAATATTTTGAGTAAATTCATTGTATTTATAATCACGATGGCCTAAAGACGAAGCGAACAGTAAATACACAGCAATAACAAACACAAATGAGTTTTCTAAAAAACATATTCGGCAACAAAAAAGAAACCGTTAAAACCTATCAAGAGTTTTGGACCTGGTTTCAAGCGAACGAACAGACATTTCATAACATTATCAAAAGCGGCAAAAATCCCGAAAAGGATTTTTTCGACAAATTATCACAAAAGCTAGGTGAAGTCAAAGATGGTTTTTACTTTTTAGCGGGGATGCTCAACGATAATACAGCAGAGTTGGTGTTTACCCCGGACGGAATAATACAAAACATTGTATTTGTTGAAGAACTTGTAAATGCAGCACCAACAATACCTCATTGGAAATTTACCGCACTAAAACCGGCTGTTGACATCGAAAACCTGGGTATAAAAATGGGTGGCTATGAATTTAACAGTGAAAACCTTTCGTTTTACGCTATTGACCATACAAGTTATCCTGATGAGGTTGACATTGTAATCATTCACAACAATTACAATGAAGGAGACAAATCAATCCTTATAAATGGAACATTTATTTTCCTTGATAACTATCTCGGAGAATTAAATGCAGTCACTACAATAGACAATGCCATAGTAATTTCTAAAGAACGGGCAGAAAAAGAACTTATTCCTATTACCAAACTGAAAGACTACCTGATTTGGAGAGAAAAAGAATTTGTTGAAAAGTATAGCGGAATTCGCTACAATACCGAAAACGACAGTTATGCCAGTCTGGAAGCTGAACTTAATAACGGATTACCTTTGATAGCAATTGTCAATTCGACCTTACTGCAGTGGAACAGTAAAGCATCACATCCATGGATTTTGACAATTGAAATCAATTACAAAGGGAGTAACAATAACGGCATGCCAGATAAAAACACTTATGAACTGCTCAACCAATTTGAAGATCAGGTAATATCAGAACTAAAAGATAGTGACGGTTACCTGAATATCGGCAGGCAAACGGCTGACAATTCAAGAGAAATTTACTTTGCCTGTCATGACTTCAGAAAACCTTCCAAAGTATTGTACGAACAGTCAAAAAAATACTCAAATAAGTTAGATGTAAAATATAACATCTATAAAGACAAATATTGGCAATCCTTTGAACGGTTTATACCAAACAGATAGAATAAGGCTGCAACTCATCAGGAATTGGAGATAATTAATAAACAATAGAGTACAGGCAAACTTTTTTAGGTCGCAAGCGGATGTTTGCTTTTATGCTTTGCGCTAAGCTGACTTTACTAAATGGTGTAAACCTCTCTGCCCTGCGGGCACCTCTCCTTTCTAAGGAGAGAATTAATCAGGTTTAACTCTTTTCATTCTGTCTGACTCAAGCTTCATTTTAGTGTATGACAGCAATCCTAAAAATTAAAAAATATGACATCTCTGCAAAAACGCTCTTTCATCACTGTACTCGGAATAGGATTTCTAATCTGGCTACTTGCAACTATTGCCTTCAGAGTAGCCGGACAATTCTTTTTTATTACCGAATCCACTACAATACTTACCATTTTATATATTATAGTAGTACCAGTATTGGGATTGATCACTGTACTTACCTGTAAAAGATTCCGATTAACAGGATTTGAAAACATAGTTGCAGGAATACTTTTAGTATTGCCCGGAATGCTTATAGACACTTTTGTAATTCAATTTTTTGATTGTATATTTCCAAATATGCCGGCCAGCAGAGCGGCGACATTTGGCTCCTGGCTGATGTGGGCATATACTATTGTTCTAATCACTTCATTAATCAGAGGATTGAAACAACCCTCCCAATCACATCGTTAATTGGTGATTCCGGACATCCTGAATATATCGATTATGAATAAAACATCTTATTTTTTAGCCACAAAAGGCTTTCCGGAATTATACTAAAAAAATATTTCAAAAAATGTCCAAAACGGAAATGGTAAAATGTCTTTAATGAAATTCTAAACAATTGATCATGAAAAAATTCTTATTACTACTTCACGAAGATGTTCAAAAAATCAGTGAGTTATCGTCAACAGAAATGCAGGAATTAGCTAATTCTCATATGAATTGGGCAAATAAACTGGCTGAAGCAGGACATTTAATTTCCGGTGACGGATTACATGAAAAAGGTATTCTGATTACCGGAAAAGATTGTGTAATAAAAGACGGGCCTTATCTGGAGTCCAAAGAGATTATTGGAGGATACTATCTTTTGCAGGCAGCCGATTTACAAACGGTTGTAGACTTAGCCAAAGAGTGTCCTACACATCTGTATGGCGGAACTACTGAAATACGACCTGTCATGGAAATGGAAGATTATGAGGAATAATTTACCCCCCGAAGAAGAAACGAATTACAGAGCATTATATGGAAAACTGTTCTCTGGATTGTTATATCAATTTGGCACTGATTACGTCATTGAAATTGAGGATGCGATTCAGAATTCATTTTTGAAATCTATGAAGATATGGGAGCAAAACAAAATTCCTAATAATAAAGAGAACTGGTTTTTTATTGTAGCCCGAAATGATGTCCTGAATCAGATTAGGAACCAACAGAAAGCGAACAATATTCCTTCTGCGGGAAATAGTGAAGAAGACACAGCAACCGGAAATGAAAAAGATCTGCGCCTCCAAACGATAATCTTTATTGCGTCATTGAAAAGTGTGTCAAACCAGACCAAAATACTTTTTATACTTAAAAATATTTTTGGTTTGAGCATAGTTGAAATAAGCGACAGTACATTGATCAATCAGGAAGCCATTTATAAAAGTATAAACCGGACAAAAAAAATCCTTCAACTGGAATTCTATAGCCGGACAATTGACGTAAACTCTGTTACAGCACAGCAACAGACTATTCCGGTTATAGAAGAAATTCTTTATGGAGTCTTCAATATTGGATTTGATTCTTTTAATGAAAAAACGGCCAATATAGTGAATGAAGACTTATGTATAGAAGCATTTTCGCTGACTAAATTGTTACTGAATCAGTATCAGTATGATTCAACCAGCAATTTATTAGCTTTATTTTGTTTTCATATTGCTCGCATACCTGCACGGATAGATAATCAAAAGTTTATTTCTTTTTTTAACCAGAACCGTAACAAATGGAATAAGCAATTAATAGACTCTGGTTTCCATTATCTCAGAAAACCAAACGCTATCCACCGGATTTATCTTGAGGCTGTCATTATCAGCAAGTATATGTCAACATATCCCTTAACCTCAAATGACTGGACAGATATTGCCAAATTGTACGAAACAATACTTCAGGTATCGCAATCACCTATTGTAAAACTAAATTATTGCTTTTGTTTAAGTCGCAGCGGAAAAACGAAGGAAGCTCTTATTCTTCTTTCTGAAATTAAAAAGCAATTACCGGACGAACATATCTATTTTTCTTTGGTAAAAGCTAAACTACTGAAGGAAACAGAACCTGAGGAGGCTAATGATCTGTTAACTTCCCTTTTGCATAAAATCAACCAAAAAATCAGAAAAGAATACCTTTTAGAAAACGAACTCATTACGTTATAAAAAATGAAAATTTCATTGAAATATTTAGCTATTATACTTTCGGCCTTTGTTTTTACGATGTGCGTCAGTAAACAAAATAGTCCTGCAAAGGCAGTTAACTTTGACTGGATTTCAGGAAACTGGCAGCGAACAAATGAAGAAAAGGGTAAAACAACATTAGAAAGCTGGGAAAAATTAGATGACTCTGCATATCACGGTATTGGATTTACATTACGAGATAAAGACACCATCAGTCAGGAACAAATGCAACTTATAAAAACAAACGGGAATTGGAATTTATTGGTAAAAGCTCCTGAAGAAAAAGAGTTTACGAAGTTTAGAGTATCAGATATCAGTACGGATTCATTTACATGCAAAAACGATTCCCTGAGTTTTCCGAAACAGATAAAATACTGGAAAAACGGAGAAAACCTCCATGCATTAGTATCAGGAGACAGCACTATGCTGTCATTTGAATTTGAAAAACTTTAAAAAGCTTCCAATTTGTTATCCTGGCCTTTTATTCGTTTGGTAACTCTATATCGTTTATTTAATAAAAATCTATCATATTTTGCCTAGATTTCAAAATAAAACCCCACCTAACAAAGTGGGGTTTAAAGCTGATAATTAACAATAAAAAAACTAATATATATACAGTAGCGGCATATACCTACTTCATTGTCCTTATGGACAATGTTGCGATAATGGCCGCGAGAATACACACAGCTCCAGCTGAGAAGAAAGCCGTTTGGAAACCGACATTCAGTGCAACGACATCTGTTTCACCTGCTATTTTTAAAGTTGTTGTCTTGGCTGCCGAAATAGCCACGATAATAGCTAACCCCAAAGCTGAGCCAACCTGATAACTTGTATTAACCAATCCCGATGCCAGACCGGTTTCTTCCGGTTTTGCACCCGACATAGAAGCCACTGTTCCGGGAATATAGGTAAGTGACATACCTACAGCTCCCAATAGAGAAGCGGGCAACACATTGGCAACAAATGTTCCGTCCTCCGGCACTAAACTAAACAGAATTAGCGATGCAGCAAGTATTAGCAGACCTAAAATCATATTGGATTTAAATCCAAATTTTGCCACCAGTTTTCCGGTAACGCCAACCATCAGAAACATAATGGCCAGCGTCATTGGCAACAGGGCAAGTCCGCTCTTGAAAGCAGAATAATGTAATATTTGCTGTAAGTAAAGATTGAGAAAAAACCAAAGTGGTATCCATGAAGCAGCCAATAAAGCCATCACAATATTTCCTGCCGAAAGATTTGGCACTTTGAAAATTGATAAGGGCATCAAAGGATCGTTTTTCTGTTTTTGAAGGATATAAAAAGCAAATAATAATGCTATTGACAATATTAAAAGGCCGATAGTATGAACCGAACCCCATCCCTCACTCTCAGAAGAGACGATAGCATAGACCATAAGAATCAGAGAGGCTGTTGCGAGAATAGCTCCGGCCACATCCACTTTCCCTTTTCGCGTTTGCCCGGTAAATAACAGGCTTTTGCTACGTAATAAAACAATGATTCCTACCGGAATATTGATAAGGAATATCCAGTGCCAGGAAAGCCATTCGGTAATTGCTCCTCCCAGAAAAACTCCGGCAGAACCTCCAGCCGCTGCAGATGCCCCCCAGAATCCAAGTGCTTTATTAAGCTCTTTCGGGTCTGTAAATTTAGATAAAACCAATGTAAGTGCTGCCGGAGCAATGAACGCAGAACCAACTCCCTGTAAAGCTCTGCCTATATTGAGTGTGGCTTCTGACCAGGCCACTCCTGCCAGTAAAGAAGCTAAAGTCAGGATGACAAAACCCCACATAAATATTTTGCGTGCTCCAAACAAGTCTGATAATCGTCCGCCTAATAGTAAAAAGCCACCAAACAGAATAACATATGCATTAAAAATCCATTGCAATCCGGTTTGTGTATACCCTAGATCATCTTGTATAGCAGGCAGTGCTACCCCAATAATAGAGGTATCCATTATTACTAAAAACTGAGCGGTACATAACAGGAAAAGTGCAGCCCATCTTTTGCTGTAAGGTGTTGGTTGTTCTGTTGAATACGTATTTTTCATATTATTTTTAGTTAACCTTTCAATTCATTTTTTATTCACTATAAGTTTTATCACCCTTATAGACTCAGCAATCCCAACGCATGTTGTAACTCCGTATACAGTATCCGCAGATTATAGACGGCCTGCAGATAATTAATTTTAGCCTGCGTGAGTGCAAGCTCAGCGTCTGTCAGTTCCAGGCGGGATCCTAATCCATTTTTAAAACGGTCTTCCGTCATCTGATGGTTTAATTCGGCTGACTGTACCGTTGTTACCTGGATTTCTAACTGAGAAGAGGCCTCTTTCCATTTACTGATAATGCTTGCAAGGGTAGTTTTCACCTCGTCCTTCAAGTCATTGAGCCGTACCTGTTCTTGTTTTGCCAGTATTCGGGACTGACTGATTCTGGATTTACTACGGCCCCCGTTAAAAATTGGCACACTCAATTGCAATCCCAGGAAAGAAGTCCTGGGCCAGACATAATCATTAAATTTCAGATTATCCGCTTGTGCCTGTACCTGATATTGTCCGATCACGGCAAGTTTAGGTAGTAATTCGGCTTTGGTAGCTGATAGTTTCTGCTCTTGCAGATCTATGGCAAGTTGCTGCACATTCAGATCATTTCGGTTAGTTTCCGCAATATCTAGTGCTTCGCTGACAGTCAGAAACTCAGTTCCGATTGCCTTCACATTGGATTCCAGTTCATCAGTCAGCTCCAGCTCCTCTGGTTCTTCCAAACCGATCAGTCTTTTAAGTTCTATACCTGAGACTTCAATATTGTTCTTAAGGTATGAAACAGAAGATCTTAGGTTTTCTACGGCAATAAAACTACGTAGCGTATCTGACTTGAGACCTCTGCCCTGTGCCAGCAATGCACGTGAATCTTTCAGTGCTGTCACATTGCGTTCATAGCTTTGTTCCAAAAGAATAAGTTGACGCTTCATCATTAATATATCCAAGTAGCGTGTCGAAACTCCAAGTGCAACCCGGCTCATTATATCTTCAGTCTTTTCCGACTGAATCTTTTCATTGATTTCCGATGCTTTGATCAATCTGTGTGAGACCGGATCCAGAATAGGCTGGTACAGAGATACAAATCCGTTAAAGGTATTTTTACCTCCCACAGCAACCTCCTGTACAGGTTTACTTGTTCCGGCAAATGAACCCGGAAGAAAGATATTCTGACGATCAAAATAATAAGAATAGGCCACTCCTGCCGAAATATCGGGCATCATCCGCCCTTTGCTTTCGCGGGTTTGTTCGGTAACATTCTTCTCTTCCAGTATCTGCACCTGTAGTATTTTATTTCCCTCCCTTGCCATCGTCAGCGCCTCCTGAAGAGACAGCGCCTTTTTCTGAGCAAGTAATGGTGTGCTGCCGGTGAGCAGCAGTAGCGTCATTATAAGTATATGTGATGCTTTTTTCATGGTGAAAATATTTATTGTCATAATGGATCTACCGATTATTTTGTCAAATCTTATGTGTATCACCCTGCACAGCTGAATGACGGATCAGCTGCGCGGTGATAATCCGGCAATTTTATCTGTCGTTATTATCAACAATTGCCATTTCAGCTTCATCCAGTTCTATTACTTCTTTTCTGCGTTTACTACTGGATAAATAAGAATATACTGCCGGAATAATAAATAAGGTCAGTATGCCTGAGAACACAAGTCCACCTGCGATAACAATTCCCAGAGACTGGCGGCTGTTAGCCGTTAGTGCGATCGGTAATGCACCAAATATCATGGCCAGTGAAGTCATCAGAATAGGGCGGAACCGCTGTTCAGCTGCCTGTATGGCTGCATCATATTTGGACAATCCTGTATCTTTGAGGTGGTTGGCAAATTCCACAATCAGAATTCCGTTTTTAGTAATGAGTCCTACAAGCGTAATGATCCCGATCTGACTGAATACATTAAGGCTTTGACCGAACCAATGGAGGCTGAGGACGGCGCCTGTAACCGCCATCGGTACGGTAAGCATAATGGTCAGCGGATCACGCAGACTCTCAAATTGTGCGGCCAGAATCATGTAGATAATTACCAGAGCGAGAATTAGTGTGAAAGCTATATTACCCTGACTTTCTCTATAATCACGAGACTGGCCGGCTAATGACGTTTTGAAGTTTTCGCCCAACACCTCGGTTTTAATACGTTCTATTTCTTCAATTCCTTCAGCAAGACTCACGCCCGGAGCAGGAGCTGCGGATACCGTAGCAGAGGTAAACTGGTCGTAACGGTATATAGCTGCCGGGCTTACGGCTTCCTCGGTGGTAATGAGGTTGTTCAGCGGGATGAGTTGCCCTGTATTGGAGCGCACATAGATGGAATTGAGATCAGTGATATCATTCCGCAATTCGCGTTTTATCTGTCCGATAACTTCGTACTGCCTGTCATTACGCAGAAAGTATGCATAACGAAGACCGGATAGCGACAATTGCAAAGTGCGAGCCACTTCTTCTATGGAAACACCCATCAGGGCTGCTTTTTGCCTGTCAATGTTTATTTTTATTTCAGGTTTGTTTATTTTCAGGTCGGCATCTGCAAACATCAGTTTTTTACTCTGACGTACAGCATTCAGAAACTTAGGAAGTACAGCAGTAAGGGTATCCAGATCCTGTGCCTGCAAAACAAACTGTACGGGCATACCTCCACCATAGCGAGAACCGATAGTAGGTGGCAGATACGGAAATAAGAGGAATCCTCTGAAATTGGCGGATGCCGCTCCGTACTGATTATATAAATCCTGTATGCTGGCCTTTCTTTCTTTCGGATCTTTAAGGTAAATACTCTGTACAGCCACATTTACAGGAGCCGGAGCCGGAATGAAGGAGATGGCCACCATAGAATAAGTCTGGTACAATCCATCTGTAGAATCGTTGACATATTTACCTACCTCTATCATGTGCTTTTTCATATAATCGAAAGAAACACCTTCGGGCGCTATAGCAATAAGATTCATGTTGGACCGGTCTTCTATGGGAGCCAATTCTGAAGGCAGTTTTTTGCCTACAAAATAAATAAGCAAGCTGGTACCAATAAGAAAAACCCATGCCATCCAGCGAACCCGCATAAAAGCAGTCAGCAATCGCGCATATCCATTGTTCATACTAACGAAGAAAGGTTCTGTTACCCGATGGAACCAGCCTGGTCCTTCTTTCTTTTTCAGAAAATAAGCACTCAGCATAGGCGTCAGTGTAAGCGCTACAAATGCGGATACCAGTACTGAACCGGATACAACGATGGCAAATTCTTTAAAAAGCTGCCCGCTGATACCGCCCATGAAGACAATGGGTAAGAATACGGCTGCCAATGTAATGGTGGTAGAGATTACAGCGAAATAGATTTCCTTGGAGCCTTTGAAAGCGGCCTGTACGGGAGGCATGCCTTCTTCTATTTTTTTATAAATATTTTCAAGAACAACAATGGCATCATCCACGACCAGCCCTATAGCAAGCACAAGCCCCAGAAGAGTCAGTACATTTATAGAAAAGCCCGAAATATACATAATGAAAAATGCAGACAGTATAGATACCGGAATGGCAATGACAGGAATAATAGTCGAACGCCAGTCCCTGAGGAACAGAAAGATGATGATAACTACGAGACCAAAGGCAATAAAGAGGGTTTCTTCTACTTCTTTGATAGAATCACGTACAGATTGTGTAAAGTCAAACCCCACAATAAGACGATATTCAGATGGTATATCCTTGCGCAGCTGATCGAGGCGTTTGTAAAACTCATCTACCACCTGGATAGCGTTAGCACCACGCTGTATCTGTATGGCTACACCGATACCTACACGATTGAGGTTACCGGTTTCATTGATAATAGCGGTGCGCTCGTTCATTTCTCCTAATTCTGCAGAACCTACATCTTTCAGACGGATCACTGTATTTTTGGTCTGTTTGACGATCATGTCCTCAAACTCAGTTTCTGTAGTCAGCCGGCCAAGTGTACGTATACTCAACTCACTGTTATTTCCTTCCACACGTCCGGACGGAACATCAATATTTTCCCGCAGCAGTGCCTGCCGTATATCTTCCGGAGTAAGTTTATAGGCAGCTAGTTTTAGGGGATCAAATCGTAATCGCATAGCGTATTTATGTTCTCCAACGATGGCTACATTATTGATTCCCGGAATGGATTGAACACGATCTTTGATAACGGTAGAAGCGATATGGCTAACTTCCTTTATATCTTTCGTATCACTTTCTACTTCGAGAAAAGCGACGAGGTTATCGGGTGAGGATGCTTTCTGTACAATGGGGGGATCCACATCTGCCGGAAGTTGTTTCCGGGCTTTGGACACTTTATCTCTTACATCGTTCAAGGCGTCTTCGATGTCTATTTCACGATTAAATTCTATAGAAATAACACTGACCTGCTCTCTGGATTCAGAGGAAATGGTACGTATTCCGTTTGCCTCGGCAATGGATTCTTCCATAGGCCGGGTCAGTTTGGAAGCGATTACATCGGGACTCGCTCCCGGATAAAACGTAACGACGGAAATGACGGGTGGTTCCGTGAGCGGAAACTCCCGGATACCGAGCTGTTTCCATCCCACGATACCAAGAATAACGATAAGGAGGGAAAATACACCGGCTAAAACCGGTTTTTTTATGCTTAAAGATGCTATACTCATGATTTTGCAAATTGAGATGGGTTATTTTTTTACGACAGCCTGTACCGGAGTACCATCTCCGACACGCAGCATATTGGAGACCACAATGCTGTCACCTGATTGTATACCAGAGGTAATAATGGCTTCTGCTTCAGTTCTGTTGCTTATAATCACGGGTACCGGTTTGGCTACACCACCTTTTATCACAAATGCATTATATCCTTTCTCACCGGGCATCAATGCCTCAGTAGGAATCATGACACCGGTAGTACCCTTTTGTTCAGTACTAAAATATACCCTGACGGATTGTCCTGCACGGAATTTCTCCCCATTATTACTGGTAATGGCCTGTACCTGTAGGCTTCTACCTTCTGCATCCACTCCCGGTTCAGTAGCAGTAATACTGGCATTGTATTGCTCTTCCGACAACCCCGTACTGAATTGAATAGCTGTTCCTGTTTTTATCAATGACAGATATCTTTCAGGAAGTGTAAAATTTATCTTCAGACTGCTTTGATCCTGTAAATCGACCAAAGATGTACCTGGTGATACATATGCACCCAAATGCACTTTTGTAATACCCACTTTACCTGAAAATGGCGCACGAATAACAGTTTTTGCCAACTCAGTCTGCAGATAATCCTGTTGTGCTTCAAGCGAACTAAGTCGCATCAGCGCTTCGTCGTATTCCTGTTGTTTTACAGTTTCTGTCTTCAGAAGATTTGTCATCCGGTCTTTGGTTAGCCGGGCAAGTTTGAGCTCTGCATCTACCTTTCTGATTTGCGATCTGATATCAGAGTCATTGAGTGTATAAAGTACCGCTCCCTGACTGATATAGCTGCCGTCTTTAAAGGCTACTTTGGTTATCTTTTGTGCAATTTCACTTACAACTGCAATCTCGCGATAAGGCATCAGGGTACCAACAAAGATTTCCTGTTGATCGAGTTCCTGCTCCTGTGCAACAATTACGTCTACAGGCAACTTGCCGGCAGCAGCCGGAGCAGCAGCTTCTTCTTTTTTAGGTTTGCTTTCACATGCTGTGATCAGAATGCTTAACAAGGAAACTAATATTCCTAATTTGTGTGTACTGTATTTGTAAAACATTATCTTGTTTTTAAGTTACGAAACAAACAATTGACTCAGTCACAAATCTACATGCGTTTACATTTAATTTTTTTACACAATTAAAGCTATCTGTTGTAAAATTTATTTTCGAAAGAACAACTTACAGTAAAAAATTGATAGATAAAGTGAGGATAGTTAACGCTTTTTAATAGCTTACGGATTCCCGTAAAAAAAGCCGGATCAAGGATTGTAGGTTTGTTGAAAATAAAAATAATATGAGTTATTACCCTCCTATCTCAATAAAACAAGCAATCGATAAGATTGATTATAATCAGTATTTACTGCCCGCTATTCAAAGAGAATTTGTGTGGAATCCCAGACAGATAGAATTGCTCTTTGATAGTCTAATGAGGAACTATCCGATTGGCTCATTGCTTATGTGGAAAGTACAAGGCGAAAACAAAACTGATCACAGATATTACAGTATCTTAAAAACATATCGGGAAAAATATAATACACATTGTGATGAGGTAAACACTTCTTCTATTCCTGACTTTGAGGCTGTTCTTGACGGACAACAGAGATTAACGGCTCTTTACATTGGCCTGAAAGGCTCTTATGCATACAAAAAGAAAAATTTTGCATGGAAGGATAACGAACATTCTCTTCCTACAAGAAAACTGTATTTATGTCTTAACGAACATTCCGTCGATGATGATGACAATGAGGATGGCGCAGTATATGATTTTCGATTTTTGACAAAAGAAGAATTGCAGAACTCAGATAAAATATGGTTTGAAACAGGGAAGATATTGTCTCTTAACGGCATTTATGAACTTAACCAATTTTTAAAGGAAAAAGAATGGGATACCAATGAATACATTATCAATACACTCACGAAGCTATTGGATGTAATCCATGTAAAGACTTTAATCAATTATTATCTCGAACTGGAACAGGACTATGACAAAGCTTTAAATATCTTTATCCGGATAAATAGTGGTGGAGAAAAATTATCATATTCAGATTTAATCATGTCCACCATTATCTCAGGATGGACCTCTCATACAGTTTCAGCCCGCGATGAATTTAATAACCTGATAGATGAAGTATGGGATTCTACGGAGATCTTAATTGATAAGGATATTATTATCCGGGCATATCTTTTAATTTTTAGCGATGATATTAAATTCAGAGTGACGAATTTCTCAATAGAAAATGCCAGAGAGTTCAAAGAAAATTGGATAGAAATAAGAGCTGCTATTGTAGAAGCTATAGAACTCGTAAAAGATTTTGGGTATGCAGAAAGAACACTAACTTCAAAAAATGCTTTATTACCTATTATTCATTATCTGTTTATCAGCAACCGTACCAAACAATTTATTTCAAAGGTCGTCTACAAGGAAGACCGGGAGCTTATAAAACGTTGGTTTCATACTGTACTATTAAAGCGCATTTTCGGTGGTCAGGCGGATACCGTTCTAAAACAGATCAGAGATGTTATTAAAGAAGAAGTTAATAATGGAACACAAATTTTTCCTGCTCAGGCTATTGCCAAAAAGCTGGCTAAGACACGAAAGTCAATTACAATGGATGATGAAGCTATTGAAAATTTATTGTACACCCCATATGAAGACAGATATGCTTTCCCGATACTTGCCTTGCTCTACCCTCATTTAGACTATAAGAATAATGACTTCCATAAAGATCATATCTTCCCACAAAGCCAGTTTTTATCTAAAAATCTAAAGAAACACCAGATCGATCTGACACAGGAAAATGCTCATTACTATACAGATAACTGGTGTTATAATGGAATTGTAAACCTGCAGATGCTTGATGGGAATGAAAATAAATCCAAAAGCAGTAAAACATTTCAAGAATGGGCAAGTACAAATGAGATCAATTATGAAAAACAAATTTTGCCAAAGATCACTGATTTCAAACAGTTTGTTGAATTTGTTGATAAAAGGTGGGATCTTTTGAAATCCAGACTTGAAAAGGAATTAAAGTTTTAAGATTGACTCACTAAAAGAATCCTTTGGTCAGAATAGTTGAAGCTACAATTATCAACGCTCCGCAAAAAAGCATCTTTAAACGGATGTTTTTTGCGGTGCTTGAGGTAAGGGTCATTGAGTCCTATATCTCTATCGAACAAGCATTTATAAAAGCAATATGCTATACAACTTTTTTATCCAATCATTTTAAAAAATTCGTTTCTGATTTGCTCGTTTTCAAATACTCCTCCGTATTCAATGGTGCTGGTTTTGCTGGTTTTGTCCTTCACTCCACGGGTGGACACGCAAAGATGTTCCGCTTCTACCACTACGATTACATCATTGGTATCTAATGCTTTTTGTAATTCTTTAAAAATCTGGATATTCATTCGTTCCTGCACTTGCGGGCGATGTGCATAATAATCAACGATACGGTTTATCTTTGAAAGACCGATTACTTTGCCACTTGAAATATATCCCACGTGTGCTTTTCCAATAATGGGAAGAAAATGATGTTCGCAAGTCGAAGTAAAAGAAATATCCTTTTCGACCAGCATTTTGTTGTATTGATACTTGTTATCGAAGACAGACAACTTGGGTTTTTTAGTCGGATTAAGCCCGTAAAATAATTCTTTTACATACATTTTGGCTACACGATATGGCGTACCACACAGGCTGTCGTCGTTAATGTCCAAACCTAATTCTTCCATAATACATTGGAAATGATGTTGAATATTTTTTATTTTTTCATCATCTGATTTTTCAAAAGCATCAGGACGCAAAGGTGTTTCAATAGAAGTCATCGCGTGTAAATCCCCTTCTGTTTCGTATTTTTCTAATAAGCTATTTTCCATTTCATTATTTTTTAGGCACAGGGTCATAACCTTGAGTACCCCAAGGATGACACCTGATTATTCTTTTTATTCCTAATCCTATTCCTTTTGATACACCCCATTCTGAAATAGCTTCTTTAGTATATGGTGAGCAAGTGGGCGTGTGCCGGCAGTTATTCCCTAACATTGGAGAAATGAAGATTTGATATAGTCTTATCGGAAATATGAATGTTTTTTTAGCATTTTTATCTCTTGTCATCTATTCCATACTATTATTTTATAAATATTGACAAATAGATTTCACGATTTATTATAAGCCTAATTTTCATCTTACCTAATAATGAAGAAGCGATTCTATTTGTCAATTTTGAGTTTCTTCTAATTCATATGTAAAGATTGTCTTGAAAAGATTGGATTAAGAATATTTTTGATTTTTTGCAGCTCTCTGTCATATATTAAACCTTTAATCTTTATATCATCAGCACCTTTTAGTTTCTCTTTCAATGTGTTAATCTGAAAGTTTAAATGTTCTGATAGAATCCATTGCAAATGGTCTTTTTCCGTTTCGAACAAGAAGCTTTTGGTTTTATGGCTTTTAAGCCTGTTATAAAAATTTCTCAATCCTGATATATTACGATATTGTTGTTTACTTATGGCATCCTTGACAATCCTATTGTCGCTACAACAGATGTAAATAACCTCCCTGATATCATTTGCAGATATTAAGAGTTTTATTTGTCCGATAGTATAATCGTCAAATTCAAAGCTGTTCCCTAATGATGTATAAAAGAAATATCGCTTAAAACTATTGGAGATAATCATTTCTATATGGTCAGTCGGACAAACCATAAATAAAATATTACTCATAAATAAAATGTTACCATTTGATTATTTAAAATTTGTCATCTACTATAAGGCAGAGAAGATTGATGCAAGATTATCCGGGTTTTACCATCTTCACAAATTTTGAAAACAAAACTTTTGTTAACAAAAATGTGGCTATCGTCCGCCCCTATAAAATGAATATTGCATTGAACGACTGCAATATCATTATGCAGGATGTAGTCGAACTTGTTATACCAAACTTTTACCCAAGGTTTTAACTTGAAACCTTTATCATCGGGAAAGTTGCTGTTCCCACCAATAAAATATGCAAGCGCCCCCTCTTTTGTCGGTCTGAAAGTATGTTGCCCATAGGCCAATGTAGGTTTGAACAAGACTTTACCCTTATCGTAATCGTAATTGTCAGTTAATAGTTGATTGGCAAATTCTTCTACATTGCCATTTTCAACATGAACTTTCCCTACTGCTACCACATTATCGCACCATAGTTGTAGTGTGGCTTCTACCATTTCCGAAGTGAATGTTTTTTGCTCCATTTTTATTTGATTTTATAAATTTTTATCGCTTTATATTTTATTTGCAAACGTTGTTTGGCAGTTTTACAAGTCGCATTTTCAATTGTTGTTTTTTAAGGCGTTTACATATTCAAGGAATTTCTCTTTATTGACGGTTTCTCTATTCCAACTGTCCTGTAATAACAGTTCGACTTTCTTATCAATGATTGCCTGTATATCGCCTCTGAATTGGCGGTAAGCATAGTAATCTGTTCCGCATAACGAGTTTATCCTGTTCTGAAACCAACTTACGGGATTGAACCAACTTGTATTCCGTATAAAACGGTTCCTGTTTTCGTTATCGTTTTCTACCTTTAAGGTAGCCTCTTTCATCAATCTATTGGTTAGCCCGCTTGAAGAATTGCCAATAATGCTTTCATCGGTTACGGTGTCTTTTCCATGTACAGTTTGTGCAAGTTCGGGATATGCAGTCACTAACCTTTGCTTTATGGTAACGGCCGATAGGTCGTATATTTTATACGTTTCCTCCCGACTTGCATCCAAGTAATCCGTCATATAGCTGCCCGGATATTTCAGTGATACTACCTGATGCAGGCTACCTGGGATGATTACGCAGAACAACAGCCACACAGACACCATTTTTATAGCCTGATTGGAACTTCCTTTCCCCCTCAGGTTGATAAAGTAAAATATAAGGAACCATAGCAGCGAATAGCCTGATATCCATAAATACAGGGATATAAAAATACCTGATAACGCACCAGTGCGTAAGGCATATATCAGCATCAGAATGAACAGTATGCCGATAATCAACAGAAAATAAAAACTAAACCTTGCCGCCAGCAATTTGCGGGACGAGGAATTGTTGACCTGTATCAGTTTGTCAAACCCCAAATCTCTTTCCAACCCTCCAATATTGAACAACAGGATAATGGCTAAAACAGGCAACAGGTAAAGTACCACAAAGCTGAAATCCACTGTACCTACTGCCAAGCGTTCGGGGTTGGCTATTTCTTCAGCAAGATCGGCATCAAAAGTGCTGCTCCAATTCGTTACCTGCTTGTAATACCCGAACTGCTCTGCCTGTCCTGTGCTGAAAGGCATAAGAGGTGCAGGTTTTTTGATAACAGATGACGGAGCATACCATATCGCCTGCACTGGCGTAGTAACGTCTATCCACGGTTGGTCGTCCGGGCCCTTTTTTCCTGCATCGTACCAACCTGTTACTTCGGCTATGGTTTTCTTGTTTTTAACCTCTATATTCTCAATTTCTTTATTTTGACTTTCAAACAAAGCATAACCGTTATGCAGTCCATAAACTGCTGCCCCCATGAATAATATCAGCGAAACTATCTTGAACGGACTTCGGGCAAAATGTCTGAACTCATATTGTATTATTGCGATGAATTTTCTCATACCAGATTTATTTTCTTTGCAGTGAATACTACGGTTAAAGAGGTCAGTAATGCCCATAATAGCAGTAACAGTACATCAACTCTGTAGTGATCACCTGCCTTTCCGATAACCGGTGTACTGTATTCAAAATCCTTTACCGATTTATAGAAGTCATTATTTTCTTTCCAGCCCCAGTCACCTGTTTTAGAACCGCCGTACGCTTGCTTTTCATTCAATGTTCTGATTAAATCCCTGCGATAGTTTTCTGCCTGTTGTAAAAAGTCCAGATGATGATACATATCACTACCACTTATGCCCATACTTGCACTTTGCAGAGAAGCGAAAGGATTAAAAATACCTGATAGCTGATAAGCGCTTTTCTGCTTTTGAAGTATGGCATAGTTATTCCCGAAATGCTTGTCCCAAACATTGTTGCCGTACTCTTCATCTGTCTGCATCCGCAGTCCGTCATAATTGATAGGCAGGTCTTCCACTTTATCAACCTTATATTCAGCAAGCACTTTGTTTTTAAATTCTTCCGCTCTTTGGTCAGAGGGGTTGTGTCCGTCCAGTCCTTTGGAACGGTCTTCCTGCATTGCTGCTTTAAATTCCTGACGGCTTGGCAAGGGGTATAACTTGTCAACCGTATTTCCCCAGATCTTTGGAAGAAATACCGTCCATAATACCCATACTGTAAGCATAGACGACAAGGAAGCAGCATTGGTTTTCAGCCTTGCCGAAAGCCACGTGGTCAGCAAGGCAATGATATAGTAGTAAATGGTATAAGTCAGCAACAACAAAGCTGCTCTTGCCATACCGTCTGTATTCATACCCTTTGCATTGATAATTGCCTGTGTGCCGACCGTTGCAAGAAGCAACAAAAGCCCGTAAAACCAAACACTCAGGGCTTTGGCGAAAATAAGCCGGGGCAGTGATGTTCCCTGAAACACCAATAGTTTAAGCCGTCCACTTTCCTTTTCATTGCTTACGGATGTAAAAGCAATGAAAATGAGAAAAAGCGGGATCACGTATTGCAATAGCAAAGCCGGTTTTAGCTTTCCGAATTTTGAAACCGACAAAGACTGTGATGCCTCCGAATATGCAATTTCGTTTTGTACGTGTCCTTCAAGACGAAGTACGTTGCCCGTTACGGTATTGATACCCTCGTCTATATTACTTAGTGCGGTAGGAGATTTAAAGGCGTAAGAGCCGTAGTGTACTGCACTGTGTGTGTTCATTGCATTAATACTTTCCCATTGCTTGCGGATATGCTCTTTTGCTTCCCGTTGCTGTTCTTGCTGCTTATTGTTCTGAACAACGCCCAAATAAGTTACTACGATTATACCTGTAATAAAAAACAGGGTTAAGTAAGCTAATACCCGAAAACGAAGCAACATTTTCCATTCGTTGAGAATAATCTGTTTCATAATAAAGTATTAGCGGTTAATCCTGCATGTAGTCGAGGTAAATTTTTTCAAGCTCATTGGCGGTAACTTCTGAGGTGTTCATTTCTTTGACCAGCACACCGTGTTTGAGTATACCGATGCGGTTGCAGGTTTCCCTAACCCTGAAAATATCGTGAGAAGCCATTAGTACAGCAGCTCCCTCATCAGCCAGTCTTTTGAGTAAAGCGGAAAGCTCATTACTTGCCAGTGGGTCTAATCCGCTCGCAGGTTCGTCCAGTAAATACACTTTTGCTTTTTTGGCATAAGCAATGGCAATGCCCACTTTTTGCCGCATTCCTTTGGAATAGGTTTCGGTTTTCTTATTATGAGCATCTGCCTGTAAGCCACAGATGGAAAGAATGTCCGAAAGCTCAGCTTTGTTGTACGCAATGCCCGCCAGTTTGCAGAAATAGTCTAAGTTCTCCAGACCTGTGAGGTAAGGATAAAGACTGACATTTTCGGGAATATAGCCGGTCTGCTTTCTTGCACGTTCGGCATCGGTGGTCGTGTCTATACCATTGATGAGAGTTGCACCGCTATCGGGTTTAAGAAATCCGAGCAACATATTCAGCGTCGTAGATTTTCCCGCTCCATTCGATCCCAACAATCCGTAGATTTCGCCAGCGGCTACAGATAGGGAAAGCTCGTTTACAACCTGCTTTCCTTTATATGACTTGCTTGTGCTTTCAATTGCTATCATAAATATTTGTATCAAATTTGATGTTATTCAAACACTGTTTTAATGCAATGTTGTTGCTAAAATAATATTTATATTTATTATTGCAACATTGTTGCAATAAAATTTTCAATAAAGTGAAACAAACAAGGAATACGACGGCTAAAACTCCGAGATACAAACAGTACTGAACGGTCTGTGTGACAGAGATACTATTTATCATGTATTGGATAGATTAGGAGAAGAAGATTTGGTATATAAGGTTGTGAATAATGACGGAGGGGTAATGCAAGTTGCCATCATCACGAAACAATACATCATCATAACCATATACGCTTTAGCTCTCAGATCTGTAAATCTGCAACCTGTATTGAAGATGTTGAGCCCTCATTTACATTACCTCAACAGTATAAAGTAAATGAAGTAAATTTTACCGTTCCGGGGATTTGCCCGCAGTGTTCGTGAAAATCATAAATATTTTTAGGCTTACCTACAGTTTATTTCGCAACGCCCTATCATTGAATGTCACATTCATATAGCCAGACTTTAGTAGTAAAACTGAAAAATAATACAGGGCGAGAACTGCGAAGAAGAATAGTTAACTAAAAGAATGAAGAAAAAGAAAGGTAGAAGTTGATAAGTACATTTGAATAAAAAAACTCTTAACAAAGAGTCCTCTCATCATCCCTGGCGAAACACCAAATTGCCTTTTGAATGTAGCTATAAAATGTTTGGGTTCTGATAACCTATATAATGCTGTTTTATATACGTTTTTATCTGAATAAAGTAAAAGGTTTTTTGCACCCTGTACCTTTGTAGGCCATTTATTTTCTGCGTTCGGAGATTTTTACCATCTCCTGATCAATAAATGGTTTTATATCTTCAAACGTAGCTATTCCCTCTTTTTCAAAATCCGAATGTCCGAAACACGGACGCAATACACTTATCAACGTCCCTTGTCTTTTCATAAGCACCAAGGTATAATTGATTGAATATTTTCCTGCAAATTCAGTTGCAATTTCAATCAACCTTTGCTCACAAAATTGACTGTCACTAATGAGCTGGTCGAGTGAAGAGGTATTGAATATAACTTTATAATGTATACCTGCAGTTTCAAATAATTTAATTTCGGTTTCAGGCAAATTCAAAAAGGATGCCCAGCCTGAAGCGGTTGTTTGAACAAACTGTTTTCTGCTTTTTCAAACCAGAACCCTCTTGCGATAATTTCTACAAATTCGTCATGAAATAAAAACAAGTAATGACCAAAATCTGTTAACATCTCGTTTACATTTCCCCCGAACTCGTATGAACTGCAGTAGTGTTGATTTTCATATTTATACCGCTCCGCAAGCCATTGTGAGTTTTCTATTTTGTAAATCCAGATGATAGCACTCCCGTTATTTTCATAATTGTATTTGTAGGGCATCAGTTCTCCACGACAGATTTTTATTGCATCAAGGTTATGAAACGTTATTCTTCCGAATTGTTCATCTTCCGTTTCAAAATAAATTCCCGTAATGCCGTCACCGTAATAAACATCAGGACTCGAAACAGCATCTGCTATTACTGGGACTTTTATTGCTTTAACTACTTCCACTTATTAGCGTTTTTTAGCTGATTAGGATAGGAATGGATTTTTTCACTTTCTCTCATACTCTTCAATTAGTAACCTTTTTACTTTATGATCATTGCTGAATTTTATATTTTGATAGCCACAAAATCCGCATGCCCAAACCTTGTATTTAAAGGGGCGCCTGAGCTGATATTTAATTTTAGTAGCCGGAATAGTTAGTTTTTTACACTTTTCGCAATACACCTTGTTTTGTTCTTCCTGTGGAATTTTTAAGCTTTCCATTTTTACAAAAAACTCAAACTCTTTTAAAATAAATTCTTTTGAGTTTTCAATAGTCAGCCCGGCATTAAACAAAGTGGAATTATCATACTTCAAATAATCCAGATCTTCATCTATTTCGTAGAAGGCTCTATACTTAATATCGTATTCAGTTGCCATCTCAATTTTTACCATTTGATCAAATGCATATTCTATACTGATTTTTCCGGTAATTGCTCTCTTTGCGATTGTCATCGCATATTTTTCTATTAATTCATCATCCGGTTGTACAACATCAAGTTTCAAATCTGCGATACTTTTCAAAAAATACTTTTCTCTTTCTTCTGTGTTCTCAAAATCTAACCCAGCCAAAATAAATAGATTTTCACTCTCGTATCCCAATTCCAAAACACATACAGCCCAATTAACCAGCCCCTTACTGTCAAATGGTGCCAATGCTCTTTCTGCTAATAATTCAAGAGTCAGTTCGTCGAGTGTCATCGGATAAAATTATGTCTAACTACTAAATATACAAAAGTTTTCAATACAAAAATATCAGAGACTACTGACATAGTGTTGTCAATAGTGCATTATACATTTGTGCTGTAACAACAAAACAATGAAAAATCTCTACAGCACCCTTATTTTAACGTTTATGGTACTATCAGGAACTGCACAATCTCAAATTCAAACAAATATTTCTAAAACTATGGACGACCAAACAATTCCACAATTTCATGTAATCGGTATTTCAACAAAAACGGCAAATGCAAACGGACAGGCTGCAAAAGATATCGAAGCTTTATGGGGCAGATTTTGGAACGAAGAGATTCAAAAACAGATTCCGAACAGAGTAAGTGAAGAAATCTATGCTGTTTACACAGATTATGAATCAGACTTTACCGGCCTTTACACCACTATCATTGGATTACCGGTTAGCTCTTTGGAATCCATTCCGGAGGGTTTTGTGGGACTGACCATTGAAACTGCATCTTACCGGAAGTTTGTTTCAAATGGTAAAATGCCTGAAGCGGTCTTTAATACCTGGCTGGAAATCTGGGCTTATAAAGAACTTAATTCAAAACGGGCTTATAAAGCTGACTTTACCATACATGGCAAAAAATACTATGATGGCGATAATGCCGAAGTTGAGACATTTATTTCCGTTAAGGAATAAGGAATTGATGGACTTTTATCCAGGTATTAAGATAAACTAAACGGATGTCAGTTAATCATTAGACTTGACAACCTGTCTTCTCTGTTTTATTTATAGCTTTACTACCCTGTATTCGATTTATTTTTTTATATTTTTGCTTTCAAGATTTTCAAGACCTTATGACTACATATAACGAAGACAGCATACGATCCCTGGACTGGAAGGAACACATCCGTCTACGTCCCGGAATGTATATTGGTAAATTGGGAGATGGATCAGCGTATGATGATGGTATCTATGTACTACTCAAAGAAGTAGTGGATAACTCTATCGATGAATTTGTAATGGGAGCAGGTAAGATTATTGACATATCGGTCAATGAAAACAAGGTATCTGTGAGAGACTATGGTCGTGGTATTCCTATCGGGTCAGTAGTGGACGTCGTATCAAAGATCAATACCGGAGGTAAATATGACAGTAAAGCCTTTCAGAAATCTGTAGGACTAAACGGAGTTGGTACTAAGGCAGTAAATGCCCTATCCACACAATTCACAGTACAATCTTACCGTCAGGGTGAAACACGGATAGCTCAATTCAGCAAAGGCGAGTTGGTCACTGATGAAAAGAAAGAGACCACTCAACGAAATGGTACTGCAGTTTCCTTCTATCCGGATGACAGTATCTTCAGAAACTACAAATACCGTATGGAATTTGTAGAAAATATGATCTGGAATTATGTCTTTCTGAATTCAGGACTGGTTATCAATTTTAACGGTCAGAAATTCATCTCTGAAAATGGACTTAAAGATCTCTTAGAGCGCAATATAGATACAGAATCTATGCGTTACCCTATCATACATCTGAAGGGTGAAGATATAGAAATAGCGCTGACACACGGCCAGCAATATGGAGAAGAGTATTACTCCTTTGTCAATGGTCAGCATACTACACAGGGAGGTACTCATCAGGCCGCATTCAGAGAAGCTTTAGTAAAAACGATCCGTGAATTTTACAAAAAAGATTTCGATGCTGCCGATGTTCGTTCCTCTATCATCGGAGCGATTGCTATAAAAGTTCAGGAGCCTGTTTTCGAATCGCAGACAAAGACAAAATTAGGATCTCAAAGCATTGGTCCCGATGGTCCTACTGTACGTACATTTATCAATGACTTCCTGAAAAAAGCATTGGATGATTACTTACACCGCAATTCGGATACAGCAGATGCTTTATTAAAAAGGATCCTGCAATCCGAACGGGAGCGTAAAGATATTGCCGGAATCAAGAAACTGGCAAATGAACGTGCAAAGAAAGCCTCGCTACACAATCGCAAACTAAGAGATTGCAAGGTGCACTTTTCGGACAAAAATGAACGTAACCAGGAGACTACCCTTTTTATTACAGAGGGAGATTCAGCCAGCGGATCCATTACCAAATCACGTGATGTACAGACCCAGGCTGTATTCAGTCTGAAAGGTAAACCTTTAAATTCGTATGGCATGTCTAAAAAGATTGTCTATGAAAATGAAGAATTTAACCTCTTACAGCACGCTCTAAATATTGAAGATGGTCTGGACGGCCTTCGCTACAATAATATTGTTATTGCTACAGATGCCGATGTCGACGGTATGCACATCCGCCTTCTCTTGCTTACCTTCTTTTTGCAATTCTTCCCTGATCTTGTCAAAGCCGGACATGTAGCCATTCTACAGACTCCACTGTTCCGTGTACGGAATAAAAAGGAAACGATATATTGCTATTCGGATGAAGAACGCCAACGGGCTATTGCAAAATTAGGAGCGAAACCTGAAATAACACGTTTCAAAGGTTTGGGAGAAATCTCTCCATCCGAATTTGGTTTGTTTATAGGTAAGGATATCCGTCTGGATCCGGTCATCCTAACCAAAGACAATAAAATTCAGCAATTGCTGGAATATTATATGGGAAAAAATACGCCGGACAGACAGAAACATATTGTCAACAATCTTCGTGTAGAAGTTGATCTGGAAGCTGAGTTGACAAAAGAAGCAGTATAGTAAAGTCCTAATCGAACCTAACCTTAATGACTAAACCCATATTGATTCTAATCCAATGTCAGGACGACGTTGGATTAGTCGCAAAAATAGCTAATACACTGGCACAGTACCGGTTGAATATCGTAACGATGCGCGAATTTGTGGATGAGGAAGCCGGTAAGTTTTTCGTTCGTGTTGTCTGTACAGGAGTACTCGAAAATACAGAAGAATTATTTACTGCTTTAAAACAAAGTCTTCCGGATAATGCCAGCATAAAAATCAATCCTTCAGAGCGAAAAAAATTAATCATACTGGTCACCAAAGAGCATCACTGTCTGGCCGATATTCTGATTCGCCATCATTTCGAAACCTGGAACACGGATATTCAGGCTGTAATAGGTAATTATAGTGATCTGGAAGGATTTACCCAAAAATTTGATATCTCCTATCACCATGTTTCACATGAAAACTTAAGTAAAGAGGAGTTTGAACGCCGATTGACTGCACAAATTGATCAATACGAGTTTGATTATATTATCCTGGCCAAATTTATGCGAATTCTGTCCCCGACATTTGTACAGCAGTATCAAGGTAAAATCATCAATATTCACCATTCCTTTCTTCCCGCTTTCATAGGAGCTAATCCCTATCGGCAGGCACATACCAGAGGCGTGAAGATCATAGGTGCAACGGCACACTATGTAACAGATGACTTGGATGAAGGACCTATTATCGTACAGGATACCAGAAGAGTCAACCATACCTATACTGTACAGGATATGATGACTGCAGGTAAAGAAATCGAAAAAGCTGTACTGGCCAGAACAATCCGGCTGCTACTGGAAGATAGAGTGATGCTGGACCGTAATAAAACAGTTGTTTTTGAATAGGGACAGGGGAAATATGACCAACATCACTATTTACTAAGCAACCCAGTTACTTTTTACCTGCATAATTATCCCTTATTTCGTATCGAAATAAGAACTGAATAATGACGCACTCCTTTCACATTCCTGTACTGGGATTGGCCTTTTCTATTGATTCCCCGCTCAAGGTTGCCAGATACGGTATTTCATCTGTAATTTCCATTGTGGATGATGAACTCATAGAACGTATCCGGGCATATTACAGCAAACTGAATAATATAGACTTTCTTCCTATTACTAAAAAAGATCAGGATTTTAGAGCAAAACGTATTACAGCATACCTTAATCTGGTAAAACAACTTGTCAGGGAACAGACGGCCGGCATGCGGGCCCAGCTAATGGAAGCCAATTCTGAAGTTGCCCGTTACTTTAATCTTCTCCCAGATAATAATCCTATAAAGGCTCAGTACGATCAGATGCTGAAAGAAACAGATGATAAGACCAGAAACCAACTGTCTCTACAATTGCATTCCTGTATTCAGCCTGGAGATATCGACGTCAATATCATGTCTAAAGTAGATAAGATCAATTATGCTCCTAATGGTGAAGCTTTAGATGAAAAATATGCAGATGCTCTGGCAGCGTTACGTGGTTTTGCCAATTCAGATCTCCATTCTTCTGTTGTATTATCAGCAGGTATGAACCCCCGTCTGTATAGCTATTTGTCTGAACTGCAAGTCTTCCAGCCAAAGGAGGGACAGGATTTTGAGAAAAAGATTACGCTCAAAGTAAGTGACTTTCGATCGGCAATGATACAAGCCAGATTTTTAGCAAAAAAAGGATTGTGGGTATCAGAGTTCAGAGTAGAATCCGGATTAAATTGCGGAGGACATGCTTTTGCAACAGATGGCTATCTACTTGGTCCCATACTGGCTGAATTTAAAGACAAAAAGCAACAATTAAAAGAAGAGTTATTTGAGACGTATCGCAAATACTGGGAGGCAAAGAATATCATTTGCAAACAACCGCCACATATCAGGTATACAGTACAGGGAGGGGTGGGTACTGCTGCAGAACATCAGTTTTTATTGAGTCATTATGAATTTGATGCTGTTGGATGGGGATCACCCTTTTTATTGGTTCCTGATGCGACTACAGTAGATGATGACACACTAGAGGCGCTGGTCAGATCCAAAGCAGATGATTTTTACATCAGCGGATCTTCACCTCTCGGTGTCCCGTTCAACAATTTCAGACAAAGTTCTGCCGAAAAACTTCGGATACAGCGGATTGAAAAAGGTCGTCCCGGTAGTCCTTGTAAGAAAAAGTACCTCGTTTCCAATACGGCATACACTATACAACCAATCTGTACAGCTTCCCGTGAATATCAGCACATGAAATTAAAGGAGCTTGATCAGCAGGAATTGACAACTGAAGCATACGAACGTGCATTCCAGGATATTACAGCAAAAACATGTCTCTGCGAAGGTCTTGCAACTCCTGCATATTTAAAGTATGATATCCTTAAGCCTAAAGAGTCTGCCGCTGTTGCTATTTGTCCAGGGCCGAATACTTTTTGGTTCAAAGGTATATTTTCATTAGATCAGATGGTCAATCATATTTATGGTCGTGACAATCTGATTCAATCCGCCGAACGCCCCATTCTCTTTATCAATGAGCTTAGACTCTACATGGATCATATCCGAAAATACATAGATGTGAATAAGCTGGATATGGAGGACAAAAAGTTAAAATATCTGGATAAATTCAAGGCTCAGTTAAAGGAGGGTATCAACTACTACAGGGCTTTAATAAAAGATTTAACGGGGTTTAAGGCTTCGGAATTAGCTGCATTTGCGAGTCAGCTGGATGAGATCGAACAGGAGCTTGAGAACCTGTCCTTTAGTTAAATACAATCTGAGGTTCAAAGAGTATGTATTTGTATGCAGCGATTTATGACACCATCGCTGCATACAATGATAAATGCTTAGTCTTTAGCGATTTTTCTGAATTTACCAAATACACCTAACGGTAATTTAGGGCCTGCTGTAGCTTGCAGGTAGAGTTCTCCGATTTCCAGATTTTCCACTTTCGGAAAAGCAGTTCTGATCAGATTTTCCACAATAACAGAAGAAAAACCTAAAGAATAGGTATTCAAAATCAGGAAATGTTCTTTTGGATCAAGTAGCTGTACCACATCCTTCATCATTTCCATGATATGGTCTTCCAGTTTCCACTTCTCCCCTTTCGGACCGTGTCCGTAAGCCGGCGGATCCAGAATAATACCATTATATGTATTTCCGCGTTTAAGTTCCCGCTTTACAAATTTAAGAGCATCCTCTACCACCCAGCGGATATTATCGAGACCTGAAATTTCCTGATTTTCATTAGCCCAGGTCACCACCTGCTTGATAGAATCTACGTGCGTAGTATCTGCACCCGCAGCTTTTGCAATCAATGATGCACCACCAGTATATGCGAAGAGATTCAACACTTTAGGTTTATCAGTCTTAAAAGAGCGTACAGATTCCGAGATATAATCCCAGTTAACAGCTTGTTCCGGAAAAACACCCACATGTTTGAAAGAGGTAAGTCCCAGTCTGAATTTAATTGCAGCATCTTTATTTTTATATTCGATATGCCAGCGATCCTGCGCTTTCGGATTTTTTTTCACCCAATCTCCAGAAGTTGCAGAACGACCTTTAAAACGAATATCATATCTTTTTGTCCACTCGGCATCAGAAAGTGTCTTAGGCCATACGGCCTGAGGTTCGGGACGGATCAGTACCAGATGACCAAAACGCTCCAGTTTTTCAAAATCACCACAATCGATGAGTTCATAATCCTTCCAATGCTGAGGAGTCAGTAATTGTATTTCAGTATTTTTCAAAATCAAAAATTTGCAGCAAAGATACGGTTAATCATTCAAAACTATAACACGAAGATCATTAACCATCATGCTTCATCGTTTTGCGGGCTGCCTGCATCAGCGGACTTGCAAATACAAAATCATTCAACTCCTTGACGTCCGACTGAAGAATATCCTGATTGGTACCTTCCCAGAATTTTTCACCTTTATACAAATACAGAATATATTCGCCTATACCCATTACCGAATTCATATCATGCGTCACGACAACAGTTGTACACTGGTATTCCTGGGTCAGATCCTGAATCAATTCATCGATCAGAATAGACGTTTCAGGATCAAGGCCGGAGTTGGGTTCATCGCAGAAAAGGTATTTAGGTCCCATACTGATTGCTCTGGCAATCCCAACCCGTTTTTTCATACCCCCAGACAATTCTGCCGGAAACAATTTATTAGTTCCCTTCAGATTGACTCTTTCCAGACAAAAATTTGCACGGTCTATTTTTTCACTTTTTGACATCTCCGTAAACATATCCAATGAAAACATCAGATTCTGTTCTACTGTCATGGAGTCAAAAAGCGCTGAATTCTGAAAAAGCATACCTATTTCTTTACGGATAGGCACGCGCTCTTCAAAACTCATCTTGGTAAATTCCTGTTTATCAAAAAACACACGCCCCTGTTCCGGATTATGCAGTCCAACTATACATTTGAGTAATGTACTTTTTCCGGAACCGGAACCACCAATGATCAAACTTACTTTTCCCGGTTCGAAAATAGCATCTATTCCTTTTAATACTTCTTTCTCACCAAATGCTTTATGAATATTCTGAATTTCAATCATCTTCCTTACAACATTAAAGCTGTGATCAAATAATCACTAGCCAGTATAGTAATACAGCCAATCACTACGGCCTGCGTACCTGCCTCTCCTACTTCCAGAGCACCTCCGCTCACATAGAAACCTTTATAAGCAGGCACTGAGGTAATAATAAATCCAAAGACTACAGCCTTAACCATCGCAACGGATACTGTAAACCCATTAAAACTACCCTGAATACCCTGTATATAATCGGCTGTGCTAACTGCACCGGATAATGCACCTCCTAAAAGTCCGCCCAATATCGCACAGAAAATCGCAACAATAACTAAAGCCGGAATCATCGTAATACCAGCCAGTATCTTAGGCAGAATCAGATAACCGGGAGCATTGATCCCCATAATTTCCAATGCATCGATCTGCTCTGTGACACGCATAGAACCGATCTGTGAAGAAATAGACGAACCGACTTTACCCATTAAGACCAACGCTGAGATTGTAGGCCCCAATTCCAGAATATTGGAATCACGGTTAATTTGTCCGATAATCGAATTCGGAATCAGATCGGAAACCAGCTGGAAGGCAATCTGCATGGTCATTACAGCCCCTATAAAGGTTGATATGATCACAATCAGACCTAACGAACCAAGTCCGATATCTGTCATTGCAAACATGGTTTCTTTCCAATAGATCTTTCCCTTTTCGGGTTTTTTAAAAACTGATTTTAAAAGTAAAATGTATTTTCCGATATGATAAATTAACATATATTTCCTTTAGTACATTATTTGCTATAAAACGCCTCCTGCTGAAGGATTCGTATACTCTGTTGCCCTGCGATATCAAAATATAAACGAATATAGGCATAATCCCACAAAAACCTGTTACACTGAAAGGGCATTCCTGTTACAGACCTGAATATTAATTTTTCACCGACAGATTTAAGACATTTACCGAATAAATGCAGGAAATAACCTAATTACATTGTTTTTTTTATCATCTTCACTTTAATTTTGATTCAGTTAAACAATTAGAATCGACAACATAACATATAAACATAATGAACAATAAAAGAATTACCTCAGGACTTATCTTTCTTTTTGTGGGGATTATATTGCTTCTTGATGTCCTGGACATCATTGAGTTCAACTGGCTTGAAATCATTCGTTACTGGCCATTATTGATTATCTTAGGTGGTATTAATATGCTTATGCCTAATGGACAATCCGGACAGATCGCCAAATTAGGGTTTACCTGTCTGCTATTAGGATTTCTGGTATTTATCGGTTTTACAACTCCAAATGAAAGCCTGATTTCCAGATTTTTCAAAGGATCTAATATTCATATCAGCACAGATGAGTTAGAAGATTCAATTCCTTCCTCATCAAGTAAGAGCCTCGCCATCCAACTTCCTAAAAACCTTTCCGTAGCTAAAGCAAATTTTGATATAGGCACGACTAATCTGAAATTATCTAGTCAGCCGAGCAGTTTATTATTTGAAGCAGGAAATTCTTCGGACTCTTATTTTCTTAAACTCACCTCAGACTCAGCTGAAGACGGCACAGCAACAGTTGATTTAACAGGAAAAAAGAGAAAAAAAGGACGCAGCAAAAATAATACAACATTATTCAAATTGAATAAAGATGTGGTCTGGGATCTCAACTTTGATATCGGAGCTTCAGACGTACAGATGGACCTCTCTCCTTTTAAAATCAGAAACATCAATTTTGACACAGGAGCGAGCTCTGTAAATATGAAACTAGGAAGACCTGTAGAAACCTCCACGATCAATATAGATGCAGGAGCATCTTCTGTCGAAATCCGAATCCCTAAAGATGTACCCTGTCAGGTTACTTCAGACAGCGGACTATCCTCTATTGAATTGGGAAGCGGTTTTGTGAGAAAAGGTGACGGTGTCAGTGAAACAGCTAATTATCCACAGGCAACTTCAAAATACAACATTGTAATTGATGCAGGCGTTACCTCTTTCAAGATTATTCAATACTAAATCTTACGAAATTATTACTTCAGAATCCATAACTTTGTGGTAAATATGGATACAAGTAATTTATTGAGCTTACCCGGAGGATATTGTAATTCTAAAACAGATTACAGCCGATGGGTAACCAGGGAAGTGAATATCGGAGATATACCTATGGGAGGAAACAATCCTATACGTATCCAAAGTATGACCACTATAGATACCATGGACACGATGGGCTCTGTAGAGCAGACTATCCGCATGGTAGACGCTGGTTGTGAATATGTCCGTATCACTGCACCAAGTATAAAAGAAGCCGAAAATCTTGCAAATATTAAAAAAGAACTCCGTAACAGGGGCTATAATGTCCCTCTCGTTGCGGATATCCATTTTACACCCAATGCAGCAGAAGTAGCGGCAAGAATCGTAGAAAAAGTACGGATCAACCCCGGTAATTATGCGGATAAGAAGAAATTCGATCAGCTTTCTTATTCTGCAGATGAATATCAGGCCGAGCTAGACCGCATCTATAAAAAGTTTGCTCCTTTAGTCAATATCTGTAAAGAATATGGTACAGCTATGCGTATAGGCACAAATCATGGTTCGCTGTCTGACCGTATCATGAGCCATTATGGAGATACTCCCGAGGGAATGGTGGAATCTGCACTGGAATTTATCCGTATCTGCGAAGATCTTAACTTTTACAACCTGACCATTTCGATGAAATCCAGTAATCCGCAGGTAATGGTACAGGCATATCGTATGCTGGTTGAGAAAATGGTCATCGAGAATATGAACTATCCACTCCATCTGGGTGTCACGGAGGCCGGAGACGGAGAAGACGGACGTATCAAATCGGCCGTTGGTATTGGTACATTATTAGAAGATGGCCTGGGCGATACAGTACGTGTATCATTAACTGAAGAACCGGAAAAAGAAGCTCCGGTAGCTATAGCTCTCGTAAACCGTTACAGCAAACGGGCTAAAATGTTGCAGGAAGCAACTACACAAAGTCGGGAAATAATACAGCTTAATCCTTCTGCCGAAACAGTAGCTTACGAATCCAGAGAAGTCAACACTTTTATCGGTGGTTCTCTCGTTCCCCGTGTCATTGTTGATATTTCCACCGCTAACCTGAAAGACCCGAATATACTGACGGCTACGGGATATCGCTATGATATCCTCAATGACAAGTATCATATGGGGGAACAATCGGTAGATTTTGTATTTCTGGGAGACCAGCTACCTTCTTTTACCATGCCAGGCAATCTGAAGCAGCTTTATAATTACAATACCTGGTTAACGATAGCTAATCCAACTAATATACATCCTGTTTTTGATCTGGAGCAATTTAATACAGCATCCCGCAAAGATCCTGTACTCAATCTGATCTATATAAAAAATAATGACCTGGATTCCGAAATTTTTGGTAATTCAGCCATCGATAACACTGTTGTATTTATTCTGGAAACGGATCATATTCACGGGATGGCAGATCAGCGTCAGTTTTTCTCCAATCTTCAGGAAATAGGACTCGATAACCCTGTTATTATAAAAAGATCCTATCCGGCGGAAGAATTTTCAGGTCCCATTGGGGATATTATGAATCCGGAAGAACCTATTTCCAAGATTCAGCTCTATGCGGCGACAGATCTTGGCGCTTTACTTATTGACAAACTAGGTTCCGGAATATGGGTGGATTCGCCCGCAACACCTCTTGACAAGCTGGTTTCCTTATCCTTTGGAATCCTGCAGGCTACCCGATCGCGTATATCCAAAACAGAATATATCTCTTGCCCAAGCTGTGGACGGACTTTATTTGATTTACAGGATACCACCCAGATGATCCGTGCACGAACTAATCATCTTAAAGGGTTGAAGATCGCCATCATGGGTTGTATCGTCAACGGTCCCGGTGAGATGGCAGATGCTGACTACGGCTATGTTGGTGCTGGTCCGGACAAAATTACGCTCTATCGTGGTAAGGAAGTGGTCAAGAAAAATGTAAGCTCAGCAAATGCTCTTGATGAACTTATCGATATTATCAAAGGCGACGGTCTTTGGATCGAAGAACAAGAAACTGCAGTATAAAAAAGCGGGACTTCAAAATGAAGTCCCGCTTTTTTATTATATATATCTTGATATCTTATTTCTAAAATCAGATCATTATCTGACTGATATACGTTTAATGACTGTTTCAGTTCCTGCTACAACTCTTACAAAGTAAAAGCCTGAGGATAATTTGCCATTGGTTTCAAATGCAAGATTCTGATTGCCGGCCTCAAGTGTATTGTTCATCAGTCCCAATACTTCATTCCCCAATGCATCCATTACCTTTATGGAAACCGTATTCTGTTTGCCCAATTTGAATGATACAGTTACCTGTTCAGCAATAGGATTGTAGAATACTTTTACATTATTGATCAGTTTGTCAGACTCTGCTGCAGAAAAAATTTTCGCTGCTGACATACCAAAGTCGTATGAAGATTCGTTATTGAAATATTTAGCAGCCTTTGAGGCGTTGGATGCCATATACATATGGCCCATTTTTTTTGATGAACTATCACTCGCCAATACCATATTGGAACCCCAAGCAAAGCTCAGACTTGCCATAAGCACAAGTGCGTTCGTAAGGGTTTTAATAATGTGTATCTTAGTAAAAAATTTCATCATATGTCTGAGACAGTTGTATTGTTAATTGGTTTAATCAAATATAAACCTTTTTCTCAATTATCTTCATACAAAAATAGATTTTTTTTTATCTGATCGTTAATTAATCAGACGATTTTTAATGGCTTTAACAATTTTTAACAACTCTTGACGTTGTCACAAAAAAAACCAAACTTTGGCAGTTCAATTCTGTTATCAAGAATACTGATTAACAGGCGAAAAATTGAAGATTTAGTCATTAAATTTATTTAGAATGTCAACAAAAAACGCAAGCGACGTTCAAAAGTTAAGCCTCGGCGGCTTACTGATTAGCTTAGGAATTATCTTTGGAGATATCGGAACTTCCCCGCTCTATGTATTCAAAGCTATTATTAACAAAGGAACTATCGAACCAGACCTCGTCCTCGGGGGATTATCCTGTGTCGTATGGACTATTACCCTTCAAACTACTGTTAAGTATGTACTGATTGCGCTGAATGCGGACAACAATGGTGAAGGAGGTATCCTGTCGCTCTACTCTCTTGTCAAGAGGCAGGCCAAGTGGCTTATCATTCCGGCCATTATCGGAGCTTCCACCCTTTTGGCCGATGGTATGTTGACACCAGCGATTACCATATCTTCAGCAATAGAAGGTCTGGCCATCAACAATCCTACTATTCAGACGGTACCTATCGTAATCGTGATTATTTCAGGGCTCTTTCTTATTCAGCGTTTCGGGACTTCCATTGTAGGAAAGGTATTCGGACCTCTTATGCTCACCTGGTTTTTGACCATAGGGATACTGGGAATAAGCTACATAGATGAAGCTCCTCAGGTGCTAAAAGCAATCAACCCTTATTATGCTTTCAAATTAATAGTAAGCACACCAAATGCGTTGTTTATTATTGGAGGAGTATTTCTGTGTACTACAGGAGCTGAGGCACTCTACTCGGATATGGGACATTGCGGAAAAGCTAACATCAGAATAAGCTGGATACTTGTAAAAATATGTTTATTACTTAATTACTTCGGACAAGGAGCCTGGTTACTGGCACATTCAGGGACTCAGATTGGTGAAAAAAATCCATTTTACGCGATTATGCCGGAATGGTTTCTGGGTTATGGTGTTGTTATTGCGACCATTGCAGCTATTATTGCCAGCCAGGCGATGATATCAGGATCATTTACACTGATCTCTGAAGCTGTACGTCTGAATATCTGGCCAAAAGTCACCATCCGCTATCCCAGTGATCATAAAGGACAATTATATGTACCATCCATCAATCTGATATTATGGTTGGGATGTATGCTGATTATTGCTGTATTCAGGGAATCCAGCAATATGGAGGCTGCATATGGTCTGGCCATCAATGCAACATTTATCACAACGACCATTCTTATGGGATTCTTCCTGAGATGGAAACGCGTAAACAAGTATCTGATCTTCTTATTTGTAGGCTTCTATTTCTTTATCGAGTTTGGATTCCTGGCAGGTAACTCTGTAAAAATTGCACACGGAGGCTGGTTGACGCTCGTCTTATCACTGGCGCTTATAGCTGTTATGTATGCCTGGTACAATGCCAGAAAAATCAAAAACCGCTTTGTCAAGTTTGTTAATATCAGGGATTATAATGATATCATTTCAGAAATGAGTAAAGATCCTACTATTCCTACTTTTGCATCACAATTAGTCTATCTGACCAGTGCAAACAACAGGAATGAGATAGAATACAAGATCATTTATTCTATGATCAATAAAAAGCCTAAGAAAGCAGATGTCTACTGGCTGGTGCACGTAGATGTGATGGATAATCCACATACGCGGGAATATACAGTAGAACAGATCATTCCGGGCAAATTGATCCGCATAGACTTTAAACTGGGATTCAGGGAAGAACAACGCATCAGTTTGCTGTTTAGAAAAGTAGTGGAAGAGATGGTACAGCGAAATGAGATCGATATTGTAAGTCAGTATGATTCGTTGAAAAAATATAAAATACCCGGAGATTTCAGATTTGTTATTCTTGAAAAAGTGTTATCCAAAACCAATGATCTGAAATGGCACGAACGTATTATCTTCGAGATCTATAAAATTCTCAAGAAATTCAGTCTGTCCGAAGAAAAAGGATTTGGTCTGGATGCAAGTTTTGTGACGATAGAACGTGTACCGCTCAGCATACCAAGGACACATGAAGTTGTTATCAATCGTATCAACTAAAAAACTAAGGGCCTCCGATTTGGAGGCCCTTAGTTTTTTATTCAGTTATTACTTTTGCTTCTTTATTCAATCGGGAATGCCGGTAACCATACATAAAGTAGATGATCAATCCGGCCACTAACCACAGTATAAAAATAATCCAGTTACTGGCTCCAAGTTCAGTCATCAGATACAGATTGATCAGAATACCTGTAGTAGGCAGTAAAGAAAAATTCAACCGGAATGCGTAAAAACTCATACCGATCCACACTAACCAGAAAATAATAACCAAAGATTTATGCTCCAGTATATAAAGTGCAGACATAGATTTCCATTCGGTGATCGTATCCTGCCCATATACAAATAACAAGACCATCGCAATCAGGAAACCCAGACCTACAAGATATTTCCCGTTTACATACGGAACTCTGAATTTTGATTTTTTCGAAAGCCCGGAATGATCCATATAAAGCACGCCTGCACAGACCAGAATAAAAGCAAAAAATGTCCCTACACTGGTCAGGTCAACAAAGAAATCCATTTTAAAAAACAAAGAGGGTACAGCGACGACAATTCCTGTCACAACTGTAGCATATGACGGTGTCTTATATTTAGGGTGAATAGTCGCAAATTTCTTCCACAAAAGTCCGTCACGGCTCATCGTCATCCATATTCTCGGTTGTGCCAGCTGATATACCAAAAGAGCACTTGTGATGGCGATCACGGAAGTGACAGAGATAATCCCGGCCATATGATCGAATCCTACATATTGAAATACATAAGCAAGCGGATCTTTTACATTCAGTTCGGTATAATTGACCATTCCGGTAAGGACTAAAGCAATAGCGACATAAAGTACCGTACAGATCAACAAACAGTATATCATTGCTCTCGGTAAATCCCGTTGTGGATTTTTACACTCTTCTGCTGTGGTAGAAATGGAGTCAAATCCTATAAATGCAAAGAAAACCGCAGCGACACTACTCATAACTCCTCCCAATCCATTTGGCGCAAACGGAGTCCAGTTTTCCGGTTTGACAAAAAATAATCCTCCAAAGATCACAGCCAGTATAATTCCGACCTTGATCATGACCATAATATTACTGGCCCGTTTTGATTCTTTGATTCCGACATACACAAGTATAGTCACAAGAAAAGTGATGATACCTGCAGGAAGGTCAAAGATAATAGGAATATCCCCGATACGAGGCGCAGTTTCATACGCCTCCAATGCCAGCTTATCTATACCAGTCAGTTTATCAACTCCAACATCCAGCATTTTCTGGTTTGCTTCGATTGCATAGGCTGGCGCCATAGAGAGCCACCGGGGTACATGTACGCCAAATCCTTCCAGCATGGACACAAAATATTGGGACCATGATATGGCGACAACCATATTGGATACCGCATATTCGAGTACCAGAGCCCAACCAATAATCCAGGCAAACAATTCACCAAAGGCAACATAGGCATAGGTGTAAGCACTTCCCGAGACCGGAACCGTACTCGCAAACTGTGCATACGAAAGTGCTGTAAAAACACAGGCAAAAGCCACAAAAACAAAAAGAAGCGAAACCGCAGGTCCGCCATTGAAACTGGCCAGTCCGATTGTACTGAAAATACCTGCCCCTACAATCGCAGCTATTCCTAATGAAACAAGATCCCTGATACCAAGGATCTTGGATAATCCCGAACCTCCATGTTCAGAATCACTAATAATCTGATCTATGCTTTTCTTTCTGAAAAGTTGATTTCCCATACTGTCTGTAAATTTTAAGATGGTAACCTCAGGTTACTTTATAAGTTTATTAATTAGTATCATTCTGCTAAAGCAAGTCTATCCTGAATCTCAAAATAGACACTTTTATAATCAGTAAGTTGTTTATCTGTATACATAATCAACTCTTCTGTAAGTTTGAGATGATGTCCGGCTTCCGGTTGAAAATCCCAGATTCGTTTTGCAATATTAAACAATGCATGTGATATTCTGGTAATATCTGCATATTCATATGTGTACTTAGAGTTTACAAACTGCTCATAATACGACATAAATTTAGTTGTATCTTCTAACCCTATAATTTTCAGAAATTTAATAATCGTATCCGGATGTACTTTTTCCAGATCCTCATAGAAGCGGTCTACATTAATTACCTGATGTTTTAACAAGAGATGATCCAGTATCAGCTCCAGTGCAACGTGTGCCAAAAATGAAGGGCGAACAGGCAATCCACTCAGGCTATCCTGAATCTGAATGCGTAAACGATGGGTATGATCAAAAAAAAATGGTAAGTTGTGAAAGATACGATCCACCTCCAGATGTCTGTTCCAGCCTTCATAAATAGGCTTAAACTGTGGATGATCCAGCAATACAGTTTCAAACCTTTGGGGATGAAACATATACTTCTTGTCCGCATTCTTCAGCAGATCCGGCAATATTCCGCCCAATACACGTTCGGGCTGGGTAGCATACCTTTCGAAATAAAAATGCGAGAGAAAATTCATTGTGATCTTAATAAAATCACACAAAAAGTGTAATATCTTAAATCTTGACGTAAGATACAGCTAATCTTACTATCTTTGCAACTTAATTAAAATTTTCTTATCCGTATTATTATGAACTTTGTAGAAGAATTACGTTGGAGAGGCATGTTACAAGACATCATGCCTGGAACAGAAGAGTTGTTAAACAAAGAAAAAGTATCCGGTTACATTGGTTTTGATCCTACAGGTGACTCTCTTCACGTTGGCCATCTGACACAGATCATGACCCTTATTCATTTTCAAAACGCAGGTCATAAGCCTGTTGCGCTGGTTGGCGGAGCTACCGGGATGATCGGTGATCCATCATTCAAATCGGCAGAAAGAAATTTACTTGATGAGGAAACTTTAAATCACAATGTGGCAAGCCTTAAGCACCAGCTGAGCAAATTCTTAACATTTGGCGAAGGCGAACTGGATGCGAAGATGGTCAATAACTACGATTGGTTTAAGGATTTCAAATTCCTGGATTTTATCCGTGACATCGGTAAATTGATTACAGTCAACTACATGATGGCTAAAGACTCTGTCAAAAAACGTCTTGAAGGTGAAAATGGACTATCGTTTACAGAATTTTCTTATCAGCTGATCCAGGGGTATGACTTCTATTATCTATGGAAACATCATAATTGTAAAATACAGATGGGCGGATCGGATCAGTGGGGAAATATCGTTACCGGTACAGAATTTATCCGTCGCCAGGATCAGGGAACTGCATTTGCGCTGACTACACAACTGATTAAAAAATCTGATGGTCAGAAATTTGGAAAAACAGAATCAGGTGCTGTATGGTTGGATGCGAAGAAAACAACTCCTTATAAATATTATCAATTCTGGTTGAATGCAACAGATGATGATGCCAAGAACTGGATCAGAATCTTTACACTCAAACCAAAAGAAGAAATAGAAGCGATCATCGCAGAACATGATGCTGCTCCTCATACCCGTACAGTGCAAAAAGCACTTGCAAAAGATATCACGATCCGTACACACTCGGAAAAAGATTATGAGACAGCACTCAAAACATCCGAATTCCTTTTCGGAAACGGCTCTCTTGATTTCTTAAGCGATCTGGAGCATGAAGCGGTATTAGATGTATTTGACGGAGTACCTCAATTTACAATCAGTAAGGGGGAACTTGCAGAAGGAATCAACATATTGGATCTGTTAGCGACAAAAACACAGATCTTTCCTTCAAAAGGTGAAGCCCGAAAAATGACTGAAGGTGGCGGTGTATCTGTAAATAAAGAAAAAGTATCCGGAACGGATAATACCTTTACTACAGAGAACCTGATCAACGATAAATATATCATTGCTCAAAGAGGTAAGAAGAATTACTATCTTATCATAGCAGAGTAATCAATGCTATAAAATAAAAGAAGGGCTATCCAAATTTTGGGAGCCCTTCTTCGTTTGTATTGAGTTGTATGTATAAAGTTTATTCTAAATGCTGGATAATCTTGTATCCGAATTTAAATTTTTCATTTGCAGGAGTTCCATTGATTAATCCTTTTGACCATATGGTGTATATAGACTGATCTTTGGGTTCAAACTCAAAACTGACGAGCTCCCTGTTTACATTTGACGTAATAAAAAGCTTATATTTTTTTCCTGTCTGCAGAGTCAGGTAGGCACTCGCTTCCTTGAAAGACTTATTTTTCACCAGCAACGTATCCGACCCTTCAGATCCCAGATTAAGAGCAGGAGCATCCGGACTGAGGTTGATAAAGCGTACATTTGCTGTTCCTTTTGCTGGAATATCCGATTTGTCTTCGTAACTGACTACATCAAGTTTTGTATTTCCAACAACGAATAGAGAATAGATTTTGCCCGGAGCAAAAGCGACCTGCTTAGACACAAGTGCGCCTTTGTTTATACTATCACGGTCAAAAACCCTTACAAGACGATTACCCGGAAAAGCATTACGATAAGGCAAATAATCTCCGAAATCAAAACTTTCATTAGAAAGATTGAGCTTATTTTGATCCAGACCAATATCTAACTTGAGTGCCAGAGGCACAGCATTGATCGCTCCTGTACCTGACAATTCACCATATCCGTAGTCGTCATTATCCAGACTACAGGATGCAAAAAAGAACAAGCATAAAAGGAAACTACCTAAAAGAAATTTAACGCTATTCATACCGCATTATCTATTCAAAAACCACATTTTGATAACTAAAACGTATATTACATTGGAAATGCTACAGTACCAAAACAATTGGTTTTTTGGTCTGATTTTTTCTATATAAAATCGTTAAGTTTGTACTAAGAACATTATTATTGTTTTCATGCTAAATAAAGGAAATACATTTAAGAACTATGGTGGTGACAACTCATCAAAGAAAGCCTCTAAAAGTTCTCCAAAAAACTATAAAACAAAAAGTTACAAAGAACCTTCGGAACCTGTACAGTTAAGTGAAACACAGGAGAAGATAATGAAAATATTGGGTGTATTTTTATTTATCCTGAGCTTTGCTTTCACGATAGCCTTTGTTTCTTACCTTTTCACCTGGGAAGAGGATCAGAGTTATATTTCAAAATCCAACGGAAGCTGGAGTACGTTGTTCAGTACAGCTGAGGAAATTGACAGCGATGCTATTGACCTGCCTGTAGTGCAAAATAAACTAGGTAAATTCGGTGCGCTATTGGCGAATCAGTTTATTTACGAATGGTTCGGTATTGCTTCGTTCATCTTTATCTTTATCCTTTTTGTAACGGGATACAGATTATTATACCGCAAAAATATACTTCCTGTAGGTAAGTCTATTCTCTACTCCTCTATTGCCATTATTTATGTTTCAGTAACATTAGGCTTTTTACAGTCCTTTATTGCTAAAACTCCTCATATTCTGGAAGGTAAATTCGGATTCTGGACCAACAGACTTTTGGAAGCGCAGATCGGGAGTGCAGGTGTAGCCGGAATTGTCGTCTTTGCATATCTGACCGTCCTGATTCTGATCTATAATCTGGATCTGAAATTCACTTTCCAGTCCAAAAAGAAAATATATGATGAAGATCTTGCTTTTGATACTGACGATGTAGAGAACAGTCCTGTAAGCCATCCAAAAAACACACGTATACTCAAAGACGAAGAGTATGTTATTGATCCGATCGATCTGAATGATAAAGCTCCGGTACAGGAGTTCAACCAGTTCAGAGAACCAGAAGAGACTTATAACAATAACACTCGCAGGGAGGAGCCTACCTTATCTATTGAAGAAGAACCGGAAGTCGTCTCGAATTCTACTCCACATATCTCCTTCACGATAGATCATCCGGATGCTGAGGAAGAGCAAGTGGAAGAGGATATCCCGGCAAGTCCTGTATTACGGGTAGAAAAGGTGATAGAAGAAAAACCTATAACAGCCAATGATCTGGTCGCACAGTTTGGGGAATATGATCCGAAACTGGATCTGTCCGGCTATCAATACCCTCCACTGGAGCTTTTGAAAGATTATGGTAGTGGTAAGATTACCATTAACCAACAAGAACTGGAAGCTAATAAAAATAAGATTGTAGATACACTTCGTAACTACAGCATCGAGATCGAACATATCAAAGCTACAATCGGGCCTACAGTAACACTGTATGAAATCATTCCAAAACCGGGTGTCCGGATTTCAAAAATAAAAAACCTGGAAGATGATATCGCATTAAGTCTTGCAGCACTGGGAATACGTATCATTGCTCCAATGCCCGGCAAAGGGACTATTGGTATAGAGGTACCGAACAGTACACCTGAAATGGTATCTATGCGCTCTGTACTGGCAACCGAGAAATTCCAGAAGACAGATATGGATCTTCCTATTGCACTGGGTAAGACCATTTCGAATGAAGTCTATATTGCAGACCTTGCAAAAATGCCTCACTTATTGGTAGCGGGTGCTACCGGACAAGGTAAATCTGTTGGTATCAATGCAATTCTGACCTCTCTGCTTTACAAGAAACACCCAGCTGAATTAAAGTTTGTACTGGTGGATCCTAAAAAAGTAGAGCTTTCTTTATTCAAAAAAATTGAACGTCATTTTCTTGCTAAACTTCCGGGAGAAGATGATGCAATTATTACTGATACCAAAAAGGTAATCAACACGTTAAACTCTCTTTGTATCGAAATGGATCAGCGATATGACCTTCTTAAAAATGGTCAGGTCCGTAATTTAAAAGAATATAATGCAAAATTTGTCAATCGCAGATTAAACCCTGAGGAGGGTCATCGATTCTTACCATTTATAGTTCTTATAGTAGATGAGTTTGCCGATCTGATGATGACAGCAGGAAAAGAGGTAGAAACACCGATTGCACGTTTAGCACAGCTGGCTCGTGCGGTGGGTATACACCTGGTGATTGCAACACAGCGTCCTTCCGTCAATATTATTACGGGTACGATCAAAGCCAATTTCCCGGCCAGATTAGCATTCCGTGTTCTTTCAAAAGTCGATTCACGTACTATCCTGGATTCAGGAGGTGCAGATCAGCTGATCGGCCGCGGAGATATGCTATTGTCAACGGGAAGTGACCTGATCCGTATTCAATGTGCTTTTGTAGACACGCCTGAAGTAGATCAGATATCCGATTATATCGGTGGTCAGCGTGGTTATCCTTCAGCTTTTATGCTACCTGAGTACATTGATGAAAATGGAGAAGGAAGTGGCCTGGCAGATTTTGATATGGATGACAGGGATCAGCTGTTTGAAGATGCTGCCCGATTAATTGTCATGCATCAGCAAGGATCAACATCTTTAATCCAACGTAAATTAAAGTTGGGCTATAACAGAGCTGGACGAATCATCGATCAACTGGAAGCTGCAGGTATTGTAGGTCCGTTTGAAGGAAGTAAAGCACGCGAGGTGCTGTATCCGGATGAGTATTCGTTAGAACAGTATTTGGAAACATTAAGAAAAGACAATTAAAGATGAAAACAACATTATGGTCATTTGTGATAGCTGCTTTTATGCTATTCATAAGTCATCCGGTTTCAGCACAACAGGAAGCCTTTGCAAAAAAGCTACTGAATCAGGTATCTGCAAAATACGACGGTTACAAAACGATTAAAGCAACATTCTCCTTTTCTGCCAAACAGGCAAATGGTGGAACGTATACAGACGCCGGAACGCTCTCTCTGGATAAAAAAGCAAATAAGTACCTTATTGAGATGAAGTCTCAGGATCTTATCAGTGACGGAAAAAGTACATGGACCATTCTGAAAGAAGAAAACGAAGTACAGATAAACGATGCGGATCAGTCTAATGACAACATCAATCCGAGTAATATCTTTTCATTCTATAAAACAGGATTTAAGTATGTGAGTGCTGATGACGAAAAAGTAGGTTCAACGACTTTAAATGTCATCGAGCTATCTCCTATTGATACGAAGAAGAACTATTTCAAGATAAAGCTCCGCATTAATAAAGCATCAAAATTAATCTATGATGCTACAATTTTTGACAAATCCGGTTCGCGATATACGTACACTATAAAATCATTAAACGGAAATGCAGGAATAACAGCAAGTACATTTAGCTTTAACAAATCGAAATATCCGGGTATGGAAATTGTCGATCTCAGATAAAACAAAAAGAAAAGGGAATACGACAACGATATTCCCTTTTCTTTTTAGTTTTTGTCAGATTTTCAACTTAACTTTATTACTCACCCTTTGAAACTTAAAACATGTCAAGCATTACTATTAAAGAAATTGCCAAAGCGTTGAATGTTTCCATTTCTACTGTTTCCAAGGCTTTGAATGACAGTCATGAAATTGGAGAGAAAACAAAAAAAAGAGTTTTAGAATATGCTGAAGCTCATCATTATAAACCAAATCTTCTTGCACAAAATCTGAAGACCGGTAAATCCAATACTATTGGAGTCATACTGACTTCTATCAACAATCCTTTTTGTTCTCAGATCATCGAAGGCATACAGCAACATGCTCTTAAAGTAGGATTTGAGGTTATTTTTATGCAAAGCCGTGAAAATCCGGAGATTGAAAGATCATGCATAGAGACGCTGATGCAGCGAGGTGTAGACGGATTGCTGATCTCACCTGTAGATGAGACATCCAATCAAAAATTGCTGGAAGATATTCATGACCACAATTTTCCGGTCGTTATTTTTGACCGGATACAGCACAATCTCGAAACTTTTAAGATTGGTGTAAACAATTTTCAGGGAGCTTACCTTGCAACCAAACATCTGATTGATTCAGGCAGAACCAGGATTGTAAATATCACGGCATCCAGATTTGGTCTTTCAGGTGAACGCTTTAAAGGATATCATCAGGCACTTACAGATGCAGGCATCGCTTTTAACGATCAGTATCATATACAGTGTAATATGCAAAATCAGGAAGTACTCGATGTGGAGTTGAAGAATGCTATTACCAGACTAATGAATGCAGATAATAAACCTGATGCCATCTTAGGCTCTTCGGATACCATTACAGTTACGCTGTTGGGTGTACTGGCAGAATTGGGTTATTCTGTCCCGGATGAATTAGCAGTAATCGGTTTTTCCAATATTGATTTTGCAAGATCGCTGAATCCTGCTCTATCTACCATCCGCCAACCTGCATTAGAAATAGGTGACATGGCTATGGAAAAACTGATGAAATTTATAGCTAAGAAAAATTGGCATCAAGTCCAGATAGAAACAACAGAACTTGATACCATTCTTACATTCAGAAAATCTTCAATTGAAAGTTAGTCTACCTGAACAACTTTCATTTTCGGAACCAGTGCTTTCATAATACACCAGGCCACCAGATATGCCAATGCACAGATAGAAAACATGATTGTGTAACCGGTCTCTATATGTCCCAGTCCACCATAATAATCAAACAGACCACCTCCGAGTTTAGACATAATCACTCCTCCGAAACCGCCGGCCATTCCACCTATCCCGGTTACTGAGCCAACGGCACTTTTGGGAAACATATCGGATACAGTCGTAAAGATATTTGCTGACCATGCCTGATGTGCAGAAGCACCTATTCCTATCAACACGACTGGAATCCAGAAAGTATAATGTCCCAGTGGTTGTGCAGCCAGGACCACCAAAGGGAATAAGGCAATAATAAACATTGCACGCATCCGGCCATCATATGCCGCATAGCCTTTATTGATAAAGTACATCGGAAAAGCACCGCCACCTATAGATCCAAACATAGTCATACTGTATAATACCGCCAGTGGCAGCATCATTTGCGTACTTTCCATTCCATACTGCGTTTTCAGGTATGACGGCAACCAGAATAAAAAGAACCACCATACTCCATCGGTCAGAAATTTGCCTAACGTAAATGCCCAGGTTTGTTTATATCCCAGTAGCTTTAACCATGATATTTTAGGTTGAGGGGCTTCAGAATCTCTGTTTGCAAGCAATATGGAATCACTTACGACATATTCATACTCCGCCTTAGACAATTTTTTCTCTGGCTTATCGTATAATATAAACCAAAATATCAACCATATAAATCCTACTGCACCGACAATAATAAATGCAGACTGCCATCCCCAGTTATATGCCATCCACGGCACTGTCAGCGGAGCCAAAATAGCTCCGATATTAGATCCTGAATTAAATATTCCCGTTGCAAGAGAACGTTCCTTTTTCGGAAAAAACTCGGCTGTAGCTTTAATAGCTGCCGGAAAATTACCGGATTCTCCAAATCCAAGAACAATACGTGCGATTATAAAACCTAACACCGAGGTCGAAATGGCTGTTATACCCAACACACGGGCAGAGATCTCTCCCATCTCTACAGCATATGCATGAATTATAGCTCCAATAGACCATATAATGATAGCAATGGCAAACCCCATCTTTGTGCCTAGCTTATCTATAAAACGTCCGGCGAATAACATAGATACGGCATATGCAAACTGAAAAGTTGCTGTGATATTGGCATAGTCGGTATTCGTCCAGCCAAATTCATCCTCCAGAATGGGATGCAGCAGACTCAATACCTGACGGTCCAGATAATTAACGGTAGTAGCGAAAAATAATAAGGCGCAGATCGTCCAGCGATACTTTCCTATTTTTTGGTTCATAATAAGTAAGGTTTATAAAAGGCGTATTCCGGTTAAAAACCGAAATACTCTTTTGCATTAAAATAACAAATATCGGATATGATTTTACCGATCCATTCAGGGTCATTCGGAATCAATCCTTTATGAATGTCTTCAGCAAATATATTACATAACAACCTTCTGAAGTACTCATGTCTGGAATAGGATAAAAAACTTCTGGAATCTGTAAGCATTCCTATAAAACAGCTTATCAATCCCATATTGGATAAAGCGTCCATTTGTTTTTTCATTCCGTCCAACTGATCCAGAAACCACCATGCGGAACCAAACTGAATTTTACTTTTTATTCCCTCTCCCTGAAAATTTCCGGCCATAGAAGCAAAAACGGCATTATCGGAAGGATTTAAATTGTAAATAATAGTTTTGGCCAGTTGGTCTGTTCTGTCCAGATGGTTTAAGAAAGCAGACAATGCTGCAGCATGCTGATAATCGCCAATAGAATCAAAACCTGTATCAGGTCCTAATAAAAGACGTTGCCTTTGATTGTTATTACGCAATGCACCAACATGATACTGCTGTGCCCAGCCCTTCTCATGATATTTTCTGGATACTGCAGCTAAAATATAGAATGAAAAACTATCTTTAATTTCAACTGTGACACCTGTATCATCTCCATCCAATACAGCTTTAAATATATGATTTATTTTTTCAGTATCTGTATTTCCTCTCAACGGAAAGCAACTTAGTCCATGATCAGATATACGACAGCCCAGAGAATGAAAGAATTCTATACGATTATGCAATGCTGCAATCAGAGAATCTACATCCACGATCTGTACATTTGCGACAGCAGACAAGCGGGTAAGATATGTTCTGTAATCATCACCGCCATCAAGTTGCAGAGATTTGTCCGGTCTGAATGAAGGTAATATTTTTGTTTTGAAATCAGACTGTGCAATAGCGCTATGATCTGCAAGATCATCTACAGGATCATCTGTAGTACCCACCATCTCCACATTAAAATGTTGCAATAATCCCTGAGCGGAGAACGCTGAAGTTTGCAATTGTTGCTCTGTCTTATCAAAAACATCCTGTGCATTCTGTCCGTTCAGTAATCCTGTGAATCCAAATGGATTTTTAAGCTCCATATGTGTCCAGTGAAACAATGGATTCCTCACTGTAAACGGAACTGTCTCTGCCCATTTCTGAAACTTATCCCGGTCGCTGGCGTCTCCTGTGATGTATTTTTCTTCTACACCAAATGCACGCATTGCTCTCCATTTATAATGGTCTCCCGCCAGCCAGATATCCGTTATATTTCTGTAATTTTTATTTTCCTTAATATCTAAAGGCGGTAAATGGGAATGATAATCAATAACAGGCAAGTTAGCCGCATAATCCTGATAAAGCTGTTGTGCCAAAGGAGTTGACAACAGAAAATTGTCTTTTAAAAATTGTTCTGTCTGCATCTTTAACTGCCTAAAATTCCAAGTTCCAACCCTCTCAATTCAGCCAATCCTCTTAGCCTGCCGATGGCAGAATAACCAGGATTTGTCACCTTATTCAGATCATCCAACATTTGATGTCCGTGATCCGGGCGAAATGGAATCGCTGTTTCTCTTTTTTGGTTTTCAGCAGTTAATACTTTCATGACCTGATACATATCTACATCCCCATCAAGATGATCTGCTTCATAAAAGTTTCCGAAAACATCTTTCTTCACATTCCTCAGGTGAGCAAAATAAACACGTTCTTTGACCACATTAAAAATATCTAAGACATTATTACTGACACCTGCGCCCAAAGAACCTGTACAGAAACAGACACCATTAAAAGCCTGATCTACTCCTTTAATAATAAATTCAAAATCGTCTTTATCAGAAGCAATTCTTGGCAAGCCCAATATAGGATAAGGTGGATCATCCGGATGAATGGTCATCTTGATCTGTTTTTGCTCACAGGTCTCTGCGATCTGGGATAAGAACCACAGCAGGTTGTCCCTCAATCCCTCTTTACCTATATGTTGATATACATTGATACTTTGGGTAAGGTCTTCGAGCGTTATACCTTTTTCACTCGGAATTCCCATCAGTATATTTTCAGATAGTTTGTCAATATCGGCTTTGGTATACTGATGAGATTTTGCGAAAGCCTCTTCCAGTATCGCCTGTGGATAATCCTGCTCAGCTCCTGCTCTTTTCAGTACGTATAGATCGAAAAAAGCCAGATCGAACCAGTTAAAGTATAGTGCTTTAGAGCCATCTGTCATGCCATAATCCAGATGCGTACGCGTCCAGTCCAGTACCGGCATAAAATTGTAACAGACCGTATGTATCCCACATTCAGCAAGATTGCGCAGGGATTGTTTATAATTTTCTATATATATACCTGCATTTTCACTTTTCGTCTTTATCGCTTCGTGTACGGGTACGCTCTCTACAACAGACCATGTAAGACCTGCGGCTTCAATAATAGCTTTTCTTTCTTTTATATCTCCTAATGGCCATACTTCACCATGAGGAATATGATGCAGAGCGCTTACAATACCTGTTGCGCCTGCTTGCTTAACATCTTGAAGAGATACCGGATCATTAGGACCATACCATCTCCATGTCTGTTCTAATCTGTTCATTTTCTATCTTTAAGCTTTTACTGTTATACACCTGACCATGAATTGAAACCTCCATCTACATAGAGTGTTTCCCCATTTATAAAACCTGAAGCCTGACTTAGCAGGAATATCAAAGCACCTTCCAGTTCGGACGGATCTCCTAATCTTGAGAAAGGAGTTTTGTTAAGAAAACGTTGCGCACGTGCTGTAAATGTCCCATCTTCGTTGGTCAGTAATGTTCTGTTTTGTTCTGTTAGAAATACACCTGGCGCGATCGCATTGACACGGATTTTATCACCATAGCGCAAGGAAAGCTCTGTTGCCATCCACTTTGTATATCCTATAATCCCACATTTGGCGACATTATATCCCAATACACGGGTAATAGCACTGCTGGAAGCCAGAGAGGCGATATTAATTATTGATCCCTTACCTTTTTCCGCCAGTACCCGACCAATGACCTGTGTCGGTATGATCGTGCCATTAAGATTGAGTTCTATAGCCTTTAATGTATCTTCTATTTTGGAATCAAATAAATTCTGATCTGGTCCGATAGTCGCTCCAGGTATATTTCCCCCAGCGGCATTTACCAGTCCGTCTATTGTACCCCACTTTTCTATAATTTTATCCCTTGCAGCAATCATTTCCGATTCACTAAGTACATCCGCCACAATTGCAAGCCCCTCACCTCCTAATGTTTCTACTAATTTTACGCGCTCGTCTGCACGTTCCTGATTACGTCCGATAATAACGACTTTGGCTCCGGCCTCAGCCAATGCTTTCACAAAAGATTTTCCTAAAATACCGGTACCGCCAGTTACGACAATAACCTGACCTTTTAAGGAAAATTGTTCTAAAATATTCATAAGGTTGCTTGTTTATAATCTTATAATCTATAAAAGTGCTAATTTCCAACTACATTGTAAAGTTTACACTTCTGTATTTTTACGATAACGATTTCGGAAATATTATAGTCCTCCAATCTTTAAATAACAAATAGTTAGTATTTTCGTTTTCAACAATAAAATAATCAATCTATGCCCAATAAGAAAGTGCTTTCCTTCGGTGAATTATTAATTCGGATGCAGGCGACTTCAGACTACTTTTTTGAAACAAACCGGAATACTTTAAAAATATACCCCGGCGGATCAGAAGCCAATGTAGCCGTTACATTAGCCCGGTTGGGCATTCCAACTACTTACCTCAGTGCTGCTCCGGACAATGCGCTTACACAGGAGATTCTGTCCAAATTAGGAAACTATGGAATAGATACCTCCTTAATGAAAATTCAGGGAGACCGTCTGGGGAGTTATTTCTTGCTGTCAGCCAACGGATTGAGTAAGGGAGAAGTTATTTACGATCGTAAATATTCTGCTTTCAGTCAGCTCACATCAGATGATATAAACTGGGATATTATTTTTGACGGTATCGACTGGTTTCATTTTACAGCACTCACACCTTCACTTAATCAGGAATTAGCGTATATCTGTAAACAAGCCTTACAAAAAGCAACTGAAAGAGGCATTACTATTTCTGTAGATCTGAATTACAGAAACAGATTGTGGCAATATGGAAAGCTGCCAAATGAAATCATGCCGGAGCTGGTACAATATGCAGATGTTATTATGGGAAACATATGGGCAGCAAACAAAATGCTGAATACTCCTATTGATGAAACACTGGACCGCCAGACTTCAAAAGAAACATATGTGGCCTATTCAAAAAAATCAGCCGCAAACATCTTTCAGGCTTATCCTAAATGTAAACATATCGCCAATACATTCAGATTTATGGACAATGCCACACACAATCTGTTTTACGGAACGTACCACAACAGGGAAACGGATGCTGTATCAGAGACATTGGAAACAAATAATGTCATTGACCGTATTGGAAGCGGAGATGCTTTTATGGGTGGTCTGATATACGCTATTATACAGGAACAATCTCCTCAGGATATTATTTATACGGCTACTCAGGCCGGCTTTCAAAAACTATTTGTTGAAGGCGATTTTGGAAATGGAAAAATAAATTAATGACATGAATGAAGTACTTAAATTAATCGGAGACAGTCCGGTCATTCCCGTATATTATAACGATAACATTGACTCTTGTATAGATGTTCTTACCAAATGCTACAAAGGGGGAATACGGGTCTTTGAATTTGTAAACAGAGGAGTCAACGCCAAGGAAAATTTCAAACAACTTCTGGCGTTTAAAAATGAGCATTTTCCGGATTTAAAGTTAGGAATCGGAACCATTAAGACCGGAGAACAGGCAAAGGAATTCATAGCACTGGGTGCAGAATTCATCGTCAGCCCTATTATCAAGAAAAAAATTGCTGAAATAACAGCAAAACATGGATTGCTATGGATTCCCGGCTGCATGACGCCTACTGAAATCGCAAAAGCGGAAGAATTAGGCACTCCTCTTGTAAAACTATTTCCAGGCGACAGTCTTGGTCCTAATTTTTTGAAGGCAATAAAACCGTTGTTTCCAGAATTGAAATTCATGCCTACCGGTGGTGTAGACACGACGGAAGAAAACATCTGCACCTGGAGACAGGCTGGTGTATATGCTGTCGGACTTGGGTCAAAACTATTCAGCCCTCCATCAGATGGAAGCGGAGAAGACTGGTTGAGTGAGCGCTGTCAGTTATTGCTAAAATGGTCTAAAGCATAAATTTAAAAAGCATAAAAAAGGGGTAACAATCAGATTGTCACCCCTTTTCTTATATCAGCAAGATTAATTAATCTTCTTCTTTCGACGCTAACAATTGATCGTATTCCTCACGGGAACCTACGATTATATTGCCATAATCACGTAAACCTGTACCTGAAGGAATCAGGTGACCTACGATTACGTTTTCTTTAAGTCCTAATAAATCATCACGTTTACCTGCGATAGCTGCCTCATTCAACACTTTCGTTGTTTCCTGGAAGGATGCTGCAGAGATAAATGATTTAGTACCTAATGAAGCTCTGGTAATACCTTGCAACAATGGACTTGAAGTCGCCGGGATAGCATCCCTTACTTCTACTAATTTCAGGTCACGACGTCTCAGGCTGGAGTTCTCTTCACGTAATTTACGTAGCGTAACAATCTGACCAGGACGAAGATCATTAGAGTCTCCAGCATCTACAACAACTTTTTTGTCGTATAATGAGTCGTTCTCTTGCATGAAATCCCATTTGTTTACTGCTTCTTTTTCTAAGAAACGTGTATCTCCCGGATCCTCGATATTCACTTTCTGCATCATTTGGTGAACGATTGTTTCAAAGTGCTTATCGTTGATTTTTACCCCCTGAAGACGGTAAACCTCTTGAATACCATTTACGATATAATGCTGTACTGCGGAAGGACCTTTGATTGATAAGATATCTGCTGGAGAGATCGAACCGTCTGATAAAGGCATACCAGCCTTAATAAAGTCATTATCCTGTACAAGGATGTGTTTCGAAAGTGGAACAAGATATTTTTTGATCTGGCCGTCACGAGATTCAATAGAAATCTCACGGTTACCACGTTTTACACCACCCAATGCTACTACACCGTCAATCTCTGTTACTACAGCTGGATTTGAAGGATTACGAGCTTCGAATAATTCTGTTACACGTGGAAGACCTCCCGTAATATCTCGGGTCTTACCAGTAGAACGAGGGATCTTAACCAAGATCGCACCTTCTTTGATTTTCTGACCGTCAGATACCGAAACGTGAGCTCCAACCGGAATGTTGTATGAACGAACGACTTCACCTTTCAGATCAAGGACTTTGATTGTAGGGTTTTTCGTTTTATCACGCGTTTCAATAATAACTTTCTCTTTGTGACCAGTTTGCTCATCTGATTCTTCACGGAATGTTACCCCTTCGATGATCGCATCAAATTCAACTTTACCGCTGAACTCAGAGATGATCACGGCGTTGTACGGATCCCATGATACCAAACGTGCACCTTTTTCAACTTTATCACCTGCATTCACATATAATTGTGAACCGTAAGGAATATTTTGTTGATAAAGAACTTTTTTAGTTGTAGGCTCGATAACACGAAGCTCACCTGAACGGCCTAATACCACCTGGTGTGTACCATCTTCACCTTCCTGAGATACAGTACGTACGTTTTCAAATTCGATGACACCTTCATGTTTTGCTGAAATTTGAGATTCAGCAGCAATGTTAGATGCCGTACCACCCACGTGGAACGTACGAAGTGTTAACTGTGTACCCGGCTCACCGATAGATTGTGCTGCAATAACACCGACAGCTTCACCTAACTGAACACGTTTACCGGATGCAAGGTTACGTCCGTAACATGAAGCACATACTCCGCGTTTAGACTCACAAGTCAATACCGTACGGATTTCGATACCTTCGATACCTGCATTTTCAATACGTTCCGCTATTTCTTCTGAAATATCCTGATTCGCAAATGCAATGATCTCGTTAGTTTCAGGATCTAATACATCGTATAAAGATACACGGCCTAAGATTCTGTCGTATAATGGTTCTACAATATCGTCATTGTCTTTCAAGGCTGTCGTATAGATACCTCTCAGACCATTACAATCCTGTTCAACTACGATCATATCTTGTGCAACGTCATGTAAACGACGAGTCAGATAACCCGCATCGGCTGTTTTCAATGCCGTATCGGCAAGACCTTTACGCGCACCGTGAGTAGAGATAAAGTACTCAAGGACTGACAGACCTTCTTTAAAGTTAGAAAGAATCGGGTTTTCGATAATTTCACCACCTGAAGCACCTGATTTCTGAGGTTTAGCCATCAGACCACGCATACCACACAACTGGCGAATCTGCTCTTTGGAACCACGGGCTCCGGAGTCAAGCATCATGTACACAGAATTGAATCCCTGATTGTCGTTAGACAGGATGTCCATTACGTGTGCAGTCAGTTTGTTGTTAATACGTGTCCAGATATCGATGATCTGATTGTAACGTTCGTTGTTTGTAATGAAACCCATGTTATAGTTACCCATTACCTCTTCAACCTCGTTCGTCGCTTGTTGGATCAGATCAGCTTTTGCAGCCGGAATATTTAAATCCTGTAAGTTAAAGGAAAGACCACCTTTGAATGCTGTCTGGAATCCTAATTCTTTCATATCATCCAGGAATTTCGCTGCACGAGCCATACCCGTAGTTTTCACGATCTCACCGATGATATTACGAAGTGATTTTTTAGTCAACAATTCGTTGATGAAACCCATTTCCTCAGGAACAATCTGGTTAAAGATTACACGACCTACAGTCGTTTCCAATAAGGTATCAACGATTTCACCGTCTTTATTTCTTACTTTAGTTTTTACTTTAATGAAAGCGTGCAAGTCAATTTTCTTCTCATTCAAAGCAATAATAACTTCTTCTGCAGAGTAGAATGACATTCCTTCCCCTTTTACAACTTTATCTTCAGCAGTTTTGCGGCCTTTAGTGATATAATAAAGACCGAGTACCATATCCTGAGAAGGTACTGTTACCGGAGAACCGTTTGCAGGGTTAAGGATATTGTGTGCAGCCAACATCAGAATTTGTGCTTCCAATACAGCAGCATTACCTAATGGTAAGTGAACAGCCATCTGGTCACCGTCAAAATCGGCGTTGAATGCGGTACACACTAACGGGTGTAACTGGATCGCTTTACCCTCTACCAATGTAGGTTGGAAAGCCTGGATACCCAGACGGTGAAGCGTAGGTGCACGGTTTAATAATACAGGGTGACCTTTTAATACATTTTCCAGGATATCCCATACTACCGGATCCTTACGATCAACGATTTTTTTAGCTGATTTTACAGTTTTTACAATACCTCTTTCTATCATCTTACGAATGATAAACGGTTTGTAAAGCTCTGCAGCCATATCTTTAGGAAGACCACATTCGTGTAATTTCAAATGAGGTCCAACGACGATTACCGAACGAGCCGAATAATCCACACGTTTACCTAATAAGTTTTGACGGAAACGACCTTGTTTACCTTTCAGAATATCAGAAAGCGATTTTAACGCACGGTTACCTTCTGTTTTCACAGCATTCACCTTACGTGAGTTATCAAACAGGGAATCCACAGCTTCCTGAAGCATACGTTTTTCATTACGTAAGATAACTTCCGGAGCTTTGATTTCGATCAAACGTTTCAGACGGTTATTACGGATAATAACACGACGGTATAAGTCATTTAAATCTGAAGTCGCAAAACGACCACCATCCAAAGGAACTAACGGGCGCAATTCCGGTGGAATAATCGGAACGATTTTCACGATCATCCATTCCGGACGATTTTCAATACGCTCATTTGCTCCGCGGAAAGCCTCTACAACATGAAGACGTTTTAATGCCTCATTTTTACGTTGTTGTGAAGTCTCATTAGCAGCCTGGTGACGAAGATCATATGATAACTGATCCAGGTTAAGGCGTTTTAATAATTCTTCTAATGCTTCTGCTCCCATTTTGGCAACGAATTTCTGAGGATCGTTGTCATCAAGGTATTGGTTTTCTTTCGGTAATGTATCTAAGATATCCAGATATTCTTCCTCAGTAAGGAAGTCCATGTAGTTGATACCATCTTCTTCTTTAATACCAGCCTGGATTACGACATAACGCTCGTAATAGATAATCATATCCAGTTTTTTGGTTGGAAGACCTAATAAATAACCAATTTTGTTAGGAAGTGAACGGAAGTACCAGATATGCGCTACAGGAACTACCAGATTGATGTGTCCCATACGCTCACGACGTACTTTTTTCTCTGTAACTTCTACACCACAACGGTCACATACGATACCTTTATAACGGATACGTTTGTATTTACCACAATGACATTCGTAATCCTTTACAGGACCGAAGATACGCTCACAGAATAAACCATCACGTTCTGGTTTGTAGGTACGATAGTTAATCGTTTCCGGCTTTACAACTTCACCACTGGAACGCTCTAAGATTGTTTCCGGTGACGCCAAGCTAATGGTGATTGACGTAAAGTTGCTTTTAATTTTATTATCTTTTTTGTAAGACATACTTTTATTCCAAAGTTAAAGCTGTATAAAGAAGCTTAAGAGGATTTCGAAGCCTCTTAAGCTCTATTGCTTAATTAATCTAATGTAATATCTAAACCTAAACCGCGTAACTCATGTACCAATACGTTAAACGATTCCGGTACGGATGGAGTTGGCAAGTTGTTACCTTTTACGATAGCTTCGTAAGTTTTGGCACGACCTACAACATCATCTGATTTCACGGTCAAGATCTCCTGTAAGATGTTAGATGCTCCGAATGCCTCAAGTGCCCAAACCTCCATCTCACCAAAACGCTGACCACCGAACTGAGCTTTACCACCCAGAGGTTGTTGTGTAATTAATGAGTATGGTCCGATAGAACGTGCGTGCATTTTATCATCAACCATGTGACCTAATTTCAACATATAGATCACCCCTACAGTTGTCGGCTGATCGAAACGGTCTCCGGTCAATCCGTTGTAAAGATAAGTTCTACCTGAAGCTGGTAATCCAGCTTTAGCGATCCATCCTTCAACTTCTGACGGCTCTGCACCATCGAAGATCGGCGTTGCAAATTTGACACCTAATTTCTGACCTGCCCAACCTAATACAGTTTCATAGATCTGTCCCAAGTTCATACGTGAAGGTACCCCTAGTGGGTTCAACACGATATCAACTGGAGTTCCATCTTCTAAGAATGGCATATCTTCATCACGTACGATACGTGCAACGATACCTTTGTTACCGTGACGTCCCGCCATTTTATCCCCAACTTTCAATTTACGTTTCTTAGCCACGTAAACTTTAGCCATTTGTACGATTCCGGAAGGAAGCTCATCCCCTACTGAGATTGCGAATTTCTCACGTTTGAATGCTCCAAGTTCTTCGTTCAACTTAATGTTGAAGAAGTGAAGTGCAGCTTTGATCAATTCGTTTTTGTCTTCATCTGTAGTCCAACCTGTTGGGTTGATGTTATCGTAGTTCAGATCAGCAAGTATTTTTTGTGTGAATTTAGCTCCTTTTGGCACTAATAATTCTTTGTACACATTATAGATACCCTGACTTGTTTTACCATTTACGATTGTAAATAATTTATCAATCAGACGATCTTTTAATACTTTAACATTTCTGTCGTGCGTAGTTTCCAATTTTTCAAGCGTTTTGCGCTCTACTTCTTTAGACATTTTTTTCGCACGAGAGAACAACTTCGTATCAATAACAACCCCTTTGATTGAAGGAGGAGTTTTCAAAGAAGCATCTTTTACGTCTCCGGCTTTATCACCAAAGATTGCTCTCAGTAATTTCTCCTCTGGAGAAGGGTCTGACTCACCTTTAGGCGTAATCTTACCAATCAGAATATCTCCTTCACCAACTTCTGCACCGATACGGATAATACCGTTTTCGTCCAGATCTTTGGTTGCTTCTTCCGAAACGTTAGGAATATCTGCTGTAAGTTCCTCTTCACCGCGTTTTGTATCACGAACCTCTAATTCAAATTCTTCAATGTGAAGAGAAGTGAAGATATCCTGACTTACTACACGCTCAGAGATTACGATCGCATCCTCAAAGTTATATCCCTGCCAAGGCATGAAAGCTACTTTTAGGTTACGTCCTAATGCCAATTCACCATCTTCAGTAGCATAACCTTCACATAGTACCTGCCCTTTTTCAACACGCTGACCTTTTCTGACGATCGGTTTCAGGTTGATACAAGTACTTTGGTTGGTTTTCTTGAATTTGATCAATTTATATGTTTTGATATCATCATCAAATGATACCAAACGATCGTCTTCCGTACGATCATAACGGATCTTGATTTCTTCAGCATCTACATATTCTACAACACCGTTTCCTTCAGCATTGATCAGTGTACGGGAGTCACGTGCTACGCGACCTTCAAGACCTGTACCAACGATAGGCGCCTGCGGACGTAACAATGGCACCGCCTGGCGCTGCATGTTTGATCCCATCAGGGCACGGTTGGCATCATCATGCTCCAGGAAAGGAATCAGTGATGCAGCAATCGAAGTAATCTGATTTGGAGAAACGTCCATAAGATCCAGTTTCTCAGGTTCGATAATCGGGAAGTCACCTTCATATCTTGCTTTTACTTTCGGATCTTCGAAATTTCCTTTTTCATCATAGATAGCATTTGCCTGAGCAATTGTTTTCTCATCTTCATCTTCAGCAGACAGATAGATAACAGGCTCTTCCACTACTACACGACCTTCTTCTACTTTACGGTATGGTGTTTCGATAAAACCAAGGTTATTGATTTTAGCGTGAACAGCCAGAGAAGAGATCAAACCGATGTTCGGTCCCTCCGGAGTTTCGATAGTACAAAGACGACCGTAGTGTGTGTAGTGAACGTCACGAACCTCAAATCCGGCTCTTTCACGGGAAAGACCACCTGGACCTAAAGCTGACAAACGACGTTTGTGCGTAATCTCGGCCAATGGATTTGTTTGGTCCATGAACTGAGACAGCTGATTTGTTCCGAAGAACGAGTTGATGACGGACGATAATGTACGTGCATTGATCAGGTCTGTAGGTGTAAATACTTCGTTATCACGAATATTCATACGCTCACGTATAGTACGGGCCATACGAGACAGACCTACTCCAAACTGTGCATATAACTGCTCACCTACCGTACGAACACGACGGTTAGACAAGTGGTCAATATCATCGACCTCAGCTTTAGAGTTGATCAGATTAATAAGATATTTTACAATCGCAATGATATCTTCACGAGTCAATACTTTTGTATCTGCCGGAGTATCTAATTGCAATTTGCGGTTGATACGGTAACGACCAACATCCCCCAGATCATAACGTTTGTCAGAGAAGAACAAACGATCGATGATACCACGAGCAGTTTCCTCATCAGGTGGTTCAGCGTTACGTAACTGACGATAGATATGCTCTACCGCTTCTTTTTCTGAGTTAGACGTATCTTTCTGAAGGGTATTATATATAATAGAATAGTCCGCATTGTTAGATGCATCATCTTTGGCCAGAATGACAGATTTCACTCCTGCATCGATGATAAAATCAATGTGATCTTCTTCCAAAACAGTTTCACGTTCAAGGATAATTTCGTTACGGTCGATAGATACAACTTCACCTGTATCTTCATCCACGAAATCTTCTACCCATTTTTTCAATACTCTGGCAGCCAGACGACGGCCAACGTATTTCTTAAGACCAGACTTACTAACTTTAACTTCATCTGCAAGATCAAACAATTCTAAGATATCCTTGTCTGAATCGTACCCGATAGCACGTAATAAAGTTGTAACTGGGAATTTCTTTTTACGATCGATATACGCATACATGACGTTGTTTACGTCTGTTGCAAACTCGATCCAAGATCCTTTAAAAGGAATAACCCTTGCAGAATAAAGTTTAGTACCATTTGTGTGTCTACTCTGACCGAAGAATACGCCTGGTGAACGGTGTAATTGTGAAACGATCACACGCTCTGCACCATTTACAACGAAGGTACCTTTAGGAGTCATATACGGGATAGTTCCCAAATACACATCCTGAACAATGGTTTCGAAATCTTCGTGTTCCTCATCATTACAAGATAACTTTAATTTTGCCTTTAAAGGAACGCTATAAGTAAGACCACGCTCGATACACTCTTGTATATCATAACGGGGAGGATCAATAAAATAATCCAAAAACTCAAGCACAAAAATGTTTCTTGAATCAGAAATAGGGAAGTTTTCCGAAAATACTTTGAACAGCCCTTCCTGATGGCGGTTGTCAGAAGTAGTTTCTAATTGAAAAAACTCCTTGAAAGACTGTAATTGTACATCCAAGAAATCAGGATAATCGATAACCTTCTTACTTGTCGCAAAATTTACTCTTTCTTTTTGAATATTATTGTTTGCCAAGGGAATAAGAATTTTAGTTTAAAAAAACTGAGCTAACTATATGCTGCTTAATTCACATTTTCAATTATGCAACAGCACACATAACTGATAGTGGTGTGTTAAAATAGGAATAGACTCTGATGGATATACCGTCAGAGTCTAAACCTTTAAGGTGCTTAATATGTGAGATTACTTGATCTCAACAACAGCTCCAGCTTCTTCTAATTGTTTTTTCAAAGCTTCAGCTTCGTCTTTAGAAACACCAGTTTTTAATTCTTTAGGTGCTCCGTCAACTAAATCTTTAGCTTCTTTCAAGCCTAGACCAGCTAAATCTTTAACCAATTTAACTACTGCTAATTTCTGACCACCAGCTTCTTTCAAGATAACGTCAAATGAAGTTTTCTCTTCAGCAGCAGCTGCGCCACCTTCAGCAGGAGCAGCAGCAACTGCAACAGCAGCAGCAGCAGGCTCGATACCATACTCATCTTTTAAGATATCAGCTAATTCTTTAACTTCTTTTACTGTTAAGTTCACTAACTGTTCAGCAAGTTGTTTTAAATCTGCCATTTTATTTTGATTTTTGAATTTACTTTTAAAAATTTTTGTTAATTAAATAATAACGAATGTTTCTGTTAGAGAGGATTCGTTAGCCTCTTTCTTCTAAAGCTTTTACTAAGCCCGAAATTGTATTTCCGCCTGACTGAAGAGCTGAAATAACATTCTTAGCAGGAGATTCAAGCAATGCGATAACATCAGCGATAAGTTCATTTTTAGACTTAAGATTCACTAATGTATTCAATTGACCGTCTCCAACAAATGCTGCTGAATCGATATAAGCTGCTTTCAAAAGAGGTTTATCACCTTCTTTGCGTAACTGCTTGATTAATTTAGCAGGAGCGTTACCAACTTCCGAGAACATTAAAGTAGATGCACCTTTCAGTGTACCAAAGATCTCTTCCGAATCAACACCTGCTTCGATTAATGCTTTTTTAATTAAAGAGTTTTTCACTACTTTAATTTCAATACCGCTTTCAAAACATTTGCGACGAATGCCATTCACCTTTTCAACGCTTAAATCAGCAGTGTCAGCAATATAAAAATTACCGTATGATTTAATCTGCTCGGCCAAAGCTAGAACAATTTCTTGTTTTTCTTCTTTTCTCATGATTAAATTCCCGCTACTGATTTAGTCTCAACATGAATACCAGGACTCATAGTTGATGAAATGTGAATGCTCTTAAAGTATGTTCCTTTAGCTGCAGATGGTTTCAAACGAGAGATAGTTTGTAATACCTCTAATGCGTTATCATAAATCTTATCTGCATCGAACGACGCTTTACCAATCGAAGTGTGGATGATACCTGTTTTGTCAACTTTGAAATCGATTTTACCACCTTTAACATCTGTTACAGCTTTACCTACTTCTGTAGTTACTGTACCAGTTTTAGGGTTAGGCATTAAGTTTCTTGGTCCTAAAATACGGCCCAATTTACCTACTTTAGCCATAACACTAGGCATGGTAATAATGATATCAACGTCAGTCCAACCGCCTTCGATTTTACTGATATAGTCATCTAAACCTACGAAATCTGCACCTGCTGCTTTAGCTTCTTCTTCCTTATCAGGAGTACATAAAACTAAAACGCGAACAGTTTTACCAGTTCCGTGAGGTAAAGTTGCAATACCACGAACCATTTGATTTGCCTTACGAGGATCTACGCCTAAACGAACGTCGATATCCACAGAAGCGTCAAATTTGGTTAATGATATCTCTTTTACTAAAGCCGAAGCTTCTTTCAAAGAGTATGCTTTACCAGCTTCAATTTTGGATAGTGCCGCTTTTTGATTTTTTGTTAATCTAGCCACTTTTCTTAAACTGATTTCGTTAATTAATTGTTCCAGGGTGCATTACCGGACACGGTAATACCCATACTACGTGCTGTCCCAGCTACCATACGCATAGCTGCTTCTACAGTAAATGCGTTTAAATCTACCAATTTATCCTCAGCGATTGTTTTCACCTGATCCCAAGTAACAGAAGCTACTTTCTTACGGTTAGGCTCTCCAGATCCGCTTTTCAACCCTGTAGCTTCCTTTAACTGGATTGCTACCGGAGGAGTTTTGATGATAAAATCAAAAGACTTGTCGCTGTAAACTGTAATGACAACAGGTAATACTTTGCCTGGTTTGTCTTGCGTACGAGCGTTAAATTGCTTACAGAAATCCATAATGTTAACACCTTTAGCACCTAATGCAGGTCCTACCGGTGGCGATGGATTTGCAGCTCCGCCCTTAACTTGTAATTTTACTAACGCACTGACTTCTTTTGCCATTTTGTTCTGAATTTAATTATTAAATGTTTGTTAGTAAGTTGGAAGCATATAACGTAACATTTATTTATTCATTGATACCCGATCAAAATCAAGCATCAAATGAGGTGCAAAGATATACTATATTTTTGTGAAATACAAAAAATAAATAACAAAAGAAAAGAGGAAACTTTAATTCTCCTCTTTTCTTTTGTTTATTCTTTTTCTACTTGCATGTAGTTAAGTTCTAATGGGGTTTTTCTTCCGAAGACTTTAACCATTACAATCAGCTTTTTCTTGTCTTCGTGAACTTCTTCGATTTCTCCGGTAAATCCGTTAAACGGACCATCGTTTACTTTCACCGTTTCACCAACATAATAAGGTACGTTGATTGTCTCTCCTTGCTCAGCCATCTCATCTACTTTACCTAAGATGCGGTTCACCTCGCTTGGACGCAACGGAATAGCGTTTCCGGCCTTATCTCCTAAGAAACCGATTACGCTGTTGATATTTTTGATTACGTGCTCTGTTTCTGCATCAAGAGATGCTTCTATCAACACATATCCAGGGTAGTAGTTACGTTCTTTTGCCACTTTCTTGCCATCACGCATCTGGTAATACTTTTCCATTGGAATAAGTACCTGAGCAACCAGGTGTTGGATTCCTAAGCGACTAATCTCAGCATCAATATATTGCTTTACTTTCTTTTCCTTTCCACTTACAGCACGAACCACGTACCATTTTAAACTTTGATCTGCCATAAATTAAATACTGAAAAAATTATGAAGTAATACCGTACAACAACTCTAATACGTTGCTCGACGCTTTATCCATCACAAAAACTAGAAGAGCGATGATAAGAGAAGCAATAAGTACAATCACAGCTGAACTTTGCAACTGAGCCCATGTAGGCCAAGTCACCTTCTGTGTGATCTCTTCATAAGAGTCTTTAAAAAAATCTAGTACTTTCGCCATTTTATAGTTTATCTATAGTTTGCACGGGCACAAGGATTCGAACCCTGATCAAAGGTTTTGGAGACCTCTATTCTACCATTGAACTATGCCCGTGGGTTTTGTTTTTGACGTTGCAAATATAGCGTTTTCACACCTCTGCAACAAATATTTTTCACTTTTTTTTACTATTTCTTAATGCACTTTTGCATTAGAAAAAATAAGCTAATCAGCCTCAGCTGATTAGCTTATTCTATATTTCTAATCTATTTCAGATTAAATGATTTCAGTTACCTGACCAGCACCTACTGTTCTACCACCTTCACGGATTGCAAAACGTAGACCTTTTTCCATTGCGATAGGACTGATCAACTTAACAGTGATTGTTACGTTGTCACCTGGCATAACCATCTCAGTACCTTCAGCTAAAGTGATTTCACCTGTAACGTCTGTTGTACGGAAATAGAATTGAGGGCGGTATTTGTTAAAGAATGGAGTGTGACGTCCACCTTCTGCTTTTGATAATACGTAAACCTCAGCTTTGAAGTTATCGTGAGGAGTTACTGAACCTGGTTTACAGATAACCATACCACGACGGATATCAGTTTTCTCAATACCACGTAACAATAAACCTACGTTATCACCAGCCTCACCGTAATCCAAGATTTTACGGAACATCTCAACACCTGTTACTGTAGATTTCAAGTTCTCAGCACCCATACCTAAGATCTCAACTGGATCTCCAGAGTTGATTACACCTCTTTCGATACGACCTGTAGCTACTGTACCACGACCTGTGATCGAGAATACGTCCTCTACTGGCATCAAGAAAGGAAGTTCAGTCAAACGTGGAGGGATTGGAATGTAGTTATCTACAGCATCCATCAATTCCATGATTGAATCAACCCATTGTTGCTCACCGTTCAATGCACCTAAAGCAGAACCTTTGATTACTGGAATATCATCTCCTGGGTATTCGTAGAATGATAATAATTCACGAACTTCCATTTCAACTAAGTCTAATAATTCGCTGTCATCTACTAAGTCAACTTTGTTCAAGAAAACTACTAGTGCAGGAACACCTACCTGACGAGCCAATAGAATGTGCTCACGAGTCTGAGGCATTGGACCATCTGTAGCCGCAACTACGATGATAGCTCCATCCATCTGAGCAGCACCTGTTACCATGTTTTTTACATAATCGGCGTGACCTGGACAGTCAACGTGCGCATAGTGACGATTAGCTGTTTGGTATTCTACGTGTGCTGTATTAATTGTGATACCACGTTCTTTTTCTTCAGGAGCAGAGTCAATTGAATCAAATGAACGAGCTTCTGATAAACCTGCATCCGCTAATACTTTAGTGATAGCTGCAGTTGTAGTAGTTTTACCGTGGTCAACGTGACCGATTGTACCAATGTTTAAGTGTGGTTTACTGCGGTCAAATTTCTCTTTTGCCATGTTTATGCGAATTAGTAAATTAAAATTTTATTTTTTTTCTTCTAAAAAAGTTGTTATTACGAGCCAAAGATGGGATTTGAACCCACGACCTCTTCCTTACCAAGGAAGTGCTCTACCCCTGAGCTACTTCGGCTTTCAAAAGCCATTTATAGATAAACGCCTCCACCTGCAAGATATTATTATATCAAATGAGACAGAGACTTAAATCGTATAATAAAAAGAGAGCGGAAGACGAGGTTCGAACTCGCGACCTATAGCTTGGAAGGCTATCGCTCTACCAACTGAGCTACTTCCGCTTTTGCTTACAAATACCAAGCTTGCATAAACAAGCTCGGATTTGTAAACTGATTTGGTGTGGAGGGAGAAGGATTCGAACCTTCGAAGCCGAAGCAACGGATTTACAGTCCGTCCCATTTGACCGCTCTGGAACCCCTCCAGATACCTGCAATTTAAGATTGCAATTCTTGAGCCTCCTATCGGAATCGAACCAATGACCTACTGATTACAAGTCAGTTGCTCTACCAGCTGAGCTAAGGAGGCTTCTATATTTTAATATTTTTAAACTCTCTAAGAACGATGCTGTTTCGATCAGCGAGTGCAAAAATCAGATTAATTTTTGACTTCTGCAAGTTTTATTTAAAAATTATTATCAAACGACTTAAAGAACATTTCAAACGCTTCCGGGACACCTATAGACCCTGTTTGTTTGAGTTGCAAAGATAGATACTCCGATGACATTACAAAAATATTTTTGCAAAAAAACTTCCCCATAACAACCATGTATCTGATATGCAAGGGAATAATTTTCAACCCAAGATTTCAATTTATTAAATCCGGCCAATATCCTATATTTGAAAATGCAAAAATTGATCTCCAAATCCGTGCTTGGCAGTATTAGCATGGCTGTTTTTCTTTTAATTTTTCTTCCAAATTCTCATGCTCAGGAGCAGAATCTTGTTCAAAAATTTAAAAATAAATTCCTTTCCAGTGAAAAAGATTCGACCAGATCGGCAAGTTTTATGGTTTTACCGGCGGCCGGATATGCACAAGAGTCGGGTTTCGAATACGGAATTGCGGGCACTTATAATTTTTATGTAGACAAATCTGATCTCACAAACCGCACCTCAAGTCTGATCTTAATGGGAACAATGACTACAAAAAGTCAAAAAAATATAAAACTCAACAGTGACATCTGGACAAAAAATAACGATTACCATATTCTTTCTGAATTCCGATACCGCGACTGGCCTTTCAATTTTTACGGATTGGGTAACGACACTTGGGAATCTGATGAAGATAAAATAGGTCAGAAGCTGTTCCGGGCACGCATCGATGTAGAAAAAAAGATTACATCTTCTTATTATGCGGGCATCAACATCAATTATGAGCATTTTAAATACGAAGATCAGGAGACCGGTGGGATATATGATCAGCAGGATCTCATAGGCAAAACCGGAGGTCAATTCCTTGCCTTTGGAATATCCCAGCTCTTTGATACCCGAAATGTAACTACATTTACCACCCAAGGATATTACGCCAGACTTCGTTATGCCTACGCACCTGACTTCTGGGGTAAAGAAAATTTCAGAGGTAATCTGTTTGATATAGATCTCAGAGGCTTCTACCCTGTTTCAAAAACGCTTTCTGTAGCCATGCAGGGAATCTACAGATCTACTTTCGGAGAACGCATACCTTTTTATCAATACAGGGAGTTGGGTGGAGATAATATAATGCGTGGGTACTATCTGGGCAGATATAAAGACCGTAATTATATTGCCGGACAAGCTGAATTACGGTATCGCTTCCACCCTCGCTTTGGTATAACGGGTTTTGGCGGCACCGGCAGCACATTTTCTAAAGAACATGATGTCCGTCTTGTGCCCAGTTACGGAGCGGGTATCCGTTATTTCTTTAGTCTGGAACACAGTAGTACCGTTCGTTTTGATTATTCTTTCGGAGAAAAAAGACCGGGAGAAAAAAGACAATCCGGATTTTACCTCTCTATAAGTGAGGCCTTTTAATCAGAACCTGGGAAACCTCAGTTTAAAATTCTGTTTACGCTGACCTTTTCGGAATATGATCAGGCCAAAATAAAACAAATCTATGGTCAAGGTTACCCTTTCTATCTGCTGAACCTGTTCCCAGGCCCTCTGCCTCTCTCTGCTGAGATAAGGTTCATCCCATATATATATAGTATGTCTTCCGATGCGGTTAAATAATTCGGGCTCCGGAAGTTCATCCTTACTGATTAAAATGGCATTTTTGAAAAAATCCTCCGAAGCTTCCATATTATCTTTATCCTCATGACCTTCGTTGTCTGCTAACGAATGGACAGCAACTATGTGTAGATGATGAAGTACACGTCCTAATACAGCCTTTTTCTTCCTATTCCAACCTGACAGACTGACTTCATTTCCCGTTGCCAACCGCTGATAAATAGCTTCATCTGTGAGTCTGTATACAAAAGGAGAATGTGTACCGTGACGGGTATTTGAGGTAAGAGCGTGTATAAATCTGGAACGTCTGTATCTTAAGGAAATCATGCCACAAACATAATAAAAAGTTGATTTGTGTAGTGTTATATCTGTAAAAGGAAACACTTTCGCTCCTCATAATCATTCCTTATTATTCGGATCAAAAGGTTGTAATTTCTTTAATATGTTGACTTTTACCCCTTTTAAATAAAAGAAATTTTAATTAAATTTGAATATGAGCGATAATGAATTAAAGGCTTTAATCTCATTACTGGATGATCCTGACACTACTATTTTTGAGGAGATCGAACAAAAACTGATTACATGTGGTCCTGAAGTCATCCCTTCCCTTGAATCTTCCTGGGAAAGTTCTTTTGATGTATTGATGCAGACCCGGATTGAGAATATTATTCACAAAATCCAGTTTGATCAGATCAAAAATGAGCTGCAGGTATGGAAGATGAGTAATTCATTTGATTTGCTTAATGGCTTACTTATTATCAACAGATACCAGTATCCGGCAATGAATGTAGACCAGATCATGTTTCAGCTGGCTGAATTAAGAAGAGAAGTCTGGTATGAACTGATATACGATATGAGTCCTTATGAAAAGGTCAAACTCATTAATCATGTATTGTTTCAGGATTTTGGCTTATCGGGTAATACAGCTAACTATCATGATCCGCAAAACTCGTATTTAAATAAAGTGCTGGAAAGCAAAAAGGGCAATCCAATTACACTGGCCTGTATCTATTGTGTCATTGCGCAACGTCTCGACATCCCTATTTACGGAGTCAATCTCCCCAAACACTTTGTTCTGGCGTATATGAATGAGGATGACATGGATTCGAAACCATTATTCTACATCAATGTATTCAACAAGGGGCAGGTGATGAAAATGGAAGATATCCTTTCCTTTTTAAAACAGCTCAACCTATCTCCGTCTCCGGAATACGTATTGCCTTGCGATAACGTTGCCATTATAAAAAGAGTGCTGAGAAATTTGATCTCCTCCTATACCCAGATAGATAATATGGAGAAAAAAGAGGAAATCGAAATATTACTGGATCTGATGGAAAAAGATTAATCAGCAGATTAATCTCTTCCGTCAAAGTATATCCCTTCAGGAATCATTTGCACAGTGATATTTGTTTCGGGAGTCTTATCTACTATCAGTCGGGCATCCGGCGCAACATTACCATTGTCTGTAATTTTGAATCTGGATATATACCTTGAAGATTTATCCACCACAAACATAAATGTGCCGTTTGCACGTTTATCAATAGAAACATCCACTGGCTCAATAAGACCTGTACTTGCCCCCTGAATAGTTCGGGTCGGAGTAATTTCACCTGCCGGAAGTTTAGAGAAGTTTTCAATGATATATATTTTTCCTACAGCCGAAGATCCTTCTCCTGTATAATCAGTCAACACCAGTATATCCTTGAGCAGATGATAAGAGATTCCTCTTACTTTTGAAGCTCCGGCAATTGTATGCATTTGTGTATTGGAATAATCAGCCAGCAACGTATCTAAATTATTAACAACATTAGGTAATACCATGACACCACCATTAGGCCCCGATATAGAAGCATACAACGTTTTTCCGTTTATAGCCAATCCCCATGGTGCTCTCTCTCCACCCAATCCGGCTAAGGTAATTTTCTGCCCATATCTGACATATCCGTTTGCAATAGCACTATTGAATTTATAGATTCCTACAGGTTGTACATCCCTGTTAACACCTGTCCGGCTTGTTTTGGTAACATACAGGAATCTGGGCTCATTATTATTCTCCGGAATATTAATAGCCATACCTCTGACACTTCCCATTACACTGTTTTGAATGCTATTGGTACTGGCCGGAATCCCATTGAGATTATAACTCATATGTCTTAAGACCGTATCACTTAACCCATTCTCATTTTTAGGGGACTGATAAATACGCTGTACAAAAGGATCAAAATAAAGAGTTGCTCCACCTTTAACTCCTGAGGTAATGGATATATTGCGTAATTGGAAGATAGTAGACATATCCCCTCCGTTTGCTAATACAGAATCTGCATTATCAATGATCCCTATAGTAGGGAAAGGAGTAGCTCCATCACGGTAATTTGAAAAAGATATATATAGACGACCTATTTTGCCTTTGGTAACAGGCGGTTCATCATCGGAACGTTCACAGGATATGACGCCGGCGACCACACTTACAACCATTAAAGATAAAATCAGGGCTTTGGAGAATTTCTTCATTTTACAATGCTAACTTAAATGCTGTTACAAATGTATAAAATAGTTATCTGAAAAGAGGACGTATTATGCAGCCTTCCTGCTACATTAACAGTCAATTGTTGCAAATATTGTGCAATTTCGTTAAAATTGCAACGCATTTAATCAGGACTGGTATGGACGGTAAAGAATTCAAGCGTGAAAAATTAGAACTCCCGAACGAAGGCAAAAAACTATTGCTTCATTCGTGCTGTGCCCCTTGTTCCGGGGAAGTAATGGAAGCATTGATTGCTTCGGATATTGATTTTACTATCTATTTTTATAATCCAAACATCCATCCACGCAAGGAATATGACTTGCGTAAAGATGAAAACATACGTTTCGCAGAAAAGCACAATATTCCCTTCATTGATGCAGACTATGACGTTGATCATTGGTTTGAACTTGCAAAAGGAATGGAACAGGAGCCTGAGCGTGGGATAAGATGTACGATGTGTTTTGATATGCGATTTGAAAAAACAGCAGAGTATGCTGCAAAAAATGGTTTTGATGTCATCTCCAGTTCATTAGGTATTTCCAGATGGAAAAACATGGAGCAGATCAATGACTGTGGACTTCGTGCAGCATCCCGTCATGAAGGTATGGAATACTGGACCTTCAACTGGAGAAAGAAAGGCGGATCGGCAAGAATGCTGGAAGTCTCCAAAAAGGAAAAATTCTATATGCAGGAGTATTGCGGTTGTGCATATTCTCTTCGCGACACAAATCACTGGAGATTAAAAAGCGGTCGTGACCGTATAGAATTAGGAAAAAATTACTACGAATAATAACTCACCTGCTGGCGTAATTCAGGAAGGTTTTTCCGGGCTCTTGAGGCTCTCAAATAAATTGAAAAAAATTTCCTTTCTATAAGATTTATAATTACCTTTGCAGGCTCAAATGCAGGATTGTGAAATATCTAAAACAATATAGGATACCCTTTTCCGGGCTGAATGCAGGGAAACACAGTTTTGATTTTGACATTGAAAAGAAGTTCTTTGATTGTTTTGAGCATTCCATTGTCAAAGATGGAAACTTAAAAGCTCAGGTAGACTTGCAGAAGCAAGAGAACATGTTGATTGTCCACTTTACTATTACCGGAACGATCAAACTGACTTGCGATATATGTTTGTCTGAATTTGACTGTCCAATCGATGTAAAAGAACGGGTCCTTGTCAAATTTACTGATGAAAACTGGGAAGAAGACACCGAAGAAGTAATCGTTTTATCCAAAAATGATTATGAATTTGACATTGCACATTTACTCTATGAGTATATCAATGTAGCGGTACCTTATTACACCAAGTGCAGCGAACAGGGCTTAAATCAATCATGCGATCCGGAGATGTTGGCGAAAGTCAATCAAATCGAGGACGAAGAAGAGAACAGTGCAGAAGAACACATTGACCCCAGATGGTCGGCATTAAGAAATATAAAAAATAACTAAAACGGAAATACGAGATGGCACATCCAAAGCGTAAAACTTCTAAATCAAGAAGAGACAAAAGAAGAACACATTATAAAGCAGAAAAACCTAGCTTAACAGTTTGTCAAGAAACTGGCGCGGTTCATTTACCTCACCGTGCTTACACAGTAGATGGAAATTTATACTACAACGGTAAATTAATCATCGAAAATACAGCTGTTGTCTAACAATCTTTCAAGACATTAAACATCCCAAAATAAGTGTAAAATTTATCTTTTATGCTTTACTTTGGGATGTTTTTGCGTATTATTGAATCGAAAAATAATAACGAATGAAGATTGGTTTAGATATTTTAGGAGGGGATTTTGCTCCGGAATCCACAATTTTAGGAGCTATTGAAGCTCAAAAAGTGTTGCCAGCAGAACAACGTATTGTTCTTATCGGTGACGAACATGCTGCTAAGCAGCGTATCCAGGAATTAGGAGCTCGTATTGAGGATTTTGATTTTGTACATGCTCCTGATAATATTGGAATGGGTGAACACCCGACCAAAGCAATTGCCAAAAAACCGGATTCCAGTATAGTAAGAGGTTTTGACCTTTTGAAAAACGGAGAGATAGACTCTTTTGCTTCAGCAGGTAATACCGGAGCTATGTTGGTCGGTGCTCTTTTCAGCGTGAAGGCAGTACCGGGAATTTTACGTCCGGCTATCGCCACCAACGTTCCCAAACTTAAAGGTGGTAGCGGCCTGTTGTTAGACGTAGGCGCTAATGCAGATTGCAAACCCGAAATGCTAAATCAATTTGCTATACTGGGAAGTCTTTATATTGAACATGTATTAGGTATACAGTCTCCTAAAGTCGGATTAGTCAATATTGGCGAAGAAGAAGAAAAAGGAAATATCCTTACAACCACAACCTACCCCCTGCTCAAAAACAATCACCAATTAAATTTTATCGGTAACATTGAAGGAAGAGATCTTTTCACGGATCTCGCTGATGTAATGGTATGCGACGGATTTACAGGTAATGTTATTCTGAAAATGGCGGAGTCCTTTTATGTGGTGACCAAGAAAAAGAAAATAAATGATGAATTCTTTGATAGGTTCAATTACGAACAGTACGGAGGTACCCCTATCCTAGGAGTGAATGCTCCTGTTATTATAGGGCATGGTATTTCTCCTCCGGAAGCTATCAAAAACATGGTTTTACAATCAAGAGCTATGATCGAGTCGAATTTTATCGATAAGATCAGATCTGTTTTCAATTAACGTATTATGTCAAAAATTCATGCAGCTATTACAGCTGTTAATGGCTATGTTCCTGACTATGTGCTTACAAATAAGGAGCTTGAAACAATGGTTGACACCAATGACGAGTGGATTGTCTCTCGTACGGGTATCAAAGAAAGACGCATCCTGAAAGGGGAAGGTAAAGCTACTTCAGATCTGGCTGTACCTGCAGTATTGGGTCTTTTGAAAAAAAGAGGAATTACTGCAGAAGAAATAGATCTGATTGTGTTTTGTACGAGTACTCCTGACATGTTATTTCCGGCAACGGCGAATATTCTTGCGGATAAAATCGGTGCAAAAAATGCCTGGGGATTTGATTTGCAGGCCGCTTGTTCGGGATTCTTATTCGGGCTGAACACTGCCTCACAATTTATTATATCAGGTACCCACAAAAAAGTATTGGTTGTCGGTGCGGATAAAATGTCTTCAGTAGTCAACTACAAAGATCGCAACACTTGTATCCTCTTTGGTGATGGATGCGGTGCTGTATTATTAGAACCAAACGAAGAAGGAATGGGTATTCAGGATGCCATCCTCAAAACGGACGGATCAGGCGGACAATACCTTAATATTAAAGGTGGAGGATCCTTAAATCCTGCAACGCATGAGACTGTAGATGCCGAAATGCACTATGCTTATCAGGAAGGCCGTACGGTATTCAAATTTGCGGTAACCAATATGGCTGACGTTGCAGCGGAGATCATGGACAAGAATAATCTGACATCTGCTGATATCAACTGGCTGGTGCCTCATCAGGCTAATAAACGTATCATCGATGCGACAGCTGAGCGTGTAGGTCTGCCGGAAGAAAAAGTAATGGTTAATATCCAGAAATACGGAAATACGACCAGCGCGACTATTCCAATGTGTCTTTGGGAATGGGAGAATCAATTGAAAAAAGGAGATAACCTGATCCTTGCCGCATTTGGCGGAGGATTTACATGGGGCTCTATTTATTTAAAGTGGGCATATTAATACCCTATTTATTTATTACCTTTACAGGCTAATTTTTTTGAAACATTAAACATTTAAACATCTAAAACCTGCTAATATGAGTATGGATATTAAACAAATACAAGATCTGATCAAATTCGTTGCAAAATCTGGTGTAAATGAAGTTGCAATCGAAGAAAAAGATTTTAAAATCACAATAAAGACTAATCAGGAACCTACAATCGTTACAGCTACTGTACCAGTTGCAGCTCCTGTCGCACAAGCTTTACCAGCTGCTCCTGTTGCAACTGCTCCTGCTGCTCCTGTTGCAGCCGCTGCTGCTGACAATAATGCAAACTACATCACTGTAAAATCTCCGATGATCGGAACATTCTACCGTGCTGCAGGTCCTGGTAAACCAAACTTTGCGAATGTCGGTGATGAGATCACTCCTGGAAAAGTTCTTTGCATCGTAGAAGCAATGAAACTTTTCAACGAAATTGAATCTGAAGTTTCAGGTAAAATCGTCAAAATCTTAATTGATGACGCTAAACCTGTTGAATACGATCAACCATTATTCCTGGTAGATCCTAGCTAAAAATATACTTCTCTTATAAGGAAGTATTAGCATATTCAGCGAGAAATCGCCTAACAGAAACATCAATTAAGACTCATGTTTAAAAAAATATTAATTGCCAACAGAGGTGAAATCGCCTTACGCATCATTCGCACGTGTCGTGAAATGGGCATTAAGAGTGTTGCGGTTTATTCTACAGCAGACAGAGATAGTCTTCATGTCCGTTTTGCGGATGAAGCAGTCTGTATCGGACCTCCGCCAAGTAAAGATTCTTATTTAAATATCCCTAACATCATTTCTGCAGCAGAACTTACTAATGCAGATGCAATCCATCCGGGGTACGGATTTTTATCCGAAAATGCTCGCTTTTCTGCTATCTGTGCAGAGTATGGCATCAAATTTATCGGTGCTACTGCAGAACAGATCGAAAAAATGGGAGATAAATCTTCCGCTAAAGCAACTATGAAAGAGGCTGGTGTTCCTACAGTACCAGGTTCTGAAGGTTTATTAAGCAACGTCAAAGAAGGTATACAACTTGCCAATGAAATCGGATATCCGGTGATCATCAAAGCTACAGCAGGTGGCGGTGGTCGTGGAATGCGCATCATCTGGAAAGATGAAGATTTTGAAAGCGCATGGGATTCTGCACGTCAGGAGTCTGCAGCAGCTTTCGGAAACGACGGTATATATCTTGAAAAATATGTTGAAGAACCTCGTCACATCGAGATTCAGGTTGTAGGTGACCAATACGGAACGGTATGTCACTTATCAGAACGCGATTGTTCAATTCAGCGCCGTCACCAAAAACTATTGGAAGAAGCACCTTCTCCGTTTATTACACCTGAACTTCGCCAGACAATGGGTGAAGCCGCTATTAAAGGCGCAAAAGCTGTTAATTACGAAGGTGCCGGAACAATTGAATTCCTGGTAGACAAACACCGTAATTTCTACTTTATGGAGATGAATACCCGTATTCAGGTAGAACATCCCGTAACTGAAGAGGTTATCAACTTTGACCTGATCAAAGAACAGATTAAAGTTGCAGCAGGGATTCCTATCTCCGGTAAAAACTACGAACCGACTATGCATGCTATAGAGTGTCGTATCAATGCTGAAGATCCATTCCAGAACTTCCGCCCTTCACCAGGAAAGATTACTAATTTCCACTCTCCGGGTGGACATGGTGTGCGTGTAGATACACACGTGTACTCCGGATATACTATTCCTCCGAATTATGACTCTATGATCGCTAAACTGATCACTGTAGCGCAGACCCGTGAAGAAGCGATATCGACGATGGAAAGAGCATTAAGCGAATTTGTTATCGAAGGTATACATACAACTATCCCTCTGCATTTGAGAATCTTAAAGGATCCGAATTTCAGAGCCGGAAACTTCACAACTAAATTCATGGAGACTTTCGATCTGTCAAAGTATCCTGAAGAAGAGGAGAATACATAAAATTTCTTTTACAGAAGCAAAAAATACCATTCTTACCAATAAGAATGGTATTTTTGTTTTTCGCGATCATGTATTATGAGTAAAATGACTAAATCAAGCCTGGTTCAAGCTATTAAAGATAAAGGAAAGAATATTGAAGGAGAAATGTCCTTTTTCGACCATTTAGAGGTCTTAAGATGGCATATCATCCGTTCTGTACTAGCCGTAGCAGTATTTGCGACATTAGCTTTCACATTCTATGACTATGTGTTCAATGAAATTATTATGGGCCCTAAAAAGCTTGATTTCTGGACATACAGAATGATGTGTAAAGTTGGCGAATTACTAAATATTGATGGTTTTTGTGTGGAAAGAATTCCATTCAACATTATCAATACCGAGATGGCAGGTCAGTTTATGTTACAGATTAACTCCTGTCTGATTACGGCTGTAGCCTTAGGATTCCCGTATCTTCTCTTTGAAGTATGGTTATTCGTCAAACCGGCTTTGACCGATGTAGAAAAACGGTCTGCGAGAGGGTTTGTCTTCTATGCGACTATTCTGTTTGCATTAGGAGTGCTTTTCGGATACTATATTGTTGTTCCACTTTCGGTGAATTTTCTTTCTAACGTATCATTAAGTGAAGAGATCACCAACCAGATTACCATTGATTCTTACCTGTCTACTATTGCGACCCTGTCCTTAGGCTGTGGAATAGTATTTTTATTACCAATCCTGATTTTTATTTTATCCAAAATCGGATTGATGACTCCCGAATTTATGCGGGCCAGCAGAAGATACGCTGTCGTTATCATTCTGGTCATTGCAGCCGTGATTACACCAAGTGCGGATGTCATTACTATGCTTACGGTGAGTGCACCAATGTTTATTCTTTACGAGATCAGTATCATGGTATCGGCAAATGTAAAGAAGGCAAGAGCTGCCAAAGAAAAAGAATTTTATAGTAATAAATAGAGAATATGAGTTCAGTAAAAACTATCGCTATCGGAGGCGATCACGCAGGATTTGACTACAAAAAAGAACTGATCCCCTTTCTGCAGGAGTTGGGTTATGAAGTAAAAGATTTTGGAGCCCATTCTACAGATTCTGTAGATTATCCGGATTTTGCGCATCCTGTAGCTTCCGCTGTGGAGAGCAAGGAATTTGACAAAGGTATACTTATCTGCGGTAGTGCTAACGGTGTAGCGATCACCGCTAATAAGCATCAGGAAATTCGTGCGGCAATATGCTGGCTGGAAGAAATTGCAGCATTAGCCCGTCAGCACAATGATGCGAATATTGTATGTATTCCTGCCCGTTTCATTAGTCTGGATCTGGCAAAAGCAATCGTAAAAACATTTATGACTACAGATTTTGAAGGCGGCCGTCACGCTAACCGCGTCAATAAAATCTCTTGTTAAGTATAACATTTTAGGGTAGCTCACCGCTACCCTATTTAATAAACCTATTTTCTGATGAAAAAACTTATAATACTTCTGAGTGTTCTGCCTTGGTTATACAGCTGTGCTTTTGCGCAGGAGCCTGTTCAGAAAAAGTACGCTGAAATGCTGAATGAGGAGAATGCAAAAAAACACCTTACCATTTTATCTTCCAAAGAATACGAAGGCCGGGGTACCGGACAGAAAGGTGGCGAAAAAGCAGCGCAGTACATTGCAGCTGAATTTAAAAGATTAGGATTGAAAGCTCCGCAATCCGGTTATTTTCAAAAAATAAATCTGAAGAACAAACGTTTCGAAGTCAGTAAGTTCACTGTAGGAAATAATGATTTCAAAAACGGAAAAGACTTCTTCATTCTGGGAGATAATGAAAAGACAGTTATACAGGTTGAAGACATTGTATTTATTGGATATGGTATTGAGGATACAAAATACAACGATTATGCAAATATAGATGTCAGCAATAAGGTCGTTCTACTGATCACAGATGATGAACCTACAGATAAAGCTGGAAATTCCCTGATCACGGGTACTTCGAAGAAATCAGAATGGAGTACTTCCAGAAATAAAAAGCTGCAGCATCTTATGAAAAAGAATCCTAAGCTAATTCTGGCTGCTTCAGCTACAACTGAACTTATGCTGAAAAGAATGGGCGGAAGATTGACCGGAGGCTCTTACGAATTGCAAAAGGATAAAGCAGAAAAGGAAGTTTCAGTAAATCCTGCAGTCGCATTTATCACACCTGCGATTGCAAATGATATCCTTCAGACGAAGAACATATCTTTTCAGAAATTCAAAGAAAATAACACCGTCCAGTCTACTCAGATACCCGTAAAATTCACTGCAGAATATGGAATTACAGAAGAGTTGCTTAATGATGCGAATGTATTAGGACTATTGGAAGGAACGGATCTGAAGGATGAAATAGTAGTCTTATCCGGTCACTATGATCATGACGGAATCGATGAGAACGGCACTATTTTTCCGGGGGCTGATGATAACGGCTCCGGTACAACCGGAGTATTGGATCTTGCCCGCGCCTTTGCTCAGGCTAAGGCTGATGGTCATGGCCCGCGCCGCAGCATTCTCTTTATTGCCTTTGCTGCAGAAGAAAAAGGTCTCCTAGGATCTGAGTATTACTCGGAGAATCCTGTATATCCCCTATCCAATACTGTTGTCTGTCTGAATATGGACATGATAGGTCGTATCGATGATAAACATCTGAATGGAAATCACAATTATATTCATGTTATCGGATCAGATAAACTGAGTTCCGAACTGCATGCAATCAATAAGAAAGCTAATGATGATTTTACAAAGATGGAACTGGATTATATGTATGATGATCCTAAAGATCCTATGCGTATTTATTACCGCTCTGATCAATATAACTTTGCCAAACACAAAATCCCTGTCATTTTCTATTTTTCAGGATTACATCCTCACTATCATACCCCAGAAGACACCATTGAAAAGATAGACTTTCCGATGATGGTCAAGCGTGAAAAATTAGCCTTTTACACAGCCTGGGAAATTGCCAATCGCGATAAAAAACTGGTCGTAGACAGTAACAAAGAATAAAAATTCTATTTCTTACCATAAATTGTAAAAGCCTTTTCCGTAATCTGGAAAAGGCTTTTTTAGTTTTCAGAACAAAAAGAAAACACTTGAATCATCGCTATTAGTTAATAATTGTTAATTAACTTTTATTAATTATATAGTTAAATATATTTTAATATTATTGTAGCATAATCAATAAACCCTTTATGAAATTATTGCTACTCGGGCTTTCTATGCTTATGTATCAGCTTTCCTTTGCTCAATCTTCCGGATTAATTTCCGGTACTGTACACAATGCTGAAGACAAGATTTTGGAAAAAGCTACTGTAAGTGTTCTTAACAAAAAAGATTCAACTGTAGTTTCTTATACACTGACTGATGAAAAGGGAAATTTTCGTCTGGTTAAACTTCCTGTGGAACGGGAGCTTCTACTTTATATTTCACATATATCCGGACAACCTTTTCAACAGACACTTTCTCTTAAAGATCATGAAGCAAGGAATATGGGTATTCTCAAACTATCCGGAAACTTGCTGGAAGAAGTCAATATCACGAGTGCCCCTCCTATCCGCATGTCAAAAGACACGTTGGAATATAATACGGCCTATTTCAAAACAAGACCCAATGCCAATGTAGAAGAACTACTGAAGCAGCTTCCGGGGCTTCAGGTCAATATGGATGGCACTATTTACTATCAGGGAAAAGAGGTGTCTTCTGTCAAAGTTAATGGAAAGGATTTTTTTGCTACGGATTTAAAAATCGCTACTAGAAATCTTGATGCTTCTCTTATCAAAACGGTACAGGTGTACAGAGATAAGGGAGAATCAAAGCGAATCGTTGAAAATGAGGAACGTCTTCCTGTAACGATCAATCTTAAGTTTAAAAAAGATTTTCTGAAAGCAGATTTTGGTAAAGTTTACGGCAGTGGCGGCACACGTAAGCGATATGAGGCCGGGGGCTTGTTTAATACCTTCAGAGATACTTTACAATTGAGTTTTATAGGATTCGGCAATAATATCAACAGACAAAGTTTTGACTATGGCGAACTGCAGCAGCATGCAGGACTTGGAAGAGCGGAGAATTACGGGTTTGATAATTTTGGAGGACGGAATTACTGGGGTATAGGTAATGACGTTGCGGGCGGATTCAATCTCAATAATGACTGGGGAAAGAAAACAAAACTCAATTTCATGTATATGCTGTCCTACAACAATAATGACAGCGAAAACAGGAATAGCAGTACCTCGCTTTATGACGGAGAGAAGCAATTAGGCACATATTTCTCTGAAGCAAAAAGCAAAGCATGGAAACACAATATCAAGACCTTGCTTCGGCATCGTTTTGACACAACGGCATATTTTGAATTTACACCTCGTCTGCAATTAGAAAACACTAAAAACAAGAATAGCAGTATCGGAGAAAACAGCACAGAATCCGCTATGCTCAACAGGAGTGAAAACAATAGTAATAGAGATCAGAAACAACTAACCTATGAACATGGATTTTTTATTGAAAAGCAAATAACACCAAATCATGTTGTTTCCTTCAGAAATAATCTCAACATCAATAGTGGTCAAAATGATAATATCAATGAGCAAATCGCTCTTATATACCAACAGAATAATGGGGCTGCACGCAACATATGGCAGAATATGAATGCAAAGAAAAAATCAGATAGTTTTGGAAACTCTCTTAATTATGGAAATAAGACTATAAAAAAGCTCAATTTCGAACTTTACTTTACATTTAATACCTCCCGTAGCCGTTCTACAGAATCACTTCTGATTAACAAAGATAATACCGGGACTGTACGGGCCACTGAACTTGAAAATAATTACAGATACAGGGATCAGGATTATATATCGGGAGTAAAGTTCTTTTGGAAACCTGTAGATAAGTTGTCCGTCAATTTCGGAACAGCTTATCAGACTAAAAAGAATTATTTTGACTTCCTGGAAATAGCACCGGATATCAATAAAAAACAGAGCTATTGGTTGCCTAATATTTCTGTACGGTATAAAGAACTCGAACTATCATGGTCTAAAGATCTGGAAGGTCCGGAGACACAACAAATTGTCGTCCAGCGCAGAGATCAGGATCCGTTGTATACCGTATTGCCTTCTCTTAATTTCGATAATACAGAACGTCAGGATTTCAGATTAAGCTATAATAAATATGCACAGAAATATCAAATGGGAATCAATGGCGGATTTAACTCTAAGAACAGAAGCGTTGGATACAAAAGCTGGCGGGAGAATGAAACCGGACACTACACCATGCAGGCATTTCAGTCCGGCAAAGTCAGTGGAGCAAATGCTGCTTTCTACCTGCGTTATAATATACTGAATAGCAAAAAATGGCAACTTTATTTTTCTCAAAACTCGAATAGTTACAGCTATCAGAATTACTCTACCATCAATGATATCGATAATAAATCTACGACCTGGTCCAGCACCTTCACACAGGAATTATCTTTGATGTGGAACAATCTGATAGGGATATCTCCCAAATATTCTTTCTCTACCAACCGAAACTTTAATACTGTCAAAAATAATCCGGATTTTATTGAAAGTCAGTACAAGACACATACTTTTGGCATGGGATTAAATATTAATCCGATAAAAGGGTTTTCTCTGGAATCCAGTTATTCGCTTGAAAACAGAGCCAGCGGTCTGAATGCACGACAAAATTTTAATATCCTGAATGCTTCGGTTTTCTATAACATCAATAGCCAGTCACAGATCAAATTATCGGGTTTTGATATACTCAATCAAAATAACAGCAACTATTGGGGCACACAGGGCAATACGACCTATTATGTAAATTCAATTGTATTACGGCAGTATTTTTTATTAGGGTATGTTCATAAATTTAACCTGATAATGGTAAAAGATTAAACCTTTCTGTAAATTGTATGTTTTCAAATAAACACGTAGTCTAAAGCAATAATAAAAATGGCATTTGTAGATTATTATAACATATTGGGGCTGGATAAATCCGCTTCTCAGGATGATATAAAAAAGGCTTACCGCAAACTTGCCCGGAAGTACCATCCTGATCTCAATCCGAATGATGAAACAGCAAAACAAAAATTTCAGGAAATCAACGAAGCAAATGAAGTGCTTACAGATCCTGAAAAACGTAAAAAGTATGATCAGTACGGAGAGAACTGGAAACATGGGGAAGAATATGAGAAAGCTCAGCAACAATACAGACGGAGTTCCGGGGCAGGCAACCCATTTGCCGGAGGAGCCAGTGATTCAAATGCATACTCCGGAAACTTTGATGACAGTCAGTTTTCCGATTTTTTCGAGCAGATGTTTGGAAGCCGTCGTGGCGGAGGAAGACAAAGTACATTCAAAGGTCAGGATTTTAATGCGGAGTTACACCTCACCTTACAGCAAGCTTATACTACGCATCAGCAGACTTTTACGGTCAACGGGCAGAATATCCGGATCACGATCCACGCTGGTGTAGAAGACGGGCAGAAGATAAAATTAAAAGGACACGGCAGCGAAGGAATAAACGGAGGACCGAAAGGAGATCTCTATATTACATTTACGGTGGATAAGGATCAACGCTTCAGAAGAGAAGGAAATGATCTGTATACGAATCTGGATATCGATCTTTATACCGCTATTTTAGGTGGAGAAGCAACCCTGGATACCTTCGGAGGTAAGGTTAAACTTAAAATCAAACCTGAAACACAGAACGGAGCCAAGATGCGCTTAAAGGGTAAAGGATTTCCGGTCTATAGAAAAGAGGATCAGTTCGGAGATCTGTATGTTACGATCAATGTACAAATCCCGACACAGCTCTCTGAAGAAGAGAAAGCACTATTCAAACAATTAGCTGAACTAAAAAAGTAAGTGATGGAAACTACAAAAATTAAGATCATAGACTTTTGTCATTCCAGAAAGGTGGAGGCATCTTTTATTCAGATACTACGGGATAGCGAATTGATCCATATTACTGTAGAACATAATGTAGAATACGTAGATGAGGACCAGTTGAGAAATCTGGAACGCTTTGCTGCATTATATTATGATCTGGATGTCAATCCTCAAGGGATAGAAGTCGCACACCATTTGTTGCAGAAGGTAGAACGCCTGCAGGAAGAATTACGTCTGCTACAGGCAAAAATGAGAAGTCTGGAACAGGGATAACTCTCCGGTAGCCCTGGTGTTATAGTACCCGATTCAGAAAGTGATCTATTTTTTCCAGCATTGGAGTAAACCAGGGCTCATAAAACCAAAAAGTATGGGGCGAAGGATCAAAAGTACAGACTTCAGTATCTGTCCCGTATTTTTTCAGCTTCAGGATCATATCATCCCTTCCGGCATGAAACCGGGGAAAGGAACTATTCATAAATAACACCGGAGCGGTTCTTTTACTGACCTGGTACAGAGCCGATGCCTGCTCCCAAACTTTAGGGACGTCTTCATATTTACCTCCAAGCCATAAGGCCGCGACTTCACCTTCAGCAGATTCGGGATGATGAAAAGCTAATACACCGTCAATATTCACAGTAGCCTGAACCTGCTTGCGCTTATCCGTATGATTATTGGTACCCAGCAAGCTGGCGAGCTGTCCGCCTGAAGATGTACCCAATGTTACTATTTTTCGTTTATCAATCTGGTATTGGTCTGCATGCTTCCTGGCCCATGCAATCGCATCTTGTATATCATGCACCGCTGCAGGATACTTTGCCTCCAGAGATAATCTGTATCCGACACTGAGCACTACATATCCCCGAAGAGAAAGGTAAGAAGCAAAGCCGCTCATCATATCCTTATCACCCGAACGCCAGCCACCGCCATGAATCATAATGACACAAGGATATTTCCGATCCTGCTTAGCAGGAGCATACATATCCAACAGGAGTTTTCTGTCTCCTATTTCTTTGTAAAGAATATTTTTTTGAGTCCGGATATCGTCTCCTTTATATTCGGTAACTGTACGGATATCCGGAAATTTTTTCCGATCCTTCTGATAAGCACTGTTAAGTGTAAAACTGGTATCGCGCGGAAAATCAGATTGAGCTGATACGGTAGCTGTCAGCAGAATAAACAGAAGAACGAAGAAACTACGCATATACTTCATATCGAATACCATTTCTTATTGATTTTTTAATGGATCCCAGTCCCTGAAAACTTTTTGGAGAGCATAATCCTTATTATTGTACTTCCTCCATTGCCGGCTCCATGTTACACGCCCCGAAAGATCTGCGGCGCCGGGACCATAATTAGCCATCTCGATGTAAGTGGCTGTCTTATATTTGTCCGGAAACATTTTATCTCCGTTCCAGGGATCCCAGCCTTTAGCTGTTATATGCTCCCCCAGTTCACACCGGATAAACACTGTTTTGGCATAAGGTCGCCATGGTCTGCCCAGATACACTTTAGTTACCGCTTTATCTTTGGTTATCAGTTTACAATCTTGAAATACAAATCCAAATGCCGATTGTTGGGTCGTAGATGCAGCAGTGATATATGAATTGCTCCGGCTCTCGATAACGCAGTTTTTAAAAAAGGCAGTGGCAGCCCCAAAAATAAAATCGGTCGATCCGGAGATATAGCAGTCCTCCACATAATTTCGTGTACCATCTTTCGCCAGATAAAAAGAATCCTGCCATCCTGATACACTGCAGTTTTTAACGACCACTCTGTCCGCTTCCAGATGTAAAGCCACTGCCTGACCTACAGGGCCAGCAGTATTTTCAATGGTCAGATTTTCCAGTCTCGTATCATTACCCTGTACCAGAACTGTATAAGACAGGTAAGTATTAATCTTATCCAGACCTTTTGTCTTGTCAGGATTGTCCTTTCCTGAAAAATCATCATACTGGATAATCGTTTCTTCTCTGCTCTCTCCCACGATATGGATATAACGTTTCCACGCCGGAATAATCAATTTCTCACGATAAATGCCGTTCCTTACAAATATCTGTACGGGTTGTTCAAAATGGTCTCTTACCGCATAAACGGCTTCCTGTATTGTCCTGAAATCAGCCGTACCTTGCTGTGCAACTGTAAGTTTCAGGGGTTGCTGTGCAAACACTGTTGTATACAACAGCAGGAACAATATTGTGATCGTAGTCTTCATTATCTGATTTTTTCTATCCGCAACCAATCTACATCTGCATATCCGCTGTCGTTGATCTGCTGATCGCGAATAGCGTACAGACCGAGGGTCGCTCCTATCCATCGCCCGGGTTTAGCTACAAACTTGTCCTCTATCGCTGTAAATTTCTTTCCGTCCAGACTATATGACCAATTACAGACAGCCCCTTTCCGAACTTCTACCCGAAGATAAACATATTGTTCCTTCTCCACTTTAGTCAATAGCTTTTCCTGTTCCGTTCCCGATTTCAATCCGTTTGTACATTTTGCATAGTACAGCGCAGGCCCCTCAGACGATTGCCGGAGAAACAGGGTGGAGTAATTTTCTCCCAATACTGTGAAACCGGCTCTTTCATTCTTTAACTTTTCGTTAGGAATAAGCTTTAGCTTTGTCGTAGCCATGAATTCATCTGCAGGCATTTTCTGTGTAAGGATATTCGGTACATCCAGTAAATTCTTATACGAAGAGGGTACGTTTACCGTATACAATTTGAGATGTCCGGCATCACTTGGCATTAGCCAGCTTCCGTCCGGATTTGCCTGCCATTGCCACTGTTTACCTAATAAAGTTGTTTCAAACTCATCAGATTCAGCAGGAGTTGCTACAGGATAAGTCTTCCCTACATTCGGCTTTCTGAACTTCATTACAGGTTCGCCTGTTCCTGTCCCCTTTTTATCTGTGCCAATGACAGGCCAGTCATTCACCCACTTCATAGGTTGTAAATGTACGACACGTCCATAAGCGTCTTTATCCTGAAAATGTACAAACCAGTCTTCTCCGCTTTGTGTATCTATCCATGCGCCTTGATGAGGTCCGTTGACTGGCGTATTTCCCTGATGCATGACTACTTTGCGCTCATATGGTCCATAAATATCCTTAGACCGGAGTACCAGCTGCCAGCCTGTAGAAACTCCGCCCGCGGGAGCAAAAAGATAATAATACCCGTTACGCTTATATACTTTAGGTCCTTCAATTGTCGGATCCAGTTTATGCCCGTCATATACAATCACTCCCCTGTCCAATACCGCTGTCCCCGCTTCATTCATACGTGCTATGGCCAAGACACTTTTCAATCCGGCACGACTGCCCGCATAAGCGAAAGCAAGATAATGCTGCCCGTCTTCATCCCGAAAAGGACAGGGATCAATAAGTCCCTTTCCTTCAAATACCAGAACAGGTTCAGACCACGGCCCTGCAGCATCTTTTGCTTTCACCATATATATACCATAGTCAGGATCGGGATAATAGATATAAAATTCATTATTATAATGACGGATAGCCGGAGCCCATACCCCATTCCCATGCTGCACTTTCTGAAATACATCATAAGGCTGCTGTTGCGGAAGGACATGCGTTAAGATAGTCCAGTTAACCAAATCCTTCGATTGCAATAACGGAATCCCCGGTACATGATTGAAGCTGGAAGCTATCATATAAAAATCATCTCCTACACGAATGGCATCAGGATCGGAATAGTCTGCATTCAAAATTGGATTTTGGTAATAGCCGTCTCCAAGATCAGCCACCCAGACACTGGAAGGTGAGCCCTTTGGTTTTTGGGCATAAGCAAAATGAGTTAAGGAGCTAATACTCAACAGCAAGAATGAAATTTTCAATGGTAGTCTCATAAGACAGAAATAAGATTTACAATTTTTAATGGCTTATATATGCCATTCGGTAATCGGTCAGTACAAGAATAGCCCATTTACATTAAAATAGCAATGTATTACTACGCAATCGTTGCCGGTATCGATTGCGGATTTATTCCCATGAAAACAGGACTTTTTTCATCTATTAATGAGTAATTTGGATTCACGCCAATCAAATTGTAAAGAAAAAACAACCAATTTAAGAATCCATTGCGATGAGGAATTTAGTGCTTTTTACGGTTATACTATTTACGGGACTTCAATATGCTGTTGCCCGATCCTATGATTATAGTGTTGCACAGGATGGCAGCGGACAGTTCAAAACAGTACAGGAAGCCTTGAATGCTGTACCTGATTTTCGCAAGACAGTCACCACCATCTACATCAAAAACGGAATTTATAAAGAAAAACTCATTTTGGCCGGATCAAAACAGAATGTCAGACTGATCGGTGAACAGGTAGATAAAACCATATTGACTTACGATGACTTTGCGCAACGTAAAAATACATTTGGAGAAGAAAAGGGGACTTCGGGCTCTTCGAGTGTATACCTGTACGGAGATGGATTTGTAGCAGAGAATATTACTTTTCAGAATTCTGCCGGCCCGGTTGGCCAGGCGGTAGCGGTATGGGTAGCCAGTGACCGTGCGGTTTTTTCAAACTGTCGTTTTTTAGGTTTTCAGGATACGCTCTACACCTATGGCAAAGGTAGCCGGCAGTATTACTACAACTGCTATATAGAAGGAACTGTAGATTATATCTTCGGATCTTCTACAGCCTGGTTTGAAGAATGTGAACTCTACTGCAAAAACAGCGGATATATCACTGCTGCTTCTACTCCTGATACAGTTGCCTATGGATATGTTTTCAACAAATGCCATATTACGGGCGACAAGGATACCAAACGTTTTTATTTGGGGCGCCCATGGAGACCGTATGCCAAAGTTATTTTTATGAATAGCCTGCTGCCGGCTTTTATTACAGAAGAAGGCTGGCATAATTGGGGTAAGGAAAGTAATGAACAAACAGTGTATTACGCAGAATATAATAATACAGGTACAGGAAGTTTGTCACAAAACAGAGTCAAATGGTCACACCAACTCTCTGAAGATGAAGCCCAAAAAGTAACTTTAGAGGCTGTTTTTAAAGATTGGAACCCTTTATTGTCTATCCGGTAGACAGCATTTACCGGTAACGATTGCATAGATTTCTCTTCAATTTTAATAGGAAACAACGTACACTTGCTATGAACAAACCAGTTATATATTTAGGATACCATATGATGATACAGATCAAAACAATAGTATTGGGTTTAAAGTTTGCGCTTCTGGGATGGTTTACACTCTCCTCATACGATTCAGCTCAAGCGCAGACAGCTCCTTCTTTACCTAGCATTAAACAAGTCAACATAAAAGCCGATACCATCAGTATTGTACGCTTTGGCGCTCAGGGTGACGGTATTTCACTGAACACGCAACCGATCAACAGAGCCATTGCAGAAACGAGTCAAAAGGGAGGCGGAGTCGTATTAATCCCTGCCGGTGTATGGGTAACAGGTCCGATAGAACTGAAGAGTAATATCAATCTGCATATACAGCGGGATGCTATTCTGCTGTTCACGGATGATTTTGATCAGTATAAATTAGTGGAAGCAAATTGGGAAGGTCAGCCGGCATGGCGTAACCAAAGTCCTATCTCCGGAAGTAATCTTGAAAATATAGCGATCACAGGGACAGGTATTATCGATGGTAACGGTGGTGCATGGCGAATGGTCAAAAAAAGTAAAATGACAGCCTCCCAGTGGAAAAAACTGGTGGAATCCGGTGGTGTACTGAATGAGGAGAAAAATATATGGTATCCTTCAGCAAGTTCGCTGAATGGTTCTAAAACAAAAAATCCAAGTGCTGTGGTACCGGGAAAGACTGCTGCAGACTATGCGGATGTTAAAGATTTCTTCAGACCTAACTTGTTGGTTTTGAACAACTGTAAACAGATTCTTCTTGAAGGAGTCACTTTCCAGAATTCACCGGCATGGAATCTCCATCCCTTACTATGTCAGGATCTGACAGTGCGCAATGTGATGGTCAGAAACCCATGGTATGCACAGAATGGTGATGGGATCGATATTGAGTCCTGCAAAAATGTATTGGTAGAAAACAGCACCTTCGATGTCGGTGATGATGGTATATGCATCAAGTCCGGGCGTGACGAAGCAGGTCGTCTGCGTGCTGTTCCTACGGAAAATGTTATTATCCGCAACAATGTAGTCTATCATGCGCACGGCGGTTTTGTAATCGGAAGTGAGATGAGTGGCGGAGCCCGCAACATCTGGGTATATGACTGTTCATTTATCGGAACAGACATTGGTTTGCGTTTCAAGACAACCCGCGGCCGTGGCGGTGTTGTGGAGAATATCTTTATAGATCGTATCAGCATGTTTGATATTCCGGGAGAAGCTATTCTGGTAGACATGTATTATGAAGCAAAAGATCCTATTCCGTTGATTGGAGACAAACAGGAAGCGGTCAAAGCCGTTACACTTCCGGTCACTGAAGCGACTCCGCAATTTCGCAATTTCAAAATCAAAGATGTTGTAGTGAACGGAGCCGAAAAAGCAATTTTCTTCAGAGGTTTACCGGAGATGAACATCAAGGGAATGAGTCTGGAAAATATTTCTATCAAGTCAAAAAAAGGAATTGAGATAATTGAATCGACAGATATAGAGCTGAAAAATGTAAAGGTTATCACACCTGAAACGAAACCGGTCGTGCATATTGACAATAGCCAGAATATCAAATTTTCGGCATTCAGTTATCCTGCCGGTTCAGAAACACTATTTCAGGTCTCCGGCGAGAAAAGCAAAAATATCAGCGTCTCGGGTACAGATGTATCTAAAGCCAGGCAGACATCAGATCTTAGTCCCGGTGTATCTAAAAATGTAATCAAAATAGCTAAATAGCAGCCTCAAGATGAAAAGATTATTCTTCTATATACAAGTCATTTTAATACTTCAGATACCTTCGGCATTTGCGCAAAAAGCTACTTCCGAGCAAATGGCCCTTACTGTTATCGACAAAATGTTTAAAGATGAAACTTTTGTCAATGAAAAGAAAGGTCCGAAATGGACATATGATCTGGGAGTAACCCTCGAAGGGATGACCGAAGTCTGGCGTAATACCGGAGATGGAGTCTATTTCAATTACATTCAGAACTGGATGGATCAATATGTAGATAATGAGGGTAACATCAGAAACTATAAACTTGCTGATCACAACATTGATAATGTAAAAAACGGCCGTACCTTGCTGATGCTGTATAAGGTAACACGAAAAGATAAATATTTAAAAGCTGCCTCTATCCTGTTTGATCAGCTCAAGGAGCATCCGAGAACCAAACAGGGTGGATTCTGGCACAAGAAAGTCTACCCCTACCAAATGTGGCTGGACGGACTTTATATGGGACAGCCTTTCTATACGGAATATGCCGTACTCATGAACAAACCTGAAGTATTCAATGATGTAGCAGATCAGTTCCGCTTCATGGAACAAAATGCCCGTGACCCGAAAACAGGATTGTTATATCATGGCTGGGACGAATCCCGTCAGGAAAAATGGTCTGACCCTCAGACCGGTCTTTCCCCTCATATCTGGGCACGGGGAATGGGTTGGTTTACAATGGCATTGGTAGATGTACTGGATAATTTCCCGGCAGATCATCCACGCAGACCGGAACTGTTAGCTATTTTGAATCGTACAACAAAAGCTATTGTTGATTTTCAGGACAAAAAATCCGGAGTCTGGTATGACATATTGAATGTAAACAGAAAAGAAAACTATTTTGAATCTTCAGCATCGAGTATGTTTGTTTACGGCCTTGCCAAATCTGTTCGTAAAGGCTACATTTCCGAATCCTACCTTCCTGCAGTTCGCAAAGGATATCAGGGATTACTGAAAGAATTTGTTACAACAGCAGGACCAGATCGTGTAGACCTGAACAAGACTGTAGCAGTATCCGGATTAGGTGGCTCCAAGAATTACAGAGACGGATCTTTCGAATACTATATGAGCGAGCCAGTCATTTCCAATGATCCTAAAGGTGTAGGACCCTTTATGCTGGCTGCTTTAGAGCTTGAATGGATCAATGCTCCGAAAAAAGGAAAGGGTAAAGTCGTCACACTTGACAATTATTACAATAATGAATACAAAGTAGAGCCTTCCGGACTGAAAGAACCTTACCACTACCTCTGGAACGGGGAAGATAACAATGGTTTCTCTTTTATGGGCAGAATTTTTAATCGTAGCGGCGCAATTACCAATACGTTAAGGACAGCTCCCGATGCACAGCAATTAAAAGGAAGCAATATTTATATTATCGTTGATCCGGATACAGAAAAAGAAACTGAAAACCCTCACTTTATGAATGAAAAAGAGGCTTCAGCTATAGAAAAATGGGTCAAAGCAGGTGGCGTACTTGTGCTCTTATTAAATGATAGTGGCAATTGTGAAATTGCGAAGTTCAACACACTATCCAAAAAATTCGGAATCACTTTTAATGAAGACAGCCGTAACCGCGTACAAGGCAAAAACTTTGAACAGGGAGCAATCCTGATTCCCAAATCAAATTCGATTTTCAAGACAACATCAAAAATCTACATCAAAGAAATTTCTACCCTACAGATTACAAAACCTGCTGTAGCCAATCTTACAGATCAGGGTGATATCATCATTGCTACTGCGAAATATGGTAAAGGTACCGTCTTTGCAGTGGGAGATCCCTGGTTTTATAATGAGTATATCGACGGACGTAAATTGCCTGCCGAATATCAAAACTGGAATGCCACTAATGATCTGGTAAACTGGTTAATCAGTCAATCAAAATAACAAAAGAGGACGTATGAAAAAGACTTTAGGAATACTGTTTATACTGATAAGTGCCGGCATTGTCCATGCACAGACCCAGACGGATAGTCTGGCAGATAAAATGCTGCGTTATCAGTTGCCTGTAGGAGCATGGTCTAAACAGCTCGCTGACAAATCCACAGTAGATTATTCTAAACCGATAGATAAATCTCTGGCCGATAAGATTCGCAAGACTACGGATCAGTATGCAACTATAGATAATAAAGCTACATCACGTGAAATTGAATATCTGATACAGGCTTACCACAAAACTAAAAATCCCAATTATCTGAAAGCGGTAGAAAGAGGTATAGAGTATCTGTTGAAAATGCAGTATCCAAACGGTGGATTTCCGCAGTATTATCCCAATGCCTCTCTTTACAGGGGTGAAATCACGTACAACGATAATGCGATGATAAATGCACTGGATATTCTTTACAATGTATCGAACAAACTTGAAGGGTATGAAGTGGTACGTTCCGGTCTTAGCAAACGGGCTCAAGATGCTGTAAAACGCGGATTAGACTGTATTCTGAAAACACAGGTCAGACAGAACGGAACGCTCACCATCTGGGCGGCACAATATGATCAGAATACGCTCCAACCGGCCAAAGCACGCAACTTTGAACCGGCATCGCTGAGCAGCAGCGAATCTATGGGAGTTGTCAAATTTCTAATGCGCTTTGAACAGCCTTCTGCAGAAGTAATCCAGGCCGTCAAATCTGCCAAGAAATGGTTTGAATCAAACGATATTGAGGGTTATCGTTTTGATTTCACGAAAGATCCTGCAACAAATAAACCTACCCGCCAGCTTGTAAAAGATCCGGATGCTGTGGTATGGGCACGTTTTTATGACCTGAAAGATAATCGTCCCATCTTCGGAGACAGGGATAATTCCATCAAATACAACTTGTCTGAAGTCAGTGAAGAACGGCGTAATGGCTACGCATGGTATGGCGTATGGCCGCTGAATTTTGTTCAAAAAGATTATCAAAAGTGGTTAAAGAAAAATAAGATAGAAGAATAAAAGAAAATACAATGATACTCAACAAAAGAAATTTAGAACATATACAGCATACCGAACTGGTAAAACCGTCGGCCAATCTTCTCGATATTCCTGAAAAAGTATTGCAGTTCGGAACAGGTGTATTGTTACGCGGACTGCCGGATTATTTTATTGACAACGCCAATCGTCAGGGTATCTTCAATGGAAGGATTCTTGTCGTCAAATCTACCAGTCAGGGTGACGTCGATGCATTTTCCACACAGGATGGTCTGTATACATTAGCTATACGTGGAATAGAAGAAGGCAATAAAATACACGAGAATATTATTAACTCATCCATCAGCCGCGTACTTTCTGCAGCAAACGATTGGAAAGAAATTTTGAAAGCTGCGCATAGCCCCGAGATGCAGGTCGTTTTCTCCAATACGACTGAAGTCGGGATTGTGATGAGTGAAGATAAAGTAACAGATATGCCACCATCCTCTTATCCCGGCAAACTGCTTGCATTTCTGTATGAAAGATTCAACGCTTTTGGCGGCTCTCCTGAGAGCGGAATGGTGATCGTACCTGCCGAATTAATAAGTGATAACGCAACCAAACTGCAACAGATCGTATTTGATCTGGCTGTACAAAATAATCTGGAAGAAACATTTATCAACTGGCTAAAAGAAAATAATCATTTCTGCAATACACTGGTTGACCGAATTGTACCCGGAAAACTTCCGCAGGAAGAGCAAGAGATATTGGAACAGCAATTCGGATATACAGATGAGCTGACTATCATGGCAGAACCCTTCCGACTCTGGGCTATAGAATCTCAACATCCCCGAGTTGCAGAAATACTTTCCTTTGCGCAAGCAGACAAAGGGATATTTATCGTCCCATCGATCAGCAAATTCAAAGAACTGAAGCTACGCTTACTGAATGGCACGCATACTTTAAGCTGCGCCCTGGCCATATTAGCGGGTTTTGAAACCGTTAAAGAGGCAATGCAGGATGAGGCTTTCACAGCTTATGTCAAGGCACTGATGGAAGACGAAATATCTGCAGCAATCCTGAGTAACAGTATTAGCCGTGAGGATACGGCTTCATTTGCGAATAGTGTTATAGATCGCTTTAGCAACCCTTCACTCGAACATAAATGGCAGTCCATAGCCATGAACTATACCTCAAAAATGGAGATGCGAAACCGGGAGCTGTTTGAAAAATGGTATCAAAAATATGAACATGTACCGCAACACATGGCTTTAGGTTTTGCTGCTTATCTGCTTTTTATGAACAGTAAAAGCACAAGCGATGGCTACTGTACAACTGTAGGAGAAAAGAAGTATATACTACAGGATGAACATGCTCCCCTGCTGGCAAGCTATTGGAACGATCCGGAAACACTGGTAGAAAAAGTCCTGGCAGATCCAAATCTATGGGGTGCTAACCTGAACAATTTACCGGGCTTTGCCGCAAGTGTAAGCAAACAATTGAATACATTAAAAAACAGCGGTGCAAAATCGGCAATCGAATCTTTACAGGCTGAAAAAACAATATAATAAAACATGGTAACCAGAATTTTAAAAATCCATCCCAATGATAATGTATTAGTGGCTTTACAAAATTTAGTCAAGGGAGAGACTATTATTTATGATGGAGAAAATTACACTTTACTCGATGATATTCCTGCCAAACATAAATTCTTTATGCAGGAAATGAATGCAGGAGATCCCATAATGATGTATGGCGTATTGGTTGGAAAAGCTCAGCACCATATCGGTAAAGGCGGATTAATGGATACTGAAAATACCAAACACGCTTCCGAACCGTATGAATATCGCCCCTACCATTACGAATGGCATGCACCAGACGTGTCTAAGTTTGAAGGTCGTACATTCAATGGTTATGTGCGTCCGGATGGTCGTGTAGGGACTGCGAACTACTGGTTATTCATCCCTACTGTATTCTGTGAAAATCGTAATCTGGATGTCATCCGCGAAGCCCTTCACAATGAACTTGGCTATGCTGTCACAGATAAATACAAGACCTATACACGTCATCTGGTAGAAGCCTACAAAAATGGCGCAGACCTGTCTGCTGCAGACGAATTGTCTTTGGCAGCCAGTCAAAGCAAGGCCGGACGTCTCTTCAAAAATGTAGACGGAATCAAGTTTTTGAATCATCAGGGAGGGTGTGGAGGGACACGTCAGGATGCAGCTGTACTCAGCAAATTATTGGCAGCATACGCAGACCATCCTAATGTAGCAGGTGTGACCATCCTCAGTCTTGGATGCCAGAATCTGCAGGTGAAGGATTTTTTAGAAGATCTCAAAAACCGTAATCCGCACTTTGACAAACCGATGTTCATCTTCGAACAACAGCAATCTCAAAGTGAAGAACAACTGATCAAGGAAGCTATCCAAAAGACATTTGTCGGACTCACTGAAGTTAATGAAACAGAACGTCAGCCGGCACCGGTAAGTAAATTGGTGTTAGGTGTCAAATGTGGTGGCAGTGACGGGTTCAGTGGCATCAGTGCCAATCCTGCAGTAGGATATACCTCAGATCTTCTCGTCACACTTGGGGGTACAGTACTGTTAGCCGAATTTCCGGAACTGTGTGGTGCAGAGCAGAATCTGATAGACAGAACTATTGATGAATCGGCCGCCCGCAAATTTATACAGCTCATGACAGCGTACAGCAATGCTGCGGAAAATGCGGGTTCCGGATTCCATATGAACCCCTCACCCGGTAATATAAAAGACGGCCTTATTACAGATGCCATAAAAAGTACAGGAGCAGCAAAAAAGGGAGGAAATTCTCCTGTTGTAGATGTATTGGATTACACCGAACCGGCCACAAAACCGGGACTGAATCTGGTCTGTACACCAGGCAATGATGTAGAAGCCACTACTGGTAAAGCGGGTTCAGGAGCAACGTTAATTCTGTTTACCACAGGATTGGGTACACCTACAGGTAATCCTGTATGCCCTGTAATAAAAGTCGCAACAAATAATGCACTTACAGCTCGAATGGGAGACATTATAGATATAAACACAGGTCCTATAATAGAAGGTGAAAAGACAATAGCACAAATGGGAGAAGACATTCTGGAGTACTGTATCAAAGCAGCAAGTGGTGAGATTATCCCTAAAGCTGTACTGCTTAATCAGGACGATTTTATCCCATGGAAAAGAGGAGTAAGCCTTTAATTTCTCCAGATACAGAACAACAAATATTAAAACATAAAAAGTATTACAACTTACTCAAAATGAAAAGCTTTCTAGATCAAAACTTTCTTTTACATTCAAAGACCGCTCAAGACTTATATCATAATTTTGCTAAGAATCAACCTATCATTGATTATCATAATCACCTGATACCTGAACAGATTGCCAATAATGCGTCTTTCGAAAATATCAGCCAGGTATGGCTAAACGGAGACCACTACAAGTGGCGTGCTATGCGTACCAACGGTGTCAATGAAAAATATATAACCGGAAATGCGTCTGATGAAGAGAAATTCAGAAAATGGGCCGAAACAGTTCCTTCGACCATGCGCAATCCGCTGTATCACTGGACGCATCTGGAATTGCAAAGATATTTCGACATTACGGATCTGCTATCATCAAAGACAGCAGATAAAATCTATGCAGAGACTGCTGCCAAATTACAGACACCGGAATACTCGGTAAGAGGATTATTGAAGAAAATGAATGTAGAAGTCGTCTGTACAACAGACGATCCGACTGACAGCTTAAACTATCACCAACAATTCGCCGCTGAGAAAGAGTCTTTCAAAATGTTACCCGCATTTCGTCCTGATAAAGCGATGAATAGTGATGACATAGAGGCGCTGAATGCATATATCAATAAACTGGAATCTGTATCTGACCTTTCCATATCCACCCTACAGGACTATCTGGATGCCTTGAAAAAACGTCATGATTTCTTCGCTGAAAATGGATGCTCTGTTTCTGATCATGGACTGGAGCAAATCTATGCAGAAGACTATACAGAACAGGAGATCGCAGACATCTTCGCTAAGATCAGATCCCGCCAGACCATCTCCTGTCAGGAAAATCTGAAATTCAAATCGGCTATGCTGATCTATTTTGCGGAATGGGATCATGAAAAAGGCTGGGTACAGCAGTATCATCTGGGAGCACTGCGTAATAATAACAGCCGTATGCTCAGCATACTCGGTCCGGATACCGGATGGGATTCTATTGGTGATTTTAGTCAGGCAAGAGCCTTATCCAAATTTTTAAACAAGCTGGATACACACGATAAATTAGCGAAAACTATTATCTATAACCTCAATCCTGCTGATAATGAGCTGATCGCTACTATGATCGGCAATTTCAATGACGGGTCTGTAGCCGGTAAGATCCAGTTTGGATCAGCCTGGTGGTTTCTGGATCAGAAAGATGGTATGACCAAACAAATGAATGCCCTTTCCAATATGGGACTGTTGAGTCGTCTTGTAGGGATGCTGACAGATTCGCGCAGCTTCCTGTCCTTTCCGCGTCATGAATATTTCAGAAGATTGCTGTGTGATCTTTTTGGACAGGATGTAGAAAACGGAGAATTGCCAAATGATATGGAAGAAATCGGAAAGATTATCGCTGATATTTCTTATTTCAATGCCAAAAACTACTTTAAGTTCTAATCCGGCATGATTGATCAAGATTTTCGTGGAGCAGGAAAAGGTAAGGTATTAAGTTTTGGCGAACTTCTGTTACGTATCTGTCCGGATGGAAATGGAATGTGGCTGGCCGAAAACAAACTTCCGTTTTACATCGGAGGTGCAGAATTGAATGTGGCTACTGCCCTGGCCCTGTGGGATGTTCCGTCTTCTTATCTAACAGCTGTACCCGATCATGCGATAGCACATGATATTGTCAATTCTGTATCCGGTATAGGTGTAGATATGGACCCGGTACTATTCTCAGGTGATCGCTTTGGTATATATTATCTTCCGAAGGGAAAAGACCTTAAAAATGCGAGTGTAGTATATGACAGAGCCAATTCTTCTTATGCAGAATTAAAACCCGGTGATATTGACTGGAATAGCGCTTTTGACGGCGTTTCCTGGTTCCATTTCAGTGCTATTTGCCCGGCTATCAGTCAGGACATTGCCGATATATGTCTTCAGGCAGTAAAAGCAGCTTCAGAAAAAGGAATTACCGTTTCCTTAGATCTGAATTACCGAAGTAAACTGTGGAAATATGGAAAAGAACCTTTGGAAATATTACCGGAACTGGCTCCCTATTGCACACTTATAATGGGAAATATTTGGGCTGCAAATAAAATGCTGGGTACAGCACTTCATGATTCGTTGACTGGAAGTACAGAATATGAAAGAGATATACTTCTGGAACAGGCAACAGAAACATCAAAAGAGATCATCGCTGCATATCCCAATTGTAAAGCTGTAGCCAATACCTTCAGATTCGATTATGGACAAGGCATACGGTATTATACTACACTCTTTACACAAGGAGAACTGACCGTATCCAATGAATATATTTCTATTCAGATATTGGATAAAGTAGGAAGCGGAGATTGTTTTATGGCTGGCCTTATCTATGGATTTTACCATCAGCTACCTGCTAAAGAAACATTATCTTTTGCAACAGCAGCAGCCTATGACAAACTTTTTATCCCTAGTGATGCAACGACCAGCAGTGTGAAGGATGTACTAAAAATGAAAACAGAAAATGAGCAATAAAAGACAAGTAGTACTGGATGCTATTCTTCAGCAAGGTATGCTTCCCCTGTTTTATCAGGACAGCGAAGAAGGCACCATAGCATTGGTGCGTGTACTGTACAAAGCCGGAATACGTGTATTTGAATATACAAACAGAGGAGATTTCGCCTTAAGTAATTTCAAAAAACTGATCGCTATCCGGGATCAGGAGCTTCCGGGATTATACGTAGGAATCGGCACAATCACCACTGCAAGGCAGGCGGAAGATTTTGTGACTGCAGGAGCAGATTTCCTGGTCGCCCCTACCATCAATCCGGAAGTAGCAGCTATAGCACAGAAAAATGAACTGTTATGGATTCCGGGATGTATGACACCTACAGAGATTAGTCTTGCACAACAGCATCAGGCAGCTCTTATTAAAATATTTCCGGCCAACATACTGGGTCCGGAATTTATTTCTTCGATTAAGGATCTGTTCCGCGGGCAATTATTCATGCCTACCGGAGGTGTTGAACTACAAGCTGACAACCTTCGTAAATGGTTTAAATCAGGGGTATGTGCCGTAGGCATGGGGAGCAAACTGATCAGCCAGGAAGTCATGGAAAAAGGATTGTACAATGAATTATATGATAAAACGGTATTAGCGCTGAAGCTGGTACAAGAAAGTAAATATTAAACCTAACAACCATTATGAACCAAATAAAAGCAGGCAAGTTTCGCTGGACAATATGTATCCTGTTGTTTTTTGCTACGACGATCAATTACTTAGACAGACAAGTGCTTTCATTAACCTGGAAAGACTTTATAGCTCCGGAATTTCACTGGACCAATAACGACTACGGAACTATTACCGCTTTATTTTCTATTTTCTATGCCGTCAGTATGTTGTTTGCAGGACGGTTTGTAGATTGGATGGACACAAAAAAAGGTTTTTTATGGGCCATTGGGATCTGGTCTTTCGGAGCCATACTACATGCTTTCTGTGGTATTGCGACTTCTGGAATAGTAGCAGGAGAATGGTTTGTCGGGTTTCATGGGGCAAAAGAAGCTATTTCAAAAATAAACGATGTTGGTCTGATCATTAATGTCAGTGTAACCCTGTTTATCTTTGCCCGTTTCTTACTTGCGGTAGGCGAAGCCGGAAACTTCCCCGCAGCGATTAAAGCGACTGCAGAATATTTTCCGAAAAAAGACAGAGCTTTATCCACCAGCATCTTTAATGCCGGTGCTACTATTGGAGCATTGGCAGCTCCGATTACAATACCTGTTATCGCTGCAAAATGGGGATGGGAAATGTCATTTATTATTATCGGAGCTTCTGGTTTTGTATGGATGGGTTTCTGGTCATTTATCTATAAAAAACCCGAAGTACACCCTAAAGTAAATGCTGCAGAACTGGCCTATATTCAGCAGGACACACTTGCTGATACTGCTGCTGGTGTAGTGGAAGTGAAGAAAGTATCTTTTAAAGATTGCTTCAGACACAAGCAGACCTGGGCTTTTGCCTTTGGCAAATTTATGACAGACGGTGTATGGTGGTTCTATTTATTCTGGATGCCAGCCTATCTCAGTGAAGTTTATAATATCAAATCCTCTGATGGAGAAGGGCAATTAGCGATCTTCATACTCTATGCCATTACCTTATTATCTATCTATGGCGGATACCTTCCTACAGTATTAGTGGAGAAAAAAGGCATGAACCCATACGAAGGGCGTATGAAGGCTATGCTCATTTTCGCCTTCTTCCCATTATTGGTTTTATTTGCTCAGCCATTAGGACATTTCTCTTATTGGTTCCCTGTGATTCTTGTAGGGATAGGCGGTGCCGCACATCAATCCTGGTCGGCTAATATTTTTTCTACAGTCGGCGATATGTTTCCTAAAGCAGCCATTGCTACCATTACCGGGATAGGAGGACTCGCCGGAGGAATAGGATCATTTTTTATCAACAAGATTTCAGGATGGTTATTTGATCATGCAGAACAAACACATATGCAATTTCTGGGCTTTCAGGGTGCTGAAGCAGGATATTTTATAATATTTTCTTTTTGTGCCATAGCCTATCTTATTGCATGGATAGTGATGAAGGCTTTGGTTCCTAAAATGAAAATCGTAAATTTCTAAAAATAAAGAGTATTTCACACCATTAATTTCCATATGACGAATACCCCATATAAATAAAAATATATTAATCAACCTTTAAATATTATGTCCTTAAACCTAGAAGACATATTCCTTCAGGAGGAAGATATTCCTGACGAGTATGCACTGCAAGAGCAGATTGACCAACGTGAATATCTCTCCAACGGAGAGATGAAAGCCTGGAATGGCCCTGTCAATGAAGTCTTTTCACCCATCTGTGTCAAGACCAAAGATGGCTTGCAGCGAAAGCGTATTGGCAGTTTTCCCGTATGTACGGAAAAAGAATCTCAGGAAGCCCTGGATGCTGCTGTAGCCGCATATGACAACGGCAGAGGTCAATGGCCGACAATGAGTGTTGCTGACCGGATCACCTGTGTAGAAAACTTTACACATAAGATGATCGAACAGAAAGATATCGTCGTCAAACTGATCATGTGGGAAATCGGTAAATCGTACACCGATTCCGTAAAAGAATTTGACCGCACGGTAGAATATATCTATGCTACGATAGATGCGTTAAAAGATATAGATCGCCAATCATCAGGTTTCACGATCGAACAGGGGATTATCGCGCAGATACGTCGTTCACCACTGGGAGTGGTACTTTGTATGGGACCATTCAACTACCCGTTGAATGAAACCTTCACGACGCTGATTCCTGCACTCATTATGGGTAATACGCTACTCTTCAAACCGCCTAAGCATGGTACACTTTTACACTATCCTTTATTGGAAGCATTCCGATCCAGTTTTCCTAAAGGAGTAGTCAATACCATCTATGGACGTGGTAATAATATTGTTCCCGGGCTAATGCAGTCCGGTAAAATTAATGTACTGACACTCATAGGATCCAGCCGTGTAGCGGACGAACTGAAAAAGCTGCATCCAAAAGTAAACCGTCTCCGGGCTATTCTCGGACTTGATGCCAAGAATGCGGCTATCATCACCAAAGATGCTGATCTGGATCTTGCGGTATCCGAGACTTTATTAGGTTCTCTGTCCTTCAACGGTCAGCGTTGTACAGCGATTAAGATCGTATATGTACATCGTAGCCTTGCACAGGAATTCCTGAAAAGATTATCTGCAGAAGTATCCAAATTAAAATACGGTATGCCATGGGAAAAAGGGGTTGCACTTACTCCTCTGCCGGAAGTTGGTAAACCGGCTTATCTGGAGTCCTGTATTGCAGATGCGATAGCCAATGGAGCCAAAGTTGTCAATGAACACGGAGGAGAGACCCTGGAATCATTTGTATATCCGGCGATTGTATATCCGGTAAATCATGCCATGAAGCTGTATCGAGAAGAACAGTTCGGTCCTATTATTCCTGTGGTGCCTTTCGATGATCTGGAAGAGCCTATAGAATATCTGATCGGCTCCCCACATGGCCAACAGGTTTCCATATTCAGCAACAATGCCTCTGTTGTGTCATCTCTTATAGATCCCTTGGTCAATCAGGTGAGTCGTGTCAATATCAACTGCCAGTGTCAGCGCGGCCCGGACGTCTTTCCGTTCACAGGACGAAAAGACAGTGCCGAAGGAACGTTGTCGGTAGTCGATGCACTTCGCTCCTTCTCTATCCGTTCATTAGTAGCCACCAAATTCACCGATAGCAACAAAAAGCTATTCAATGAAATTGTAAGCGAAAATGAGTCTAATTTCCTAAGCACGAAGTATATCTTCTAATATTTAATTGTTTTAAAAATCAGAGCCTCGTTTACGATTGTAGACGAGGCTCATTTTTTGTTTATAAAAGCAGAAATTTACTACCGAAGTGCAGTTGCAAGCGTAAGATTTAATTCCCGTATGCCATCAACTACCAGCTTCGCAAGTTGCTCTGCTCCTTTGGGTGATAAGTGCGTATTGTCCTGAATACCCTTCGGGTAATTCTCATGGCCCGGAGGCAGATGATTAAATAAGGAAACAGATCCTTCCTCTCCTAAACGGGAAAGTAAGCTATTTGTTTTAATTTGAATATCAATTAGAGGCACATTTAACTGTTTTGCCACCGCACGGGTTGCATCAGGGTAACCGCCATGCGTTTCAACCAGCTTGCCATTTATCCAGTTTCGGCGTTCTATAGGAGTCAACAGTACCGGAATAGCTCCTTTCTGACGCGTCTCTTCCACATACTCTGTAAGGTTGGCCTTAAACTTTTCCAGAGAAGTACCTACAGTAGGTTTATGAATTTTTTCATCATTGTGCCCGAATTCGATAAACACATAATCTCCGGGTTTTATCTTTTCCAATACCAGTCTCCAGTGATTGACCACTGTATGAGATTTTGTATTATAATCATGCTTAAAGGAAGCCGTGCTACGCCCGTTCAAAGCTCTGTTATCAACAATCACCTCCTGCTCATTAAACAGTTCCTGCAGCTTCATCCCCCATCCGGTTTCAGGGTAAGTTTTAGCCGTCTTATTTGCAGCTGTAGAATCTCCGATAATGTAAAGTGTAGCAGGTTCCTTCTTGGAAAAAGCATACAAACCGATGATCACAGCGGTCAGAAAAATGACCGATAATCCTTTTTTTAGTTTACAATAATTCATATTAACAGATACTAATCTTTTCTTTAAGCAATAAACAGATAAAGGAATATTCGATATACTGAATACTCCTTTAAAATTTAAAATATGGAATCTCTATTTAATCCAGCGCGGATCTCCTACCCCATTTCCCTTAAGTGTATTGTTACTGATTGTAAAATCACCGTTTGCAGCATTTGCAAAGCCCGGATCCAGGCTTGTTCCATTGGCATCTACTTTAACAGTCCCCGATGAGGTAACTTGCAGACTCGTAGCATTGAAATAGTTATTTCCACTCAATGTCGTAATATTAGTCTGTGATTGATTGGCTAATAAACCTACTGTACCTGTAACTATATTCTTAGTAAATGAAATACTGTGATTTGCCGCCGGAATACGTACATAGAAAAACCTTCTGCTGGATGCATTGGCCAGTCCGACCAATGTATTATTACTTACCGAAATACTAACTCCACCAGCCGGATATACATTAGTACCTGCCGCATCTATACGAATAAATTCTCGGTCAGCAACCCCATAAACTGTATTATTAGTAAAAGAGATACTTAATGGAAATCCGGTACGGAAATCAATAAACTCTCCGCTGTTTCCATAATTGCGGAAGATATTGTTATTCATCTTCAGTGCTGCAACAGTACTGGATGAAGTTCCTGAGGTATTCATAATAATGATGCCCGCTTTATAGTTTCGTATTTCACTGCCTTCGATAATGATCTCTCCGTACACACCGTTACCTACAGTGATTGCATTATTCAGATTATTCCCACCATCAACAATTACATTTTGAAATTTCAAAGCCGCCCCTGCTGACAAGCTAAAACCTACGTTGTTCAACACCGGCTTTTCCGATACGCGTGCAGCCACAATTGCAACAGGCTTGGATAATGCCAGTGACACACCTGTAGCTCCTACAAAATCATAATTACCTCCTGTCAGAGCAAAAGTTTCTCCTCCCTTGGCAGATGCAATTCCAGCTGTTAATTCTGCCACGGAAGTCACCAGAATAGCATCTCCTATATCTATCCCTGTTTTAAAGATCGCTGTGCCTCTTGTTTTTGTTCCATTCAGCAATATCGCACTATAGCTCGTCTCCGGAATCAGGCCTTCAATCAATGCCGAACCTTTTGCTATCTCATCCGCTGTAAGGGTCCGCTGAATATTGCCGGGAGAAAGACTAATACTGGTAACTGCGGCAGCTGCAGGCCAGCTCAATACCACAGATTTAGCTGTAATAGTGGCCAGATCCACCGGATTAAAGATCTGTTCTGAAGCAGTCTTTAATATTGTTGACACCCACTTTGAATCTTCCTTGCCAGTCATAGTACCTTTAACACGAATATAATATTCCGTATCTCCGGACAGACCGGAGATAGTGTATGGCAATTCGCCGATTTTAATATTATCAATGGTCTTAAAAGGAGTTCCTTCGAAAGTTGCACTTTCAGACAACTCAACCGTATAGGCTTCTGCATTGATTGCTTTTGTCCAGGTCAATACAATAGATGTCTTACCATCCAGAATAGCTGTTAATCCTACCGGTGAAAAAGATTGATCTGTGTCCAGGGTTTTGATCACTTCCAGAGAATCTTTGGAACAACCCGATAAAGAGAGGGAAATCCCTAAAACTCCGTATATAGCGTATTTTTTTAAATGTACTTTCATAATATCTAATCTTTAAAACAGTTAGAAATTGTAACCACTATTTGTCAGTTGTCCGTTACTCGCCTCAATAAAGAACTGCCATATAGGCCAGAATTGCTGCATATTCGGGTCGCGTAGGAACATGGCATCCCAATAAGCTACCTGATCATTGTCTGCAGCCAGCTTCCACGTTTTAGAAGTCCCGTATGTAGCGCCTATTGCATCTGTTTCTCCTGCTTCCAGGCCATAGATACCGACAGATTCACCATCTGCCAATGTCTTATAATATACATTTTTAGGATAGCTTGCATATTTGCCCTGACGATTTTCCAGTAGTTGCAGTTTTTGTTTGGCTTCATTAAGCTTGGAAGAGAGCAGATTCCAGCGGATCAGGTCTCCCTTTCTCAGCATCTCTCCTGTAAATTCTAAGGAACGTTCGTCAACAATAGCATTAAAAAAGGCTTCTTTACTCACTGTTACAGCAGACATATATGCCGTTACTTTTTCCGGATGTGTCGGGAATGCACGATCCCGGATCATTTTGAGATATGTAGCAGCAGCCTGCGGACCATCCAACTCATTTACAGCTTCTGCAGCCATAAGAACCACATCTGAATAACGCATATACATCCAGTTGAGCCCGTCATCATTAGTAGACGTTACTACCCGCTTCATCCATTCATAACGATATTTTCCAAAGTACCACTTATTCAGATTTGTAGGCACCTGTTTACCATTGGTCCACTCATAAGGTACTACAGATACAGCACGTCTTACATCATCCTTATCATACTCATACCACATAATCGGATTCGGACCATTTGTACCGCCTTTATTCTGCATAGTATACTTATCTGTAGTCGTATGTTTGACACCCAGATCAAACAATACACGCCCGCGGCCTTCTGAAAACGGTATTTCCCACATTGACTCTTTACCTGCCAGATTCGTTTCCTGACATAGCGTCCTGAACACTTCCTCAAACCCTAAAAGTCGCAATGAACCGCTATTGATTACATCCAGGCATTCTTCTTTAGCGATCTGATACATCTTTGTACGCTCCAGATCCGGATCACGGCTCAGGCGCACTCCATCTGCATGCTGTGCATACCCACCTGCAGCAAGCGCTATACGCGCCCGCAATCCTTTTGCAAAAGCCTTGTTAACTTTCTCCACAGACTGAGTCTTTGTGTTCCCGTTAGGCCATGGAAGATAATTTTCGGCTTCTTTGAGGTCGGCCAGTATTTGTTTGTAAATAACATCCCGGTCACTTCTCGGAACATACGTATTAGCAGACGTCAGGGGTTCAAATCGCGCTGGCACATCACCCCATCCTTTTACAAGATCGTTGTAAACCACAGCACGCAAGACCAGCACTTCCCCAAGAATCTGAGCCAATTGTGCATTATTCTCAATATTTCCATATGTACGTAATCCGCGGATAGCCAGATTAGCACGTTCAATAGCCTCGTAAAATTTAGCCCAGGCATTATTGTCCGTATTCATCTGCGTATTATTTGCATTCGTCTGATAATTGGCTAACAAACTTTTTTCATCAGTCGTATTTTTCAGTGAATTTCCCACCTCATTATCGGTATTAATACCATAATAAACAAGGTAACGTCCACGATATGAATTTGTCTCTCCGAATGACTGTAAGATTCCTGCCACAGCACCCTCCGCCAGTACAGGCGAAGAGAAAATAACAGACTCATCCATCGCAGACTGTACAGGTGCATCCAGAAGTTTATTACAAGAGACCAGAGAAGTCCCTAATACTGCTGCTAATGCTATTTTATAAAATGTCTTTTTCATTTCTAAATATTTTTGATCATTAATTGATGTCAATCCTTAGAAGCTCAGATTTACTCCTACCACATACAAGCGACTCTTAGGATAAGCAGAATAGTCTACCCCTGGTGTAAGTGCAGATTGTCTTCTGGTAGATACTTCCGGATCAAAGCCACTGTAATTTGTGATACGAAACAGATTATACCCTGTACCGTATATACGCAGATTCTTTACTTTGACTTTTTGCAGCAGATCACTTGAAAATGTGTATCCTAATGTCAATGTGCCTAACCGCAGGAATGAACCATCTTCTACAGCCCAGTCACTGAAGATAAACTGTTTGGTAAGTGGCGACCACAGCGTTGTACTCGCATTCATGGCTGCAAGCTGAGCAGGATCATTACTGATCGTCCCGTCAGGCAACAGATTCGTCCAGCGCTGCCCTTCTTCCATAATAGAGATCATATTACGGGAGTGATACTTACTGGTCTGTGTATATTCAATCTTATTGGCATTATAGATATCATTACCAAAACTCCAGTTGAAGAGTGCGGTAAGATCAAAATTCTTGTAACGTGTATTGATTGAGAAACCTCCGGTATGCTTAGGGTTGGCATTACCAATTATCGTCTTATCGTTTTCATTTATTTTACCATCGCCATTGAGATCTTCCAGTTTCATAGATCCCGGACGGATCGTCCCAATTACATCATTAGCAGTAGCGACTCCGTCTTTGAGTGTCCATATACCTTTTGCAGCATCATAGCCGGTAAAATCAGATACCTCATATCGACCGGCTGACTTATAGCCATACATCTGCCCGACAGCAGCGCCCGGTTGTACCCAGTAATCTGACCCGATCTCTGTAGAAGCCCATCTCGAAGGCCAGTTAATCGCATTCAGAAGTCCCAGAGAATTAACACGGTTTCTGTTGAAACTGATGTTTGCCGATACGTTGAGATCAAAATCTTTAGATTTGACAGCAGCCCAGTTTAAAGCAACTTCAATACCTTTATTCTGCGTTTCTCCCATATTACGGTACTGGCTGTCATATCCCACTCCTGCAATAGGATAGTCTATCAGCAGATCTTTCGTTTTATTGAGATAAGCTTCTACTGTACCTGTTACACGGCTATTAAATAAACTAAAGTCTAATCCCAGATTTCTGGTAATAGTTGTTTCCCACTTCAGATCCGGATTGGACATGATCTTAGAAGTAGACCAGAAACTACTGTATCCGTTAATCCATGAGGTCGGTGTAACAGTAAAGGTCGGATCGATCTGTCCCGTAGGAATGTTGTTATTACCTGCGGTACCGTAACTCAGTCTTAGTTTCAGATCATTCAGCCAGGATTTCGATGCATCCATAAATGCCTCATCTGAGATTCTCCATGCTCCGGAAACAGAAGGAAAATAGCCCCACTTATTACCCGGACCAAATTTAGAAGAACCATCAGCACGGAAGGTAGCACTTAGCAGATACTTCCCGCGAAAATCGTAGTTAGCACGACCGAAGAAAGATAATAAGATATCATTTGCGTTGAAAAAATTTTCGGTAGAAAAGGGTTTACCCTGAGCGGTTAGTTTTCGGGCTTGATCAAAAGTAAAGGTAGACGGAAATCCGTGAACTGTATTCGTCAGTGCATTGGATTTAGTAAAAATATATTCCTGACCCAGCAATACATTCAGATTGTGATCCTTATTAAGCAGGCTTTTGAAATCATAGTTCAGCGTATTTGCTGTTCGGATAGATTGTCTTGAGATCTTGGATAAGATTACAGCCGGCAGATTTTGATTCTTATCTTCCGGTGTATTTCGCACATAGTAGGTCGTTTTGCCATAAAAACGATCATTGGAATTATTTCCGTCATCAAAGGTAAAATCTGTCTTAAAACGTAGATTATTTACGATTTCCCAACCTATACTACCATTTAAATTGTAACTGCGACGCTTCTGAAGCTGATCATTGTCAGCGATAAAAGTCAGCGGATCAAATAAATTAAACCCCTCATCGGTCTCTTCTGAATCTGTTAAGCCCTGAACAGGGATACCCGGATATACCATTACCGCTTTCAAACGCGAATCTGCAGATGATTTTTCATTCTGCTCATTAGCACCTCCCCCGTCAATCTTCATATCCGAAAAACGGAAACCAAGATCCAGTGTTACGCGCTTATGCAGCTTATGATTGAGCTTAAAATTGATATTCTGACGATTATATCCTGAAGACACCATAATAGCCTTATCCTTGATAAAATTATGACTAAAGCTGTACTTGGTCTTCTCACTACCACCACTCAGACTCACATTCTGATTAAAAGTATTACCTGTACGACCAAATACAATATCCTGCCAGTCATTCGTCGCCACTCCGTCATACAGATCTATATCCTGCCAGTTGCCAAAATATTTGGTATAGGTATCAATACTCTTGGTTAGTAAAGCACGCTCATACTGCCACTTGGCATAGTCCAGCGGCTGCAATACATCCAGCGTATTCGCAATGTTACGAACACCCCCAAAAGCATTGTAACTCACAGAAAATTTCCCTGTCTTGCTCGTCTTGGTCGTTACAATAATAACACCATTTGCACCTCTTGAACCATAGATTGCAGTAGAAGAAGCATCTTTCAGGACATCAATAGATTCGATATCCGAAGGTGCAATATCAGCGATAGTTGTCACCGGAAATCCATCCACAATGTAAAGAGGCGAGTTATCTCCCGTGATAGAGCCCCCACCCCGTACACGTACTGTCATTTCAGCATCTGGTGATCCTTCCGTACTGGAAATATTCACACCCGAAAGACGTCCCTGTATAGCTTCCAACGCTGAAGCGACCGGAGCTTTGGAAATCACGTCTGCACTCACAGAAGCCACAGCTCCGGTCAGATCCTTTTTCTTGACGACTCCATACCCCACATTGACGGTCACTTCTTCCAGTGCATTAGTCACACTCTGCAGAGAAATGTTGAGGGTTGATTCAGATTTGAAGGGAACAGATTGTGTGGTATAGCCCACATAGGAAAATTGAAGTGTCCCGCCCTGAGCCGGAACATTAATTTTAAAATTCCCCTTACTGTCAGAACTGGTACTGACATTGGTACCAAGAACTTTTATACTGACTCCGGATAACGTTTGACCCGAGTCATCAGCCTTGATCGTACCTTGCAATTGTCTGTTTTGGGCAATAGAAATCCCTATCGACAGACAAAAAGCAGTTAATAGCATAAGCACTTTACTCATAAGTGATTAGTTTGAGTTAATAGATGTTATTATTTTTTTTAATAAGAAGAAGGCAATAGTTACGGTTATCTGTCTAATTCTTATAATCGGTTATCATATCACAAAAATGCGAAGTAAATTCCAGTAGAAGCCGTTTTTGGGCCAAAAGTTATGCAATCGTTCCCGACATCGATTGCGGTCACAAAATAGGAAATCCCGTTTTGCTGTAATCTTGCCAACATTGCTTATATTTGTTAGGAATGAAATTTGAAAACTATACGATCAAGGATATTGCGCAGGCACTTAATCTATCTACTTCTACGGTCTCCAGGGCACTAAGAGATAGCTATGAAATTAGTCCGGAAACCAAGAAAATCGTATTAGAATATGCCGAAAAAGTAAACTACCGTGCCAACCCTATAGCCAGAAGTCTGAAAGAAAAAAGAAGCTATTCTATAGGGATTGTACTCAGTGAAATTGCAAACAATTTTTTCTCTCAGGTTATTAATGGAGTAGAGTCTGTTGCCTATCAGAAGAACTATAATGTGATGATCTCCCAGACTCATGAATCGGCTGAAAGAGAAAAACTCAATGTAGAATATCTGAGTTCTAGATCCGTAGATGGATTGCTGATAGCCTTAGCTTCCGAGACAGAAGATATCTCGTACCTAAGAAAACTATATGAAAGAGGGTTTCCTATCGTGTTCTTTGATCGGGTGCCGGAAGATTTCGATACGTTCAAGGTCATTGTCAACAATTACAAAGGAGCTTTTGCGGCCACAGAACAATTGATTCTGTCCGGAAAAAGAAAAATTGCGCATCTCAACAATGCCAAAAATCTTTCTATCACACGGGAACGGTTAAAAGGCTATCAGGATGCATTGAAAAAATACCATATTCCCTTTAATGAAGATCTGGTAAAACATTGTTTATACGGAGGTATGAATCTCAATGAACTGGAAAATGTTGTAGATGAACTTTTAGAGCAGAATTTCGATGCCATATTTATATCAGGTGATCGTCTGTCTACCGGTTTCTTACTGGCTCTCAAAACCAAAAATCCGGAATTGGCCAATAAAATTGCGATATCAGGCTTTACCAATTCAAATGTCGTGAGTCTCTTCTCCCCGACCATGAATGTTGTCAGACAACCTGCAGTAGAAATGGGTAAAATAGCGACAGAGCTGCTTATCAAAATGATAGAATCCAATTACCCTATTGAGGAATTCGAAACTATTATACTACAGACAGAATTAATCAAGGCCAACTAAGAATAAAAGCCTTACTATAAAAAATCCCGATACAATTCGATTGTATCGGGATTTTTTCAGCTAAGCACAAATTTAGTCCACTGTATTGAGTTGTATTGGCAGCGTATACATTACCCTGACCGGTCTCCCGTTTTGAACTCCGGGAGTCCATTTCTGATTGTATTTTTTTAACACAGCCAGTCCAGCTTCACCTGTTCCATATCCCAGATCTTGTGCAATTTTGAAATCTGTCAGTGAACCATCTTTCTCCACAACAAAAGTGAGTAGTATTTTACCATTTACACCTGATTTCACGGCTTCACTTGGATACTGATAATTATTCCCGATAAACATCATAAATTTCTGAAAACCTTCTGTCGGCTCCGGACCTTTTTCAACTTTCGTTAAAACTATATACTCATCTGGAGGACTAGGTACTCCTGCTTTTGGAGAAATATCCCTTTGTTCTGTTTCGGTATTTTGTGTGGCACTGGCAGCGACTAATCTCAAAGGCACTGTATAAGCAACCCTTACCGCTTTACCATTATTTAATCCCGGCTTCCATTTCTCCGCCATTTTAAGTACTCGTATAGCTTCTTCTCCTGTACCATAGCCCATATCTTTTGTAATTTTAAAATTTGACAGAGATCCATCTTTTTCCACGATAAAAGCTACCGTCACTATCCCATTTACTTTATTGTCAACAGCAGCTTTTGGATAGACATAGTTTTGCCCTATAAATGTCATAAAGGCTTTCATTCCCCCTGGAGGCTCTGGAAGAACTTCCGCAGTCTTTACGACCGGCTCTTGCTGTTGTGTAGGTTTCTTATCCTCTACATCTACTTCCTGTCTCTGAAAACTGGGTGCCTCCGGTAGAGGAAGATGCACATCCATTACCTTAGATACCAGATCTGTCTTGACAACATCTAATGTTTTATTAAAGGCTAATGCTGTAACTCCTAAACCAACGGTTAAAGGAAGTAGCAACACGTATTTTATCCTATTGATGGATTTTGATCTGTTCTGAAATAACATCATAATTCTTTTCTTTAAAAATGATTGATTAGAAAACTCATGAAACATTACATGAGCGGGCACGCTCATTGCGTTCGCTACCAATACTTCAGCATAGGAACGCTTGTCCTGTCCGGAGCAGATTTGATCAGCAATGCATTCGTGCTGAAATTTTAATTCCTTAATATAAAAGTATAGTACAGGGTTGAACCAGTTGAAAATACGGACAATCTCTACAAACAGGATATCGTAAGTATGTCGTTGTTTCACGTGGACATCTTCATGTGCATAGATCAGAGAAGCATTTGCGACTGCATCACCAACATAGATCTGTTGCAAAAACGAAAAAGACATGTTCGGATTTTGCTTTTTGAATAATCTGAAAATACGCAGTAATCTGATTAGAAAATACACAACGGCCATACTTACAGTTACCCAATACACCACAATCACACTAAATGTGAGAGGTTTAGGATTCAGCACAATGACGTCTCCCTGCACAGCGATCATATTCATTTTGATTACAGGAATAATATCGGCAGCATATACGCTATCGGAAAAATCCATAAACTGCAATGCGGGTATAATCAGGGAAACTAATAATGCTCCTATCAGATAAACTCTGTTCCACTGAAAAAAAGTAAGCTTTCTTAGTAGCAGGTAGTACAACATATACAATACCAGCATACTACAATTGGCCATAATCAGGTAAGTCATCATAATACTTTTGTTTATAATAATGTCGATCCGCTTGGTTATTTTTTCTGTTTGGCAATTATTTCCAACAATTCATTTACATCTTTCAGATTCAGTTTATCTTCCTCCAGAAAGAAGGACAACATACTTTTCGCTGAATTATCGAAATAATTGTTCAACAATTTACCCGTAATTACTTTCTTATACTCTTCTTTTGAAATCTTAGGCAGATATTGATGACTCTTGCCGTAAGATTTGTGCATCAGGAAACCCTTGGTTTCCAATATCCGCACGATAGTAGACACGGTATTATATGCTGGCTTCGGTTCCGGAAGGCGTTCGATAACATCTTTTACAAATCCGCCGTTCATCTCCCAAAGCTCATGCATAATTTGTTCCTCTGCTTTTGTAAGTTCTTTGATTTCGTCCATAACTCTATGAATAATAAGACAATATTGCCAGTAATCGATTATAAAACAAGTTTAAAACTAAATATTTAGTTTTACAACTATATTTTTAGTTTTAAATCGCAAAAACCTGAATATCAAGAATATAAATTTAAAATTAAATCTAATTGTATCACAAATTACTCATCAAATTTCTTACTTCTGGTTTTCTTCAGGTCAGATTGTCTCCTTTTCCTGTCCAAACGATCAACAACTTTAGAATAGGGAATTTTTGTTTTTTTTCTGGCTTTAACAGGGGTTAAAGCCGTGTCTATAAGAGTCAGAAACCGCTGAATAGCAATTTCTTTATTCCTGACCTGAGATCGGTCATTATCACTTTCCAACTGTAATATTCCATCTTTATTAATACGATTGGAAAGAACATGAAACAGAGTAGCCTTTTGATCAGCTGAAAAAACTGTACTCCCGGCTACATCCCACTGCAGAAGAACTTTAGAAGATACTTTATTAATATGTTGACCTCCTGCACCGCCGGATCTGGAAAATTTGAATACAAGTTCTGTAAGCAGAATCTCTTTATTAGCTACCATAACACAAAAATAGAAAGTTTAGCAGGCAGATCCTACTTGTTCAGTTTACTTTCAAGTTTATCAATCTTTTCAATCAGATTTTTGATAACATCCACCTGAAACTGCTGCATTTCTACCAGTTCTTGTTCCTTATGAATGATCAGATGATCGATTTTCTCATGCAACGCACGGATTTCAAGCTCTGCTTTCAGATTGACCATATAATCATTCTTGGCACGTTCACGGTCCTTCTCTTCTTGCCTGTTCTGGCTCATCATAATCACAGGCGCCTGCAGAGCTGCAATACAGGAGAGGATGAGATTGAGTAAAATAAAAGGATAAGGATCAAAACCTTTGTTACTTAACCAATATATATTCACCAATATCCACAAGATCAGAAAAGCGATGAAAGAAAGAATAAATGTCCAGCTACCGCCAAATTCAGCAACTTTGTCTGAGACTTTATCTCCAAAGTTCATGGTATCCTGATCCTGGTCCAAAGATGCTGATATAAGCTCATTATTTTTCAGACTATCCAGTACCATCTGATCAAGCTGAGTGAGCTCTCCAATTTCCTTTTTAAGAATAGAGGACAGATATTTTTCTTTATAATAATCCAATTCACCTGTTGACAAGCATTTATCACGGTCAAATCCCTGATGATCTTCCTGAATCAACTGCACTATTGCATTTCTCAGCGTAGAGCCAAGTACCTTCTCTCTTACAGGATACGGATTGCCGGAAAGATCACTGATGAATGTTTTCATATATAATTTTACATTTCAAATATTGTCCGCCCACCGGCGGATACAGATGGTATGCACAAGTATCCGTGTGACTTCTGCTACACACATATTTCATAAATAGATAAAATAATATCCCAATTTACAGAATATATCCTGTTAGCAAGTGCATTTTATATTGACTATTTTTACTTTACTAATCTCATTTGCCTTTGCTGTCTCAAAAATTTTGCAGAATTATGGCAATTAAGATATCCTCTCCTGTCCGAAATAATCTTTAATTTGCATCAGATAAATTTTGAACATGAAAATAGGAATAGTTTGTTACCCTACATTTGGAGGAAGTGGTGTTGTTGCTACAGAATTAGGTAAAGCCCTGGCAGCAAATGGTCATGAAATACACTTTATTACGTACCGCCAACCTGCCCGCCTGGATTTTTTCTCTGAAAATCTGTTCTATCATGAGGTTGCCGTATCACAATATCCCCTTTTCGATTTTTTACCATACGAATCAGCCCTTGCCAGTAAACTGGTAGATGTCGTCAGATTTGAAAACCTCGATGTACTACATGTGCACTATGCTATTCCGCATGCTTCAGCAGCCTTTATGGCCAAGCAGATTCTGGCTACTTATGGGATTAATATTCCTGTCATAACGACTCTGCATGGTACCGATATTACCTTAGTAGGTAAAGATAAAAGCTTCAGCCCTGTCGTGACCTTCTCGATCAACCAGTCGGACGGCGTTACAGCAGTATCCGAAAATTTGAAGTCCCAAACACTAGAATACTTTGATATCAATAAAGATATTCAGGTCATTCCTAATTTTATAGATCTGGAAAGATTCAGCAATAAAGACCGCTCCCACTTCAAAAAAGCTATTGCCCCTTTTGATGAACGTATCCTCATACACACATCCAACTTCCGTAAAGTAAAGAAGACAGATGATGTGATTCGAATCTTTCAAAAGGTTAACGAAAAGATTCCAAGCAAGCTGCTTATGGTGGGTGACGGCCCGGAAAGAAGAAACGCAGAAGAATTATCGCGTGAGCTGGGTGTCTGTCACGATGTGCGTTTCTTAGGCAAGCAGGATGCTATTGAAGAAATACTTTCCGTTTCCGATCTGTTTTTGATGCCTTCCAGTTCAGAAAGTTTCGGACTGGCAGCCTTAGAAGCTATGGCTTGCAAAGTACCGGTAATCTCAACCAATACAGGAGGTCTGCCGGAATTGAACGTGAATGGTGTGACCGGATATCTCAGTGATGTAGGCAATGTGGATGAAATGGCCGCAAATGCAATCAGTGTTCTCGAAGACTGTGACAGACTTCTTCAGTTTAAAGAGGCTGCACTCAACCGTGCCAAAGACTTCCAGCTGAGTAATATTATGCCCAAATATGAGAATTACTACAATGAAGTAATTGAGAAGGTCAAAAAAGGTTGATTTTCTTCAAACAGGCAATAAAGGGATTAAAAAAATTATCATATCTTTGGCTTTTGGAAAACTTCCAAAAGAAAATCATGAAATATAAACGCATCCTACTCAAACTCAGCGGAGAAGCCTTAATGGGCGAACAGAATTACGGCATCGACATTCACCGTGTCAGACAATATGCCAATGACATCAAAGAAATCCATAGCATGGGCATGGAAATCGCAATCGTTATTGGAGGAGGTAATATCTACAGAGGATTAAGTGCTGAAAAATCTGGTATGGATCGTGTTCAGGCAGATTACATGGGGATGCTGGCAACAGTAATCAACAGTATGGCTCTTCAGGATGCACTTGAAAAAGTCGAATTAAAAACTCGCCTTCTTACGGCAATCAAGATGGAACAGATCTGTGAACCTTTTATTCGCAGAAGAGCAGTAAGACACCTGGAAAAGGGAAGAATTGTCATCTTCGGAGCCGGTACCGGAAATCCATATTTCACAACAGATACAGCAGCTTCATTAAGAGCTATCGAGATCAATGCAGATGCAGTATTAAAAGGTACACGCGTAGATGGTATATACACCGCAGATCCTGAAAAAGATCCTTCAGCTACCCGTTTTGATGAGATTTCCTTTACAGAAGTTTACGAAAGAGGCTTGAATGTAATGGATATGACCGCATTCACGCTTTGTCAGGAAAACAACCTGCCAATCATTGTATTCGATATGAACAAAGAAGGTAACCTGAAAAAACTGGCCAACGGTGAACATGTAGGAACTGTTGTCCGCTAATAATACATAAGAAAATATAACAAACATAATATGAACGAACTGATTTCTCTTCAACTTGATGACTGTAAGGATTCAATGACTAAAGCAGTATCATTCGCGGAGTCTGAATTGACAAAAATCCGTGCAGGTAAAGCATCCCCGTCTATGTTAGATGGTATTTCTGTAGATTATTACGGAAGCCCTACCCCATTAGCACAAGTGAGTAATGTCAATACTACAGATGCACGCACAATTGTTATCCAACCTTGGGAAAAATCACTGATAAGCGCTATCGAAAAAGCAATTATCGATTCTAATCTGGGTCTTAATCCACAAAATGACGGTATCGTCATTCGTTTGGTAGTACCGGCATTGACTGAAGAAAGAAGACGTGACCTGGTAAAAAAAGCGAAAGAAGAAGCTGAAAAAGGACGTATTGCTATTCGTAACATCCGTAAGGATACGAACGAATCGATCAAAAAACTTAAAAATGACGGTGCGTCAGAAGACGAAATCAAAGTTGGTGAAGCTGAAGTACAGAAACTGACTGACAGTTTCATCGTACAAGTGGATAAACTGGCAGAATTGAAAGAAAAAGATATTATGACCGTCTAAGTCTTGATATCTCACCTAAAAAGAGCCCTTAAATTAAGGGCTCTTTTTATTTAGTTTTATATTGTGTAAATTGACATTGGATTATCTTAAAAAACAAACTATGAACAAATCTAGGAGAAAATTCTTAAAACAAGCTGGTGTCGGTGTTTCAGCGGCTTTTTTAAGTCCGTATCTTCTTTCCTGTGAATCCAAAAAGATCGCAGAAGGACCTTTCCAGCATATCGGAATCCAATTATACACCTTAAGGGATGAATTGGCAAAAGATGCAAAAGGAACAATTGAGAAGATCGCAAAAATTGGTTACAAACACGTGGAGACATTTGGTGTAGATGTGACCAAAGGAGAATTTTTCGGATTACCGATCAAGGATTTCAAAAAGGTATTAGAGGACAATAATCTGAAAACTCACAGCGGACATTATGATCTGTCAAAATACCTGAGTAAAAATCATGAAGATAAAGAGAGTATCGAACGTTATGTAGAGATTGCCAAAGAATTAGGACAATCTTATGTAGTCGCTCCGGTAACACCTATGTTTGACATCAATGCTTTAAAATCTGCAGATTATCAATACGCAGCAGAACAACTCAATAAAGCCGGAGAAATATCTAAAAAATCAGGTATTAAAATGGGCTATCACAATCACTTCTGGGAGTTCAGAGATCAGCCAAACGGAACAAAAGGATTAGATATCCTGATCGCATTTACAGAACCTGAGCTGGTAGATTTTGAACTGGATCTGTACTGGATTGAAAAATCAGGATTAAGCCCTCAATCTTACTTTGAAAAATATCCAAACCGCTTCTCTATGTGGCACGTGAAAGATATGGACAAAGCTTTTACCAAACCGATAGTTGGAGGAGAACAGGACAAACTCGGATTCGGAGATATTATAAAAGAAATCAAATATGCTGAAGTAGGTACCGGAAATATAGATTTTATGAATATTGTAAAATATGCAGACAAATCTGGTCTGAAGTATGCTTTTGTAGAACAGGATGATATTTATATGGCCGATAAATTTGCCAGTATCCAAAAGAGCTACGATTATGTAGAGAACACCTTATCAAAGATCAAATAGAAAACAAAAAAGGGAAGTTTAAACTTCCCTTTTTTGTTTTTATTAAAATTTCATTTTCTCAACTTCAAGAGCCGTTTCCTCAACCTTGTCTCCCAATTCCTTTTTGAATCGGACAAGCGCTTGTGTCAGTTCAGTATCTGATGTACCCAGAATCTGAGCTGCTAGTATACCGGCATTCTTTGCTGCATTCAATGCTACTGTTGCTACAGGTATACCATTAGGCATCTGCAGAATAGACAGTACAGAGTCCCAGCCATCAATAGAATTTGAAGATTTAACAGGTACTCCGATGACAGGCAAATGTGTAATAGAAGCAACCATGCCCGGCAAATGAGCAGCTCCGCCTGCACCAGCCACTATGACTTTGAGACCACGCTCCGCAGCACTTGCTGCATAATCAAACATACGCTGAGGCGTACGATGTGCTGACACGATAGTCACTTCAAAAGATACACCCAATGTTTTAAGGACCTCCACCGCGTCCTGCATGACAGGAAGGTCTGATTTACTTCCCATTATAATCCCCACTAAAGGCTTATTATCTGAACTCATTATTTTTATGCTTTTACTTTTAATATTTCCTGAACTTTCCGGGCATTGCTGATAGCCAGTTCCCTGTTATCATTCACAATACATACATGGCCCATTTTCCGGAAAGGCTTTGTATACTTTTTACCATATAAATGCAGATACACACCTTCCATATCCAGGATTTCTTCTATCCCTTCATATTTTGCCAGGCCTTCATATCCTTCTTCCCCCAACAAATTGATCATCACTGCATTGCTACGTGTGCTGGTATTGCCCAAAGGCAAATTAAAAATAGCCCGTAAATGTTGTGCAAACTGAGAAGTATAGTTTCCTTCTATCGTCTGATGGCCGCTGTTATGAGGTCTGGGAGCCAGTTCGTTTACCAGAATCTCGCCTTGCTTTGTTAAGAACATTTCGACAGCCAGTAACCCTACAATCTGCAGATCATTGGCGATCTTTTTAGCAATTTCCTCTGCCTGTTGCTGAATTTCAAAACTCAATGTTGACGGAGAGATCAGAAACTCGACCAGATTAGCTTGTGGGTTGAATTCCATTTCAACTAACGGAAATGCTGAAATGTCTCCTCTGTCATTACGGGCAACGATCACAGCAATCTCTTTTTCAAAATCAATCCACTCCTCTATCATGCTCGGCTCTTCAAATGCATGTTCCAGATCTTCTTGTGAAGAAATCTTTTTCACTCCCTTTCCATCATATCCGTCTTTTCTCAATTTCTGAATATAAGGAATACTAATATTTGCATTCAGGAGATTCTCCTTTGTAGAAATCAGCTGAAAAGGCGCTGTAGGAATGTCATTTTGTTTGAAGAATTGCTTCTGTAAACCTTTATCCTGAATTAATCTGATAACACGTGATTGCGGAAATACCTGCACACCTTCTTCCTCCAGTTTTTCCAATGCATCCACATTTACCTTTTCAATCTCAATAGTAAGCATATCGAGATCTTTACCAAAATTATATACGGTATGGAAATCGCCTAATGATCCAACTTCGAATCGGTTACACAATTTGCGACATGGGGCATTCTTATCCGGATCGAGGACGTGTATATTAACATTATAATTAATTGCTTCCTGGATGACCATGCGTCCCAATTGTCCGCCGCCCAAAATCCCTAATTGCAACTCACCATAAAAATCTTTTGCCATAAATAATTTTATCTTTTATACGCTAGCGTGAAACAAGGTTTCACCTAAAATACTTTCTTTTTCTATTTTCTTTTGTAATTCTAAAAATGCACCAATTAATGCTTCCGGACGTGGAGGACAGCCCTGTACATATACATCGACCGGAATGATCCTGTCCACTCCTTTTACGACATGATAACCGTGCTGCCAGTAAGGACCTCCGCAATTGGAACATGAACCCATCGAAATTACATACTTAGGTTCAGGCATCTGCTCATAAAGCTTACGGATACGGTCAGCCATTTTAAAGGTAACTGTGCCGGCAATGATCATGACATCTGACTGACGCGGAGAAGGCCTCGGAAATACACCGAGTCTATCCAGATCGTATGTTGAGGCCATAGCACCCATCATTTCAATCGCACAGCAGGCAATACCAAAACTGACAGGCCACATAGATGATAGTCTTGCCCAATTAAGCAGGTCATCCAGCTTAGCCACTACTACACCATTATTTTGTAATTGATTTTCTATGCTCATGTTGATGCTCCCGGTTTTTTAAATGCAGGTTTGAACCCGATTTTCGGTTTGCTTTCTACTTTAGGCTGATCGGATGTCTCATCTGCAGTTTGAGCAGTCGCTTTATAATCCCGGACAGCGTATGTCTTATTATTCAATGCGTCATAAGCTCCTGCCGGAATATTCACCTGTACCGATGGTCGTATATGCGTAGGTTTCACCCAATCCAGATCTCCTTTACGCCAGACATATACTAACCCCAAAACTAAAATCCCTAGGAACATTGCCATTTCGATCATGGTAAACCATCCCCAACGCATATCAGCATTAATAAATTCGCTCTGTCCGAAAACAGTAGCCCAGGGGAATACAAATATCAATTCGACATCAAACAATAGAAAGACTAAGGCAATTACATAAAAACGGGGATTAAATTGAATCCAGGCAGTTCCCTGAGATTCCTCACCACATTCGTATGTACTTAATTTTTCGGGATTAGGTTTTTTAGGGGAAATTAATTTCGCAAGAAATATGGTCGCACACACCAACAGGATTCCTACCAAAGCAATGATAAGGATCTTGCCGTATTCTGATAACTGCGCGGGATCATCCATAACACAAAATTAGCATTTTTTTATTACTAAAATAAGCAAAGTCTGACAGACTTTGCTTATTTCCTGTAATTTTATAATCTCGTTTTTTTATTACTTAAAAAAACGTGCCTGTTGACATATTCACTATCTGCCCGGCATTTTAGGCATATTACGCATCATTTTAGCCGCCATAGCCGGATTAGACATCTGCTTCATTACTTTACGCATGTCACCAAACTGTTTCATCAGTTTATTAACTTCATTGATGTCTGTACCGGATCCTTTTGCGATACGGATACGACGTTTCTGATCAATTGCATCCGGATTTTCACGCTCAAAAGGAGTCATAGAATCAATAATCGCTTCAATAGGTTTGAAAGCATTATCATCTACCTCTACGTCTTTTAAAGCCTTACCAACGCCCGGAATCATTCCCATCAGGTCTTTCATATTACCCATCTTCTTGATTTGCTGAATCTGGGATTTAAAGTCATTGAAATCAAATTTATTCTTACGTATTTTTTTCTGAAGTTCCGCAGCCTGCTTTTCATCAAATTGCTGCTGAGCACGTTCTACTAAAGATACAACGTCACCCATCCCCAGAATACGGGAAGCCATACGATCCGGATAAAAGACATCCAGTGCCTCCATCTTCTCTCCTGTACCGATAAATTTGATTGGCTTATTGACAACAGATTTAATAGATAAAGCCGCACCGCCGCGGGTATCACCGTCTAACTTAGTCAGCACTACTCCTGTAAAGTCCAGACGGTCGTTGAATGCCTTAGCCGTATTTACAGCATCCTGCCCTGTCATCGAATCCACAACAAATAAGATCTCCTGAGGCTTGGTTGCTTCTTTTACAGCAGTAATTTCAACCATCAGTGCTTCATCGATAGCCAGACGTCCGGCCGTATCGATAATCACCACATTATGACCATTACGTTTTGCTTCTTCCACACCAGCCTGCGCAATAGCAATAGGATCATTAGATTCACGGTTAACAAATACAGGAACCCCTACCTGGCCACCTAACACTTCTAACTGGTCAATAGCTGCAGGACGATATACGTCACCCGCAACCAATAAAGGTTTCTTTCCTTTTTTATCTTTCAGGTAACTGGCAAGCTTTCCTGAAAAGGTAGTTTTACCCGCACCGTTAAGACCAGCAATAAGAATAACAGTAGGATTTTTTGATATATCCAATTCCGTTACTGCCCCGCCCATAAGTTCGGTCAGCTCATCATTCATGATCTTGGTCAGCAACTGACCCGGAGAGATACTGGTCAGTACATTCTGACCAAGCGCTTTTTGTTTTACATCATCTGTAAAACTTTTAGCTGTTTTATAGTTAACGTCCGCATCCAGTAAGGCCTTACGGATTTCCTTCATTGTCTCCGCGACGTTGATTTCTGTAATATTACCCTGACCTTTTAATACTTTAAAGGCTCTATCTAGTTTATCCTGAAGATTCTGAAACATGATAATTGAAAGTCTTTTTCTTGATAAGGGACAAAGTTACAAAATTGCCTTGAAATGAATAACATACTTTACATGTAAAGATTTGCTTCGGACAGCTCTGTATCGATCAACCCTTGTCTGTTTTGAAAATCAAAAAGGCAAATGATAGTCATTTGCCTTTTGAATATTAAACAACGATAAAGAAGTTTAGTCTCTTCGTCCCCCCATCAGAATGGAAGCATAATAAAGTAACGTGACTAATGCAGATAATGCAGCAACCACGTAAGTCATTGCAGCCCACTTCAATGCATCCTTTGCTCCGTCATGTTCTTCCCTGCTATGGGTAATACCAGCGGTATTCAACCAGGCCAGAGCACGGTTAGAGGCATCAAACTCAACAGGAAGAGTTATAAAACTAAATACTGTAGTAATAGCCAAAGCGCCAACACCTATGGCAAGCAACCAGTAATTACCTCCCTTGGATATAGCAAACATAATTACACCTGCCATCAGAATCCAGGAAGTCAGTTTGGAAGCAAAACCTACAACCGGCACCATCGCCGATCTGAACTGCAGCCATGAATAAGCTGTGGCATGCTGAACGGCGTGACCGCATTCATGTGCTGCGACCGCTGCTGCAGCCACACTTCTGCCTTCATACACTTCAGGACTAAGATTTACAGTTTTGTTCTGCGGATTATAATGGTCTGTCAACTGTCCGTCTACAGATATCACCTGCACATCATAAATGCCATTATCATTTAACATTTTTTGAGCTATCTCTTTCCCGGACAACCCACTTGATAAAGGTGTTTCCGAATACTGCTTAAACTTATTCTTAAATCTCCACTGGACAACAAAACTCACAATCATGATGCCCACAAATAATATTATATACATATCTTTTCTGTTTTTCTGTTTTTCTGTTTATATCTAAATCTTATCAAATCATATTCCAATCGTTGCAGATCGGAACTTTTGCAACCCCTAAGATACAAAAATGACAGAATGTCTCAAAAAGAACCGTTACTTGTGAGCTACACATGACGATTATTCATTTTTATTATCATTCTGAAATTGATAAAAATCTCTGGAGAACAAAAAAAAATCGTCCGGAAGAATTATCAACCGGACGATTTTAATCATTAAATATTTAATAAAATGAATATTTAAAACACGTTCTTATCCTGTTTGAAGAATCATATTATGCTCTTCAATCATTCGTCTCAGATTACTCAATGCATAGCGCATCCGCCCTAATGCTGTATTGATGCTGACCTCTGTAATATCTGCAATTTCTTTGAAGCTCATTTCACAGAAATGACGCATAATAAGCACCTCTTTCTGATCGTCAGGCAATAGTTGTATAATTTTGCGTAAATCAATATCACGTTGATTTTTCACCATTCTGGATTCCGCATTCTCATCTGCAAACTGCAGCACCTCGAAAATATCAAAACCATCTGCATTTACCACAGAAGGCGCTCTCTTTTCGCGTCTGAAATGGTCAATTACCATATTATGTGCAATACGCATCACCCAGGGCAAAAACTTACCCTCATCATTATAACGACCAGCCTTTAATGTATTGATTACCTTAATAAAGGTTTCCTGAAAGATATCTTCTGCAAGATGTTCATCCTTAACCTGAAGATAAATAGAAGTATAGATTTTTGATTTATATCGGTCCAGCAAAACTTCCAAACCAGATTCATCACCACCTATATAAGCATGAATTAACTCTTGATCACTCTTCTTTTTATTTAATAGTTTCATAACGTTTTCCCCAACATTTAACAGTTAGCATTCTATTAATAAGCACTGAATTTTAAGAGTAAATTTTCCCTATAGGCGATTTTATTTTAGTTTTTTGTTCTGTTTGATAGTTCAAATCAAAAGAAAATAATTGGTTATTCAAATTTAAGAACTGTTTTTTAACATTTCTTCACATTTGCTTTACACTTGTATTTTATCAAAAAAGGCATTGTAATGTATTACAATGCCTCTTTATTTATCATACCTCTGTTTCCTATTTGTAAAGCGGAAATTCAGCCATCATTTCTCTCACTTTGCTGTGGATTTTATCCAGTTCAGCATCGTTTGCGTGATTATTGATCGCACTGTCGATCAATTCACCGATCTGAAGAATTTCTGCTTCCTTGATTCCGCGGGTAGTGATAGCAGCGGTACCAAAACGTACACCTGAAGTGACGAATGGAGAACGTGTATCAAAAGGAACCATATTTTTATTTGTGGTGATTCCAGCTTTACCTAATACAGCTTCAGCCTCTTTACCTGAAATATCTTTATTACGAAGGTCTACCAACATTAAATGGTTATCAGTACCTCCTGAAATAATGTTATAATCTCTTTCGACAAAAAACTGAGCAAGAGCTGCAGCATTTTTCTTCACCTGAACAATGTAGTTCATGTAATCATCAGATAGTGCTTCACCGTAAGCAATAGCTTTTGCAGCGATAGTATGCTCCAATGGTCCTCCCTGCGTACCCGGGAATACAGCAAGATCTAATAATTGAGTCATTGTACGGATTTCTCCTTTTGGAGTCTTGATTCCCCATGGATTTTCGAAATCTTTCCCCACCATGATCATCCCTCCACGTGGTCCGCGAAGTGTTTTATGGGTAGTAGTAGTTACGATATGACAATGAGGAAGCGGATCATTTAACAAACCGCGTGCGATCAATCCTGAAGGGTGAGAGATATCAGCAACAACCAATGCTCCGATCTCATCTGCTACACTACGAATACGTGCATAATCCCAGTCACGTGAGTAAGCGGAGGCACCGCAGATAATTACTTTTGGTTTTTCGCGACGTGCAGTTTCTTCTAATTGTTTATAGTCGATAAGTCCTGTTTCCTTTTCTACACCGTAGAATACAGGCTCATACAATTTACCTGAAAAGTTTGCCGGAGAACCATGAGTAAGGTGTCCGCCATGAGATAGATCAAAACCTAGAATCTTATCTCCCGGTTTTAAAATAGCAAGGAAAACCGCAGCATTAGCCTGTGCACCTGAATGTGGTTGAACATTCACCCATTCAGCACCAAACAATTGCTTTGCGCGATCGATGGCAATCGTCTCAATTTCGTCAACGACTTCGCATCCGCCATAGTATCTTTTGCCCGGAAGGCCTTCTGCATACTTGTTGGTCAATACTGAACCTGCCGCTTCCATAACTTGTTTCGAAACAAAGTTTTCCGATGCAATTAATTCAATGCCCTCTTCCTGACGCTTCAACTCGTCGTTGATAAGATTAAATATGGCCTGATCTCTTTCCATTTTATTCTTTTAAATAGTGAATTATTATACTTTTAGATTGAAAATGCAAATATACTACAATACTTAAAAATATTCAGTGTCAAGATTTTATTTATTTCAATCAATAGTCAAAATAATTTTGATTTTGGCATAGAACTATTATTTAACGGATTATTGCCAATAGTGGTAATGTCGCCTTTTACCGGTTAGCTTCCTGCTTGAGAATCAATTGTGCAGTCTGATAAGGATCGGGACGTAAAGTACTCAGAAATTTCAACACCTCTTCCGCATATGCTTCCTGTGTATCTGTAGCATCGTTCAATGCCTTGTTCAGCAGAATCACTGTGTTTTCTTTCAGCAGTCTGACGGCTTCCCAGGCGTCAGCAGAAACATACAGCTGTTGTGTAAAATTATACTGAAATTCATTTTCTACTTCCTGAATCAGCCGTAAATGTAAAGTTCGCACGTTTTGATTCTCCTCCAGATGGCGGGCTATTAAGTTACGGGGTTCTATTCTACCCGTAAACAACAATAACCGCTCATATGCACCTGCTTTTAAATGCTCTCTTTCACCGATCGCACTTCCCTTTTGATCCGACATTTTCTTATCCAGCATTTTTGTTTTGATAATCAGAGCCTCTATCTTAGGCCACACAAGCCTGAATGCAAGGATTAATCCGGCACAAACGCCAAAAGCAATTAAAAACAAATTCTTAAAAAATTCAATATAATCCATATCCCTTATAATGTTTACAAAGTGTCAAAAATTGTGTTCAATCACAAAACTGGCTAAAAATATGTATTTTTGTTTAGTTGACTTTAAAATAAATAACGATGAGTACAGAGAATATTGTTGATAAAGCTCCACTTACCCTGACAGAAGGTGCTGTTAAGGAATTAAAAAAGTTAAGAGACCAACAAGAGATTTCGGAAGACTTCGGTTTACGTGTTGGTGTCGAAGGCGGTGGTTGCTCAGGTATGAGCTATATATTAGGTTTTGACCAAAAGAAAGAGGGAGATACAGAATACGAAATCCAGGGGATCCGTATTTTTATGAATAAAGCACACGGCTTATATCTGGCCGGTATGGAAGTAGATTTTAGAAATGGTCTCGATGCAAGAGGATTTACATTTAATAATCCGAATGCAACCAGTACCTGCGGATGCGGAAGTTCATTTTCTGCATAAAAACTACCTTTACATAAAATAAACGGCGCCCTGAAATCGAAATTCAGGGCGCCGTTTATTTTACACCACTAAAACCGCCGGATAAACAAACCCTGTAAAAGCTTATTTATCTGGCGGTTTCATCAATTATCCCGCTCAATAAATGCGACAAAACACCGTGTTATTGTTTTTTCAGGGATATTCATCTAAACTTAGCACCTTTCATTAAAAATGCGTAAATTTGCAACCTTAAAAACAGAAGACAAATTACTGATGTACAAGGAATATAAGCAGCTCAATTTGCCTGAGATCGGCAAAGAAATATTAGAACGATGGGAACGTGAACATATCTTTGAAAAAAGTATTAGTAACCGTCCCGCGAGTAAACCGTATACTTTCTATGAAGGACCTCCGTCTGCAAATGGTATGCCCGGAATTCACCATGCCATGGCTCGCTCAATCAAAGATATTTTCTGCCGCTATAAAACCCTGAAAGGTTATCAGGTCAAACGTAAGGGAGGATGGGATACCCATGGACTTCCTATAGAACTTGCTGTCGAAAAAACATTAGGTATCACAAAAGAAGATATAGGCAAAAAAATATCTGTAGAAGAATACAATGCAGCTTGTCGTAAAGAAGTCATGAAATACACCGATGTGTGGAATGACCTTACGATTAAAATGGGATATTGGGTAGACCTTGAAAACCCATATATCACTTATGAAAATGAATACATAGAGACGCTTTGGTATCTGTTGAAAGAGCTGTACAAAAAAGGACTTTTATATAAAGGATATACGATACAGCCCTATTCACCTGCTGCAGGAACTGGACTAAGTTCTCACGAACTGAATCAACCTGGAACATACAAAGATGTAAAAGACACCACAATTGTTGCGGAATTCAGACTGATAAAAGATCAGATCCATCCGGCAATGGAAAAACTGGTGGAAGATATTGTAGAAGATGTGGCATTTATTGCCTGGACTACGACACCATGGACTTTGCCGTCGAATACAGCTCTTGTTGTTGGTAAGAAGATCACATATGTCAAAATTAAAACGTTCAATCAATATACCGGAAGCCCTGTATCGGTAATTCTGGCCAAAGATCTCATTGCTAAACACTTTAAAGCTGATGGTAAAAATGCGTCCTTTCAGGATTACAATCTAGGCGATAAAATCATTCCATGGGAAGTAGCAGCAGAGTTTACAGGTGAAGAACTGGTAGGCTTACGCTATGAACAATTGCTGCCTTATATCACAAATGAAGAATTACAGGAAAAAGCTTTCCGTGTGATTCCTGGTGATTTTGTGACAACAGAAGACGGTACAGGTATCGTACACGCCGCTCCTACCTATGGTGCAGATGACTTTAGAGTTGCCAAAGAGAATGATGTACCTGGCATTCTTGTAAAGGATGAAAATGGCAAAGAAGTCCCTACAGTAGACAGAACAGGACGCTTTGTAAAAGAGATTACTGATTTTGCAGGACGCTTTGTAAAAGAAGAATATTATTCGGATGCAGCACGTGCAGACAAAGACTTCAGACCTACAGATGTATTGATCGCAATCAAACTGAAAGAGGAAAACAAAGCATTTGATGTAAAAAAATACGAACACACTTATCCGCATTGCTGGCGTACAGACAAACCTGTCTTGTACTATCCGCTGGATAGCTGGTTTATCCGTACTACGGCTGTAAAAGAAGATCTGGTATCGTTGAACAAAACGATAAACTGGAAACCTGAAGCAACCGGATCAGGACGATTTGGTAACTGGCTGGAAAATCTGGTTGACTGGAATCTTTCCCGTTCCCGTTACTGGGGCACACCTCTTCCGATCTGGAGATCAGAAGATGAGAACGAAGAAATCTGCATAGGTTCTCTTCCGGAGTTAAAATCACTACTGGAAGCATCGTTGGATTCAGCAGTATTATCGGAAGATGAAAAAGCAAAAAACAAAGCTTATCTGGATAAGTTTGGTACAGAAACGCTGGACTTACACCGTCCTTATGTAGATGATATCGTATTGGTATCTGATGGCGGTCAGAAGTTGTTCCGTGAACCTGATCTGATCGATGTCTGGTTTGATTCCGGAGCAATGCCTTATGCACAATGGGGACTGGATCACGACAAGCTGGCTCGTGGTGAAGAATACCCGTTCAAAGACGGCTTCGAATCCGCATTCCCTGCAGATTTCATCGCAGAGGGTGTAGATCAGACCCGCGGATGGTTCTTTACCCTTCATGCGATTTCTACTATGCTACGCAAATCCGTAGCCTTCAAGAATGTAGTTTCAAATGGACTGGTACTGGACAAAAACGGCAACAAAATGTCCAAGCGTCTTGGAAATGGTGTAGATCCGTTTGCGACAATCGACCATTACAGTGCAGATGCTACACGTTGGTACATGATCAGTAATGCCGCACCATGGGACAACCTTAAATTCAATACAGAAGGACTGGATGAAGTACGCCGTAAATTCTTCGGAACATTATATAATACCTATGCGTTCTTCGCTTTGTATGCAAATATTGACAAATTTGCCTATACAGAACCGGATATTGCAATTGAAAACCGTCCTGAAATAGACCGTTGGATTATTTCTCTGTTAAATAGCCTGACTAAAGAAGTAGACGAATATCTGGCAGACTACGAGCCTACAAAAGCAGCCCGTGCAATTCAGAATTTTGTGGATGAGCACTTAAGCAACTGGTATGTACGCCTGTGTCGCAGACGCTTCTGGAAAGGTGAATATTCCGAAGACAAAATATCGGCCTATCAGACACTGTATACCTGTCTGAATACCATAGCCAAACTGATGTCTCCAATCTCTCCGTTCTTCTCAGATCGTTTATTTCTGGATCTGAATGAAGTAACGAAAAAAGAAACCGTGGAGTCTGTACATCTGGCTAATTTCCCGGAATACCACGAGCATTTGGTAGACCGTGATCTGGAAGAGAGAATGGCTCTTGCACAGGATATCTCATCATTAACGTTATCGTTAAGAAAGAAAACAGGTATTAATGTACGCCAGCCACTGAATAAAATACTTGTTCCGGTACTGGATAATGCGTTTCAGGAAAAAGTTGAAAAAGTAAAGGATCTCATTCTTTCTGAGACAAATATAAAAGATATCGAGTTTATCACAGACACGACGGGGATTATTAAGAAAAAAATAAAACCCAATTTCAAAGCTCTTGGCTCGAAAGTTGGTAAGGATATGAAGTTAGTAACAACGGCAATTAATAATCTGACTCCCGACCTTATAAGTTCACTGGAAAAAGAAGGATCAATTGCATTAGCAGATACTCCTTATACCATTACGACGGAAGATGTGGAAATCATTGCCGAAGATGTGGAAGGATGGCAAGTGGCTAATCTGGGTAAATTAACTGTTGCGTTAGATGTACATATCACGGAAGCATTGAAAAAAGAAGGATTGTCCCGTGAACTGATCAACAGACTTCAGAATCTGAGAAAAGAAAAAGGACTGGAAGTAACGGACAGAATTAAAGTAACCTTAACTTCAGATGCGGAAATAACTGCAGCAGCCACAGAAAATTTATCGTATATTTGCGCTGAAATTCTGGCAGATACACTGGATTTTGAGGAAACTCTTACATCAGGAGACAAAATAGAAATTGACGAAAAAGAACTAACAGTATTAATCGTAAAAGTTTAAATTATGGCAGATAACACAGAAAAAACTCGCTACAGCGATGTAGAACTGCAAGAGTTCAAAAGCATTATTTTAGAAAAATTGCGTGTTGCTAAGGAAGAACTTTCTTCGTTAACAAAATCATTAAACAACAGCAACGCAAATGGCACTGATGATACGGCTGGTACGTATAAAACATTAGAAGATGGTTCTGCCACTTTAGAAAAAGAACAGACCAATCAGTTAGCGGCCAGACAGAAGAAATTTATTGACAATCTGGAAGCAGCACTGGTACGTATTGAAAACAAGACTTATGGTATATGCCGTGAAACAGGAAAACTGATTCAGAAAGAAAGACTGAAAGCTGTTCCGCATACTACACTAAGTATTGAAGCGAAAAACAAACAATATTAATTAAAACAAACCCTAAGTGGATCCGGCGAAAAGCCTGATCCACTTTTTGACATATATGAAAGGCTATACCAAACCCATTCTTCTTATTGTTATTATTCTGCTGATAGATCAGATCTCCAAGTTCTGGGTCAAACTCAATATGACCATTGGTCAGAGTTACAAAATCCTGGGAGAATACTTTCAAATACATTTTATTGAAAACAATGGAATGGCCTATGGTATGGAATTCGGTGGCGAAGCAGGTAAATTATTTCTGACACTATTCAGAATCATAGCTGTAGCCGGTATCGGATATGGGCTTCACTACATGATCAAACACAAATACAACAGAGGGTTTATTATGAATGTCGCCCTGATATTGGCTGGAGCAACGGGTAATATCATCGATTCCACTTTCTATGGAATGATCTTTAGCGAAAGTACCTGGTACAATACGGCAACATTATTCCCTGCAGGAGGAGGTTACGAAACCATCTTTCATGGAAAAGTTGTAGACATGCTTTATTTTCCGTTGATCAGCGGGCACTTCCCTACCTGGTTTCCGATATGGGGAGGAGAAGAATTCTTATTCTTCCGTCCTATCTTTAATATAGCCGACTCAGCTATATCTGTAGGTGTGGTACTGATACTCCTATTCCAGAAGAGATACTTTAAAGTAGAACACGAGGAAAAATCAAGTGTCCACAGCGAAATGCTGGAAGACTAAATTCCTCCGAAACATAACTCATGAATATTCAGGATAATTTGACACCCCGTAATTGTCCTGAATATTTATCCTTATCAGGTAAAAGAATTGCAACAGTTCTGTTAAAGCAATCCTTTCTTCTCTCTCAATCCGCTAACATTCCTATCTTTGCGCTATGTTAAAACGTCATCTAACCCTAACGGCTGTTTTTATTTTTTCCCTGTTCCTACTTGGAATAAAAACTGGCTATGCACAAGAAATCGATCAGCGTATATTGAAGAAACACATTTATTTTCTGGCTTCAGACAAAATGAAAGGAAGAGGTACAGGCAGTAAAGAAGTGAAAAAGGCGGCTGATTATATTGAAAAACAATTCAGGAAGTACGGACTGACTCCGAAAGGAGAAAAAGGCTACCGCCAGACTTTTACAGCGAAAGTACGCCGTGTAGTGGTGCCTGACAGCATCCGCCAGGCAGACAATATCATTGGATTTATAGATAACGGAGCTGCGTACACGGTAGTAGTCGGTGCCCATTATGATCATCTGGGCACAGGACATCAAGGAAGCTCAAAAGATTCTTTGGGAGTAGGCAAAATCCACAACGGCGCAGACGACAATGCGTCAGGTACAGCAGCTCTGCTGGAAATGGCTCGTCATTACAGCACAAACAATATAAAAGAAAATTACAATCTCCTGTTTATAGCATTTGGTGCAGAAGAGTTAGGATTAGTTGGGTCCAGATATTTTACCGAACATCCTACCCTGCCATTAGATCAGATCACCGCTATGCTGAATATGGATATGATAGGTCGCTACAATCCACAGCAGGGAGTAGCTGTCATCGGATATGGTACCAGCAAAAAATGGCCGGAAATATTTGAAGGGATCAAACCCGCCATCAAATACTACACAGGTCACGACGGCAATGGCGGCTCAGATCAGACCTCTTTCTACAAAAAAGATATTCCGGTACTGTTCTTTCATACCGGAGGACATCCGGACTATCATATGCCGACAGATGATGCAGACAAAATCGATTATCTATCTTTAAAAGGTATTATCGAACTGGAACTTATGGTCATAGATAATATCATGAAGCAGCAGCAAAAATTAGATTTTCAGTTTACCAACTAATCCGTCAGATGAGCAAGAGCACAGTACTGATCACCGGATCGAACGGTTTTTTAGGGCAAAAACTGACAGACCTCTTGTCAGCAGATTCCCGATATGAAGTCATTGCCATTTCTAAAGGAGAGAACCGAAATCCCAATCAGGCAGACTATACTTTTAGACAGCTGGACATTCTGGACACAGCATCATTAGATAATATACTGCAGAAATATAAGCCTGTATCCATCATCCATACCGCAGCGTTGACAAGCGTAGAAGCCTGTGAGGAACAACCCGAACTATGCCAGCGTCTGAATATTGATGTTGTAGCACAACTGGGAAGATATGCAGCGCTGAACAACAGTTATCTGGTACATCTATCTACGGACTTTGTATTTGACGGAAAAAACGGACCTTATAAAGAGGACGATCCGACGAATCCGTTAAGTGCGTATGGTAAAAGTAAAGTCGATTCAGAAAAGGCGCTTACGCTGACTCAATGCAAATATGCTATACTCCGCACCATTCTGGTATACGGGATTATTGCCGATGAGAAAAGATCTAATCTGGTATTATGGGCCAAGGATAAACTCAGTAAACAAAAAGCTATAAAGGTAGTCAATGACCAGTGGCGGATGCCTACATTTGTGGATGATCTGGCAAGAGCCTGCAAATCTGCTATCGAAAAGCAAGAAACAGGTATCTTTCATATCTCCGGAGAAGAAATGATGACGATCGCAGATGCGGTATATACGATAGCTGATTTCTGGAATTTTGACCGTACGTATATCAGTGAGATATCAGCCGCTACAATAGGACAAACAGCGAACAGACCACGCAAAACCGGATTTGATCTGTCAAAAGCAAAACATCTGTTAGACTACCGGCCTACTCCTTTTAGAGAAAGTCTGCATCTGATTGACCAGCAATTCAAAACATTCAGACCATTGAATGGTTAAGTAAAAATATATGAAATCAAAAACTGCAAAGGAATCTTACATGGTGATGAACGAGCTTGTTCTCCCCAATGATACCAATACATTTAATAATCTGATGGGAGGGCGCCTGCTCTACTGGATGGATATCTGTTCTGCAATGGCAGCTCAGAAACATGCAAATAGCCCTGTGGTCACTGTGTCTGTAGACAATGTGTCTTTCAAAAGATCCATCAAACTGGGAGAAGTGTTGACAATAGAAGCTCAGGTGACCCGCGCTTTTAATACATCTCTGGAAGTACGGATGGAAGTTTTCGCTCAGAATCTGCCGCTAGGTACAAAAGTAAAATCTAATGAAGCTTATTATACATTTGTAGCTGTCGATGAGAATACACAACCACAGCCTATACCTGAGCTGATTCCGGAAACAGAAAAAGAACACAAACTATATGATGAAGCTTTACAGCGTCGGGAACTCAGACTTATACTTGCGGGAAAAATCAAACCTCAGCATGCTACGGGGATCAAAAAGCTGCTGAAAATGTTGGAACAAAAGGATTAAATCAGACTATAGAGATGAGTATATATCATTATAAAATACTCATCTCTATAGCTTATAAAAGTTGGAGAATCTCTGGATAGGAAGCTATACGAAGTGATATGAATGAAGAGTCATCTGATCACTATACTAATATTCTAATTACCGAGCTCTACTATTCTGTCAAATTCTTCCGGCTTCAACGGCATAACCGAAAGTCTTCCCTGACGTACTAATGCGACATCCTGCAACAGTGTATCACTTTTAATCTGTTCCAGTGTCACAGGATTTTTGAACGTCTCCACCGGAGCAAGATCCACCACTACCCAACGTTCATCTTCTGTCGTTGGATCCTGATAAAATTCTTTTACTACTTTAGCGATACCGACTACTTCTTTTCCTTCATTGCTATGATAGAAAAGTACCAGATCACCTTCCTTCATTGCTTTTATATTATTTCGGGCCTGATAATTACGCACTCCGTCCCAAAAGGTCTGTCCATCTTTATTAAACTGCTCCCAGCTGTATTTGAAAGGCTCAGACTTTACTAAAAAGTAATTCATATACTAAATATCTAACTATTGTTGTTGTTCCAGAACTTCCATTTTCTCTGCAAAATGTGCGCAATAATCACGAAGATCACCAATCACTTTATCAGCCATAGGATCACCACCAGCCGAACGGATAAACGTATCGCCTAAAGTCTGCAATGTCTCATAAAAGAAACGCTTCATTTCGTCATATGGCATATCCTTGGTCCAAAGATCAATACGCATGGAGTTTTTATATTGCGCATCCCACAATGCCAAAAACATGGCCTTTGCTGGAAGTTCGTCTGAAGACTCGCCATCACTGGATGTCCAGTGAATAGTCTCAGGGACATTCTGCTCGTCTAATTCTATCTGTAATTTAATTTCTGCCTTTTTCATACTCTTTATATTCTTATCAATACGGTGACAATACCTACCACCAAAATAAATCCTATTTCAAACATCCACACACGTTTCAGATCCTTTATCCACACTCTGAATAAAAGATCCACAACAGCCAATACAACAACCAGCACCCCTAACCAGGGAATAGAGATCATCGCTGTCTCCGGGTGTCCCAGTTCACTAAAAAACCAAACCAGAATACAGGCCAGCGTGATATTTAACGGTGTTAGTTTCAGTCCCATTATTTACTAGGCTTGAAAGCTTTTCCCTTCTTCTTTTTTCCTGTTCCCGTTGTCTTCTTTGTTCCTGCTTTCTTTACAGGCTTAGGTTTTCCACCTCCATTAAGCATATATTTTTTCTCATGAAAAGCTCCTTTGAAATCAGGATCATCTTTTTTCTTCTGATTATCAATTTCACGAGCTATAGCCTGACGTTCCTCAAAACCTGTTTTTTCAACAAAAACTTCTTCCGGGATTTCAAGAACCGGAATCGATTGACGGATAAGTTTTTCGATCTTCCTTACATAATATTCTTCGGCAGGATTACTGAACGTGATTGCATCTCCTTCATTGAATGCACGCCCGGTACGTCCGATACGATGCACATAATCTTCAATAACTATTGGTACTTCAAAATTGATCACATGACTCACATTAGAAACATCCAGACCACGTGCAGCTACATCCGTAGCAACCAGAATCCTGATATTACCTTCTTTAAATGCATTGATCGAGTTGATACGTGTATTCTGACCCTTATTGGCATGAATAACTCTCACCTGCTCTGTACCATATTTACGTTCCAGAAAATGAAATACATTATCTGCTACAGTCTTTGTTTTACAGAATACAATAAGACGGTGAAAAGATTCATCATCCTTCAGAAGATGCTGTAAGAGATTGAGTTTTGTTTTTTGATTAGGTACCTTATAGACAGCCTGCTGTACTGTCTTAGCCGGAGTAGCCTGTTCCGTAACTTCGATTACTGTAGGAAAGGCCAGAAAATCTCCTGCAATTTTGCGGACAAGTTCACTCATTGTTGCAGAAAACAACAGATTTTGTCTTTTCCGGGGAACGACTTCCAGTATACGGTGGATTTTAGAAATAAAACCCATATCCATCATTTTATCGGCCTCATCCATAACCAGAAATTTCAGAGACTTCACATTGATATGTCCTTCCAGATAAAGATCTAAAAATCTACCCGGAGTAGCTACAATAATATCTACCCCTTTTTCCAGGTTTTCAATTTGCGTTTTAGGTCCCAGGCCACCATACAGTACTACAGTACGCAGATCAAGATACTTTGAAAACAATTGTATATGTTCTTCGATCTGCATGGCCAACTCCCGCGTAGGAGATAAGATAAGCGCACGCATATCCTTACCTTGCGCATATTTCAGCTTCATCAACATAGGCAACACGAACGCGGCTGTTTTACCCGTTCCCGTCTGCGCTATCCCCATAATATCCTGCCCTGCCAGAACAGGGGTAATAGCCTTCTGCTGTATCTCCGTCGGAACGGAATAGCCAGCTTCTGAGATAGCATTGAGGATCTGTTTATTGAACTTGAAATCTTCAAAAGAGTTTTGCATTTGGCAAAGATAGCGAAAAGCATTTATATGAAAAGGTCACATTACCATCAGATTTGACCGGAGACACTATGCCATACAAGCCTGACAGAGGCTACAGCGAACGATTTGAGGGATGACATAAAACTCATCTTTTTCTGATTATGCAACCCTCAGATTTTGATTTAAACCTATTTTAAAGCAACTTTGTCCTAGATATAAAAGAACTTAAAAGGTTGATATGAAAAAATTATGGATTTTCGTACTGCTATTTGCAGTAAGTCTAAGCTCATTTGCCGACGAGGGGATGTGGTTTTTAATGCACATCAAGCGTCTGAATATGGCAGATATGCAGAAAAAAGGCTTAAAATTAACAGCTGAAGAAATTTACAGCATTAACAATTCCAGTCTTAAAGATGCGATTGTACAATTCAACGGAGGATGTACAGCAGAGATCGTGTCCAATCAAGGTCTGGTGTTTACCAATCACCACTGTGGATATGGTGCTATCGCCGAATTGTCTACACCGGAGAATGACCACTTAACAAACGGATTCTGGGCTAAAACAAAAGCGGAAGAATTAAAACCAAAATCCTTATTTGTACGTTTTTTCGTACGTATGGACGATGTATCAAAGCGTATTCTTGGTCTTGTAAATGATAAAATGACCGAAAAGGAACGTGAGAAAATCATTAATCAGGAGATTGCTAAAATCCAGACAGAAAACAGCGAAGGCGGTAAGTATGTAGTATCTGTAAGATCTTTCTACAATGGAAATGAGTATTACTACTTCGTTTATCAGGATTATACAGATGTTCGCCTTGTAGGTACGCCTCCAAACAGCATCGGTAAATTCGGAGGTGATACAGACAACTGGGAATGGCCACGCCATACCGGAGATTTTTCTATCTTCCGTGTATACGGAGACAAAGACGGCAACCCGGCACAGTATTCCAAAGAGAATGTTCCATTGAAGCCAAAACACTTTCTTCCTGTCAGTCTGAAAGGCTTTAAGGATAACGATTTTGCTATGATTCTGGGATATCCCGGCCGTACAAACAGATGGATGCCTTCAGCAGGTATTGAGCAGAATGTAAAATTTGCTTATCCGGCGTGGGTTGAATCTTCAAAAACAGGTCTGGATGCTATGAAAAAATATATGGATCGGGATCAGGAAGTAAAAATTAACTATGCTTCCAAGTACTCAGGTGTTGCCAACTACTGGAAAAACCGCCAGGGTATGATCGATGCATTAACCTTCCATAAGACAGCTGCCACAAAAGCAGTAGAAGAAGCTAAATTTAACAAATGGGCTAACAAAGCTGCCAACAAAGCAAAGTATGGTGATGTTATCAAAACCATCAACGATTATTACGCAGCTACTAATGAAAAAGCAAGACATGACAATTACCTTACCGGTATGATCCGCTCTTCAACTTTCGCTGCACTTCCAGCGAATCTGGGTGGAGGTCTTGCTCAATATGCAAAAGAAAATGAAGCAAAAAGATCAGAGATGCTTCCTAAGCTAAATGCTTTCATTCAGGATTCGTATGAAAAACTATATCAGCCTTTGGAAATAGAAGTATTGACACAAGAGCTTAATCTGTATGCTAAGAAAGGTGGTGCTATTGCTCCTTACATTGCAACGTTAGCAAGCAAAAATGGCGGAGATTTCCATAAGGATGTAGAGCAGGCATTTGCAACAAGTATCTTCGCTTCATCTGAAAAAGTAAATGCTTTTCTTGCCAACCCTGATGCTGCAGCTGTAGCACAAGATCCGTTGTTCCTTATTTCTTCAGCTTTAATGACCAAATACCGTGAAGTATTGCCTGGTCAGGAAGAAGCCGAAGGAAAATTCCAGGCCGCACACCGCAAATACATCGCCGGTGTACTGGAATCAAATCCAAAAGGAAAATATTATCCTGATGCGAACAGTACTTTACGTTTGACATATGGTTCGATAATGGCCCTTCCTCCAAATGCAAAAAATGATGCAGCGGAAAATTACTACACGACCCTAAAAGGAACTATTGCAAAGTACAAAAAAGGAGACGAAGAATTTGACCTTCCGCAACGTCTCATTGATCTTTACAATGCAAAAGACTTTGGTCGCTATGCAGACAAAAAAGGATATATGCCTGTTAATTTCCTGAGCAACAACGATATTACCGGAGGAAATTCAGGATCTCCTGTAATTAACGGCAATGGAGAATTAATTGGCCTGGCTTTTGATGGTAACATTGAGGCAATGGCCGGAGATGTGATCTTCGATCCAAAACTACAACGTACAATATCTGTAGATATCCGTTATGTATTATTTATCATTGATAAGTTTGCTGGAGCTACAAATATTATTGAAGAACTGAAAATTGTAGAATAACTGCTATTAAATAACTTTTTTCAGCAAAAAAAGATGAAAAAATATTTATGCTTTCATTGCTTTTTGTATATTTATAACATCGTTTGAGGATTAATTAAAGAAAACTATAATTATATTAATTAAAAATGGAAAACTACACTAAATTAAAAGAGCTAGTAGCTTCAATCGAAGCAGATGCGGACAAATTTTTCAACAACGGAAACGCTGCTGCAGGTACGCGTGTACGTAAAGGTTTACAAGAAATCAAAACTTTAGCGCAAGACATCCGTAACGAAGTTACTGCTAAGAAAAACGACGGAAAATAATTTCAATTTTCGGAGATAGAAAATCCTTATCCTTTACGGGTAAGGATTTTTTATTTTAAATGAGTTTGTCTAATTTAATTCTATGGAACGTGCTACATTTGATGCATCGCTTTTGCATCCTAAACCACCCGCAGATTTTTCGGTTCACCTTCAGTCGCTGTGGTATGATGCTAAAGGAGACTGGCAGACCGCACATGATCTTATAGATCAGTTACACGACCCGGTATCCGCACATATACATGCTTATCTTCACCGCAAAGAAGGAGACAAATGGAATGCCGGCTATTGGTATAACAAAGCAAAACAACCTGCTTTTTCCTCATCTCTGTCAGCAGAATGGGAACATTTGTTCGATCTGTACAACGGCAGATAACGGACTCCGTTCTATTGTAACCTTATCTTTCCTGCAAACAAAAGTATATCTTCATTCGTATAATAATGGATAACCAATAACTATACGTCATGAAAACCTTGCTTTTTACTCTTATCATTGCGCTATGTAGCCTGTCACCTGTATCTGCTCAGCAACCGTCTTTAGAAGGAGCTTATCTTTCATCAAAGGATGGAACTACAGAACTCTGGTTATTTAAGGATCAATATTGTACCTATACTCAATTCAGTGAAAATAATTTTGTTTACACCTGGGGAGGACCTATTCAGGCTGATACTCAGGGAATACAGGTATCAGTTGAATTTAATTCTCAGGATCCTGATAAAGTGGGTAGTAAGCAGTTATTCAAATCAAAAATGGCCGGAAATACATTAACGCTGAATGAACATACCTATACAAAAGCAGCCGGAAAAGCACAGAGTCTGGACGGTTTATGGCGAATCACGGGTAGAAAAGAAGGAGAAAATATCAACAGCATTAAAAGAGGTGACCGCAAAACCATTAAAATATTGGTAGATGGTTATTTTCAGTGGATCGCTATCAATCCTGCTCAAAAAGGATTCTACGGTACCGGAGGAGGTAACTACTCTTTTCAGGATAACCAATACACAGAAAAACTGCTATTTTTTTCCAGGGATAATAGCCGTGTAGGCGCCACCCTCAGCTTCCAGGGAGAGCTAAAAGGTAATGACTGGCATCACAGCGGCAAAAGCTCAAAGGGTGATCCGATCTTTGAGATCTGGAGCAGAGAAACGCAATAAACCAAAAGCGCTGTCCGGTAAACGGACAGCGCTTTTAGATACAATGTCATTTTATTTTATCCAAACAGGTCAGAGCTCAGATACCGGTCTCCACGATCACAGGCAATAAATACGATTACACCTTCCTCAAGTTCATTTGCGACTTTGAGTGCAGCAGCAAAAGCACCGCCTGTACTCATTCCAGCAAATATTCCTTCTCTTTTTACAAGCTCACGGGACATCTGTGTAGATTCAGCCTGTGAAATATCAATAACCCGGTCTACACGGGTCGCATCAAATATTTTAGGCAGATATTCCTGAGGCCACCTGCGAATACCGGGAATAGAAGATTCCTCCGTAGGCTGACAACCTACAATCTGGATATCAGCATTTTTCTCTTTCAGAAACATTGAATTCCCCATAATGGTGCCCGTCGTTCCCATCGCACTCACAAAATGGGTAATCTTTCCTTCTGTATCTCGCCATATCTCTGGTCCGGTTGTCTTGATATGTGCTTTATAATTATCAGGATTTGCAAATTGATTTAGAATAAAATACTCACCCGAAGCAGCTTTATCTTCCGCATAATCCCTGCAAATCTCCATAGATTCCAGAAGTGTCACTTTAGCTCCAAAGGCTTCCATCGTGAGTGTTCGTTCACGTGTAGACGTGCTGGGCATTACCAATTCCAGGCTTAAGCCATACATACCTGCAATCATCGCCAATGCAATACCAGTATTACCACTGGTCGCCTCTATAAGTTTGGATTCCTTCGTAATCTCACCCCGTTCCAGAGCCGAGCGAATCATATTCAATGCAGCCCTGTCTTTAACGGATCCGGCCGGATTATTTCCCTCCATTTTGGCGTAGATTTTCACCTTTGGATTGTTATGAAACTTAGTAATCTCGACCAAAGGTGTATTTCCTATGGTATCTATTATATTTCCCATAATTATGTAAGTGGTTTAGCGTCAATAAATTTAGAATTAGCCTGATGGTAGACTGTCGTGTAGGGATCTGTACTGGAAGTCAGCCAGACGTTACCTCCAATAATAGAATGATGTCCGATAACGGTCTCACCACCCAGAATTGTTGCTCCGGAATAAATGATCACATGATCCTCTATTGTCGGATGACGCTTCAGATTAGCCATGTTTTTTTCTACACTTAAAGCGCCCAGAGTAACGCCTTGATACAATTTAACATGATCTCCTATCACACTGGTCTCCCCGATTACTAATCCCGTACCATGATCGATATACAGATATTGCCCGATCGTCGCACCCGGATGAATATCTATGCCAGTCTTGGAATGTGCATACTCCGTAAGAATCCGTGGTATCAAAGGCACTCCCTGCTTATGCAGCTGGTTTGCCAACCGGAATACACTGATCGCCATAAATCCGGGGTATGTACGTATCACCTCACGAATACTTTTCGCAGCAGGGTCTCCGGCTAATATAGATCGCGCATCCGTCAGCATAATTTCATAGAGCCCGGGCAAACAGGTAAAAAACACACGTGAAATCTCCTGATTATCACATTGTGAACAAGCCTTTGTACGGATCAGAAGATCAAAAAGTTCATTTTCAGATTGCTGAAAAGCAACTCTGATCTCTTCTACAGACTGGTAGCTATTGGAGTTCCGCTCCGGAAAAAGCAAATGTAAAAGATTCATAGCCCATTGGGCTATTCGTTTATTAGAAGGCATATCCTGTACTTCCAGTTGCTTTGCATACAAATGATCATAGAAGCTTTCCATATTTTTATCAGCAGACATATTTTATTTTTTTGAGCAAGTCAGCTATTTCCCATTATCAATGCGAATATCTTCCATCTTGTCTCAGATTACTAGTTTTTCAAAAAGGTCCTGAAGTGTATCTGCAGGATTCTCCGTTAAGCCCGGATGTACAGGCGAGCACTGTATAAGTGTACTGCGCCGGGCGGTCAGCCAACGAAACCGCTCCGCCTGATCTAATTCAGCCAGCTTCCCCCCATCATTTGAACCATTACAGATCTGTTCGAATGAATGTAAGTGCTGGCGAATCATGTCAACATCCAAATCTCTGCACAATACACTGCATTTATCGTCATTCAATTGCCATAAAAATCCGGAATAGCGCATTCTCTTACAATACAATATCACACCGACATTGATAAACTCTTCTCTCTCCACTCTAGGCACGAGTCTCACTACAGCATATTCAAATACGTTCTTCACGTGCTTCTATAATTTGATTAACAAACAATTCTGAATGTGTAAGCCTGTTACATAAAAACTGAATATAGACTAAACGGGCATCTTCTGCACTCAACTCTCTTACTTCATCCTGCAGCCATTCATCCGGCACAACAGATAACACTTTGCGGATGATTTCCTCCGTAAATAAGGGTTTGTATTTCTCGTCAGTCTTCTTTACCTCCGAAGCATATTTCAACAATACATGATCCTTAATCTGAACAAAAGGTTTCACGGATTGTTCCTCCCAATTGTCCCAGCTATGATGAAAATACAGCGAAGCACCATGATCAATCAGCCATAGTTCTTTGTGCCAGATCAGCATATTCGTATTCTTTACCGTACGATCTACATTCATCAGCAACGCATCCAGCCAAACGATTTTTGATGCTTCTTCAGCACCTATATGATCTACATTAGCATCAAAGGTAATAGCTCCGTTCAGAAAATGTAAACCCAGATTCTTACCAACACTGAATTTGAGGAGATCCTGTATCTCTTCATCAGGTTCTGTACGACCGAAAGAATCATCCAGCTCAGCAAACACAATCTCAGGAACACGAAGTCCCAGTACCCGTGCAAGTTCGCCCCCTATCAATTCAGCAATCAAAGCTTTACGCCCCTGCCCCGCCCCGCGAAACTTGATAACATAACTAAATCCGTCATCTGCATCTACAAGAGCCGGTAAAGATCCTCCTTCCCGGAAAGGTTGTACATATCGGATAATGTTTACTTCACGGATATCCAATTCTTTAATATTCATCTGCAATCACTTATGTAATAAACCGCCTCCTATTTACACGCATTTCCAGCAGGAAGCAAGTGCAAAAGGCTTATTTTGTAAATATCATAAAAATAAAACATAAGCGTAGTAAGAATTCTGCAGATTTGTCCCTTGCCCCTCTTCATCGATTGTAAAAATCCGTACTTTAGAGGTAATAAACAGATCTGTATGAAATCCATAAATTATACCTTCCTATTATTATTCAGTCTTTCAGTTAGTATGGTCAATGCTCAATCTAAAGAAGAGCTTAAGAAAAAATATGAAAACAGTGACCTCCATAAAGAAACAGAGAAAAAAATGAGGAATACACACAATTACCCGGATAGTGTCATTCTCCCTCCTCTTCATTTTACCAATTCTTTTGTACAATTGGACAGCACTATAACGGATTTTCAATCTTTCAGTATAGATGTTGAGGTTCTCAATGATATTCCGGACGAATATGCATTCTATATATCTCCATTCAATATTCAGCTAAATGGTATGCCTGTGTATGGAGGTATCCAGACCCATTCGGATGGTTATAGTGTCAAAGATAATAAGTATCAACAAATCGGACGTGGAGGAATCTTCTCTCGCTGGTACGAACGCAGCAAAGAGGCGACAAATTCTCCCGGATATTACAACAGCAGTGATGGTGAGGGTGATTTTATAAGTGTGCGCAATAAACTAAACTGGAATAAAGGGAAATATAGATTAAAGCTTACAAAAACAAAATACGAGAAAGGAAAAAGTGTAGCTTCTGATTTCACACCCAAGGATTTATATTTCTCCTGGGGAGATGTAGAGCATTCCTGGGTAACTTATACAGTCGAAAATCTGCAGACGCAACGTATAGATACTATAGGCGCATTGGCCTTTCCGGGTAAAAAAATCCGAATGGACAAAACGATCGTTTATTTTACAGAACAATATCATAAATACTTTGATTTTGGAACTCCTGACAGACATTTAAGAGACAACTTTATCTACTACAAAGACATTCCGGTCATCGACATGACCCTCAGCAATCTGACCGTCAACGGGAAAGTATTTATTCCTAAAGAAATCAAAACATATCACAACCGCACGCACCATCCGGATCAGGATCAAATCAAAATGCCTATGCCTGTACTCTCCACAGACAAGTATGATCCCGAAACAGGTGTATTGACTTATCGTATCGGAGAATTGGTCCGCTGGTAGTCAAAAATATTACTGTACTGATTATATAGCATCATATTTTCGGGGAATATGATGCTATAATTACAAAGCCGGTCCCTGCTTTATCCCCAAATTTTACTTATTCTACTTATATTTGCTAATCAACAAATAATTAAGAGCATACAATCACCGTTCATGGATACGATTCAAGAATATAACAGTGTTATCGAGCATTGTCAAAACCTTTTTATCAGGAAAACAAAAGATTATGGTACAGCATGGCGCATTATGCGACTATCCTCTATCACCGACCAAATTTATATTAAAGCTCAAAGAATCCGTACATTAGAAGTAAAGCAAGTCTCCAAAGTTGGAGAGGGCATTGCCGAAGAGTATGTAGGTATTATTAATTACTGTGTAATTGCTATGCTGCAGATCGAACTGGGTGAAGATGGAGAGGAAAATCTGGATCCGGCATTTGTGAACCAAAAATATAATGAAAAAGTAGAACAGACCAGAGATTTGATGCTAGCCAAAAATCACGACTATGGGGAAGCCTGGCGTGATATGCGGATTTCATCACTTACAGATCTTATTCTGATGAAAATACACCGCGTCAAACAGATCGAAGACAACGGTGGGCAAACTATCGTTTCCGAAGGAATCAATGCAAACTATCAAGATATGTTAAATTATGCCGTATTCGCCTTGATAAAAATGGGTTTGGCAGCACAAAAATAAACCAGATATGCAAAGTACCTACATTCAACCTGCTAAACAAAAGACAAACTATCTGCTAGGATTTTCAAGAATCCTCACTGGACTGCTTTTTATCTTTTCGGGTTTGATAAAAGCCAATGACCCGACCGGATTCGGATATAAACTGGAAGAATATTTTCATGTATTCAACATGAATTTTCTGAATGATTACAGCACTTACCTGGCTATTCTGATCTGTGGATTGGAAATTATTTTCGGGGCTCTGCTACTGTTAGGTTTCCATGGCCGTAAAGTAGCCTGGGGATTACTGATTCTTATTATTTTCTTTACTTTTCTTACCTTCTATTCTGCTTTTTTTGAGGTAGTAACATCCTGCGGATGTTTTGGGGATGCTATTCCTTTGACTCCATGGCAGTCTTTTTCTAAAGACCTTGTTCTACTGGCACTCATTCTGATTATCTTTATCTATCGCAAACAAATAAAACCTATAATTGCAGACCCTTTCACCAGTAACCTGCTGACTACAGCTGTGGTCGTCATCTCCATGGGCATAGGAATATACACAACACATTACCTCCCTTTTATTGATTTTCTTCCTTACAAAAAAGGCAATAATATCCCCTCTCTTATGGTCTTACCGGAAGGTAAAGAAGGAGACGTATATGAGACAATATATGCCATGAAAAATGTAAAAACGGGAGAAACAAAGGATGTTACAGACAAAGTGTATATGTCTGAAAAAATATGGGAGGACAGCGATTGGGAAATTGTAGGAGATCCTAAAAGTAAACTTATCAAAAAAGGATACGCTATCCCGATTCCGGATCTGATGATAACTGATGTAGACGGAAATGACAAAACACAGGAAATTATCAGCAATCCCTACTACAACTTTGTGGTGGTCAGTAAAGACCTGACTAAAATGGGAAAAGGCGAACTGGAAGCTTTGGGTCAGATCAATCAGACCGTCAAACAAATTGCAGAGGACTATAATCTTAGAGCAGTTTTACTGACAGCGAGTTCATCAACAGATGCTGATTATCTGAGTGAACATATGGATCTGATCTTTGAGATTTTTTACGCAGATCAGGTACCGCTTAAAAGCATGGTAAGATCTAATCCGGGAGTGCTCCTTTTACAAAATGGAACCGTGATCAACAAATGGTCTCACAATAACTTCCCATCTGTCGAAAAGTTAGAAAAAAAATATTTCAAGGAAGATAAATAATGAATACGCCCGTTTTTTTAATCGGTTATATGGGAAGCGGTAAAACAACTATCGGTAAAAAGCTTGCCAATAAAATGAATGTACCGTTTATCGACCTTGACGAAGAGATAGTGAAATATATTGGTATGCCGATTGCTCAGTATTTTGAAACAAACAGTGAAGAAGCTTTCCGAAATCTGGAACGCGAATTCCTGCAAAAGCAGGAAGGAGTATCCGGTATCATTTCTACAGGAGGAGGAACACCTTGTTTCCATGACAATATGAGTTGGATCAATGAAAGAGGAATTTCTCTGTACCTGAAAATGACACCGAAAGCGCTCTGGGACAGGCTATCCAAATCAGATGTTAAGAAAAGACCGATTCTGCTCGGGTTAAAGGGAGAAGAGCTCTATCAGTTTATTGAATCTAAACTGGAAGAACGGGAGCCGTTTTATAATCAGGCTCATATTATCTTCGAAAAACTGGATCGTGATCTGGATGAAATCATTCGCCTGATACATACGCACAATAAAGAAAATAGTCCTACTATATGAATAAAAGAATACGGATACTTCTACTTGGGTTTATCCTGCTGACAACGATCAGCAGTTGTATAGAAATGGCTTCCTCTAATAAGCCATCCCTTACTCAGGGCACCGTTTTTAAATTCAAATCTGTAGATGATTTATATCAGTTTCTGACTTATGATGAAAAAAGATATCCGCTTGTCAGTGCTCATCGAGGCGGGCCATATCCGGGATATCCTGAAAATGCTATAGAAACATTCGATTATATCGCCAGTAAACAGCCTTCCATTGTTGAATGTGATGTAAGACTGACTAAAGATTCTGCTTTGGTACTGATGCATGACGACAAACTGGACCGTACAACTAATGGTACTGGCAAAGTAAGCGATCATACCCTTGCTGAACTAAAAAAACTTAAGCTCAAGGACAACAATGGAAAGTTGACCTTATATCGCATTCCAACTTTAGAAGAAGCACTGGCATGGGGAATAGGCAAAGTAATCTACACCCTTGATGTAAAACAGGAAACTCCTTACAGTCTGGTTATTAATGCTATCCGTAAGACCAGAGCAGAAGCGCATGTCATTATTATTACCTACAACCCGAATCAGGCCGACCGTATATTCAGTCTGGCTCCGGATCTTATGATTTCAGCCTCTATCCGCAACTCCGGAGACCTCTTGCGTCTTAATGACAGGGATATACCGGACAACAGATTAGTGGCTTTTGTAGGAACGAGAGAAGCTGACAAAGGTCTGGTTGATCTTCTCCATGGCCATGGGATACCCATTATCCTCGGCACTATGGGTAATCTGGACAAACAGGCTAAAGCAAATGGCAATCAGGTATATGCTGAATACGTAGATAGAGGTGCTGATATATTAAGCACAGACAGACCATTAGAGGCAGGAAAATCCCTGAAATATTACATCTTGAAAAGAGGAATAAAATCTCCGTTTATCAATTAAGAACCACACATGTCTATTGTACTCAGGCAAATTACCAAAACGTACCACCAGCAAAAGGCTTTAGACGAAATTTCGTTTGATGTATCGGCCAATACTATAGTTGGTTTTCTGGGACCTAACGGAGCAGGAAAATCAACCACGATGAAAATTATGACAGGACTGATTCCGGCTGATTCCGGCTCTGTAATCATCAATGGACTTAATTTAGAAAATGCTCACCGGGAGATCAAAAAATTAATTGGTTACCTCCCTGAGAACAATCCTTTATATGGAGAAATGTATGTCCGGGAGATCCTTGCTTTCGAAGCAGGAGTACATCATATCACGAATAAGTCTCAGCGAATAGAAGAGGTTATCTACCTTACCGGTCTGGAAAGCGAACAACACAAAAAAGTACAACAACTCTCCAAAGGATACAGACAACGTGTAGGGTTGGCAATGGCTATTATCCATGATCCCCGGGTGCTCATTCTGGACGAGCCTACGACCGGATTAGACCCTAATCAGATTCTCGAAATCAGAAGTCTGATTAAAACACTGGGAAAAGAAAAAACCGTCCTGTTCTCCACCCATATCATGCAGGAAGTGGAAGCGATTTGTGATGCTGTCATTATCCTAAAAAAAGGAAAAGTAATGGAAAATTTTGCATTAAAAGAATCAGACACAAAATACCCCGGCTTAACAATGGAAGATATTTTTGTTCAAATAACTAAATAAAATTCCTAAAACTTTCTTTCTGTTTGACTGTTATTACTATATTGAATATCAATAAATACAGGAAAACATGAAAAAATTATTTTTACCTTTTATTCTTTTATTGGGAACAGTTGGTGTTACTCAAGCTCAAAAAATCGAAACTAAACCTCAGACATCAGCAGATGTAGGTATGAGACCGATTCAGACAGGTAACTGGATGGTTGGTGGTTCTATCGGAAGTTTAGGATATAGTTTTGAAGGCAAATCTTTCAATGCAGCACTTAATCCCCGTGCAGGATACTTTGTATCGGACGGTATTGCTATTGGTGCTGAGGGGATGTTGGGACTGACTACAATAAAAGATGGAGAAAACGATTGGAGATATGGTATTGCTCCATTCGTAAGATACTACTTCCCAGAGGGAGCTAGTTCTACAGGCCGCTTCTTTGGTCAAGGTTCTGTTGGTATTGCTGGAAGTTCATTAGGAGATGGTGCAACATTTACAGCAGGAGCGAACGTAGGGTATGCACACTTTATTACACAAACTGTAGCTTTGGAAGCAACATTTGGATACAATTACTCCAAAGCAAATGTGAGCGGTGCAGATAAATCTACTGGTCTTGGTTTTGGTGTAGGTTTCCAGATCTATCTTCCGGGAAAAAGATAGTTTTAACTTAATCCATTAAGAAAGTACCGGCTGATCAGCCGGTACTTTCTTGTTTTACCGCCTTCTATTTGCTATTTTCGAAGCAAAAAACAAGACATTTTGCTTAGTATTTATAAAAAAGAGGTATCCTCGTATTTCAATGCACTTATCGGATATCTTGCCATAGGCTTATTTCTCTTAATTACCGGTTTATTGTTTTGGGTATTCCCGGAAACCAGTATTTTAGACAATGGATATGCTTCCCTTGACGGTTTTTTCTCCCTTACACCTTACCTCTTTATCTTTCTCATACCGGCCATTACCATGCGGGCTATTGCCGGAGAAAAAGCGGATGGAACATATGATCTCCTGTTGAGTCGTCCGGTTACAGTAAGGCAAATTGTTTTTGGTAAATTTTTAGGTGGTACTACTATTACCACATTAGCAATTGTACCTACCATTATCTATTCAATTTCCATTTACTTCTTAGCAAACCCAGCCGGCAATATAGATATCGGTGCGACTATTGGCTCCTATATCGGATTATTACTATTAGGAATTGGATTTGTTGCTATAGGACTCTTTTGTTCCTCCCTTTCAAAAAATGCAATTGTTTCCTTTTTACTGGCCGTCTTCTGTAGTTTCATAATGTTTTATGGTTTCGATGCCATTAGTCAGTTAAGTATCCTTACTTCTTATGAGACATTTGTCAAAAACATCGGGTTTCAGGAACATTACCTGGCGATCAGCCGCGGCGTACTTACGGTATCTGATTTACTATATTTCATTTCTGTACCTCTGTTCTTTTTAGTACTGACCGTAGGGCATCTCCGTCGTCAGTTCAACCCCAGAAAGAAGACTTTTACCTACTACGGAGCGACCATAGCTATTGTTATTCTTCTCAATTCAGGACTTATGAATTCATGGTCTGAACGTATTGATTTTACAGAAGACAAGCGGTTTACCCTGAATGATACATCTAAAAACATTGTCCAAAAACTAGACAAAGACATATACATTACCATTTTTCTTGATGGAGAATTGCCCAGTGGATTTGACCGGTTAAAAAAAGCAGCGATAGATATGGCATCAGATTTACGCTCATACTCTAATGGCAGGATTAAATTCAATATATTAAATCCATTGACCGGTACGCCTGCGGAACAGCAGGAATTTACGCAGGCGTTAGTCGGAAGAGGATTATATCCCACCAATCTCAGTGTAAAATCAGAATCAGGATTCAATCAAAAAATGATTTTCCCTGGTGCTATTATTTCTACAGAGGACCGGGAAATCGCGCTCAATCTCCTGCAGAACAGAAGCAGCGCAAGTCCGGAACAAATTCTAAATAATTCTATTCAAAATCTGGAATATGCCTTTATATCCGCTATTACTAAAGTTACAAAGAAAGACTTTCCATATATAGGATTTACAGAAGGACATGGGGAAGCGACGGACCTGCAATTGTATGATGCCATGCACTCACTTATGAACGGGAATGAGGTTGGACGTATCCTCCTGGACTCCCTCGATTATGAAGGCCTGAAAAAGCTGGATATCATGATTATTGCCAAACCGGTTAAAGCATTTTCGGAAAGTGACAAATACAAGATCGATTATTTTATAAGAAACGGTGGAAATGTCATATGGGCAATCGATCAGATAGATGCTAGTCTGGATCAACTTAGAGCAACAGGAGAACAGCCCATCATAGGACGACAGCTCAATCTGGACGATCAGCTCTTCCTCTATGGCTTACGTTTTAATTATAACCTGGTAGCAGATATGAACTGCGGACAGATTCCGATCAGTGTAGGCAATGTTGGCGGACAATCTCAAATAGAGCTCGCTCCCTGGCTCTTTTATCCTATTCTTATGCCGGTATCCACAAATCCTATTGTTAAAAACCTGGACGGAATACGTACCGAATTCACAGGAACTATAGATACTATTGAAGCAAAAGGCATTAAAAAAGAAATTATACTTCAATCCTCTCCTTTTACTCGTATACTCAGCACCCCGGCAACGATATCATTGCAAATGGTAGAAGAACAACCAGACCCTGCGCGCTTCAAAAGCAAACCAGCTACGGTAGCCATATTACTGCAGGGAAAATTTCCTTATATTTTTGAAAATCGTCCGGCTCCCGCAGGAATTCAAAATCCTGAAGATTTATCTTCTGTATCTAAGACTGCAAAAATGCTGGCTATAGCAGACGGAGACTGGCTCATCAATCAGGTCAACGCATCGGATCAATCTCCTTTTCCATTGGGATGGGATCGCTATACCAATCAACAGTTCGCCAATAAAACTTTCCTGGAAAATGCAGTGGACTATTTATTGAATGATACATCTTTGATATCACTAAGAAACAGGGAGGTCAAATTGCGCATGCTGGATCAGGCACTTGTGCGAAAAGATAAGTTGCAGTGGCAGTTTATAAACGTTGTGTTACCTGTGGTCATTCTGTTTTTGGCTGGATTCCTTCAACAACTGTTACGGAAAAGAAAGTACACAAAAAAAGCCGTCCCTAGGGTGTAGTGACGGCTCTATATTTTAGTTCATTATTATTTTTTCATAGTACCCTTTTCGCTAAGACGAATATGCCAGCTGAAGGCTTCTTCCAGCAAGTGAGGTGTGTGCCCTCCCCGTTCCTTTGCACGGTCAAAGTAAGACTGCAATTCCGCTCTGAAATCCGGATGTACACAATTGTCTATAATAACCTGTGCCCGTTCACGCGGGGCTAATCCTCTTAAATCTGCAAGACCTATATCGGTAACCAGAATATCGACATCATGTTCTGTATGATCTACATGCGATACCATTGGCAATACATGAGAAATTGCATTCTCTTTTGAAGCTGCCTGTGTCACAAAAATACTAAGGAAAGCATTACGTGCAAAGTCTCCGGAACCGCCAATACCATTCATTATCTTTGTGCCGCTGATATGTGTAGAGTTGACATTACCATAGATATCAAACTCTATTGCGGTATTGATTGCTATTACTCCAAGACGACGAATCAACCCCGGTGTATTGGAAATATTCTGTGGTCTCAGTACAATCCGGTCTCTGTATTTCTGCAGGTTATCAAATACCCTGCTATAACATTCCTTGGAAACAGTAATAGAAGAAGCTGAAGCAAATGATAATTTACCGGAATCAATAAGATCAAAAGCACTATCCTGCAATACCTCAGAAAACATCGTCAGGTCGTAAAAATTACTATCCTTAAATCCAGTTAATACAGCATTTGCCACTTTGCCTATACCTGCCTGTAAAGGAAGTAAACGATCAGTCAAATGACCTAACTTTACTTCATTTTCAAAGAATGCCATAATATGATTGGCAATAGCTGTAGTCTTCGCATCAGGTTCGGCAATATCTGCCGGACTGTCTACAATATCTGTAAATACAATCGCAGCGATTTTATCAGGATTAATCGGAATTGTCTTTCTTCCTATTTTATTCCAGGGAGCTACAATCGGAATCACATTACGATATGGATAATCCTCTGCCTGATAGATGTCATGAATACCCAATACATCCAATGGAACCGCAGTATTGATTTCCAGAATAACTTTATTCGCCAGAGCGGCAAATGTAGCAGAATTACCTACCGATGTAGTAGGAACAAGACTTCCGTCACGATCTATATAAGCAACTTCAAGAACAGCAATATCAACAGGAGGAAGATTTTTATTATGTAAAAGCTCAGCACTTTCGCTCAAATGCTGATCAATAAACAGCACTTCCCCATCATTTATTTTTTTACGTAATACACGGTCCACCTGAAAAGGCATTCTTTTCTTCAATGCACCGACTTCAGCCAGCTTTCCGTCAGTATCATGACCAAGTGAAGCTCCGGTCATTAATGTAATCTTTATTTTCTCCTTCCGTGCCCGTTCTGCCAAGGCAGGTAAAACCACCTTACTATCTCCGGCTTTTGTAAAACCACTGGAGCCCACAACCATATTATCTTCGAAGAGAAGAGCCGCTTCAGCAGCACTGACTACTTTATCTTTAAGACTTTCTAACCGAATTCTTTCCTCTGTCATATTTATAAAAAAACTTATGAAACCTCATTTACAACACACTCATAACGAGCACAGACAATATTAACCATTTATTTATTTGGCATTTTATTGCGTTTTGCCACAAAATTATCCAATAAAGACGATATATTTGTAAATATTTATGAATCAGTGATTAATATCATTTTATTAACTACTTTTTTACCTGAATAAGACATTCTTATCTATGTAAGATATTGATAGTATGACCGTTATAATCAAGAATACAACCATCAAAAATGAGTATCAACTAACTTTTGAGCAGTTTACAGGTAAGTATAAACTTACTTTTATGGATTATAATTGTTAATCAAGGATTTAATTATTAAAATTTCTCGAAGATGGAAGCCAAATATGTAGATCGGTATTACATGACAGAAGTAGATGCGTTTGAAGATAGCATCTACTGTCATCATAAAGTGATGGGCGAAAGCTTTATTGCGGAACATATGCATCAAAAAGGGCAATTTCTATATACTGAAGGCGGAGTAGTATTTCTAAAGACACCGGATAAATCATTTTTCTTACCGGCACGTCATTATATTTGGATCCCATCCGGAATGAAACACAGTATTCATCCAAGCAGTCCTGAAGTAATTATGCGAAATCTGTATTTCCCCAAATTTGAAACAGATACAGATTTCTTTGATAAGATTAATATCTATCCTGTAAATGATCTGCTGATAGAACTGATCATGTTTACAAACAGATGGAATGGTAATATCTTCCCCGTTGAAGAGCCTAAATACTCCATTGCCAAAGCATTTAAACTGATTCTGCCGGAACTATCTCAGACAGAACTTCCTTTGGCTTTGCCTTATCCAAGTCATACCAAATTAAAGGATATTATTACTTATCTGGATAGCAGGATTGAAGAAAATGTAAGTTTTAAAGATGTAGCCAAACAGTTTGACATCAGCGAACGTACGCTGGCCCGTCTCTTCCAAAAAGAACTTAACATGTCCTTCATACAATACTATACCATTCTAAGGATGTTAAAGGCATTGAAACTCTTGCTGGATGAAAAGTTAACAGTCAATGAAGTGGCACTAAAAGTCGGATATAGCAGCCTTCCTACTTTCAGTAATACATTTAATAAAATAGTGGGCGTCCGGCCAAGTGAATATGTCAAGCACAAAAACCATTTGCTGTAAGCAGAACCTCTCCTTCCTGTTATTTTTTCACTATCTTTAGCGAAAGACACAAACCATACTATGAAACTAAAGAATGCATTTGCAGCTCTAAGCATAGGAGCTTTATTATTCTCCTCAGCTCCATTAGTTGCACAAACTGTAAAGAAACCCAAACCAATCCAGTTATTCAACGGAAAAGACATGAAAAACTGGATCATTAAGATCCGCCAACACGAAGTTGGTGATAATTATGCAAATACATTCAGAGTTGAAGATGGCCTGCTCAAAGTAAGATATGATGGTTATAAATCCTTTGACAAACAATATGGTCATATTGCCTATGACAAACCATTCAGTGCATATGTCTTACGCGTACAGTACCGTTTTGTAGGAGAACAGGCACCGGAAGGTGAAGGTTGGGCATGGCGCAACAGCGGAGCAATGCTGCATGGCCAGGATCCGCGTACTATGTTAAAAAATCAGGATTTCCCGATATCTATTGAAGGACAACTGTTAGGTGGAGACGGGAAAAATGAACGTACGACAAGCAACCTCTGCACTCCCGGTACTAATGTCGTAATGAATGACAAATTATTCACCCCGCATTGTATCAGCTCCAAATCCAAAACTTACCACGGAGATCAATGGGTAACAGCTGACTTTGTGGTATTAGGAGATTCTGTTATTCAACATATTCTCGAAGGTCAGGTGGTATTGGAGTATAATAAACCTCAGATCGGAGGAGGAAGTGTATCCGACTACGATCCGGCTCAGAAAAAAGACGGGCAACTGTTAAAGCAGGGATATATTTCTCTTCAGAGTGAGAGTCACCCAATAGATTTCAAAAAGGTCGAATTATATAATCTGGAGACTTACATTAAAGATCCTGAAAAACTGGACAAGATCATACAACAAATCATTACACAGAAATAAAAACAGAAGGCCTGATTACATATAATCAGGCCTTCTGCTATATTGCAACGAGAAAAGGGATACATTATTCATGTATCCCTACTATATCGCTTTTAAACAGGTCTAACGAGGAATTAACCTAATTTGTTAACCAATTTAGTCAATTTCGATTTGTTGTTAGCAGCTTTTTTCTTGTGAATTACGTTTTTCTTAGCCAAACGATCCAACATAGAAATTACACGAGGTAATAAAGTTTTAGCTTCTTCTGCTGAAGTAGTGTTACGTAATTTTTTGATTGCGTTACGAGTTGTTTTTGCTTGGTAACGGTTTCTCAAACGCTTAGTTGCATTTGCTCTAATTCTTTTGATCGCTGATTTATGATTTGCCATTTTTATTAGCTAATTTTATTTCTTTACTTAAATTTCGGACTGCAAAAATAACCCATATTTTTCATATATCAAAATCTAAATTAAAGTTTTGCTTGCTTATCTTTGTATATGCAAAAATTATCCATGGACCAATTGCAGCGTCCTGATGTCGAAACGTTTAAAAAGCAATCTAAAATACCGGTTATACTGGTATTGGATAATGTAAGAAGTATGCACAACGTAGGCTCGGCCTTCCGTACTTCAGATGCTTTCGCAGTCGAAAAAATTATTTTGGGAGGTATTACCGGTACTCCTCCTCATCGTGAAATAGAAAAAACAGCACTGGGCGCCACCTCATCTGTAGATTGGGAACATGCCCCTGATGTGGTCAGCAGACTGCAGGCATTAAAAGCTGAAGGATATCAGATATTAGCGATAGAACAGGCAGAAGGCAGTGTGATGTTACATCAGTTTGAACCTTTATCAGATCAGAAATATGCCTTTGTATTCGGCAATGAAGTACACGGTGTAGATGAAGAGATTATGAAGATTTCGGACGGATGTCTGGAGATTCCCCAATTCGGCACCAAGCATTCTTTTAATATTTCTGTCACAATCGGGATCGTCTTATGGGATTTTGTTGTAAAAAACAGATTTAATTGAAAAATAGTTCAGAAGTTCGTTATTTAAACTTTTAGATATCATCGCAAAACAGTAGATTTGTGATGCAAAAAACAAGACAAAAATGAGTGTACTAGTTAATAAAGATTCAAAAGTTATCGTACAAGGCTTTACAGGAACAGAAGGTACTTATCACGCTACTCAAATGATTGAGTATGGCACAAATGTCGTAGGTGGTGTAACTCCGGGCAAAGGTGGTCAGCAACATTTGGACCGTCCGGTATTCAATACTGTTCAGGATGCTGTAGACAAAACCGGTGCTAACGTATCTATCATCTTCGTACCGCCGGCATTTGCTGCTGATGCGATTATGGAAGCCGCTGCTGCAGGTATCGAAGTAATCGTTTGTATTACTGAAGGTATTCCTACAAAAGACATGATTCAGGTAAAATCTTACTTGAGTGACAAAAACTCTCGTTTGATCGGTCCGAACTGTCCGGGTATTATTACTGCAGATGAAGCTAAAATTGGTATCATGCCAGGCTTTATTTTCAAAAAAGGTAATGTAGGTATCGTTTCAAAATCAGGAACATTAACATACGAAGCAGTAGATCAAACTGTGAAAGCAGGATTAGGAATTACTACAGCTATCGGTATCGGTGGTGACCCTATTATCGGTACAACGACTAAAGAGGCTGTAGAATTATTAATGAACGATCCTGAGACTAAAGGTATCATCATGATTGGTGAGATCGGTGGTGGTATGGAAGCTGAAGCTGCTCGTTGGATTAAAGAACACGGTACAAAACCTGTTGTTGGTTTTATAGCAGGTCAGACAGCGCCTCCGGGACGTCGTATGGGACACGCTGGTGCAATCGTAGGTGGTGCAGATGATACTGCTGCTGCTAAAATGAAAATCATGGCAGAATGCGGAATTCGCGTTGTAGAATCCCCTGCTGAAATCGGAAAAGCAATCGCTGAAGAATTAGCTAAATAAGCGTTCTTACTGAAATATTAAAAGCCGGAGTAGAATTTACTCCGGCTTTTTTTATTATAGCCTTACCCCCTCTATTTAACCATTATTTGCCAAGTATAAGCAATTCCTTGCATCTCTGTATAGCTTACCGTTAGGAACATCAGGAAACACATTAGCTGCCTCTGTTGGGATTCCCACCAACAGTATAGGTATTTAATAAATAGTATTAGTATACTGTTGAAATAGAGAAGTATAGTTCGGACAAGCCTTTATCACTAACTCTGGCGCAAGCATAAGCGTAGCACTGCTTGTGCCTGTATTATCTTGGTACGAGCGGCACGCTCACACCAGCCTTTTGCTTCTATGTATCTGTTAGGGCTTTCCCAACAGTATAGTCGTTCAGCAGTTAATAAGTAGTAGAAGTATGCTGTTGGAATAGAGAAGGATAGTTCGGGCAAACCGTTGTCACTAGTTCTGGCGCAAGCATAAGCGTAGCGCTGCTTATGCCAGTAATACCTTGGTACGAGCGGTACGCTCGCAACAGCTTTTTGCTTTCTTATGCGTCTGTTAGAGTTTTCCTAACAGTATAGTCGTTCAACAGTTAATAAGTAGTTATGCTGCTGGAATAGAGAAGGATAGTTCAGTAAAACCGTTATCACTAACTCTGGCGCAAGCATAAGCGTAGCGCTGCTTGTGCCTGTATTACATGGGTACGAGCGGCACGCTCCCACCAGCTTTTGTATTTAATGTGTAAGGTATTTGATTTGGAATATTTTGCTGCTCTGCTTTGTCAGCAGCTATTACCCTTACCTACCGTTTGAAAACAAAAAAGCCCTTATCTGTTTCCAGAAAGGTCCTTCGTTTATAAAAAGGCACCGACCTACTCTCCCACCTGTTACGGCAATACCATCGGCC